>NZ_JBWKNS010000001.1:991412-1008525 GCF_059415685.1 Sphingopyxis sp. GW821-FHT10B01 | reverse complement strand
CTCCCCCTCCCGGCCTCCCCAACGATAGTAGCCTGTGGGAGGCCGGGAGGGGGAGCGGGCCGGTGCCGCATCAATACTAGCCGCGCCCGCGATAAGGCGCGACGCCCTGATCGGGCAGCCACAGGTCGGCGGGCGGCGCGCTCGATTGCCAGAACACGTCGATCGGGATGCCGCCGCGCGGATACCAGTAACCGCCGATGCGCAACCACCGCGGCTGCATCTCGTCGAACAGGCGGCGGCCGATACCGACGGTGCAATCCTCGTGAAAGCCCGCATGATTGCGAAAGGAGCCGAGGAACAGCTTGAGGCTCTTCGATTCGACGATCGTTTCGCCGGGCGCATAATCGATGACGAGGTGGGCGAAATCGGGCTGGCCGGTCACCGGACAAAGCGACGTGAACTCGGGCGCCGCGAAACGGACGAGATAGAGCTCGCCGATGCGCGGATTGGGGACATAGTCGAGGATCGCGGCTTCGGGCGCGGCAGGAAGTTCGCTGGACTGGCCGAGATGTTTCGGCGCGAGCGGTGTAGGGCTGGAATCGGTCATGGAAAGGCTCTAGTGCGCAGCGCGGCCCATGTCACCGCCTTGTCGGGCGGAAACGGCCGGGTTCAGCGCCAATTCAGCCGTGCTGGCCAAAATATATGGTTCGGGATCGCGAAAACAGAATGACAAACAGGACGAAGGGGCAGGGAAGCAAAGCGGCGTTGCTGCCGCTGATCGCGCTCGCCCTGACGGGCCCGGTGCCCGTGCTCGCGCAGAACACGCCGGCGCCCGCGCCATCGTCGGGACGCCCGCTCGATTTCCGCCTGCCCCCCGCCGACGAAGGTCGCCCGTCGGGCGTGCAGGGCCCATCGGACAACGGTTTGCCGCCCGTCGCACCGGGCGAACGGCGCGGACAGCCGACGCCCACTCCTGCGCCAGCGCCCGTGCAGCCTGCGGCGCCCCCGCGAGTCGCGCCGACGCAGCCGGCGACCGTCACGACGCCCGCGCCAGCCCCGGCGCGCCGCGAGGCCCCGGCATCGGCGGCGCCGCGCACCGTCGCTGCGCCGAACGGCGCGGCGCTGACACAGCCCGCCACGATCGACAGTCCCGCGCTGCCTCCGATCGAAACCACCGCCGTGCCCGAGGCTCCGGTCACGGACGCAGGGCCGGTTGTAGCCGACGAACCGCCTGCCGCCGCCGCGCCAGCGAGCGCACCGTCGGGGACACCGCTTTGGGCGTGGCTGCTCGCCGCAGCCGCTGCCGCGGGTGCGGGCTTCTGGTACTGGCGCCGCCGCATGACGGTCTCGGGTCCGGCGGTCGACGAGGGCGCTCCGGCGCCGCAGCCTGCCGCCCCGGCGCCGAAGTCCGCCGCGCCCGTGGCTCCGCGCCCGGCTGCGCCGCAACCGGTGCGGGCGCCGGTGGCTCAGCCCGAACCCCGCCCGGCCTCGCCGCTCGTCACGCGCGTGACCGGCGAACGGCGCGCGATCGTCGGGATGGCGCTCGACATTCGCAGTATTCGCTTCGCGCCCGATCATGTCGCGGTGGGCTTTGCGCTGAACCTGCTCAATCAGGGAACGGTCCCCGCGACCGGGTTGATGGTTCGACTCGCGTTGAATCAGGGATCGGCGATGCCCGAGGCCGTGCTCGCCCGCTTCTTCGACGGGGCGGGGGGCAGCGTGCTGCGCGACGACATGGCGCTCGCTGTCGGCGACGGCGAGCTATTGTCGACCGAAGTCATGCTGCCGCGCGCCGCGATCGAACCGCTGATGATCGGCGGCAAGCCGATGCTGGTGCCCGTGATCGCGTTCGACGTGACCTATCATTGGGACGGCGAGGGCGATGCCTTCGGCCAGAATGCGGGCAGTTTCGTGCTGGGCCGCGAACAGGGCGCGAGCGGCAGCGGCAAGCTGTCGCCGCTACCGCTCGACCGCGCGTCCTATAATGTCGACCGCCCGGGCGCCCGCGCGACGGCGATCAAGCGTAGCCAATAATCTGGCCCATAAGGGTACTGCTTTTTTGTTGCGGTGCAGCATCGGCTGAGGCACATCTCCACCGCGCTTGAAAAAGCGCAGGGCGGGGCATAGGCTGACTATCCCCGGAAAGAAGCCACAGCAGGATGGCCGGGATAGGGACAGGCAAAGAAGTTCCCGACCGGCCGCAACAGGAGCATGACATGGACGCCTTGGTCTCAACCGACTGGCTGGAACGCGAACTGGGGGCATCGGACCTGCGGGTCGTCGATGCGACGAAATTCATGGCGGACGCCGGGCGCGACGCACGCGCCGAATATGAAGCGGGGCACATTGCCGGCGCAGTTTTCATGGATCTGGCTGAATTGACCGATCCGTCGAGCGACGTCGAAAATATGGCGCCGCAGGCCGAGAAATTTGCCAGCCGCATGCAGTCGCTGGGTCTCGGCGATGGCAGCCGTATCGTGCTCTACGACGACAGCCCGCTGAAGAGCGCGGCGCGCGCATGGTGGCTGCTCAAGCTGTTCGGCGCGCACGACGTCGCGCTCCTCGACGGCGGCCTCGCCAAATGGAAGGCCGAAGGCCGCGCGCTCGAAATGGGCAAACAGACACTGCGCCACCGCCATTTCACCGTGTGGCGCGATGCCAAGGCGGTTCGCACCAAGGATCAGATGCTCGCGAACGTCGACAGCGGCGCCGAACAGGTCGTCGACGCGCGGCCCGCCGCACGCTTCACCGGTGAAGACCGCGATCCGCGTCCCGGCCTTGCTCCCGGCCATATCCCGAACTCGCGCAGCCTGCCGCACAGTGAATTGTTCAACGCCGACGGCACCTGGAAACAGGGTGACGAGCTCAAGGCGGCGTTCGACGCCGCCGGAATCGATCTCGACAAGCCGCTCGTCACGACCTGCGGTAGCGGCATGACCGCGACCGTCGTCGCGTTCGGCGCACATCTGCTCGGCAAGGAAGATGTGTCGGTCTATGACGGCAGCTGGGTCGAATGGGGCGCCGATCCTGCGACGCCCAAGGCGACCGGCGCGGCCTGAAAATCTGGTTCGTCGCCCCGCGAAGGTGGATTTTGGCGTGCGTCCCGCTAACAAGCGGGGATGAGCAACAGCGATGACGAAAACCTCCGCCCTGCAACGAAGCTCGTGCAGGGCGGCCGGCGGCCCGAATGGACCGGCGACCCGCGGCTCGGCGGCGGCGTCGTCAATCCGCCGGTGTGGCGCGCCTCGACGATTCTCTACGACAATATCGCCGACCTGAAGGCGCGCGGCCACGCGACGCACGACAAGCTTTATTACGGCCGGCGCGGGACGCCGACGGTGTGGGCGCTCGCCGACGCGCTGACGCAGATGGAGCCGGGCGCCGAAGGCACCTTGCTCTATCCGTCGGGGGTTGCCGCCAATTCGGCGGGGCTGCTCGCGCTCTTGTCGCCCGGCGATCATCTGCTGATGGTCGACAGCGCGTACGAACCGACGCGGGCTTTCTGCAACGGCATGCTCGCGCGGCTGGGGGTCGAGACGAGCTATTATGACCCGCTCGTCGGCGCGGGCATCGCCGGGCTGATCCGGCCCGAAACCAAGCTGATCTTCCTCGAATCGCCGGGCAGCCTGACCTTCGAGGTGCAGGATATCCCTGCGATTGTTGCAGCCGCGCGCGCGCGCGGCGTGCTGACGATGCTCGACAACACCTGGGCGACACCGCTGCTCTTTCCGGCGCTCGCGCACGGCATCGATGTGACGATGATGAGCCTTACCAAATATGTCGGCGGGCATAGCGATGCGATGATGGGCTCGCTCACCGCGACCAAGGCCGTCTGGCCGCGGCTGCGGCAGGCGGCCTATCAACTCGGGCAGGCGGTTTCGCCCGACGATTGCGCGCTGATGCTGCGCGGCCTCCGCACGCTTGATGTCCGGATGCAGCGCCACGGCGAGAGCGGTCTTGCGGTCGCCAATTGGCTCGCGGCACGGCCCGAGGTCGGCCGCGTCCTCCATCCCGCCCTGCCCGGCGATCCGGGCCAGGCGATCTGGTCGCGCGATTTTCGTGGCACCAGCGGACTCTTTGGCTTCACGCTGAAAGGCGTCGACGAGGCGGCGCGGACGCGCTTCATCGATTCGCTCGTGCATTTCGGCATCGGGTTCAGCTGGGGCGGTTATGAAAGCCTCGTCGTACCCAGTGATCCGGCGACGATCCGCACCGCGACCGGCTGGAGCGATCCCGACCCGCTGGTTCGCCTGTCGATCGGGCTCGAGGATCCGGCCGACCTGATCGCCGATCTCGAGCGCGGCTTTGCTGCGATGGCAGGATGAGCAGGGTGGACGGGCTGCCCGAAGGTGTCGTTCGCACGATCGACGCGCTGAAGGCCATCGGTATCGATGTGGGCTCGTACCGCCTGTCGCTCTACGGGTTGTTCTCGACGATCATCGTCGCGGTGCTGCTCTATCTGGCGGTGCGTGTCGTCCTGCGCTCGATCAAATGGCTGCTCCGCCGCAACACCCAGATCGATGCGACGCAGCGGCTGCTTGCCGAAAAGCTGATCGCGATTGCGCTGGCCGTCTTTGCGCTGTTGTTCGGTATCGATCTGCTCGGGATCGACCTGACCGCACTCGCGGTCTTTTCGGGCGCCGCGGGCCTCGCGATCGGTTTCGGGCTGCAGAAAACCGTCGGCAATCTGATCGCGGGGATCATCCTGCTGATGGACCGCTCGATCAAGCCGGGCGACATCATCGTCGTCGGCGACGGCAGCAGCATGGGCGGCACGGCGGCGACGAACGGCGTGCCCAATGTCGGGCGAGTCGCCAAGATCGGGGTGCGCGCGGTCAATGTCGTCACCCGCGACGGCAAGAAGCATCTGATCCCGAACGAACTGCTGATGACGCAGCCGGTCGAAAATTGGAGCTATGCGAGCCCCGAGGTGCGCGTGCGGATGCGCATTCCGGTCGGTTATGGCTGCGATTTGCGGCTTGCGCAGCGGCTGATCGTCGAAACTGCGATGACGAACCCGCGGATCCTGAACGAGCCCGAACCGGCGGTGTGGATCACGGCGTTCGGCGAACGCGCGGTCGAGCATGAGCTGCGCTACTGGATTTCGGACCCCGAAGCGGGGCTCGGCAATATTCAGGGTGAGGTGTTTCTGGGGATCTGGGATCGCTTCAAGGAAGCCGGGATCGCCATTCCCTATCCGCGGCAGGATGTGCGGATTATCGGGGCGCCGGACCAAGGCCCGGCGCCCGCGGACAGCAATTAGAAGCCGGTCGCCTTCGCGCGCTCGATGCACTCGACGATGATGCGTTTCGCTTCATTGACGTCGCCCCAGCCGTTGAGCTTCGCCCATTTGCCGGGCTCGAGATCCTTATAGTGGGTGAAGAAATGCTCGATCTGCTGCAGCACGATCGGCGGCATGTCGGTGTAGCTCGCGACGTCGGCATAATAGGGGAAGGTCTTGTTGACGGGGACGCACAGCAGCTTTTCGTCGCCGCCGGCATCGTCTTCCATCATCAGCACGCCGATCGGGCGGCACTTCACCACCGCGCCCGCGACGATCGGCGAGCGCGCGACGACCAGAGCGTCGAGCGGATCGCCGTCTTCGCCCAGCGTGTGCGGCACGAAGCCATAGTTGGCGGGATAGCGCATCGGCGTGTGCAGAAAGCGGTCGACGAACAGCGCGCCCGATGCCTTGTCGAATTCATATTTCACCGGCTCGCCGCCGATCGGGACTTCGATCAGGACATTCAGGCTGTCGGGCGGGCTGTCGCCGGCGGGAATCAGGTCGATGCGCATGGGAGAATGGAGTCCTTTATTCTGTTCTCCGCCGAATCTTTTACAGCTGGCGGCGCGGCGCCAATAGCCGATCAAACCAGTCGGGGCCACCGCCCGTTTTTTCGAGGTGCGGCCAGCGCAGGCCACCGTGATAATCGAGCTCGATATTGCGATAGCGGCCGCCGCGTTCGACGAGCAGACGCACCGGGGTCTTGCCGTCGGTCGCGGTGCGAATCGCGCTTTCCAGGCGCTCGCGGCTATAGCTGGTGCCGTCGACCGCGACGATTTTCGTGCCGTTGACGATGTCCGCCTTGAACGCGGGGCCGTCCCACAGGATGGCGCTCGCGATGCCATCCTTGTCGACGGTCATGCCCAGCGAATGGGTCAGGTCGGCGTTTTTCGCCTGCGCCATGCGGTCGCGGTCGTACACATTGGGCGCATCGCGCCAGACAAGACGATACCCCGCACGCTCGATACCGCCGACGGGCGTGGCCTGCCCCGGCGTCTGGAGCCTTTCGCGCAGGAAATTCGCCCAGTCGTGCGGATAAACGGCGTTCAGCGACGCTATAACATCGTCGAAATCATATGTATCCTGCCCCCAATCCCCCTCACGCCCGCCGAAAAAGGCGCGCGCGAAATCGTCGAGGCTTTTGCCGTTGTTCGTGGCCTGACGGATCAGCATGTCGGCCTCCAGCCAGACCAGCGATCCCTCGTTGTAATAATCTTCGCTCCGCGACCAGCTCGCGAAAGGCTTGGGTTTGCGCGCCGCGATGATCGGGTCGAGCGTCGTGTCCTCGACCGAGCGCCACAGCCGCCCTGGCTGCGCACTGTAATAGCCCGCGTTCGTCGCCCATTCGGCGAGGATCATGTCTTTCGACTGAATCCCCGACCGACCGGCGATAACGAGGTCCCAGAAGCTCGTCTGGCCTTCGTAGACCCACAGCAGATTGTCCTGCATCGGGGTGCGATAATCGGGGGTCCACATCTTGTCGGGGCGGCGATATTTGCCGTTCCAGCTATGTGTCAGCTCGTGCGGCAGGAGCCCGCGCTCACTGTCATTGTCGTTCCATTTGGTAAAATAGTCGGGGTTGCGGCTGTTCTCGCTGCTGCGATGATGTTCGAGCCCGATGCCGCCGAGTTCGTCGGTGAGTGCGAGCAGGAATTCATAGCGGTCGAAATGCCGCACCCCGAACAGCGCCACCGCCTCGGACACCAGCGCCGCGTGGCGCGCGATATGATCGGGGCTCGCTTCGAGATATTTTGCTTCATCGGCGACGACGTTGAGCGTTACCTTGTTGCCGAGATCCCATTTGCGGAAATATTTTCCCGCGAACATCGGGCTGTCGACCAGCACCTCGTAATTGGTCGGGGCAAAGCTGTAGCGGTTTCCCGAAACCTTCAGGCCGTCGAGCGCCGACGCACCGGTCCAGCCGTCGGGCAGCGTCACTTCGAGCTGCACCGGGATCGCGCGGGTGAAATAGCCCGCGGGATACAGGCTGACCTGCTCCCACTGCAGGTTCATCATCGTGGGAGTCACCACGACGCGGCCTTCGCTCGTGCGCGTCGGCGACAGGAAATCGAATGTTACGTCGATGCTCTTCGCGCCTGCGGGTACGTCGATGTCGAACGCATAGACATCGGTCGGCTGGCGCGTCCAGACGAGCGCTTTTCCTCCTGTGCTCGCCTTGAACCCGGCTACCTCGGCAATCGCGCCGCGTGGGGCATGTTTGCCGGGCAGCCATTCGGGATAGAGCAGGGTCAGCTTACCCGACTTTGCCACGGGAATCGTCTGGCGGACATGAAAGATGCCGCGCGCAAAGTCCGTCGCGTCGACCTTCAGCTGCATCGTGCCGGGATAGGGCCGGTCGACGGGCAGCGGGATGGTCAGTGGCTGGACGACCGGCTGCGGCCGGCTGTTGCCCTCTTGGGCGTAGACGGTGGGCGTAGTGAGGACGAAGAGCGCGGGTGCGACGAACAGTGCTTTTATCATGTTCGTTTCTTTGCCTCCGATTGGCCGTGAGGTCCAGCGAACGCTCTGCAAGCGCCCTTTGCCTTTCGACGAAAAACCATTAGACGCCGCGGCCATGAGCAAGGACAAATCCGCGAAGATCCCGACTCCGCAGGCCGTGCGTGGCACGCAGGACATGCTCGGCGATTTCGCCGACCGTTTCGCGCACGTCGTCGATACATTCGAGCGGGTGCGTCGCCTCTATGGCTACAAGCGCATCGAAGTGCCGGTGATCGAGCCGACCGCGGTGTTCGCGCGCTCGCTGGGCGAGACGACCGACGTCGTGTCGAAGGAAATGTATTCGTTCGAGGATCGCGGCGGTGAATCGATCACGCTGCGCCCCGAATTTACCGCCGGCATCGCGCGGGCGTACATCACCAACGGCTGGCAGCAGTTCGCGCCGCTCAAGGTCGCGACCCACGGCCCGCTGTTCCGTTACGAGCGCCCGCAAAAGGGACGCTATCGCCAGTTTCACCAGCTCGATGCCGAAGTTCTGGGCAGCGACAGCCCGCTTGCCGACGCCGAGTTGCTGGTCTTCGCCGACCAGCTCCTGAAAGAGCTCGGCATCGGCGAGGGCGTGACCCTCACGCTCAACACGCTCGGCGATGCCGCGAGCCGCGACGCATGGCGTACTGCGCTGGTCGAGCATTTCGAAGCGCACCGCGGCGACCTGTCCGAAGACAGCCTCGCACGGCTCGACAAGAACCCGCTGCGTATCCTCGACAGCAAGGATGCCAAGGACCGTCCGATCGCCGACAGCGCGCCCGACATCGACGCGTTCCTGACCGGCGAGGCGCAGGATTTCTTCGGTGCGGTCACCGCCGGCCTCGATGCGGCTGGCGTCGCGTGGGAGCGCAACGCGCGGCTCGTGCGCGGGCTCGATTATTATCGCCATACGGCGTTCGAATTCGTCACCGACCGGCTGGGGGCACAGGGCACCGTGCTCGGCGGTGGGCGTTATGACGGGCTGATCGAAGCGCTCGGCGGACCGCCGACCGCCGCGGTCGGCTGGGCGGCCGGGATCGAGCGGCTGGCGATGCTGCTTGCCGATGATATCATCGACAACCGGCTCGACGCAGTGATCGCGGTCGAGGACGATAGTCAGTTCGCGCAAGCGATGAAGGCTCTCGCCACCCTGCGCAGCGGCGGCTTCTCGGCCGATATCGTAGCCACCGGATCGCCGCGCAAGCGGTTCGACAAGGCGGTCAAGATTCCGGCCCACGCGCTGGTCTCGGTTGGCACACGCGACGATGTGGCTTACGTCAATGTCCGTGGGGACAGCGACCGGGCGAGGCAGGTCGAGGCGGTCGTCCGCGCGCTCTGATGACCAATGTTTCCGAAAGACAGATCGACGCGATCATCGAACGCCATGCCGCGCTGCAAGCGCGCATGGCGACGGGCGATATGGCGCCCGCCGATTTCGTCGCGGCGTCGAAGGAATTTGCCGAACTGGAACCTGTCGCCACCGCGGCGCGCGAAGTCGTGCGGCTGCGCGGCGAACTGGCCTCGCTGACCGAAATGCTCGCCGATCCCGAGATGAAGGCGATGGCGGCCGAGGAAATCGCCGCGGTCGAGGAGGCGCTGCCCGCCGCCGAGCACGATCTTGCGATCAAGCTGCTGCCCAAGGATGTCGCCGACGAACGCGCTGCGATGCTCGAAATCCGCGCCGGCACGGGCGGCGACGAAGCGGCGCTGTTCGCGGGCGATCTGCTGCGGATGTACAGCCGCTATGCCGACGGTCAGGGCTGGAAGGTCGAAGTGATCTCGGCGAACGAGACCGAGGTTGGCGGCTACAAGGAAGTCGTCGCGTCGGTGACGGGGCAGGGCGTTTTCGCCAAGCTCAAGTTCGAAAGCGGCGTCCACCGCGTCCAGCGCGTGCCGGCGACCGAAAGTCAGGGCCGCATCCACACCAGCGCCGCGACCGTCGCGGTGCTGCCCGAGGCCGAAGAGGTCGACGTCGCCATCAACGACAGCGACCTCAAGATCGATATTTATCGCGCGTCGGGTGCGGGCGGTCAGCATGTCAACACCACCGATTCGGCGATCCGCATCACGCATATTCCGTCAGGCCTTGTCGTGATCCAGCAGGACCAGCGCAGCCAGCACAAGAATCGCGCCAAGGCGATGCAGGTGCTGCGCGCGCGGCTCTACGATCTGGAACGCGAGAAGATCCACAGCGCCGAAGCGTCGGCGCGCAAGTCGATGGTCGGGTCGGGCGACCGCTCCGAACGCATCCGCACCTATAATTTTCCGCAGGGGCGCGTGACCGATCACCGCATCAACCTGACGCTCCATCGCCTGCCCGAAATCATCGAAGGCGCGATGGGCGAGTTGATCGACGCGCTGATCGCCGAAGATCAGGCGCAGCGGCTGGCGGGGCTGGGTGACTGACGTCGGCGCCGCGCTGCGCGATGCGGCGCAGCGGCTCGCGGGGGTGTCGGACACGCCGCGCCTCGATGCCGAACTGCTGATGGCGCATGCGCTGGGTGTCGAGCGGCAGGCGCTGCTGCTCGATCCCTACCGCTTCGAAGTGCCCGCCGAATTCGCCCGGCTGATCGGGCGGCGAATGACGCACGAACCCGTCGCCTATATCGTCGGCTATCGCGATTTCTGGACGATCCGGCTTATGGTCGGCCCGGGCATGCTGATCCCGCGCCCGGACAGCGAAACGCTGATCGAGGCCGCGATCGATCATTTCGGCACCGACGGGCCGAAGCGCATACTCGATCTTGGAACCGGGCCGGGCACCTTGCTTCTCGCGGCGCTGGCCCAATGGCCCGCGGCGCACGGGCTGGGAATCGACGAAGCGGAGAAGGCCGTCACCTGGGCCGAGAACAATGCCATCGACCTTGAGATGGCCGAACGCGCACGATTCCGGATCGGCGATTGGGCATCGGGGCTCGCTGGCCAGTTCGACCTGATCCTCTGCAATCCGCCCTATATCGCCGATACCGAAAAATTGATGCCCGATGTCGCCGATCACGAGCCGCCCGGGGCGCTCTTCGCCGGCGCCGACGGCCTTGACGACTATCGCCGGATCATCCCTGATTTGCCGCATCTTCTAGGCCCCGGGGGCATCGCCATCCTTGAAATCGGGCACACGCAACATATGTCTGTAGGCGAGCTCGCCGAAGCGGCGGGATTTGCCGTCACCTGCAAACAGGATCTGGGCGGTCGCGACAGGGCGCTTTTGCTGACCCGCACCTGACCCGCCCGCAAGAATTCGCTTGGTTTCCGCCGCAAAGCACGATAGGGGCGGCTCACAGACCTGATCGGGGTCCCTTTGGCGATGCGGACAGCATCGATACTGGTCCGGCTGGTCTGCTTCCCACTTACGATGCTGGTGCGGGACCGTGGGGTTCGGCGCAAGCGGTAAAGGGCAAGAACCGCGCAAGGAGCGCGGGCACGGCGCGCAATGGCGCGGTCGGCCAAAAGGGGTTGGCGTAGCTTATTAGCTTATCGACAGGATGTCTCAGTTGAACATGAACAACCGACAGAACGGTCGCCGTCGCGGCCGTAACAACAACAGCAACAACAATAATCGGCCGCAATCGGGCGGACGCGGTGGGGTCGACCAGGCCAACCGCATCGACAGTCGGGCGCGCGGCAACGGCGCCCAGATGATCGAGAAATATCGCAACCTCGCGCGCGACGCGCAGCTTGCGGGCGACCGGGTCCAGACCGAATATTATCTGCAGTTCGCCGACCATTATTTCCGCGTCGTGAGCGACTTCCGCGCCCGTCAGGACGAAAAGAACGCCCAGAACGGGCAGGACCGTGGCCCCGACCGCCAGCGCGAGATTCGCGGCGTCGAGGATTTCGACGGCCATGACGATACCGACAATGATATCGACACCGACCGCGACGATGGCGACAATGGTGACGACCGCGGCGACCGGAATGATCGCAACGAGCGGAGCGATCGCAATGATCGTGGCCAGCGCGACAATCGCGGCAATCGTGAGGACGATAATCGCGGCAATCGCGAACCGCGCGGCAATCGCGACGATGACAATCGCGGCAACCGCCAGCCGGCGCGTGCGCGCGCCGTCGCCCGCAATCGCGACGAAGAGGAAGTGCGCGACGATCGCAACGATCGCAGCGAAGCGTCCGCACGCGAAGAAGCGGTCGAGGAAGAACGCGCCGCCGCCCCGCGCCCGGCGCGCCGCCCGGCCCGCCGTCCGCGGCAGGAAGAGAGCGCCGACAATGGTGACGCAGGGATCGACACGGCGGTTCTGCCGCCTGCGATCGGGCGTCCTGACCGCAGCGCCGAAAGCGATGCTGCCGACGAGGCGCCGGCCGCCAAGCCGCGTCGTACGCGCCGCACCCTCGCGACGCGCAGCTCTGACGTGGAAGCCGCTGAATAGGCCCGCGATTTGGCGCTAGCCTTTGAATTCGACATGACATAGACCTCCTCGCCTATACTCGCGGGGAGGTTTTTTTATGCGCGCTGTGGCAATGCTTTGCGTTCCGGCTGCTCTGGCGGCGGGATTGGTTTCGCTCCCGGCGGCCGCGCAGGATCCGGCCCAAGGCAATGCACAGGGCGATGTTGCCGTCACCATCTATAACAATGGCCAGTCGCTGGTGCAGGACGACCGCCGGCTCAGCGTCACCGTCGGGCGGAACCGGATCGAATTTCCTGACGTGTCGGCGCGTATCCGTCCCGAGACGGTAACGCTTTCGGGTCCCGGCATCGGCATCGTCGAACAGAATTTCGATTTCGACCTGCTCACCCCCGACAAGTTGATGGACAAGGCGGTCGGCCAGTCGATCACCCTTGTCCGCACCAACCCCGCGACCGGCGCCGAACGCACCGAGCGTGCAAAGGTTCTCGCCGCCAACGGCGGCATCGTGCTCCAGATCGGCGAACGGATCGAAGTGCTGCGCGACGACGGCCTGCCCGTGCGTGCGGTGTTCGACCGGCTGCCGCCCAATCTGCGTGCACGCCCGACACTGTCGGTGACGGTCGATGCCGCGAATGCCGGCACCGTCCCGGCGCGCCTCTCCTACCTCACTCCCAACCTCGGCTGGACGGCGGACTATGTCGCGCTGTTCGATGCTGCCAAGGGGGCAATGGACATCCAGGGCTGGGTGACGCTGACCAACAGCACCGGCACGACATTCAGCAATGCGCGGACCTTGCTCGTTGCAGGCAATCCGGGCGGGGGTGGCGGTTTCCGCCAGATGACCGGCACGATGGATTCGGCCGGAACCGAAAGCAACGCGCGCGAGCGGCTCGGCGACTATTATCTGTATCCGCTCGCCGAACGGACGACGATCGCCAACGCGCAGCAGAAACAGGTCAGTTTCCTCGACGTGAAGGGCGCGCCCGCGCGGTCGACCTATGAATATGTGAACAGCTGGCTGGGCAGCAATACCGAGCCGGTGAGCACCGCGAGCGTGCTGCGTTTTTCGACCTCGCGGCAGGGCGGGCTCGGCGACCAGCTGCCCGCAGGTACGATTCGTGTTTATATGCGTGACGCGCGCGGCGACCCTCAATTCATCGGCGAAAACGCCATCGGCCACACCCCGATGGGGTCGGCGATGTCGCTGCGCACGGGCGATGCTTTTGACGTGAAGGTACAGCCGACCGTCGTGTCGCGCACGCGCAAGGGCGATTCGCGCTGGGTCACCAAGATGAAATATACCGTCACCAACGCCCGGCCGGCGCCGGTGACGGTGCTGCTCGCGCAGGACGGGCTTTATGGCGACGTGCGAATCAGCGATGAAAGCCTGAAGGGGGAACGTATCTCGGCCGACCGGGTCGAATGGCAGGTGCCCGTGCCCGCCAACGGCAAGGTCGACGTCACCGTCACTTTCGATTCGCGTTACTGAGAACCGCGCGATGCGGGCCTGGCCTCTGCTGGCGTGGGGCGCGGCGCTGCTGGTGCCGGCGTCCGCGCTTGCCCAGGCTTCGCCGCCGGTCGTCGTGTCGGCGAAGATCGACGATGCTGCGGTCACCGTCTATCGCGCGCCCAATCGCGGCGCCGGGCCGATCAACCCCAATTGGCCACAGGGTTTTGCCTTCATTACCGAAACGCGCACGGTCACGCTGCCCGCGGGCACTTCGGTCTTGCGGTTCGAGGGGGTGGCCGAGGGGTTGCTTCCCGAAACGGCGGTCGTCAGCGGTCTTCCCGACGGCGTGATCGAAAAGAATCGCGATGCCCGGCTCCTGTCACCCGCAGGACTGGTCGACGCCTATCTCAAGCGCAGCGTTACCTTGCGGCGAACCAGCCGCGCGACTGGCAAGGTCGTCGAGCAGGAAGCGGTGATCCAGTCCGGGCCGAACGGCGGGGTCATTCTCCACACCGCGGCGGGGGTCGAGGCGCTCGCCTGCTCGGGCCTTCCCGAGCGCATGCTGTACGCCCGCGTCCCCAAGGACCTGTCGGCCAAGCCGACCTTGTCGGTGCTTGTCGAAAGCAAGGCGGCGCGGACGGTGAAAATCCAGCTGCTCTATCTGGCCGAGGGATTCGACTGGGCGGCCAATTATGTCGCCGATCGCGGCGCCGACGGAAAGACGCTGGGTATGACCGGCTGGATCACCGTCGCGAACGGCGGGGTCACCAGTTTTCCGGGCGCGCAGCTCAACGTCATCGCCGGGCGGCTCAACAAGGCATATAGCCCGCCGCTGCCGCGCAGCACCCCGGGGCCGCTCATCCTCAAATGCTGGCCGATGGATATCACCAGCACGCATCCCTTGTGGGAACTGCCGCCGATCATCGAGATCGAGGATAATTTTGGCATGATGGACCGCGCCGAAGAGCTTGTGGTGACGAGCGCGCGTAGCCGGGATATGCGCTATATGGCGCTGCCCGCTCCGATCGCTGCTCCGCCGCCTCCGCCCCCGCCTCCTCCCCCCGAAGATCTCGGCGACCTCAAATTCTATCGCATTCCGTTCCGCGTCGACGTGTCGGCCAAGAGGCAAAAGCAGGTCGCCTTGCTCGCCAGGGACAAGGTTGCGGTCGAACAGCTTTATGCCGGCACGCTGTACCAGAACAGCCAGCCGCAGCCGTTGATGATGCGGCTCCGCGTTCAGAATCGCGAATCGGACGGGCTGGGACTGGCGCTTCCCGCCGGCACGGCCGCAGTGTTCGAGACGATCGGCGGGCGCCGCCTCTTGGTCGGCGAAGCGCCGATCGGCGACAAGGCGAAGGACGAGCGGGTCGATTATGACATCGGTCAGAGCCCGGCGATACAGTTTCGCGCGGTGGTCAGCGACCGCGATGCCAAGAGCGAATATCAGACATGGGCGATCACATTGACCAATGCGCGGCCCTTCGATGCCGAGGTCGAGATGCTGATCCCCTTTGCGATCGAGCCGACTCCCGAAGGGTGGGAACGGCGCGGTAGCAGCTGGGTCTGGCGCGTGCGTGTGCCCGCGAACGACAGTCTTGTGCAGACTTTCCGGCAGAAAATGAAGGGCGGCTGATCCGGCGTTCAGACCGGCGGTAGCGCGCGCGGCCGGTGATTCTCGTCGAGCGCGACAAAGGTGAACACGCCTTCGGTCACGCGCTCCTCGGTCCGCCCCCCGTCGCGGGTCGCGATGACCTCGATCCGGATCGCCATCGAGGTGCGGCCGCGCCGTTCGATGTGCGCATAGATAGAGATGATATCGCGCAGCAGGATGGGAGCGATGAATTCCATCGTCTCGATCGCGACCGTCGCGACGGCGCCCTGCGCCTCGCGTCCGGCGACGATGCCGCCTGCTATGTCCATCTGGCTCAGCACCCAGCCACCAAAGATATGGCCGTTGGCATTGATGTCGGCAGGGCGGGGGACGACGCGCAATATCGGGTCGCGGGGGCAGTCGGGCTTGTTATCGGTCATGGTTCATATCCGGATCGTCTTCAAAAGGGTCTTCGATCGCTTCGTCATGCCCGCTGCCGCTCGACAGGAAGACAAGGCCCATCAGTGCGGCGCCGAGGAGAACCGACAGGCCCACTCCGGCGGCGGTTGCGATCATCATATGGATGGTCAGCGCCTCGCCCATCGTCAGGCGAAGCCAGCCGAGCGCGCCGACGACCGCGAGCAGCGACACCAACGCCATGCCTTTCATCAGCCGGCGATAGCGGGCCCAGGCGATTTTCGACGTGTCGCCGTCGTCGAGCGGGGAGCGTTTGACCATGGGCGCTTCCATGGACCAGCCGGCGATCAAGGCCAAGCGCGAATGGAATGCGGCCGGGTGTTTCGGCTTTGCCGCGAATCATGATAGGCTTTGCTTACGGAGAATCGAGATGGGGAGCGGTATGGAATGACGATCGGAGCGATCCTTCACGGGCGCACGGGCCCGGTAATTTCGGCGCGCAAGGATGATACGGTCCGCGCGGTACTCGACCTGCTTGCACAGCACCGCATCGGCGCCGTGCCAGTGATGGAAGGCGAAGCGATCGTCGGCATTTTTTCCGAACGCGACCTCGTCCGGCTCATGTCTTCTTATGGTCCCGAGGCGCTCGACCGCCAGCTCGACGAGGTGATGACGAAATCGCCCGTCACCTGCGATCCGGCGACCGCCGTTATGGGCGCGCTGTCGCAGATGACCCAGCGCCGCATCCGCCACCTGCCCGTCGTGGAAGATGGACGACTGGTCGGTTTCGTATCGATCGGCGACCTCGTCAAATATCGCATCGACCGGATCGAGGCCGAGGCCGCGGCGATGCGCGACTATATAGCGTCGTAGTTTCGGACTGACGCCGGACGACGCTCCGGCGCCGCTATGCTTCGGGACTCTTCCGGCGCAGCACAAGGCGAATCACTTCCGCGATCGCCTCGCGCTCGAGCAACCAGAGCAGCGCGCCATATAATGTGACGCCAAGTGCGACGAGCCCGACGAGTCGGACCGCTGCGGAGAGGCCGAGCGGCGCGATCGCCTCTGCGGTCAAGCCAACTCCGATCGCCATCACCAGCGCAGGGGCGAGTCCGGGCAGCATCGCCCGCGCGATATCCC
This sequence comes from Sphingopyxis sp. GW821-FHT10B01, assembly GCF_059415685.1. NCBI lineage: Bacteria > Pseudomonadati > Pseudomonadota > Alphaproteobacteria > Sphingomonadales > Sphingopyxidaceae > Sphingopyxis > Sphingopyxis sp. GW821-FHT10B01. The sequence continues at coordinate 991,858 of NZ_JBWKNS010000001.1, read as the reverse complement.
ATAGAGTCACACCGATCAGCGGCGCCGAAAGGCGCGCGGTGATCAGCAGCAACAACGGGGCGGCGATCAGCCAGGCCCACGCCATGCCGACAAGGCCCCATTGTGCCCCGATGAGGAAGGCGGCGGGAAAGAGAATCGCGCCGCTCATCGCCGAGAACATCGGGATCGACGGCTTGCCCAGCGCATTGGTGACGGGAGCGAAGAGAATTTGCACCGTCATCAGGATCAACGCGAGCGAGATCAGCTGGATATAGGGGACCATGCCGAGCCATTTGGCGCCGAACAGGGTTTCGACCATCGGCCCGGCGACGACAGCCAGCCCGCAATAGAAGGGTGCGGCAACGAGCATGACCAGCCGCACCGTCTTGAGGAAGTTCCACCGCACTGCGGCCATATCGTTCTTGATTCGCGAATAGGCGGGGAAGGCGACCTCGTTCAGCGGCGGC
>NZ_JBWKNS010000001.1:933912-986412 GCF_059415685.1 Sphingopyxis sp. GW821-FHT10B01 | reverse complement strand
ATTATAGACCGTACCCTAAACCGACACAGGTGGGATGGTAGAGTATACCAAGGCGCTTGAGAGAAGTCTCCTGAAGGAACTCGGCAAATTGCCTCCGTACCTTCGGAAGAAGGAGGCCCTCATTCCGGGCAACCGGTTTGAGGGGGCACAGGCCAGGGGGTAGCGACTGTTTAGCAAAAACACAGGGCTCTGCTAAGTCGGCTTCAAGACGACGTATAGGGCCTGACGCCTGCCCGGTGCCTGAAGGTTAAGTGGAGTGGTGCAAGCTGCGAAATGAAGCCCAGGTAAACGGCGGCCGTAACTATAACGGTCCTAAGGTAGCGAAATTCCTTGTCGGGTAAGTTCCGACCTGCACGAATGGCGTAACGACTTCCCCACTGTCTCCAGGAGATGCTCAGCGAAATTGAATTCTCCGTGAAGATGCGGAGTACCCGCGGTTAGACGGAAAGACCCCGTGCACCTTTACTGCAGCTTCAGAGTGGCATTAGGAAAGAACTGTGTAGCATAGGTGGGAGGCTTTGAAGCGTTGGCGCCAGCTGACGTGGAGCCATAGGTGAAATACCACCCTGTTGTTTTCTGATGTCTAACCTCGATCCATGAAACTGGATTAGGGACCCTCTGTGGCGGGTAGTTTGACTGGGGCGGTCGCCTCCTAAAGAGTAACGGAGGCGCGCGATGGTAGGCTCAGGACGGTTGGAAACCGTCTGCAAGAGTGCAATGGCATAAGCCTGCCTGACTGCGAGACTGACGAGTCGAGCAGAGACGAAAGTCGGTCATAGTGATCCGGTGGTCCCGAGTGGAAGGGCCATCGCTCAACGGATAAAAGGTACGCCGGGGATAACAGGCTGATGATTCCCAAGAGCTCATATCGACGGAATCGTTTGGCACCTCGATGTCGGCTCATCACATCCTGGGGCTGGAGCAGGTCCCAAGGGTTTGGCTGTTCGCCAATTAAAGTGGTACGTGAGCTGGGTTCAGAACGTCGTGAGACAGTTTGGTCCCTATCTGCCGTGGGCGTCGAAATTTGAGAGGAGTTGACCCTAGTACGAGAGGACCGGGTTGAACATACCTCTGGTGTACCTGTCGTGGCGCCAGCCGCGCAGCAGGGTAGCTATGTATGGACGGGATAACCGCTGAAAGCATCTAAGCGGGAAGCCTCCCTCAAGATAAGATTTCTTAGAGCCGTGGAAGACCACCACGTTGATAGATCGGATGTAGAAGCGCGGTAACGTGTGGAGCTAACCGATACTAATTGCTCTATTCGCACTTAAGAGTCCCACCATCAACGACAATCCTGACGGGTTGTCCGCGACAAGTGGATGATTGTAGTCAGACAAATATTGCACGGACATCGATTGAAACCCGATTTTGACCCACGCCGACTTCATTGCTTGGTGACCATGGCGTCAGTGACCCACCCGATCCCATCTCGAACTCGGACGTGAAACCTGACAGCGCCGATGGTACTGCTGCTTAAGCAACGGAAGAGTAGGACGTCGCCAGGCATTGTGGTCGGCGTGAGGCTGAAATCGGAAGAACCCATTCACAAAGTTAGAGGCCGGCAGAAATGCCGGCCTTTTGCTGTTAGCGGCTCGCGCTTGGCGTCGAGATTCGCGATTGGTGGCGCGGGATGGAGCAGCCCGGTAGCTCGTCAGGCTCATAACCTGAAGGTCGTAGGTTCAAATCCTACTCCCGCAACCAACAAAAAAGCCCGCTTTCCTTGGGGATGGCGGGCTTTTTCGTGTCTGAAGCGAGCGTCTTTCGATGGTGCCGAAGGGAGCCCCGCCCGGATCAAGCGGTCCATTCGGAGGGATCGGATTCTTCGCCGATCAGTGCGAGGCCATGTGCGATCGATGTCAATTCTCCGCCGGTTGCGATGCGATCGGTGCCGAAGCGGCGGTCGAATATCGTCCTGATCGCGGGTATGAGTGACGATCCGCCGGTCAGGAACACGCGGTCGATATCCATCGGCTCGATGCCCGCGCGGACGAGCGCCTGATCCATCGCGCTTTCGATGCGGAGCAAATCGCCGGCGATCCACCGCTCAAAATCCGCGCGGCGTACATCGGCGCTGATTTCCACACCGCCGCCTACAAATTGAAACTCGGCGTGATCGCTGCTCGAAAGCGCGCGCTTGAGCCGGCCGACCGCGTCGTAGAGCGGGAAACCCTGTTCATGCTCGATCAGCCCGATCATGCGGCCGATGAGGTCGGGCCGGACGGCGTCGCGCTGAAGGCGGCGCAGTTCTTCGATGGTCCGGCGGTTGCGCATCATCGCAAGCCGCGACCAGTCGCCGAAATCGGCGAAATATCCGCCCGGGATCTCGAGCAATTTGTCGAACGACCGATAATTGCTGCCCTTGCCCAGCAAAGGCAGCACCAACCGGTCGACAATACGATAGTCGAAGCGGTCGCCCGCGATGCCGATCCCAGACGAGGCGAGCGGTACGCAACGGCGCGGGGCGCCCGGTTCGGCAACGCGGACGATCGAAAAGTCGGTCGTACCGCCGCCGAAGTCCGCAACCAATATCGTCGCCGGCTCGGTGAGCCGCGACGCATAGCTATGCGCGGCGCCGAGCGGTTCGTGAACATAGTAGATTTCGGTACCGAACGCCGCGAGCATCGCGTCGTAGCGTTGCCGCGCCAGCGCTGGATCGGCGCGTGCGCCGGCATATTCGACCGGACGGCCGACGATGATCCGATGCGGCCGCGTGTCGAGCGCGCCGCGAGCATGCGCGACGAGCCGCTGGAGAAACAGGCGCCCCATATCTTCGAAGCGGAACGGCTTGTTAAAGATCATCGCGCGTTCGAACAGCGGGCTGGCGGCTACACTCTTGAACGACTGGATAAAGCGGCTGTCGAGCGGTGACTGAAGATATTCGTCGATCGCCCAGGGGCCCGCCTCGTGCGCGATGCCGTTCCAGCCGCGTTCCTCTTCCCAGAAGCACAGCGCCGACCGGAACACGGCGTTGCGCGTCTGTGCGTCGCCGAACTCGACAAGCTGCGTTCCGCCCCGGCCATCGGCGAGCGCGACGACGCTGTTGGTCGTGCCGAAATCGAGGCCGAGCGCGCTCACGGCTGCGGTGGTCATGGGAGTGCTCCTGTGGCGGCGGGGTGCCGCGCGGGGCGGCGCCTATTGCACAGGGCGGGTCGGGGAGCAAGTTCCGGGTCGGGACGGGGCTTGTCCGGTCAGGCTTCGGGTCTCCACGCGCGATAGAAGGTGTCGACCGCGGCGTCGACTTCGTCCTGAAGGCGACTGAGGTCGCGGCTTTCGGGAAGATTCAGCAGGGCGAACTGGTACAGGCCCGACTGGCACAGTCCGGCAAATTGCTGCACCGCGCGCATCGGATCGCCCATCCTTATCTCGCCGCGTACCATCTTTTCGGCGACCCAGTCGGCGGCGCGCGCTTTTCCGCGCCGCGGGCCGCGATCATAGAAAGTCTCGGCCAGATGCGGGAAGCGGTCGGCCTCACCGACGACGAGACGATAGAGCGACAGCAAGGGGGTCGCGGTCAGCTTCGTCATCAACACATTGCCGAAACGACGCAGCACATCGGGCACCGGCTCGTCGAGCGGCAGGTCGATGGTGAGTGCGTCGCCATATTGTTCGACGATACCGTCGACGACGGCCGCGAACAGATCCTCCTTCGAAGGAAAATAGGTCCAGAGCGTGGTCTTCGACCCGCCGACCTTGCTCGCGATCGACGACATGGTGGTTCCCGCATAGCTGTTCGCGAAGAACAGCTCGCGCGCCGCATCGACAAACGCTTTTCGCCGCATCGCCGCGGCATCGTCTGTCGCAGCCGTACTATCTGGTATCATTTCGATTGACAACGCATCCTCCGAAGTTCATCTGCGCATGATACCAGCTAGTATCGTTGGAAGCCATGCCCCGGACAATTTTTCTCTCCACCGCTGTTTTCAGCCTGCTCGCGGGCTGCGCGAGCGTTCCCGACCTTGGACCCAAGCCGGTTCCGGCCGCAGCCGAGTCGCTCGAATCGAGCGCGTCTTTTGCCGGCGCGCAGGGCCAATGGCCTGCCGAAGGCTGGTGGCAGAGCTTCGGTGATGCGCAGCTCGATACGCTGATCGCCGAGGGTTTGAAGGGCTCGCCCGACGTTGCCATCGCGGCGGCGCGCGTGCGCGCCGCCGATGCGATGGCGCAGCAGGCCGATGCCGCCCTGTTGCCGCGCATTGGCGCGGAGGGCAGCGCCGGCGGTGTCCAGCAAAGCAAGAATATGGGCATTCCGCCCGCGTTCGTTCCCGAGGGTATCCAGGACACGGGGCATGTCGCCGCGACCTTTTCCTTCGACCTCGACCTGTGGGGCCGCAATCGCGCGGCACTCGCGGCCGCGACCTCCGAAGCCGAGGCCGCGCGCGTCGACGAAGCACAGGCGCGGCTGATGCTGACGACGGGAATCGCGTCGGCCTATGCCGATCTTGCGGGCTATTATCATGCGCTGGACGTCGCCAACGAGGCGGTACGCGTTCGCGTCGCAAGCGCGGACCTGTCGGGCGAACGCGCCCGCGCGGGCATCGAGAATCAGGCGAGCCAGCGGCAAGCCGAAAGCCGTGCCGCCTCGGCGCGCGCCGACGTCGTCGCGCTCGACGAAGCGATTGCCACGACCCGCAACCGGATCGCCGCGCTCGTCGGGGCAGGGCCCGACCGCGGCTTCTCGATTGCGCGGCCGCAGATGGCGCGCCCGCCATTGGGTCTGCCGAACAGCGCCGGGATCGACCTGATCGGGCGGCGCCCCGATATCGTCGCGGCGCGGCTGCGATCCGAGGCCGCCGCTAAGCGTATCGATGTCGCGCGCGCCGACTTCTATCCGGATATCAGCCTGTCGGCGCTCGTCGGGCTTCAGTCGCTCGGTCTGTCGAACCTGTTCAAGTCGGGGTCCGAATATGGCAATGGCGGCGCCGCGATCAGCCTGCCGATCTTCGAAGGCGGGCGCCTTCAGGGACGCTATCGCGGCTCGCGCGCTGATTATGACGTGGCGGTTGCAACCTATGACCGCACGCTGATCGATGCGCTGCGCGACGTCGCCGATCTCGTTGCGCAACGCGCTGCGACCGAGCGTCAGCTTGTCGGACGGCGCGAGGCGCTGACCGCGGCGGCCGAGGCCTCGAAGCTTGCCGGGCTGCGCTATCGTGCCGGCCTGTCGAACCAGATCGTCCAGCTCACTGCGGAGGACAGCATGGTGGCGCTCAGCCGCGCCGTCGCCGACCTCGAGGCGCGCCAGCTCACACTCGACATCGCCCTGATCCGCGCGCTTGGCGGCGGATACCGGGCCAGCAACTCAACAGGAGACGAATGATGGCCGACGAAACGGCTGCAGCGGCAACCGACGCTCCCGAAACCGCAGCCGAGGGCAACGGCGCCAAGCGCAAGAAGCTGCTCGGCATTCTTGCGATGGTCGTCGTGACCGTCGCGATCCTGTGGGGGCTCTGGTATTTTCTGACGCAGGCGGGGCGTGTCCACACCGACAACGCCTATGTCGGCGCCGATTCGGCGCAGGTGACCGCGCTCGTATCGGGCCCCGTCAAGGAAGTGCGCGTCAGCGGCACGCAGGCGGTGAAGAAGGGCGACATCCTCGTCATCCTCGACGACGCCGACCAGCGGATCGCGGTTGCCGATGCCGAAGCCGCATTGCGTCTGGCACGCCAGCGCTATGGACAGGCCGATGCCAACGCCGACGCGGCGCGGGCTCGTGTCGCGGCACGCGGCGCTGACATTGCGCAGGCGCGCGCGCGCCTGCGCGACGCCGACGCGGCGGTTGCGCGCACGCGCGCCGAACTCGCGCGGCGCGAAAGCATCGCGGGCACCGGGGCCGTCTCCGGCGAAGAACTCACCGCTGCGCGCGCAGCCTTGGCGTCGGCGAGCGCGGCGCGTGATCTCGCCGCCGCCGGTATCGCCTCGGCCGAAGCGACGCGCGGATCGGCGAGCGGCGATCTCGGCGCCGCCGAAGCCGTCGTCCGCGGCACAACGATCAACACCGCGCCCGATGTGGCCGCCGCCGAAGCGCGGCTCGAAAAGGCGCGGCTCGATCTCGCGCGCACCGTGCTGCGCGCGCCGGTCGACGGTATCGTCACCAACCGGCAGGTTCAGGTCGGGCAGCGCATTGCAGCGGGCGCGCCGATCATGGTCCTCGTCCCGATTGCGACCGCCTATGTCGACGCCAATTACAAAGAGAGCCAGTTCAAGGATATCCGCCTCGGCCAGCCGGTCGAGCTGGTCTCGGACTATTATGGCGGCGACGTCGTTTTCCGCGGCAAGGTGGTCGGCGTCGCCGGCGGCACCGGTGCGGCCTTCTCGCTGATCCCCGCGCAAAATGCGACGGGCAATTGGGTGAAGGTGGTCCAGCGTCTGCCGGTGCGCATCGCGCTCGACCCGAAGCAGCTCAAGGAGCATCCGCTGCGCGTCGGGCTGTCGATGGAAGCCACGATCGACACGCGCGGCAACTGAGCCATGGCCAGCGCTGCCCTCTCTGGATCCGCTATTCCGGCCGAACCGCAGCCGCTGACCGGGGTGCGGCTGATCGTCGCGGCCTTCGCGCTGGCGCTCGCCAATTTCGTCGTGGTGCTTGATACCACGATCGCCAACGTGTCGGTCCCGCATATCGCGGGCGGGCTCGCGGTATCGCCTACCCAGGGAACGTGGGTGATCACCAGCTATGCGGTCGCCGACGCGATCAGCGTGCCGCTCACCGGCTGGCTCGCGATGCGCTTCGGCACCGTGCGCTGGTTCATGATCTCGATCATCGGCTTCGGCATCTTCTCTTTCCTCTGCGGTGTCTCGCGCACGCTCGACGCGCTCGTGCTCTTCCGCGTATTGCAGGGGCTCGCTGGCGGGCCGCTGATGCCGCTGTCGCAGATCCTGCTGCTGCGCATCTTTCCCAAGGAAAAGGCCGGGATCGGTCTTGCGATCTGGGCGATGACGACAACCACCGCGCCCATCCTCGGACCGATCCTCGGCGGGACGATCAGCGACAATTGGACCTGGCCGTGGATCTTTTTCATCAACCTACCCGTCGTCGCAATCTGTGCGTTCGGCGTGTTCACGCTACTGACGCCGTTCGAGACCAAGCGCGCCAAGGCACGCATCGACGTCATCGGCCTGATCCTGCTCGTCGTGTCGGTCGGCGCGTTCCAGATCATGCTCGACACCGGACGCGAGCATGACTGGTTCGGATCGGCATGGATTGTCGGGCTCGCCGTCGTCGCCGCGATCAGTTTCGCCGCCTTCGTGATCTGGGAACTGACCGACGCCAATCCGGTCGTGAACCTGCGCATCTTCCGCTTCCGCGGCTTCACCTTCGCCACCATGGCGATATCCTTGGGCTTCGGCGCCTTCTTTGCGCAGGTCGTGCTCACGCCCTTATGGCTGCAGCAGGTCGCGGGCTATACTGCGACGCAGACCGGCTTCATCGTCGCCTGGCTCGGCGTGTTCGCCGTGCTGCTCTCGCCCGTCGCGGCGGGCCTGATGACGAGGGTCGACGTTCGCATCACCATTTCGGGCGGCATCCTCTGGATGGCGGTCATGTCGGTCTTGCGCGCGAGCTGGAACGCCGACGTCGGCTATTGGACCCTCGCGCTGCCGCATATCCTGCAGGGGATCGGCATGCCCTTCTTCTTCGTCGGACTCACCGCGCTCGCGCTGAGTTCGGTGCCATCGCATCTGCAAACATCGGCGGCGGGGTTGATGAGTTTCCTTCGTACGCTGTGCGGTGCGATCGGCACCGCGGTGGCCACGACAGCGTGGGACGACGCCAGCCGGACCTCGCGATCCGAACTGGTGTCGTCGCTCAACAATCCCGAAGCGGCCATGACCTCGATGCAAAGCGCCGGGCTGACGCTCGAACAGGCGCGCGGGGCGATCGAACGGCTCGTCGACGTACAGGCCTCGACGCTCGGGGTGATCCACCTGTTCCTTGCATCGGGCGTGGTGTTCGTGCTCGCCGCTATATCGGTCTGGTTTGCGCCGCGTCCAAAGCAGATTTCGATGGGGGGCGGGCACTAGGCCTATTTGGCGAACAATTGCCGGAGATCCGCGAAGGCCTTGAATTCGAGCGCATTGCCCGCGGGGTCGTAAAAGAACATCGTCGATTGTTCGCCCGGCTGGCCGGGAAAGCGCGTGTGCGGCTCGATCACGAATTCGGTTCCCGCGGCTTTCAGCCGGCCGGCGAGCGCGTGCCATTCGGCGGGCGGCAGCACGACGCCGAAATGCGGCACCGGCACCGCATGACCATCGACCGGATTATGTGCCGCCGCCGCACGCGCCGTATCGACTCGGTGCGCGACGATCTGATGCCCATAGAGGTTGAAGTCGATCCAGTCGGCGTCGCTGCGCCCTTCGGGGCAGCCGAGGACGGTGCCATAGAAATGGCGCGCGGCGTCGAGGTCATCGACGGGGAATGCGATATGAAAGGGGGCAAGGCCGGTCATGCCGCCTGTCTGCAACAGTCCCGGCAGGAATACCAGTCGGGGACTTGGGCTGGCGCGCCGAACATGCTAGGCGCGCGCCCATGCTGACAATCAACGGAATCACTGTACGCCTTGGCGGGCGCGCCATCCTCGAACGCGCTACTGCGAGCCTGCCGGCCAAAAGCCGCGTCGGGCTGATCGGGCGTAACGGCGCGGGCAAGTCGACGCTGATGAAGGTGATGATCGGCCAGCTCGAAGCCGACGAGGGCAGCATCGACATGCCGCGCAGGACGCGCGTCGGCTATATCGCGCAGGAAGCCCCGAACGGCACCGCGACGCCGTTCGACACCGTGCTCGCCGCCGATACCGAGCGCGCCGACCTGCTCGCGGCGTCGGAGGTCGAGCAGGACCCCGACAAGCTCGGCGATATTCACGAACGGCTGATTGCGATCGACGCCTATACCGCGCCGGCGCGCGCCGCGCGCATCCTGATCGGGCTCGGTTTCGACGAAGACATGCAGGCCCAGCCGCTCGACAGCTTCTCGGGCGGGTGGAAGATGCGCGTCGCGCTTGCGGCGCTGCTGTTCTCGGAACCCGACCTGCTGCTGCTCGACGAACCGTCGAACCACCTCGATCTCGAAGCGACCTTGTGGCTCGAAAATTTCCTGCGCGCCTATCCGGGGCAGCTGGTGGTGATCAGCCACGAGCGCGACCTGCTCAACAATGTCGTCGACAACATCCTCCACCTCGAAGGCGGCAAGGTGATGCTCTATGCCGGCGGCTATGACGCGTTCGAGCGTCAGCGCGCCGAACGCGCGGCGCAGCTCGCGGCGGCGAAGGCGTCGCAGGATGCGCAGCGCGCGAAGCTTCAGGATTATGTCGCACGCAACAGCGCGCGCGCCTCGACCGCGAAACAGGCGCAGTCGCGCGCGAAGATGCTGGCGAGGATGCAGCCGATCGCGGCGCTCGCCGAGGATCAGACGCTGGCGTTCGATTTCCCCAGCCCCGACGAACTCAAGCCGCCGCTGATCACGCTCGACCTTGCCAGCGTCGGTTACGCCGACCGGCCGGTGCTGCAGCGGCTCAATCTGCGGATCGACCCCGACGACCGGATCGCGCTGCTCGGCCGCAACGGCAACGGCAAGACGACGCTTGCGCGGCTCCTGGCGGCGCAGCTGACCCCGATGGTGGGGGCGATGGCGGCGTCGGGCAAGATGCGCGTCGGCTATTTCACGCAGTATCAGGTCGAGGAACTCGATGGCAGCGACACCCCGCTCGCGCATATGACGCGGGTGATGGAGGGCAAGACGCAAGGTGCGGTCCGCGCGCAGCTTGGCCGCTTCGGCTTTTCGGGCAACAAGGCGACCACGCAGGTCGCGAAACTGTCGGGCGGCGAGCGCGCGCGGCTGGCGCTGGCACTCATCACCCGCGATGCGCCGCACCTGCTGATCCTCGACGAACCGACCAACCATTTGGACGTCGATGCGCGCGAAGCACTCGTGCAGGCGCTCAACGGTTTCGAAGGCGCGGTGGTGCTTGTCAGCCACGACCGGCACATGCTCGAACTCACCGCCGACCGGCTGGTCCTCGTCGACGACGGCACCGCGCGCGAATATGACGGCAGCATGGACGATTATGTCGACATGATCCTCGGCAAGGGACCGTCAAAGGAAAAGGTGTCGAAGGCCGACAAGAAGGAAGATCGCAAGGCCGCCGCGGCGGCGCGCGAGGCAGCGGCCAAGATCAAGAAGGATGTTTCGGACGCCGAGGCCGATCTGGCCAAATATGAAGTCGTCCTCTCCGCGATCGACCGTGCGATGTTCGACCCGCAGGGCGCGGCGAACGAATATGCCGGGCTGACGATGAGCGAATTGTCGCAGCGCCGCGGCAAGATCGTCGCGGCGCAGGAAGCCGCCGAAGCGCGCTGGGTCGCGGCGAGCGAAGCGCTGGAAGCGTTCGAAACCGCCGCCGCATAGATCGTTCGCCCCGATATCGTCACCCCGGACTTGATCCGGGGTCCAGACATCGAAGCTGCCATGGATGCCGGATCAAGTCCGGCATGACGAAGTTGTTGTGGGCTCACCCGCATTGACTCCCGCACCTCAATCCATCATAATAGTTTCAATTGAAACTAGATGGGATGTGCGTCATGACCGATTTGTTCGATAATCCGCTGGGCCTCGACGGCTTTGAGTTCGTCGAATTCTCGGCGCCCGAGAAGGGCCTGCTCGAACCGGTTTTCGAGGCGATGGGCTTCACCCGGATCGCACGTCACCGCTCGAAGGACGTCCAGCTATGGCGCCAGGGCGGCATCAATCTGATCGCCAACTACGAACCCAAATCGCCCGCCGCCTATTTCGCCGCCGAACATGGTCCGTCGGCGTGCGGCATGGGTTGGCGCGTCCGCGACGCGGCGAAGGCCTATGCAGAGGCGATTGAACGCGGCGCCGAGCCGGTCGAGGTCAACCCCGGCCCGATGGAACTCCGCCTGCCCGCAATCCGCGGTATCGGCGGGTCGATCATCTACCTGATCGACCGGTACGGCGACGACCTCAGCATCTACGACATCGATTTCGTTTACGAAGAGGGCGTCGATCGTCACCCGGTCGGCGCGGGGATGCAGCTGATCGATCACCTGACCCACAACGTCTATGGCGGCCGCATGGCGCATTGGGCGGCGTTCTACGAGCGCATCGCGGGCTTCCGCGAGATCCGCTATTTCGACATCAAGGGCGAATATACCGGCCTGACCTCAAAGGCGATGACCGCCCCCGACGGCAAGATCCGCATCCCGCTGAACGAAGAAGGCGCGGGCGGCAAGGGCCAGATCGAGGAATATCTGCGCGCCTATAATGGCGAAGGCATCCAGCATATCGCGTTCAGCTGCGACGATCTTTACGCCGCGTGGGACAAGCTCAAGGCGCTCGGCAACCCCTTCGCTCCCGCGCCGCCGGCGACCTATTACGAGATGCTCGCCGATCGCCTGCCCGGGCATGGCGAACCCGTCGATGGCCTCCAGTCGCGCGGGATCCTGCTCGACGGCTCGACCACCGAAGGCGATCCGCGCCTGCTGCTCCAGATTTTCGGCCAGACCGTGATCGGCCCCGTCTTCTTCGAATTCATCCAGCGCAAGAAGGATGAAGGGTTCGGCGAGGGCAATTTTACCGCGCTGTTCAAATCGATGGAAATGGACCAGATTCGCCGCGGAGCGCTGACTGTCGAGGAACCTGCCGAATGACCAGCCCGATCAAACTCGGCGGCGTCCACCACGCCGCCTATCGCTGCAAGGATGCGAAGGAAACGGTGGGTTGGTACGAGCGTATGCTCGGCATGACCTACACCACCGCGTTCGCCGAGGATCATGTGCCGTCGACCGGCGAATATGACCCGTACATGCACGTCTTCCTCGACGCGGGGAACGGCAACATCCTCGCCTTTTTCGAATTGCCGAACCAGCCCGTCATGGGCCGCGACGAGAATACCCCGGCATGGGTTCAGCATCTCGCGTTCAAGGTCGGCAGTTTCGACGAGCTAACGCAGGCGAAGGCGCATCTGGAAAGCGAAGGCGTCGATGTGCTCGGCCCGACGCACCATGGTATCTTCAAGTCGATCTATTTCTTCGACCCCAACGGTCACCGCGTCGAGCTGGCGTGCGACATCGGCACCGCCGAGCAATATGCCGAACTGCGCCGCGTCGCACCGCTGATGCTCGAAGAATGGAGCCAGACCAAAAAGGCTCCGCGCCACGCCGATTGGCTGCATACCGCGGCGAACGAGTAGATTTCGCAGGGAGGGAGAGGGGCCTTCCCATCGTCACCCCGGACTTGATCCGGGGTCCACGACTTCAAGCGCTGCGATGGATCCCGGATCAAGTCCGGGATGACGAGACGGGGCCTTTTGGCACTTCGTCGATTACTTCCGATCCAGCCCGATGCTTTCCAGCGTCGCACCGCTGCACTTGTCGGCTTCCTTGCTCTTGCCATCGCCCGACAGCGCGCCGATCGCGAGGAAGCCCGCGACCACAGCGACCAGAAACGCGCCGGTGACCCAGATCAGATATTTGTCGATGAATGCCTTGATCGGCGCCCCGAACAGCCGGAACAGGATTCCGACGAGCATGAAGGAAAAGGCCCGACTGGCGAGGCTGGCCCACAGGAAGGTCCAGAAGTTCATGTGGATGAAGCCGGCGGTGATCGTCAGCAGCTTGAACGGGATCGGCGTCGCGCCCTTGATCAGGATGATCTCGGCGCCGAATTCGCGCAGGTAACAGGCGGCCGGCGGAAAGGCGTCGGTCAGCCCGAGCACGCCAAGCAGCCACAACCCGACGCTCTCGTACAGAAAATAGCCGATCGAATAGCCCAGCATCCCGCCCGCAACCGACGCGAGCGTGCAGATGATCGCATAGCGCACCGCCTTCTTCGGATTGGCGAGGCACATCAGCCCGAGCAGCGGGTGCGGCGGGATCGGAAAGAAGCTTGCCTCGACGAAAGACACCAGCGCCAGCCAGAACTCGGCATGCGGGTGCGCCGATTTCTCCATCGTCCAATTGTACATGCGCTGGATGAAACCGGGCCGTTGCGTAGTGGCGGTCATGCTGGTCCTTTGCGGGAGAGGTAACGCGGACCCGTATGCCGTCCGTATAGGGCGAAGTCGAGATGCCCGTCAGAGATAGTGATCCCCGGCGAAGGCCGGGGCCCATGCTTAGACATCCTCTGGGCGCCGGCTTTTGCCGGGGATCACCACATTAATGCCGGAAATGCCGCATCCCGGTGAACACCATGGCAAGGCCCGCCTCGTTCGCCGCCGCGATCACCTCGTCGTCGCGGATCGAACCGCCGGGCTGGATCACGCAGGTCGCGCCCGCTTCGACCGCCGCCAGCAGGCCGTCGGCGAACGGGAAGAAGGCGTCGCTCGCAACCGCGCTGCCGACGGTGCGCGCTTCGGCCCAGCCGTGCGACTCAGCGGCTTCGCGCGCCTTGACGGCGGCGATGCGCGCGCTGTCGCGGCGGTTCATCTGGCCGGCGCCGATGCCCGCGGTCGATCCGCCCTTGGCATAGACGATCGCGTTCGACTTCACATGCTTGGCGATCGTCCACGCGAACAGCGCGTCGGTCAGCTCTTCCTCGGTCGGCGCGCGGTCGGTGACAATTTTCAGGTCGGCGCGCGTGATGTGGCCATTGTCGCGGCTCTGCGCGAGCCAGCCGCCCGCGATCGTCTTCATCATCAGCCCGCCGCGCGCCGGATCGGGCAGTTCGCCGGTGAGGAGCAGGCGGAGGTTCTTTTTCTTTGCGAACACCGCGCGGGCGTCGGCGTCGGCGTCAGGCGCGCAGACGACTTCGGTGAAGATGCCGCTGATCGCCTCGGCCGTCGGCCCGTCGAGCGGCCGGTTGACCGCGATGATCCCGCCGAACGCCGAGACATCGTCGCATTTCAGCGCCGCGTCATAGGCTTCGGCGATCGTCGCCGCGGTCGCGACGCCACAGGGGTTCGCATGCTTGACGATGACGCAGGTCGGATCGGCCTCGCGGAATTCGGCGACGAGTTCGAGCGCCGCGTCGGCGTCGTTGATATTGTTATAGCTGAGTTCCTTGCCCTGCACCTGGCTTGCCTGCGCGATACCGCGCGCGGCGGGGCCGGCGGGCAGGTAGAGCGCGGCCTTCTGGTGCGGGTTCTCGCCATAACGCAGCTCGGCTTGCAGCTTGGCGGTCAGCGGCAGCGTATCGGGGAAAAGCTTGCCCTGATCGGCAAAAGCGAACCAGCTGGCGATCATCCCGTCATAGGTCGCGGTGTGCGCGAAGGCGGTCGCAGCGAGGCGCTTGCGCAGCGCGAGTGTCGTGGCGCCGCCATTGGCATCCATTTCGGCGATCACCGCGGCATAATCTTCGGGCTCGGTGACGATGTTCACGAACGCGTGGTTTTTCGCCGACGAGCGCACCATCGCGGGGCCGCCGATGTCGATATTCTCGATGATTTCGTCGCGCGCCGCGCCCTTCGCGACGGTCGCGGCGAAGGGGTAGAGGTTGACGACGACGAGATCGATTGCGCCGATGCCATGCTCCTCCATCGACGCGACATGCGCCGCATCGTCGCGCACCGCGAGGATGCCGCCATGGACCGTCGGGTGCAGCGTCTTGACGCGGCCGTCCATCATCTCGGGAAAGCCGGTGAGGTCGGACACGTCGAGGACCTTGTGACCGGCTTCGCGTAGCGCCTTGGCGGTGCCTCCGGTCGACACAAGTTCGACGCCATGCTTGACGAGCGCGGCGGCAAGCTCGACGAGCCCCGCCTTGTCGCTGACGGACAGGAGGGCGCGGCGGACGGGAATCAGGTCGGTCATTTGGGAGGGCCTCGGCTGGCGATGGGATGACGCGGCCCCCCTAGGCGGCTGGGCTTGCTACCGCAAGCTGAGTCCGATCAAATGGCCGGCCTCGCAACCAAAATCCGTTCGTGCTGAGCTTGTCGAAGGGCCGTCCTTTCTCTTGCGACGCCCGAAAGGAAGAACGGTGCTTCGACAAGCTCAGCACGAACGGCAAATGTGGTCGCCGTTGCGGCCTAAAGCCCCAGCGACGCCGCAATTTGATCCCAGCGCACCAGTTTGAAGTTCTGCGCTTTGGGCGCGTTATCGCCGTCCTGCGCGAGGAAGATGCCATCGGGATAGGCGGGGCCGAAATTGCCCGCCACGGCTTCGATCCCGTCCGTCTCGCTCGTCGCGCCGAATTGACCGGCGGCGACCGCAAAGCGTCCGACATATTCGACCGAAGGCAGGCGGAAGACCGCATAGGCATTGTCGCCCTGGCTCGACACGAGCAGGTAGCGCTGGCCCTTGTGGTCGATCGTCGCAAGGCCTTCGACATCGGCGACGAGGCGCTGGTTGTCGACCGGCGCGACGATGCGTGCGGTCGCGCCCTGGCCGTTCTGCTGCAGGACCCAGACGCCGGCGTCTTCTTCGCCGACGTACAGCGTATCGCCGTCGAAGACGCAGCCTTCGGACTGGGTCGGGATCTTATATTCCCATTGGGTGGCAAAGCTCGGCGTGCTGTCGACGGTCAGCGTGCCGACGCGCACCGTGCCATCCTTGACGATCAGCGCCGCGGTGATCGGCACGCCCGGCGCGGTTTTCTTGAGACACAGGCCATAGGCTTCGCCCGTCCCCGCCGCCGCGCGGCCGAGCGCGACGATCGCCGGCTTGTCGGCGTCGAGGCGGAACACCGCGAGATGCGCGTTCACCCCGTCGTTGCGATCGCTCGCGACGATGATGTTGCCCGCGACGTCGACATTGTTGACGAGGCCGGCCTGCGTAAACGCGATGTCCTTGCCGGTCAGGTCATAGACATGCAGCCCCGCCTTCTTGTCGGTCGCGACGATCAGCGCGCGGTTCGGATTGGCGGGATCGATCCAGATCGCCGGATCGTCGGCGGCGTCGGCCTTGCCCGTGCCGACCGGTGCGGTCTCGCCGTTCGCGGTGACCTGCACCGGGGGCAGGCCGGTGATCGCCGGCGCGCTTGCGGCGCAACCGGACAGTGCGGCGGCAAAAGCAAGTGAAGTCAGCAGCTTCCAGCGATCGGTCCCGGCCATGGCGATTTCCCCTGATTCGTACATGCGTCGAAACGCGTTGGCGGGGCCCGTTCCAGCAAAGTACAAGGGCGTCAATCCCACAATATTTCCGTCACTTAACTGTCATCATAGCGTCACACTGCTCGCCGCAAACTGTCACACGCCCCCCGTAGAGGCCCGGCAACCATAAGGGGGCATGACAAAATGATTCGAATTCTCAGCCTGCATTCCGCTGCCGCGCTCGCGCTTGCGACGGCGCTCGCCGCGACCCCGGCCGCCGCCGCCGAAGAAGAGGCCGCTGCGACCGCTGCCGAGGCGGCAGACGATGGCGAAACCATCGTCGTGACCGGCGACCGCCCGATCGCCGAGTCCGAAGCCGCGGCGCTGGAAGTTCAGCGCAATTCCGACTCGCTCGTCGCGGTCATCGCATCCGATTCCGTGGGCCGCTTGCCCGATCAGAATATCGCGCAGGCGACCAGCCGCCTGCCGGGGATCAGCGTCGAGCGCGATCAGGGGCAGGCGCGATACATCAACCTGCGGGGATCGCCCAAGACCTGGACCACCTTGTCCTTTGACGGGATCAATGTCGTCAGCCCTGAAGGCCGCGACGCGCGCTTCGATTCGATTCCGTCGGCCATCGCGGGTCAGGTCATCGTCTCGAAGGCGGTAACGCCCGATATGCCGGGTGAGACCGTCGCGGGGAATGTCAATGTCATCACCCGGTCGGCGTTCGATTATTCGGGGCTCCACGTCGCCGGAAAGGCCGGAATGGGTTTTGCGGAACTCGGCAATCGCAAGGAATATGAAGGCTCGCTCGTGCTGTCCGACCGCTTCCAGGTCGGTGGCGGCGAGATCGGCGTGCTGGTTTCGGGCAGCTATTACGAACGCAACATGATCACCGATAATTTCGAGACCGATTATGAGCGGGTGGGCGCGCAGGATTCGCGTCCCGGAAACGAAACGCGCTTTTGGGCGCATGAGGCGGAGAATAAGCTGTATCGCCTGACGCGCAAAAACTGGTCGCTTTCGGGACGGCTCGACTGGAAGCCCGACGACAACAACACGCTCTCGCTGCGCTCGGTTTATACCATATTCACCGACGATGAGGCGCGCGACAATTACCGCTTCGATCTCGACGACCGCCAAAGCGATGGATCATCGTCCTCGGCGGCCTGCACGATAACCCCCACTGCAACCCCCACAAACAGCGGCTATGCCGACGTCTGTATCGGAAATACGCCGCAAAAGGGCACGATATACGGCATCGACATTCGCCAGCGTTCGACCCTGCGCGCCTTTCGTCAGTCGATCTTTACCAACACGCTGGCGGGCGACCATGATTTTGGCGATGGCGCGTGGAAGCTGTCATGGGCCGGCAATTACACCGTATCGAAGGATGACCGCTCGGTCGTTGGCGAGGCCACATGGGACAGTCCGTCGACGCGCAACCTGCGCCCGACGGTCGCCTATGACTTCTCCGACCCCAATTTGTCGGTCCTCCGGCTTTACCGTACGATCCAGCTTTCGGGACCGACACGCTATCAGGCTGGCGACGCCGTGACGGCGGTCGACAGCTTCGCGAAACCGCTCTCCGGTTTTTCCGTGCTCGACGCGGTCGATACGACAAAGGCCTATACGGGCAAGCTGGCGTTGTCGCACGATACGGGTTTTCTGGGCGGCGAAGCGACCTTCCGAATCGGCTTTCAATATGATCAGCGCACGAAGGTTGCGGACGAAAACCAGATCGCGCTGACCGCGGCGCAGGCGGCCGGGATCGGAATGCCCAGCGACTATAATCAATTCTCGCTCGACCGGAAATTCCTGGGCGAAATCCCGATGGGCTACACGTTCCGCTATTTCGATAGAGACAAGATGCGGGCCGCATCGGATGCCGCGAAGGCGGCCTATCCGTTCGTTCCGGTGACCGCGAACAACTATGATGTGCGCGAACAAATATATGCCGGTTTTGCGATGGGAACGCTCCGCTATGATTGGGGATCGGTGGTCGGCGGCGTGCGCGTCGAGCATATCAAGAATCGCGGCATCGCGACGAACATCACCGCCGAGTCGGAACAGACGCTGGCTTTTCCAAGCCTGCACCTCAACTTCAAGGTCGACGACAGCAAGAAATTCCGGCTGTCGTTCAACTCGGGCGCGGCGCGCGCCGATTATGACCAGATGCGCCCCAATGTCGTGATCAACGATGTCAATCAGACGATTTCGGGCGGAAACCCGGCGGTGCAGCCCGAACGCGCTTATGGCCTCGATGCCTATTTCGAATGGTATGTTCAGCCTCAGGGCTATTTGATGGCGGGTCTGTTCTACAAGAAGATCAAGGATGTGCTGTACACGCAGTCGGCGACGTTCGGCTCCGATGCACTCAACAGCAATGGCATCGACCGTTCGGGCTATGTCTTTTCGGGCATCACCAACGGCGGCGATGGCCGCATCTATGGTCTGGAAGCCGCCGCGCAGCTCCAGCTGGAGCCGTGGACGGATGATCTGGGCCTGCCCGATTTCATGGGCGGATTTGGCATCTCGGCCAATCTGACATTGAACAACAGCCGCGTGACCAAGCCCGCCGTCAGCGGCATCCCTTCCCGCAGGGTTCGCCTGCCCGGCACATCGGACTTCGTTTACAATCTGGGCGCCTATTATGAAAAATACGGGCTGTCGCTGCGCCTGCAATATCAGAACCGCAGCAAGTGGCTGGACACGATCGCCGACACGCTGGCCGATGCGGGCGATACCTATTGGGCGTCGGACGACGAGCTGGATTTTTCGGCGCGCTATGCGGTGAACAGGAATCTCGAGATCTACTTCGACGCCTCGAACCTGCTCAACCACCCGGGACGCCGTTTCTCCGACCCCGGCAATCTCCTCACCGCCACGGGTATTCCTTCGCCCAGCACCAGCGGTCAGACGATTGAATGGGAACGTTTTGGCCGGCGCTTTACGGGCGGCATCCGGGTCAACTTTTAAGGCAGGATAAGCGCTGGAACCCGAAACGGCCGCGCCGGTGTTCGGGTTGATGGCGCGCTACGCCTTTTGACCGGATATTGGATAGGGGGCGGATTAGTCCCGCCGCTCCCTATCCGATATGCTTGAAGATCCAGCCGATGCTCGCGCCGCCCGCCGGTGCATTGCCGGTGACGACAAGCTGCTCGGTCGGGTGCGGACGGCCCTCGCCGTCGACCCACAGGCTTGGTTCGACCTCCAGCCCGCCTTCGGATGTCCGGAACTGCCATAGCGGCCCGCCGTTGATGCGCAGCAGCGCGCCGAGCCGGTCGGCGGTCAGGCTCGCCGAGATATGCGGGCCGAGGTGGAAGCGCAGCGCAAAGCCCTTGTCGCCCTTGCGCCGGCTACGCGGGGCGGGAAGCAGCAAATCCTCGCCGCGCAGCTCGCGCCCGTTGGGTGACAGGATCAGCAGGCGGCGATGGATCAGCCCGTGGCGCCGGGCGTAGCCGTCGTGGCTCATCTCCAGCCGGCTGCCCTGCGGCGTCTCGCGGCGGTCGAGCTCGACCTCGGTCACGCCCTTGCCGAGCGACCCGTTGGCGAGGATCGCGGTCGAATTGCTGTCGGCAAGGATCAGCGTCGAATGCGCCGCCGTGGTGCGCAGCCCGCGCGCAAGGTCGGCGGGGATCGTCGCGCCGGTGAGCGCGGCGCCGCCGCAATTGACGACGATACGCTCGGCGCCGTCGCTGAGTTCGAAGGCGAGGGTCGAGGCGCAACCCGCCTCGGTCACCCGGGCGATCGGCGGCGGCGCGGCGTCGGCGAGCAGCACCACCTTGTTCGCGACGAGCCGCTGATAACCCCAGTCGCGCGCTTGCTTGAGCGGCCGGGTACGGACACCGCTGGCATCGACAATCGCCTGGATCGTGGCCGCCGACGTCGCGCCGCTGCCTTGCCAGCTGCCCATGCCGCCGTCGCTGTGAAGCAGCCCGAGCAGCGCCGGAACCGCGCGCGCCAGCACTTCCTGGATGAAGGGCGGAACCTCCATGCGGCGCATGTCATAGATTTTGACGAGCATCGACAGCGCCATGATCGCGTCGAGCTGCGCCTGCGGCGATCGCGAGATGTTGCCGCCGTCGGCGTAGAAACTGGTTTCGAGTACCTTGCGCAGCCCCGCCTCGCCGAACACCTGCCGCGGCTCGCCGCCGGGCATCAGCAGCGATGCCGCGACGATGCCGACCCACGCGACCATCTGGCCGGTGCCGGGGCGCGTCTTGTCGGCGACGCGGTCGAGGTGGCGCGCGGCGCGCGCGAGATGGTTGAGCACCGCCGAGCGATAGATGAGGTCGCTCGACGACAGGATCAGCGGCGCGTGCGCGGCCCAGAACAGGATGCGCCAGGCGGTATTGTCGGCTTTCCACGCGGGTTCGCCGACCGTCTCGCCATGCGTGCCGAGCCAGTGGCGGACGACGGCTTCGGCGATCGGCGCGCCGTCGGCACGCGATCCGGTGGCGGCGAGATCGCGCAGCCAGGCAAAGCTGTGAAGATAGTCGGCAAAGGTCGGCGCGACGTTCAGCGCGGCGAAGTCGAGTTCGCCGAGCGGCAGCTTGAGCCCGCGATGCAGGAAATGACCCGCGCGGATCGCGGTGCCGGCGCGCGTGTCGCCCGGAACGGGGTCGGCCGGAACGCCCAGCAGTTTGAGCGGAAAGCGGCCCTTCAGACGCAAGGCGTGGAGCGGGGTGCGCCAGGTCAGGCGCGTGATGGCATTGGCGACGCGGTCGCCGAGCGAGAGGCCTTTGTCGGCCGGGAGGCGAATCAGCCTTTTGCCGGGTTCGATCGTGTCGTCGAGCGGCGGCGCTTCGTCACCGGTGTCGAGCGGCGGGTCGGCAGGGGCAGAAGTCAATGGTCTCCCCTCCATCGATCAGGCGCCCCGCAGCCGCCGGATATTGTCGGCGTAGGCGTCGGGACCACCCTTGAAGGTCGCAGTACCCGCGACGAGCACGTCGGCGCCCGCGGCGATCGCCAGCGGGGCGGTGCCCGCATCGATGCCGCCATCGACCTCCAGCCGGATGTCGCGGCCGCTCTTGTCGATCATCTTGCGCACCGCCTCGATCTTGCGAAGCTGGCTCGAAATGAAGCTCTGGCCGCCGAAACCCGGATTGACGCTCATGATCAGCACCAGGTCGATATCGTCGATCAGATAGTCGAGCATCTTTGCCGGGGTCGCGGGATTGAGCGACACGCCCGCCTGCTTGCCGAGCGACTTGATGTGCTGGACGGTGCGGTGGATGTGCGGGCCGGCTTCGGGATGGACGGTGATGATATCGGCGCCCGCCGCGGCAAAGGCGTCGAGGAAATGATCGACCGGGCTGATCATCAGGTGGACGTCGAAGGGCAGGTTCGAGTGCGGGCGCAGCGCCTTTACCACCGCCGGGCCGATCGTCAGATTGGGGACATAATGGCCATCCATGACATCGATATGGACCCAGTCGGCGCCCGCGGCCTCGATCGCGCGCACTTCCTCGCCCAGCCGCGCGAAATCGGCGCTGAGGATCGAAGGGGCGATGCGGACGGGGGCGGTTGGGGCGGTCATAAAGATCGGCCTTAACCATCAAGCGAGTCGGGGGCAAGCGGGGCGGGGACGCTATCGGCGCGATATCGACAAAATCGTCGCGGCTTTTCCCTCCATCGTCCGCTCGCCGTCGATACCGGTCGTTCAGGCGCGCGGGTCGGTCGGCGGGACGGGGTTCGGGGACCCGACGATGGGCAGCGCCTCGTCGGGCGGAAGCCGGCCTTCGGGCGCCCGTTCAGGGAAGGCTTCGGGCGGCGCGGGTGGGCGAGGTTCGGCTCCCCGCGGGCCATATCTGGTCCCTGGCCGTTTCTGGGCGGTGATGAAGTCGGTGCAGTCGCGCAGGGCCCGGGCGGCCGCGTGGTTTCCGTCCAGCGGGATGGCATAGATCTGCTTGCCCTTGACGCGCGCGATCAGAACCGCCGTGTCCGGCAGGGCCGCCAGTATGTCGATCGTCGTGCGGCTGTCATCGGGATCGGCGATCAGGCCGCCGGACAGGCCAAGCGCGGTGCCCGTTACTCCGAAGCGGAGATCGCCCGCGATCAACTCGGCCGGAAACTCGCCATATTTGCCACCTTCGGGCAGGGCATAATCGCCGGCCTCGGCGCCGATATGCAAAATGCCCCCCGATGGCGGCGCGCCGGGTGCGACATGATAGGGACCCATGAAGGTCAGCAGGGTGCGTCCGGAGTCCGCGAAATCGGCGTCGCAGCGATCGTCGCCATCGTCGGCGACCGTCCAGCCGCCCGCCTGCCACGTCGGAAAGCGCGGATAGCTGGCCGGGGCGGCGGCCGCCGGGCTGGCGAGAAGGATGGCGATGCCGATGGACAGGGTGGCGGACAGGGTGGTGGTTCGACGCATGACGCCCAGCATAGGGGCGGCCGGCCGGGGGAGTAAAATGCTATTTCAGCCATGTCATCTTGCCGCATCCCATGGTGGGCTGGACGGGAATGGTCTGGCCCTTGCTCCGGCCACGACGACGGTGCGCTTGCTGTCTCGCTTGTTATCGCCAGCGCCACCCGCCTTCGGTCTTGGCGCGGTAGATCGGCATCGGCGCCAGCCCGGCAAGGATGACGGCGATCGTCATCGCCAGCGGCCGGCCCTGCAGCACCAGCGAAAGCCCGGCGATCATCGCGATGTGGAGCGCCAGAAAGAACCAGCCTTCCCACACGATCGGCAGGCCGGTGCCATAACCGCGGCTTTTGGCGCGGAACCAGGGGCCTTTGCGCATGAACAGGTGCATCATGATCCGCTGTCCTCCTTCGGTGGCCGGCCGCGCTTGGCGGGAGCCGGGGGTTTGACGCTTACGCCGCGCCGGGCCAGCGCTTCGCGCAGCAACACTTCGATCTCGGCGTTGGCGCTGCGCAGATCGGCCGCAGCCATCCGCTCGATCGCGGCATGGAGCGCGGGATCGAGGCGGAGGGCAAAGGCCTTTTTTGCGGACGCATTGGGCATGGAGAAACCTCAATCCCCATTCGCATCGAGCGAAGTCGAGATGCCGGGAGTTGGCGTACCCACGATGGGTGTCTCGACTTCGCTCGACACGAACGGGGTTTTCACATCAATAGAGCGACCCGGCGTTCACCACCGGCTGCGTATCGCGCTCGCCGCACAGCACGACCATCAGGTTCGACACCATCGCCGCCTTGCGCTCATCGTCAAGCTCGACGACACCCTTTTCGGACAAGAGGTTGAGCGCCATCTCGACCATTGTCACCGCGCCTTCGACCAGCTTCTTTCGCGCCGAAATGACCGCTTCGGCCTGCTGGCGGCGGAGCATCGCGCCGGCGATTTCCTGCGCATAGGCAAGGTGGGTGAGGCCGCATTCGTCGACCGTGATGCCAGCGACGCTCAGCCGTTCGATCAGCGCCTTGCGCAATTCGACCCCGACCTCGTCATGGTTGCCGCGCAGGGTGATTTCCTGATGCTCGATATCGTCATAGGGATAGCGCGAGCCGATCGAGCGCACCGCGGCCTCGATCTGCGCCATCACGAATTCCTTGTAATCGTCGACGTCGAACAGCGCCTGCGCGGTGTCGGTGACGCGCCAGACGACCTGCGCCGCCATTTCGATCGGGTTGCCGCGCAAATCATTGACCTTGATCTTGTCCGAAATCACGTTGTTCGCGCGCACCGCGATCTTCTTGCGCGAAAGCCATGGCAAGACCCAGCGCAGCCCGCTTTCGCGGTCGGTGCCCTTGTACGCGCCGAACAGCTGGATTGCCGCCGCCTCGTTGGGATTGATCAGGTAAAAGCCGCAAAGGATGATCGTTCCGAAGATCGCCGATCCCGCGACGACGGCCCATTTCCACGCGACCTGAATGTCCGCGTTGGCGTTGGTAATCGCCGCCCAGGCTGCGAGCCCGAGCAGCAGCAGCCAGATGAACAGCATCAAATAGCCGCTTTGCGTCAGCGCCCGCGTCTCGCGGCTGCGGTTCAGCGCCGGTGTTGTTCCCTCGACCATGTTGCCCTCCGAATCATTTGATATAAAGATGATATCATATTTATATCGTTCCGGGTGATGGTCAACCCGATTCAGAACCCAAGGTTACGGGTTTCGATCGTCGCTAGGACCAGCTTACCGTGACCGTGAGCCAAGCTTGGTCCGACCGTGGTAACGGTTTTCCGCCGATTCACATCATTGGTAGGCCGGGTCGCATCATGCCGAGCCAGTAGCCAGCTGGTTGTCCGGAAGCGTGTCACTTCGCTCGAGGCGCGACATTCCGTCGGCTTCGCGCCTCATGTCGGACGTTCTGGCCCCAGTCTTCTCACTCCCGGAAGCGGTCGTGGTGTTGACGCGTTAAGCCTCTGGCTGCGAGATAGATTCAAAACGAATCTTGTGGCCGTTAACACGCCGGGCATATGCGTCTTAAACTAGGCGCGCGCCTCGTTCCGCCAGCCTTCGCGCGCTGCGGCGACGAGCCTCCGGCGCTCGAACTCGGGGGTCGAAATGCTGAGGCCGCGCCCCGCGCGCGCGACGCGCGTCCGGTGGTCGGCGCGAAGGATGGCGTTCAGCTTTGCGCACTCCTCTTCGCGCAGTTCCAGACAGAGGGTGACGAGGGTGGCCGTCATGCATCACATCTGGATCATCCTCCATAACAGCAGCCTTTGCCTCGTGCTTGCTCGATTGCCTGCCGGGTGATGTGCGGGATCCGTCCCATGCTGGTCCGCGACACTTTTTTGTTCGTCAGCCTTGTTCGCGCCCGGCCAGACCGGCAATCGCCTTTCTGGCAGGATCATCGGGTAGCAAGCTAAGCCCTTCCAGCGCGGCGGATAAAACAGCATAGGTCGTGTTCCAGCCCAGATTTTCGCTGTCGGTCGCCATTTGAAGGCGCGGTATCACGATGCGAGGATTGATAAAAAGCGCCGGCGCCTCGGTGGCGCGCCGCCACTGCGCCGAAACGAGTGCCGCAACGCTGCGGTCGGTCAGAGACGCGATCACGGGCTGGGCGAGATAATGAACCCACAAGCCGTGGCAGGCCATCAAGCGGTCCGGCGCCATCGGTTCGACGATCGTGCTTGCAAGTGCCGCCAGCGCATGATCTTCCCACCGTCCCGAGGCAGGCTGCCGGACTTCGGGCCAAGGCGTCTTGGCAGCGGTTATGAAATAGGCTTCAGCGTCGTCGATGAGCGCGCGAAGACGGCCGCCTTCGGGGTGCGCGTCGGCGTCGGCTCGCCACCTCGCGATCGGCAGGTCATCGAGCCGGTCGACCGCCGCGACGCCGAACAAGGCGGCGACGAGATATCGGATCGGAAACTCCTCAAGCGACGGCGACCATGCTATTGCCGAGCTATCATCGAGCAATGTCGGGTCGCTGTTTCCTCGCGCTCTGCTCTCTGCCATCGCGACGAGCGCGTCTGCCGCGTCGAGCGCATCCTTCAGGATTTCCGAAAAATCCCCGGTACGAAGGGCAAGGTGAAAGAGGGGTGATTGCGATACCGAGCGGAGAGCGCGAAAACGGGTGGCCCTTACCTTTACGCCTGGATGAGGGCGAGTTCGAGATGGACCGGGTGCCGGGCCTCCACGTCTATCAGATGTTGACGAACGAATTCGAGCGGCACGGCGGGAGAATTTTCGGACCCCGCCAGGGGCTCGAGAAAGCTCGGAATTCCGACGAGCCCGGCTGCCGTTTCACCGAGCGACATACCAAGTGGCGGATTTGCGGGCGCCGACAGTTGTCCGCCGATCGCTCGCTGCACCGAGCGGAGAGGTTCGGCCGTATAATCGGCTTGCAAGGGTTCCAGTTCGTCGAGCAACCCGGCGAAGTCGGCGATCGCCTCGCCATGCTCTCCCATCATGTACCGGCAGAGAATACTGTCGGCTTTCAGACCCACCACAAACGTCGGTATCGCATCATCGTTCAAGTGATCGAGCGCCGAGAGGAAATAGCGTCTCGCCTCCACCCAATCGCCGGCCTTCGCCGCTGCGATTGCGGCCTGTCGCGCCGCGAAAGCATAACCCAGACCCTCTCGCTGGACCGGCCAGCGGGGGAGCGCCTTGCGCCAGAGGTCGAGCGCCCGGGGTATGTCTCCGCTGTTCTTGATGACGACGGCCATGGCACATTGATAGGCAACGTCGCCGCCCGCGTCGGGTGCCAGATGTTCGGCCTCGGCGAGCGCGGCCGCATTGTCATCGACATTTTCATCGATTGTGCGGATGAGCGTGGCGGCCACAGCCGCCAAGAAAGTCGGGATACTGAGCTCCTGCGTCCGCTGGAGAAGTTGTTTCAGTACATCGCAGAGGAGCGACCAGCGGGGTTTCGCGCTGCGCATTTCGGCGAGCCAGAGGCGGTCGGTTAGTACCGTCGCAAGATCACGGTTCGGCGCCAGGGCCTGAAGCACCATGGCGGCCTCGTCCCGCTCGAGCGGAGCGATGATCTGGAGGATCTCGGTCATCGCATCGAGGTCCTGGACCATCTGGGTGAGGCGCAGCGTCAGGAAATAGACGCGCGGCGGCTGATCTTCGTCTTCGATATCGGGGAAGGTCGGCGTGTCCGGAAAGATGGCGGCGGCGAGCCGGACGAACTCGAGACCCCGGTCGACAATGGTCGCAAGCGGGTAAACAATCGCATCGGCGCCGAGGAACTGGCTGAGAAAAAGGAAGCGGAAATAGCGAAAGGGCTCCTCATCGGTGAAGGCTGCGAATTCCCGGTCGATTTTCGCTGCGACCTGACGGGCGATCTCGGGCTTGCGCGCGGCCGCGATGCGGTATTGGAAGATGCGAAAGAGGAAAGAGTCGACGGGACGCTCGAAGATTGGAAGGGCGTCCTTGAACCCCAGCGAGATATAGAAATCGCAGGCTTCGGCGATTTCTGCCCACGCCTCGTCGCCGGCCGAGTGAATGCCCTGAAGAACGTGCGCGAGCGGGTCGGAGCGTCCGCTGATGACGCAGTGCATCACGATTGACGATATATCCCATGGCGAGAGTTTGCGGTCGATGAGATAGACCCAAGCGAGCTTGCGGTGCATCGCCTTGGCCCAGCCCTGGCCCCGCGCGTCCTCAGCCGATCCGCGAACCAGCGGCGACACCCTGAATTCGCCATCGTCGGTCGGCTCGAGCCATGGCCCGGCCAGAATGTCGATGGCGTGGCCGGTTTCGGCGATCGCTGGCTCGAACCGCCCGACGGCCATGAGGCGCTGGCGCTGCATCCTGCCGGTCACCAAGCTCGCGCGGTAGAGGAGTTCCCTGGCTTCGTCGGGCAGCGCCGATATGAGCCTGCGTGCCTCGACCCTGACTCGGTCCATCTCGGCGGTCGGGCCGAGCGAACCGGTCGTCGTTGGTCATGTCGAGGTCGAGAATGATCAATTGCAGCCGTTCGAACCATCGGCGATCGCGCGCAGCCGCTTTTCTGCTTTCGGCTTTCAGCAGCATGGTCTCGAAGGCGCCGAAGCCGAGCACCGAAAAATGTCGCGCTCCGCCCTCGCTTTTCTCGAGCATGAGATCGCCGATCGCTGCCTGCCAGTCGCGATAGATATAGGCCTCCTTGATCCCGAGGATGGCGAGCGCGCCGGCACCGGTCTCGGCGACGAGCGTATCCGATATCGCGACTCCCGCACCCGTGGCGACGAGATCGGCGCAGCGCCGTGCCAGTTCGCCTTGATGTTCGGGGGAAAGGTCGGCGGCGGCCAGTACGTCGTTCGCCGCGAGAAAATCGGCGCGCTCGGCGTCAATGCGATTGGCAAGGTGAGCCTGATACGCGCTCGGGATCTTAGTGATGCCCCAGAGGGCCATCAGTTCCTGGAGGCGTTGCAACTCGACATGGTCTCCGTCGGCGAGCGCTGCCTCGATCTTTCCGATCAGCTTCATCTCGCTCGATGCAGAGGCCAGCTTCGGATCGAGATAGCTGCGTTCGCGTCGGACCGCGCGGATCCAGCCGAGCAGCGCCGCAATTCGGTAGAGCGTGCTGATACGCTTGTAGGTCAAAAACAGCGTCTTCGGCGCATCCGAGCGAAGATAGCGTCCCTGCTTCTTTTCGATGATTTCCTGAAGCCGGAATTTGAGGCTCGACACCGCCTCGCGGAGGGGGTCGGCGTATAGCCGGACGAGGTCCTGATGGTCGCGGCTCTCGATTTCGCGGCGGTCGGCAAGATCTTCGCCGCGCTTCCTGCGGGCGAGATAGACCGCCATGATCACGTCGCGCGCGATGAGGCCGACGATGACCCCGAGAAGCGCGATGAGCGCGGATATCACGGGCGGCGAGACGATAACCGCGCCGTTCAGATTCAACATCCTGATTACCTCGACCATATTTCCCCCTGCGGTCCGGTGCAACGCGCCGCCAGCGTGATGGCCGTCGCGCGTCTGACCTACCTAGTCCTAAATGTATCTGGCACCGTTTGGGCTTCGGTAGAACCGCACAAGCTGACTACAAATATCATGCAGACAGTGGCGGAGGCAAAGGCGGCAGAGGAGGAAACGAATCAATTTCCCGCCGCCGCACCACCGAAGGCCCTAAGCGCTCCTCGCAAAGCTCCGACGCCGAAGCCGCCGTTTGACGACGATTTGGATGATGACGTGCCACTTTAGGAGAATGTGCGATCACCGCAGCCGTTCTCTCGGACGCGCCGAGGCAGGATATTGGTCACGAGCTGTCGTTGCCGGCCACTGGCCCCAAACGTCTGCTTCTCTCGGCTTCCGACCTAGAAGCTGCCAGTCTCCTACCGGCCAAAATCCACCATTTGTCAGGGGCCGAACACAAGTTCGAGCATCTGCTTTTTCCAAATGGCTACCGATCGTTCGATCAACGCCATGTCTGGGTTGCGAATATATTCTACCGTCAGGCCGCGGGTGACGGCGTTGTTGAGGAGTTGCAAGCTCTGATAAGCCTTGTCGTTGTCGATACCTGCCGCATGAAGAATGAGGTGACCCCACAAGCGGACACGGCGGTCGAAGCGGCGAGTGCTTGGGCCTACCTCTTGGTCGAGGTCAGGGTCATTGCGGCGCGCGAGGTGGATTTCGAGAACCGCGGCCATTTCGGGGCGGCTGACCATCTTAAAATTGGCGTCGATCAGATTTTCCATCGATTCCCGGGGCGTCGCTCCCGCGCGGATCGCCTCGGCGTAGACGCGCGTACGGTATGCGGCAAATTCGGCCGCAACTGCCGCCATCATCTTCGCCTTGGTGGGGAATTGATGCTGGATCGCGCCGAGGCTCATCCCGGCCGCGTCACGGATCGCGTGCATCGTTGCGCCGGAATACACGTCGCATCGGCGGTAGGATGAAACCATGGGGAGCCATTATGGGTGCCTTGCTCGACGGCACGATTCCATACTGGCTGGCGTCTGGGCCGAACTACGCACGCCGTATAAGAGTGCGGCGCGCGGATATGGTCCGTTTCGATCAGATCGATTTTTTCGAGGCGGACTATCCCGGTTTCTCATTTTCACAATATCTGGTTAGGCGGGATGCCGACGAGATTCTGAACTTCGATCCGAACCAGTCCCGGCAATTATTGAAGCTCGAGCTCCTGAAATTTCACAGGAGCGCAACCAGCCTAAAATCTGATCGCACTGACGTACTGATGCTGGCTCAGCGGATCATCTCGCCGGCTGAGCTTTCCGAACGCTCTGGCCGGAGTTCGCAATCTGTCGCAGGCGAACTGAAACGATTCAATACGCCGCGTATCGCGTTTGGGTGGGATCGGCGGGTGATTTCAAAAATGCAGCAGTTCGCCGGAATTCTCTGAGGATCCTCGCGAGCTAGATTTCGCCGCTGTCCCGACGAGGACAGCGGCCAATTTTTTGCCCAAAATTATTAGCGGTCATTCTTGCTTGTCTAACATAAGCCCACGGTCACAATTGCTTGTACGTAAGCTTGTTGGATTTCGAGGAAGCCTCGGGATTCCGCCCTTCTGGTCGGTCGCGATAAGATTGCGGGAGGGTCGTGCCAATATTCGGGGGCGGCGGAGGGGATCGACTGGCGAAATCCGTCGGCAGTTTTCGCCAGCACGCGCAGGCCATCGGAGAGTTCGCATTCATGGCGGGTCGCAACATGATAGCCGTTGTGATCGACCAGTTCGAACAGCAATTGCATTCCGTCCATGCAAAGTCGGAGCCGGCCATCGGCGGCCGAATATCGGAACCCCTGATCCGCGAGCCGCGAAACAGCGAGCAGTTCTGCGATGCGCTTGCGATCCTGTGGCGCAAGTGGATGTTCTTCGTGCCCGCCACGCTGTCCGGGGGCATAGCCGCCGGCGCCACCCTCGGTTCCGGTCACGAGGATTTTCCCGGCATCGTCCGCGGGGGCCTCGATCCGTACCATATGTGCGGGGTGAAACGACGGCAGATAAAGAATGCGCAGCCGGAAGCTGTCCCGGTCGTGCGGAGGGTCCCGCCACAAAGGCTTTTCGCCCATCGCCGCAAGCTGGTCGCCAAACCAGCGTTCATAGAACGACCCGTTGCGTGCATCCGCCGTTCCGTCGGGCAGGAAGGCTTCGCCCGCCGCAGTGCGCGCGACGGCGGCGCGATCCGCGTGCCCCTCTTCCTGTGCCGCCGCCGATACGGAAAGCAGGGCGGCGAGCAGGAAGAGGGAGGCGCGCATCTTATTCGCCGGTCGGGAAACCGCGCTTGCGAAGCAGCGCCTTCACATCGGGATCGCGGCCGCGGAAGGCACGGTACGCCTCGGCGCGGTCGGTTTCATTGCCCGTCATCAGCAGGATGGTGCGGAACTTGTCGGAGACGGTGCGGTCCCACGGGCCGCCGGCCTCGGTGAACGCCGCCCAAGTGTCGGCATCCATCGTTTCGGACCACAGATAGCTGTAATAGCCCGCCGAATAAGCGTCCGAGCTGAACAAATGGCCGAACTGCGGCAGGCGGTGGCGCATGACGATTTCTTTCGGCATGCCCATTTCGGCCAGCGTTTCGCGCTCGAACTTGTCGACGTCGGTCACCGGCACCTTGCGGTCGTGGATCTTCATGTCGACAATCGCGCTCGACAGATATTCGACCGTCGAAAAGCCCTGATTGAACTTGTCGGAGGCGAGGATCTTGTCGACCAGCGTCTGCGGGATCGGCGCGCCGGTCTTGTAGTGCGTCGCATATTTCGACAGCACTTCGGGCGTCATCAGCCAGTTCTCGTTCACCTGGCTCGGGAATTCGACGAAGTCGCGCGGCACCCCGGCAAGCTCCGGATAGTTGATGTGCTGCAGCAGATAATGGATGCCGTGGCCGAATTCGTGGAACAGCGTCGTCGCATCGTCGAGGCTGATCAGCGTCGGCTCGCCCTTCGCGGCTTCGGTGAAATTATTATTGTTCGACGCGAGCACATTGCGTTCGCCGCCGAGCGTCTGCTGGCTGCGATAGGTCGTCATCCACGCACCCGAGCGTTTGCCGTCGCGCGCGAAATTGTCGAGATAGATGAGCCCGACATTCTCGTTCGTCTTGAGATTATAGACCTCGAAGGTTTTGACCTTGGGGTCAAAGACGGGGACGGTGCCGGTGTTTTCGCGGAAACCGAGGTCGTAAAGCTGGCCCGCCGACCAGAACATCGCCTGCGTCAGCTTGTCGAGCTGAAGATACGGCTTCACTTCGCTCTCATCGAGGTCGTATTTCGCCTTGCGCACCTTCTCCGAATAGAAACGATAGTCCCATGGTTCGATCGTCAGCTTCGGACCCTTGCCCGCCTTCGCATCGGCGTCGGCAATCGCCTGCATGTCGGCGACCTCTTCCTTCACGCGCGCGACTGCGGCGGGCCAGACCTTCATCATCAGGCCCATCGCGTTTTCGGGGGTTTTCGCCATCGTGTCGGCCATGCGATAATTGGCGTGCGTTGCGAAACCGAGCAATTCGGCGCGCTGCTGGCGCAGCTTCAGGATTTCCGCAATCGTCGCATTGGTGTCGTTGGCATCGCCATTGTCGCCGCGGCTGATAAAGGCCTTGTAGACCTTCTCGCGCAGTGCACGGTTGGTGGCGCCCTGCAGCACCGGCTGCGCCGACGAGCGGGTGTTCTTGATCGCCCATTGGCCGGGTTTGCCATTGGCTTCGGCCGCCGAGGCGAGCGAGGCGATAAAGCCGGGTTCGAGGCCCGCGAGTTCGGCCTTGTCGGTGACGAAGGTATAAAGCTTCTCGTCACCCAGCAGCTTCGACGAGAAGGCCGAGAACAGGCCTTCCAGCTTGGCGTTCATCGCGACGAGCTTCGCCTTGTTCTCGGGCGACAAATTGGCGCCATCGCGCACCATCTCGTCATAGCTGCGCTCGACGATGCGGATCTGCTGCGCGTTGAGGCCGCTCGAATTGCGCTTGTCGTACACCGCCTTGTACCGCGCGAAGAGTTTGGGTTCGAGGAACAGCTCGGTGTAGAAGGTGGAGATTTTGGGGCTCCACTCGGCGTCGATCGCCTCGACGCGGTCGTTCGACTTGTTCGACGACTGCACGCCCCACAGCGCGAACAGCCGGTCGGCGGTGTCGCCGGCCAGCATCATCGGAACATGGGTGTTCTCGAAGGTCGGGACCTGCGGATTGTCGATGACGGCCTGCACTTCGGCCTTTGTTTCGGCCATCGCCTTGGCAAAGGCGTCGGGGAACAGCTCGGGGTCCATCTTGTCCCACGGCGGCACCCCTTCGAACGGGCCGGTCCACGGCGCGAGCATCGGGTTTTGGCCCGCGGGGGCGGTGGCGACAGGCGGGACGATCGGTTGGGTGGCGTTGGCGGTCATCTGGCTATAACCCACAATCATCGCGGTGGATGCAAGCATGATCGACATACGACGGGCAAAAGGGTGCGCTTTGCGCGGCATCGGTAAATCTCCCCGGGGAAAAGGTTTCTGGCGAAACCAGGATGGGAGCGTCTTAATCCGATGTGACACTGTGGTGCAAGCTGCCTAGGCGCCAAAATCCCGCTGGATCAGGCCGGGGACATCGACGCCGAACGTAAAGACGCCGCCGGCATGCGGCTGCGCCTTGCGCTCTTCATCGGTCAGATTCTTGCCCGCGCTGGTGACGAACGCGGTTTTCAGGTCGGGGCCGCCAAAAGCGATCATCGTCGGACGCTGCACCGGCATCTCGATGGTCTGGAGCAATTCCCCCGCCGGCGACAGGCGCACGACGCGCCAGCCATCCCAGAGCGCCGACCAGTAGCAGCCCTCGGCATCGACCGCCGCGCCGTCGGGGCGGCCGTTACCGAACGCGAATTGGTGAAAGATGCGGCTTTCGCCGAGCGTGCCGGCGGCCGGATCGACGTCATAGGCACGGATCGCATGCGTCGGCGTGTCGGCATGATAGAAGGTCCGGCCATCGGGGCTGAAGGCGGCGCCGTTGCTCGTCGTGATGCTGCCGAAGACTTCGTGCAGCGACCCGTCGGGATCGAGCCGGTAGAGTGTCGCATCGGGGTGCGTCTTGTCGCTCGTCAGGCTGCCGACCCACAGCCGCCCCGCGGCGTCGACGCGGCCGTCGTTGAAACGCTGCTTGGGCTTGTCGGCCAGCACTGCGGGGCCAAAAGGACGCGGCGCGGCGCCCCAGCTATCGATCAGCGCGCAGCCATTTTCGAGCGCCGCGACGAGGCCGCCGCGCACGCGGGGCGCGATGCAGCCGACCTGCTCGGCAACTTCCATGACCTCGTCGGCGCCGGTGGCAGGATCGGTGCGGTGGATTTTGCGGCCTTCGATATCGACCCAATAGAGGCGGGTTTCGGCAGCATGCCAGAAGGGCGATTCGCCGAGCAATGCGCCGGCGTCGAGAAGCAGGTCGACCATGGCACGGGTCTTAGCGCGCGCCGTTGATGCTGCCCAGCGGCTGCAAACCTATTCGTTGGCCGGATTGAGCGCGCGACATCACCCGAAATTTCGTCATCCCGGACTTGATCCGGGGGCCACGCGGTCGCGCGCTGCCGCTGAACGCAGCAATGGATCCCGGATCAAGTCCGGGATGACGAGGAAAGATAGGGCTGCGAGCAAAGAGTCCATGCCGTAGCGGCATTTCTACTTGACGTGCACGTAAACGTAAGGTCAGTTGCGCGCCAACGACCACGCGCTGCGTGGCACCTTCGCAAACATCCGCGCCCGGCCGGCGCACCGGGAAAAGGAAAGACCATGTCGCTCGATCATCTGTCGCGCTCCGCCTACTCCGAAGATCATGAGGCGTTCCGCGCCACGGTCCGCCAGTTCCTCGAAAAGGAAATCGCGCCCAACGCCGCGAAATGGGCCGAGGACGGCATCGTCCCCAAGGACATCTGGCCCAAGGCGGGCGAACTCGGCATGCTGTGCCCGACGGTTCCCGAGGAATATGGCGGGCTCGGCCTCGATTTCGGTTATAATGCGATCGTCGACGAGGAAAGCGCCTATTACGGCCGCGCGACGACGGGTTTCTCGCTCCAGTCGGACATCGTCACCAGCTATATCGTCAAATATGGCAGCGAAGAGCAGAAGAAGCACTGGCTGCCCAAGATGGTATCGGGCGAGGTGATCACCGCGATCGCGATGACCGAGCCGGGCACCGGCAGCGACCTTCAGGGGATGCGCACGACCGCGAAAAAGGATGGCAATCACTATGTCATCAACGGGTCGAAAACCTATATCACCAACGGCCAGAACGCCGACCTCATCCTCGTCTGCGTCAAGACCGACACCGAGGTCCAGCCCGCGTGGAAGGGCGTGTCGATCGTCCTCGTCGAGGCCGACCGCGAAGGCTATGAGCGCGGCCGCAACCTCGACAAGATCGGGCAGGACGAGGCCGATACGTCGGAAATGTTCTTCAACGACGTCCGCGTGCCGATCACCAATTGCCTCGGCGAAGAGGGCCAGGGGTTCATCTATCTGATGAGCGAACTGCCGCAGGAACGCCTGTCGATCGCGGTGTCGGCGCAGGCGTCGGCGCAGCGCGCGTTCGACGACACGGTCGAGTTCACCCGCGACCGCAAGGCATTCGGCAAGCCGATCCTCGATTTCCAGAACACGCGCTTCGTGCTCGCCGATTTGAAGACCAAGCTGCAGGTCGGCTGGGCGCATCTCGACTGGGCGCTGTCACGCCATCTGAAGAAAGAACTCACCCCCGAAGAAGGCGCCGGGGCGAAGCTGTGGCACACCGAGCTCCAGTGGGAAGTGATGGACAAATGCCTCCAGCTTCACGGCGGCGCCGGCTATATGAACGAATATCCGATCGCCCGCGCCTGGCGCGCCGCGCGCGTCACCCGCATCTTTGGCGGCACGAACGAAATCATGAAGGAACTGATTGGGCGCAAGCTCTGACCCGATCAACGCAGGAAAGGAATTCTCCCATGGCCGAAGCCTATATTGTCGACGCCGTCCGCACCGCGGGTGGCAAGCGTGGCGGCAAGCTCGCCGGTATCCATCCCGTTGACCTCGGTGCCGCGGTGTTCGACGCGATCGCCGACCGCAATGATTTCGACACGTCGGCGATCGAAGACGTCATCACCGGCTGCGTGTCGCAGGGCGGCGAGCAGACGATGGACCTCGGCCGCAACGCCGTCCTCGCATCGAACCTCCCTGACTCGATCCCCGCGGTGACGATCGATCGCCAGTGCGGGTCGTCGCAGCAGGCAATGATGTTCGCGGCGCAGGGCATTTTGTCGGGAACGCAGGACATGGTCCTCGCCAGCGGCATCGAAAGCATGTCGCGGGTGCCGATGGGCTCGACCGCGATGCTCTATATGAAGGAAGGCATGGGCAATTATAAATCGCCCCGGCTCGAGGAAAAATACCCCGGCATCATGTTCAGCCAGTTCATGGGTGCCGAAATGATCGTCAAGAAGCATGGCTTCACCAAGGACGACCTCGACGCCTATGCGTTCGAAAGCCATCGCCGCGCCAAAGCCGCCACCGAAGCTGGCCGTTTCCAGCGCGAGATCGTCGGGCTAGAAATCGAAACCCCTGAAGGCCGCCAGACGCATCTGGTCGACGAAGGCATCCGTTTCGATGCGACGCTGGAAGGCATCGCCGGCGTCAAGCTGCTGCAGGAAGGCGGCTCGATCACCGCGGCTTCGGCGAGCCAGATTTGCGATGGCGCATCGGCGGTGCTGATCTGTTCGGAACAGGCGCTGAAAGATCATGGCCTGACCCCGCGCGCGCGCATCCACCATGTGTCGGTGACCGCGGGCGACCCGGTGATCATGCTCGAGGAACCGTTGTTCGCGACCGAAAAGGCGCTGAAGCGCGCGGGGCTGAAGATCGGGGATATCGACGCTTACGAGGTCAACGAGGCGTTTGCGCCGGTGCCGCTGGCGTGGCTCAAATATCTCGGCGCCGACCATGCGCGGCTCAACGTCCATGGCGGCGCAATTGCGCTCGGCCACCCGCTCGGTGCTTCGGGCACCAAGCTGATGGCGACGTTGCTCGGCGTGCTCGACGCGACCGGCGGCAAATATGGGCTGCAGACGATGTGCGAAGGCGGCGGCCAGGCCAACGTCACGATCATCGAGCGGCTTTGATCTAAAGGAATCGGCGTCGCCCCCGCGAAGGCGGGGGCCGCTATCGGGGTAGCGCAAGGCTGCCAACGGCCCCCGCCTCCGCGGGGGCGACGAATAGGGAGATAGAATGATGAAACTCGACTCAACCGTATCCGCTGTCGTCACCGGCGGCGCCTCGGGCCTCGGCGCCGCCACCGCGCGCCAACTCGCCGCCAAGGGCGTGAAGGTCGCGATCTTCGACCTGCAGGAAGAAAAGGGCCTCGCGATCGCGGCCGAGCTTGGCGGCATCTTCTGCGAATGCAACGTCACCGACGACGCATCGGTCGACGCCGCTTTCGCCAAGGCGCGCGAAGCGCATGGCCAGGAGCGTATCCTCGTCAATTGCGCGGGTACCGGCAACGCGATCAAAACCGCGAGCCGTTCGAAGGAAGACGGCAGCATCAAGCATTTCCCGCTCGATGCCTTCAACTGGATCATCCAGATCAACCTCGTCGGCACCTTCCGCTGCATCGCCAAGTCGGCGGCGGGCATGCTGACGCTCGATCCGATGGAAGACGGCGAACGCGGCGCGATCGTCAACACCGCATCGGTCGCGGCCGAGGACGGCCAGATCGGCCAGGCGGCTTATTCGGCGTCGAAGGGCGGCGTCGTCGGCATGACGCTCCCCATCGCGCGCGATCTCGGTAACGAGAATATTCGCGTCAACACGATCCTGCCGGGCATTTTCGACACCCCGCTGCTCGCCGGCGCGCCGCAGCCGGTGCGCGATGCGCTCGGCGCCTCGGTGCTCAACCCGAAGCGCCTCGGCAACCCCGCCGAATATGCCAATCTCGCGATGTGCATGATCGAGAATGGCTATTTCAACGGCGAAGATGTCCGCCTCGACGGCGGCATCCGCATGGCGCCGCGCTGACATGCCGAAACCGGAAAGCTGGCGGCTCGATGCCGCCAGCTACCCCGTCTGCATCGAATTGCAGACGCGATTTCAGGACATGGATATCAACGGCCACCTCAACAATGTGGCCTTTGCCGCGCTGTTCGAGAGCGGGCGCGTCCTGCTCAACCGGCAAGTGCGACCGCTGGAGGACCGTCCGTCGAACGAGCGGACGATGGTTGCCGCGGTCGAGATCAACTACTTGGCCGAGGGCAATTTCCCCGATCCGGTGAAGATTGCGACGGGCATCGGCCGGCTCGGCACCTCGAGCTGGACGATCGTCCAGGCGATGTTTCAGAACGGCCGCGTCATCGCGACCTGCGATACGGTCGTCGTGTGCCGCACCGATGGTCAGGCGAAACCGCTCCGCGCCGAAATGGTCGCGGAGCTCGAAGCGAATCTGGTGAAGCCGGTTTAGGACACGGCCCAACACCCTCAACCGTTCGCCCTGAGCTTGTCGAAGGGCTGTTCTTTCTTCTCGCCGCGCCCAAAGAAGAATGGTGCTTCGACACGCTCAGCACGAACGGATTTGGGGCGACGGTTTAGAGATTCTTGTCGGCGTCGGGGACCGAGCGGATCAGGTCGCGGGCAAAGCCGATCAGGCCGATCTGGCGGCGGCGTTTCAGCCGTTCGGCGCGCAGGATTGCGCGGACTTCGTCGAAACAGCCTTCGACATGGTCGTTGATCAGCACATAGTCGTATCCGTCCCAGTGGCTGATCTCGTTCGCGGCGCGTTCCATGCGCGCGGTGATCACCTCGTCGCTGTCGGTGTTGCGGCTGCGCAGGCGACGTTCGAGTTCCTCCATCGTCGGCGGCAGGACGAAGACGCGCACGACGTCGGGGCCGGCCTCCTGATAGAGCTGCTGCGCGCCCTGCCAGTCGATGTCGAACAGCACGTCCTTGCCGGTGGCTAGCAGTTCTTCGACGCGGTGCCTTGGCGTGCCGTAGCGGTGGCCGAAGACATGCGCCCATTCGAGGAATTCGCCGTCCGCGGCCATCTTCTTGAAGGTGTCGGTGTCGACGAAATGATAATGGACGCCGTCGACTTCGCCGGGGCGCGGCGGGCGGGTCGTCGCGGAGATCGAGAGCGCGATGTCCTTGTCGGCTTCGAGCATCATTCTCGATATCGTGGTCTTGCCCGCGCCCGAGGGCGAAGAAAGGACGAATAACACGCCGCGGCGGTTCAGGTGGACGCTTTCAGCCATGGGCGCTATTCGCCAAAGCTGCGCCAGTGGTCAAGGGCGAAGGGGGCGGGGCATGGCAGGAATTTCACGAACCGGATGGCTGGTCGCCGCGGCGCTGGTCGCGCTGCTCGCGGTCGTCCTTATCGCGATGGGCCGCCCGCCGATCTGCCCGTGCGGGACGATCAGCCTGTGGCACGGCACCGTCCAGTCGAACCAGAACAGCCAGCAGATTTCGGACTGGTACAGCTTCAGCCATATCATCCACGGCTTCATCTTCTATGGCCTATCGCGCTGGTTGCTCCCGAAACGGCCCCTGTGGATCGCGCTGGCGCTGGCGATCGGGATCGAGGGCGCGTGGGAGATTTTGGAAAATTCGCCGATCATCATCGATCGCTACCGCGAAGTGACGATGGCGTTCGGTTATGCGGGCGATTCGGTGCTCAATTCGGTCAGCGATGCGCTGTTCATGATCCTGGGCTTCATCGCCGCCAGCTGGATGCGCTGGTGGGTGACGGTGACGCTTGCCATCGCTTTCGAGCTGTTCACGCTGTGGACGATCCGCGACAATCTGACGCTGAATGTGCTGATGCTGGTCTCGCCGGTCGAGGCGATCAAGGAGTGGCAGGCGGGCGCCTAGCGAAGCCCCTTTCGGCCAAAGCTGCCCGGCTTTGTGGCGGGCGCATCGCCGGGACCGCGATCACCGCGGCCCTCCATGTAACGGGCGATCGCCGCGTCGGGGTCGAAGGTCGACTCGCCGGGATAGATATCGACAGGTTGCGGCGCTTTTTCGGACGCGCCACCGGTAGCAGGCGCGGTGTTCCGTTTTTCGAAGAAGATCGTTTTCAGCCCCCAGACAAAGCAGCCGAGCGCTGCGATCAGGGTGAGCAATGCCGAAAGATGATAAGCAAGCCGCGTTCCGGTGACGTCCGACAGATCGCCTGACAGCTCAAGCGCGTTGCTGAGCCTGATCAGCGCGAAACCGACGGCGACAAGCACAATCGTGCGAAAACCGGGCGGGTTGATCGTCATGACCGGCGCAATAGCCGATCACGGTAAGAATATTCCTAACTGCGCGCGCGATCAGTGAAGCGAACTGCTACGCCCATTTCCGTCGACCGGAATTGCGGGTGGCAAGGCATCGCCGATCGTCTGTCCGTCGGTCGGAACGCCAGCCGTTCCGGCATAGGTATCAACGACACCGGCTCTCGCTAATGCGGGATCGAGCGCATGGGCCTCTTCGGCGGCCTTGCGGGCCTCGGCCCGCTCGGCCCATTTCTTGGTCAGATAGCCTGCCGCGACGGTCGCCGCGAGAACGGCATAGCGCTGCGGGAACAGGCGTCGCGCCGCAAACAGGGCGCCTGCGCCGATTACGGCCCCGGCGACGGGGTGATTGCCCTTTTTCTGCCCGATGGCACTACCGAGCACACCGCCAACGATCCTGCCTATCATGCCCATGTCTCCTTCTCCCTATCAATCCGCGGCAGGGGGCTTGGGTTCCGATCCCAACATCGTCCGCGGATCGACCAGCCGGTCGAAGGTCGCGGAATCGACATAGCCAAGGTCTAGCGCCGCCTCTTTGAGCGTGCTGCCGCTTTCATGCGCATGCTTCGCGATCTTCGCCGCCTTGTCATAGCCGATTTCGGGCGCGAGCGCGGTGACGAGCATCAGCGAACGGTTCATCAGATCGTCGATACGCGCGCGATTCGGTTCGAGTCCGAGGACGCAATGTTCGGTGAACCCCGCCATGCCGATCGCGAGCAATTCGATCGAGCGCAGGACATTGGCGCCGATCAGCGGCTTGAAGACATTGAGTTCGAGATGGCCCTGGAGCCCGCCCACCGTCACCGCCTGATGGTTGCCGATCACCTGAGCCGCGACCATCGTCAGCATTTCGCACTGGGTGGGGTTGACCTTGCCCGGCATGATCGAGCTGCCGGGTTCGTTCGCGGGCAGGTCGAGCTCGCCGAGCCCCGCTCGCGGTCCCGACCCGAGGAGGCGGATGTCATTCGCGATTTTGGTCAGTGCGACGGCAAGCGTGTTCAATGCCCCAGAGAAGAAGACGAGTCCGTCGTTCGATGCCAGCGCTTCGAACTTGTTGCGTGCGGGTTCGAAGGCGATGCCGGTGGTTTGCGACAAATCGGCGGCGATCGCCACATCGAAGCCGGCCGGTGCGTTGAGGCCGGTGCCGACCGCGGTGCCGCCCTGTGCAAGCTTGCAGATATTATGGGCCAATGCGCCCTCGATCCGCGCGCGGCATGCGATCAGCTGTGCAACATAGCCCGAAAACTCCTGACCGAGCGTCAGCGGCGTCGCATCCTGCAAATGGGTGCGGCCGATCTTGACGATATCGCCCCATGCAGCCGCCTTCGCAGACAGTGCGTCGGTGAGTTCGATCAGCGATGGCAGCAGCTGTGCTGTGGTTTCGATTGCGACCGCAACATGCAGCGCGGTGGGGAAGCTGTCGTTCGACGACTGGCCCATGTTCACATGGTCGTTCGGATGCACCGGCGACTTGCCACCGCGCGTGCCCGCCAGCGCCTCGTTGGCGATTCCCGCGACGACTTCGTTCGCGTTCATATTCGACTGGGTGCCGCTACCGGTCTGCCAGATCGCGAGCGGGAACTGGCCGTCATAGCGGCCGGAGACGATGGCGTCGGCGGCGGCGGCAATCGCCGCGGCCAGTCCGGCGTCGAGCCCGTGGTCGCGGTTGATCCGCGCTGCCGCGCCCTTGATCCGGGCCAGCGCGTGGACGATCGGCATCGGCATGCGTTCGTGCGGCGGGAAAGCAAAATTATGGCGACTGCGCTCGGTTTGCGCCCCCCAATAGGCGTCGACCGGAACCCCGATCTCGCCGATGCTGTCGCTTTCGATCCGCGTGTCGGTCATGTTACTAGCATCCTTGTTACGAGCACCGACCCGGCCCAGATCATCGCGACCAGTCCGAGCATTTGCCAATATCCGCTTTCGCCGACTCGGCGGCGCAGCCAGGCGGCGGCGAGCCATAGGAGCACGAGCGTCGGGGTCAGGATCAGCACGCTAAAGCGCAGCAGTCCGTCGGCTATCTGTCCGCGCGGGATGTTGCTCTGGGCCAGGGCATAGCCTTCGATACCCCACCAGAAGGCGGCAGTGAGCACGACCATGCCCGCAAGGGCCCAATATTGCCAGAAACGGCTGGGGGGCCATAGCGGAGCCATGGCGCTATCTCTTCTTGCCGAAGTCCACCGTAACGACGTTCGACCCGTCCTCGGTCGTTACCTCGGGACGGTCGTTGTCGGCCTCGTCATGCGGTTCCGGCTGCGCTTCGTCATCGTCGCTGACCTGGAACTGCAGTCCGAAATCGACCGACGGGTCGACGAACGCGGTGATCGAAGCATAGGGAATGGTGAGGATCGACGGCGTCTGGTTGAACGACAGGCCGACGCTGAAATGATCATCCTCGACCTTCAGGTCCCAGAAGCGATTCTGCAGCACGATCGTCATTTCATCGGGGAATTTGGCGATCAGATGCGCGGGAATGTCGACGCCAAGCGCCTGCGTCTTGAAGGTGATGTAGAAATGATGCTCGCCGGGAAGGCTGTCATAACCCACGATCTGGCTCAGCACGCGGCCGACCACGGCGCGCAGGGCGTCCTGCACGATTTCGTCATAGGGAATCAGGCTGTCGCGTACATCGTCACTCATGGGGCGAGGGGATGAACGGCGCGCGCGCGCCGGTCAAGGGGGGTCAAGCGGGGAGAGTCGCCTTGCGCTGCGAAAAGTGGGTGCTATGGGGGCGCGATGCGAACCGCCATAGTCCAGCGCACGACCAAGGAAACGGATATCGCGATTACCGTCAATCTTGACGGAACGGGCGAATATTCGGTGTCCACCGGTATCGGTTTTCTCGATCATATGGTCGAGCAATTGTCGCGCCACTCGCTGATCGACATCTCGATGCAGGTGAAGGGCGACCTTCACATCGACCAGCATCACACCGTCGAGGATTCGGCGCTCGCGCTCGGCGAAGCGGTCGCAAGGGCGCTCGGCGACAAGCGTGGTATCGCGCGCTACGGCGAGGCGCACGCGCCGATGGACGAAACGCTGACGCGCTGCGTCCTCGACATTTCGGGGCGCCCGCACTGCGTCTACAAATCGGCCTTCTCGCAACCGCGGCTCGGCGAGATGGACACCGAGATGTTTCCGCACTGGTTCCATAGCTTTGCGCAGACTGCGGGCATCACGCTGCACATCGAAATGCTGTACGGCGAGAACAACCACCACATCGCCGAAAGCATGTACAAGGCGCTCGCGCGCGCGCTGCGTCAGGCGGTCGAAATCGACCCGCGCAAAGGTGACGCCATTCCCTCGACCAAGGGGGTCCTCTAGGACTTACGCATGAGTGCCATTGCCCTGATCGACTATGGCGCGGGCAATCTTCGCTCGGTGCACAACGCGCTCGTTGCGGCGGGCGCGGAAAATGTTGTCGTCACCGCCGATCCCGATGTCGTTGCGAAGGCCGACCGGATCGTGCTGCCGGGCGTCGGGGCGTTTGCTGCGTGCATGAACGGGCTTTCCGCTATCGACGGGCTTGTCGAGGCGATGGAGCGCCGCGTACGCAGCGATGGCGTCCCCTTTCTCGGCATTTGCGTCGGCATGCAGTTGCTCGCCGATGCGGGCGAAGAGCGGGGGCAACATAAGGGCCTTGGCTGGATCGGCGGCACCGTCCGCGCCTTCGCTCCGCAACCGGGGCTTCGCATTCCGCATATGGGCTGGAACGATGTCGTGCCGAGGTTCGCCCATCCGGTGATCGCAGCTGGCGAAGCCTATTATCTCCACGGCTATCATTTCGCCGATGCCGCCGATGTTGCTGCAACCAGCAGCCATGGCGGGACCTTCACCGCCGTCGTGGCGCGTGACAATATCGTCGGCGTGCAGTTCCATCCCGAAAAGAGCCAGGCCTATGGCCTCGCAACATTGGAAAGATTCCTTGCATGGCGGCCCTGACCATCTTCCCCGCGATCGACCTCAAGGGCGGGCAGGTGGTGCGGCTCGCCGAGGGCGATATGGCGCGCGCGACCGTCTATGGCGACGATCCGGCGGCGCAGGCGCGGCTGTTCGCTGAAGCGGGCGCCGCGCACCTCCATGTCGTCGATCTTGACGGTGCCTTTGCGGGAAGCAGCGTCAATGGCGCGGCGGTCGAGAGCATCATCGCAGCTTTCCCGGGCAAGGTGCAGGTCGGCGGCGGCATCCGCGATCGCGCCGGCGTCGACCGCTGGCTGGCGCTCGGCGTCGAGCGCGTGATCATCGGCACCGCGGCGCTCAAGGATCCCGAATTTGTGAAGTCGGCTGCGCGCGACCTGCCTGGCCGGATTGTCGTCGGGGTCGATGCGCGCGACGGGATGGTCGCGACCGAGGGCTGGGCCGATATCTCCGACGTGCGCGTCGAGGATCTGGCGCGGCGGTTCGAGGATGCAGGTGTTGCGGCGCTGCTCTTCACCGATGTCGGCCGCGACGGATTGCTCAAGGGCTGCAACGTCGAAGCGACGGTTGCGTTGGCCAAGGCGGTTGCGATTCCGGTGATCGCGAGCGGCGGCGTGGCCGATATCGGCGACATTCACGCGCTGCGCCCGCATGTTGCGAACGG
Organism: Sphingopyxis sp. GW821-FHT10B01; assembly: GCF_059415685.1. Taxonomy (NCBI): domain Bacteria; kingdom Pseudomonadati; phylum Pseudomonadota; class Alphaproteobacteria; order Sphingomonadales; family Sphingopyxidaceae; genus Sphingopyxis; species Sphingopyxis sp. GW821-FHT10B01. Next base: position 942,319 of record NZ_JBWKNS010000001.1, on the reverse strand, counting down.
CATCGAAGGCGTGATTACCGGGCGTGCGCTCTATGACGGGCGGCTCGATCTGGCCGAAGCGATTGCGGCAGGGTCGGCATGACCGTCCGTGTCCGCGTTATTCCCTGCCTCGACGTCGCCGACGGGCGCGTCGTGAAGGGGGTCAATTTCGTCGACCTGCGCGATGCAGGCGATCCGGTCGAGGCTGCGCGCGCCTATGATGCCGCGGGCGCCGACGAGCTTTGCTTTCTCGATATCGGCGCGAGTCATCAAGGACGCGGTACCTTGCTCGACATGGTCAGCCGCACCGCGGAAGTCTGTTTCATGCCGCTGACGGTTGGCGGCGGGGTACGCAGCGCCGACGATGCACGCGCGCTGCTGCTTGCAGGCGCCGACAAGGTCGCGGTCAACAGCGCGGCGGTCGCGCGGCCCGAGCTTGTCGCCGATATCGCCGACCGTTTCGGCAGCCAGTGCGCCGTCGGCAGCATCGACGCGCGGCGGGTTGCTGACGGCCGATGGGAAATCTTCACCCATGGCGGACGCAAGCCCACCGGGATCGACGCACTCGAACACGCCGTCCGGCTTGCCGAACTCGGCGCAGGCGAATTGCTCGTCACCAGCATGGATCGCGACGGCACTCGCGATGGTTATGACCTGACGCTCACGCGGGCGATTGCCGATGCGGTGAGTGTGCCGATCATCGCGTCGGGCGGGGTCGGCAATCTTGATCATCTGGTAGCTGGTGTCGTCGAAGGCGGCGCCAGCGCAGTGCTCGCCGCGAGCATTTTCCACTTCGGCGAGGCAACGATCGCCCAAGCGCATGCGCGGCTGGCCGCCGCCGGATTGCCCGTCCGCGCACATTAATCCCTTCGCGGGGTGGTCATGCGGGGAGGGGGCTGCAATATAAGCCCCATGACCTCAAAACTCCGCATCGCCGACCGTACCAACGATATCTTCCCGATTTTGGGATTTCTGGCCGCGATGGCGAGTTTCGCCATGCCGCTCAATTCCTGGCTGGTCGCGTTCATCCTGATGGGTGCGGTCGTCGCGGCGGTCCATCATGCCGAGGTCATCGCGCACCGCGTCGGCGAACCGTTCGGCACGCTGATCCTCGCGCTGGCGGTGACGGTGATCGAGGTCGGGCTGATCCTGACGCTGATGCAGGCCGAACCCGAAAAGGCGCAAACGCTGGCGCGCGATACGGTGTTTGCGGCCGTGATGGTGATCCTCAACCTGTTGATGGGGCTTTGCCTGCTCAGCGGAGCAATTCGTCATCACGAGCAACGCTTTCAGCGTACCGGAATCGGCGCCGCACTCGCGACGTTGACCGTGCTCACCGTCGTGACGCTGGTGCTTCCCAATTTCACGTCGAGCGTACCGGGACCCTTTTATTCGGCGACGCAGCTTGGCTTCGTCGCGGTCGTTTCGTTGATTCTCTATGGCACCTTCGCGCTGGTGCAGACGGTTCGCCACCGCGACTATTTTCTGCCCGACGGCGATGCTGACGGCGACGGTGAGCCCGACGCGCACGCCGCGCCGCCCAGCGTCCAGCGAACCGCGATTTCAAGTGCGTTGCTGCTCGCCAGCCTGATCGCGGTCGTGCTGCTCGCGAAGAACCTGTCGCCGGTCATGGGAGCGTTGCTCGCCGACTGGGGCGCCCCGCCGGCGGTGCTCGGCGTGCTGATCGCGGCACTGATCCTTGCGCCGGAAGGCCTGGCCGCGGTCCGCGCGGCGAAGGCCGACCGGCTCCAGACCAGCCTCAATCTCGCGCTCGGTTCGGCGCTCGCAACGATCGGCCTCACCATTCCGGCGGTCGCGATCCTGTCGATCATGACCGACATGCCGATCAGCCTCGGGCTGGACGCCAAATCGACCGTGCTGCTGTTCCTCTCGCTGATCGTGTCGGTGCAGACGCTGGCGAACGGCCGCACGACGGTGCTGCAGGGGGTGATCCACCTGATGCTGTTCGCGATCTACCTGTTCACGACATTCGTGCCTTAGCGTCGCCCCCGCCTTCCCGGGGACACTTATGTTATAACTCGCCTGAAATCGCAATTTGAGAACCAAATTGGCTGCACGGCAATACGCGCGCCAATCTAAATGCTGAGCGGTTTGGAAAACATCGAAAACTTGAGGGTTAGCAGGAAACCCTTTTTCGCTGACGAAAGCAATCTGCCGATCGACTGGGGAGTGATTGTAATAAATTGTCTTTCGACCGGCCAAAGACTTGTCTGGGCGGTTGGGAGGAACACTCCATCGGGCTTGAGGTTTCCTGAGCCTCGGTCGGCTCATGAACCTCTGCCCTCCGACGAGAGTGGGGGGCAAACGGAGCGGGAGACTTCCCGGGGAACCTGCTGCACGGAACGAGAAGCGTAGAGGAAGCTGGGCGGAAGACTCTCTTAAGTGCGCTCAGGGGCAAAGCCCCAAGCCTTTTGCGTTAGCGGTCGTTGCCTCTGGCGGAGACTACAGGCTCCGGGGGCGTTAGCGCATAGAACGCGGCCCGAAAGGGAACGCCTGATTGCTTCTGTTTTTTTGCATTTCAAGCCGTCGAATTGGGAACAGACGGGCAGAATATTTCGATTTACGTGACCCGTCGGTGAAAAATTCCGCGCTCTGCGATTTTTAGTGGCGCTGTCATGATTTATGAGCTTTTATTGTGCTTTAGAAGAAGTCCTGCCTCTTAGTCAGGCCCTTCTCTTGGGGGTGCGCGATGACGGATTTCGATATCTTTGTAGAGCGGCTGCACTACGAATCAGCCGAAAACGTATCCACTTGGGACTTGCTGCCGTTGCTTCATGGGAACGGCTCCAACCCCTTCGCTGATCATGTGCGTTTTTCCGTACATAGGTAATCAATCAATACACTGTGTTCTGCCCTAAGTGATGCGGGCTATCGGTAGCGCCTTAGGATCGGGCAGAAAGAAAGGAAGGCTTTTGTGAGCCAGTCGAACATTCAGCGATATGAGGTTGGAGGACGTTGTAAGCCGATCGACCCCGCTCTGCTCGACCAATTGATCGCACATCTGTCGCTGCCCTATGGCAACCACGACTATGATGACGCTTGGGGCACCTTCCTTCTCTTGGAAGCCAATGGGTTCGACGTAGCCATGATGCGAAATAAATTGCATTTTCGCATCACGCGGGACGATCAGGAAAGCAATCCCTTCGCACGAGAAGACGGGCCACCATGGGTCGAGCCCGTCTCATATGAGGAGGAGAGGTGCCTGGTTCTGGGGCTGCGTCAGCGGGCACGCTCGGCCTCCGGGCTGCCCCCGCTCGACGTCGCGCAGCAGGAAGCGTGGGAATATCCAGAAATTGAACCGGTCATAAGCCGCCCTGAGCCGACCGATGATATGACTCAGGAGCAAGCGCGCGCATATCTCCAGACGCCCGAACCGCCACCGTCGGACGACGAGACCGATGTCACCGTCAAATGGGTCGAGGCCGAACTGCCGGAACTGCTCCGGGCATATCAATTAATCCGAAAAGTAAATGCTGGCCCGCGCCTTCCGGGGGGAGCGCCGCGCCTTGGTGGAAGCTGGGTCCTCAGCGTGATTACCGTGGCCATCGCAAACCACAGGACGAACTTGGGAAGTCGAGCGGTCCGGGCTCTTAGCAGCGCAGTCTGGTCCAAAATCAATAACTCCAGCCTCGATTGAGGAATTTCTTATGCCTTCCACCATGTCGAATTCTGTCGGAACCATCTGGGTAGATGCTGCTCTTATCCGAAACTGGATATTGGAGCAGGGAGGTACGTCGCTGCTCGATTTGTTGAAGAGGTTTCAACAGAAAGGCTACGAAATCCACACAACTGATGTCATTGAGCAAGAACTTCGTTGGCCCGACGGCACGGAATCGCCCGAGTCCAAAGCGTGGAACAAATTCAAGGCGGACAATCCGGGATTGGTCCAGGTCGATACACCCAACTTCCCGATAGATCCGATGGACACAAACAACGGCGAAAAATCGATCAAGGCCGCAATCGAACAGGGTCTTGGTGGAAATAACGCGACCATCTTTTCTGACGACGCTTTCCGAAATGTCGACCTGATCGACGCCCGCACTGGTGAGCCGATCAAGACGGCTAAAACGGGCGACATCATCCGCAGAGCCGCGACTGAGGGTGTGATCAGCAATGTCGAGGCGGCAGCAATCCGCGATACCGCTACTGGGCTCCTCAATCGTAACGGGCAACAATTGTATGGGAATTATCCCGGCAGCATCGCGGAGAATCCGGCCAAGAAAGGTTGGCAGAATATGCCAACTAACGAACAATTGAACGTTGAACGCGGCTACCAGACTAGCGCCAGCGAGCCCGGGAAAAGCGGTTATTGGGACAAGTCCCAGTCGCGTCCAAGCGGATTTCGAACCGACGCGGAAAACTTGGCGCTATCTAACGAGCCTGCCAATATCAAGGCGAGCAAGGCAGCGGTTGCGGATGAAATCAGCAAGCTTCTTCGAGATCCCGCTTCATATGCTGGTGAGGCTTTAAAGCCCGGGATCGCCTCAAAGATCAACCTGTTGGGCAAGGGGCTTATCGCGGTTGGCATAGCGGCGACCGCGTATGACATGGTCGCCACGGCTGCGAAAGTTCAAGCACTCCGCGACAGCGGCCAAAACGCCCAAGCGAATATCGAAGCCGCAGCGCTAATCGGCAGACAGGAGGGAGCTTGGATATTCGGGCTCGCGGGTGCTTCGGTCGGGGCGGACATCGGGGCAGTTGTCTTCGGAGCTATCGGGGCTTTAGCCGGCCCCGGGGGCGTCGCGGTTGGCGCCAGCATCGGATCGGTTGTTGGGGGCTTGATTGGAGGCGCCCTAGCAGCGATTGGCGGATATGAATATGGCGATCAGATCGGTCGCTTTCTGGGAGATGTTTATAATCAGGCCTCGGATTTGTGGAATGATACTGCCCGCGACTTCGACTTCCCTTGGCCGAACAACCCGGATGGCAGCCCGTCTTTTCCTTGGGATCCGAATAGTCCGTTTAATCCGGATAATTGGTTCCCACCGGACAGCCCCTGGAATCCGAATAACTGGTTCCCGCCAGACAGTCCCTGGAATCCGAACAATTGGCGCGACCCGCAAAATCCGCTCAACCCGAACAATTGGTTGCCAAATTTGTTTGGCCCGTCCTTCTTGCGGCGCGATCCGCTGGTTCTCGATCTCAATGGGGATGGTGTCCATCTGACCGCACTCGGCGGCGGCGCCATTCATTTTGACCTGAACGGCGATGGTTTTGCGGAGAAAACTGGATGGATTTCTGCAGGTGACGCGTTCCTGGTGCTGGATCGCAACGGGAACGGGCAGATCGATAATGGAAACGAGTTCTTCGGAAGTTCGACACGCGACGGATTTACTGCGCTACGCGACCTTGACAGCAATGCGGATGGGTTCATCACCTCCGCTGACGCACAATTTGGTTCGCTGCGGCTGTGGATCGATGCGAACCGGGACGGCGTATCGCAGGCGAACGAAATCGTCAGCTTGTCCAGCAAGAATATCGCCTCGATCGATTTGACAGCGACGCGAGCGGGCTGGGAAGACAATGGCAATGGTGTGCTCTTTCAAGGCGGTTTCTCGCTGACCGATGGAACGCAGCGGCAGGTAGTCGCCGTCGATTTCGCTACGGATCAGGTGCATACCGTCTTCAATCTGCCTGACGGGTTCATCTATGATCCCGAAGTTTTTGCGCTACCCAATCTGCGTGGATATGGTCGTGTTCCCGACCTCTGGGTAGCAATGTCGCTGGACCCTGAGCTGAAACAAATGGTTAAGGCGTTCATCGACGGCGGATTGAGCGCCATCGATGCAAGCTTTGGGCGCCCATATGTTCATGTCGTGAATATAATAGGGACTGGAGGCGCGCCCAGCGGTCCCACTGTTGAGTACAGATATGAAGCGAGCGCCTTCGAGGATATTCTCGCTCGCTGGGCTGGCGTCCCGATATCTGCGGGCGACAATGACGTTACGCAGATTCAGGCAACCGCAGAAGCTTTCATGAACCGCGCCACGCTATTGGGCGCTGGCGGCGATAACCCGGATTTCCAAATCCTTTTCCAGAAGTTTGCCGCCAGCGAGGCCGTTCGTTTCTTCGTTCAAACCGCGGCGCTCGTCATCAGCCGCGGCACCTCCTTGAACTTCGGATCAGACGGCAGCCTCACTATTGGCCAAGCAACGCTTCCGGCGAACCTTGCCCCATTTGCCGGAATGGTCTTCGATCCGCGCACGGATGACATCTCGGGCAATATTGGGAAGCTGATCGATTCCGAAATGTCGGACCTTTCGTTCGACCCCGCTGATCCTTGGGGCGGTTACACGCAATGGGTCGCCAAGCACAAGATTGTCCTCGATGTCGTCGATCCGACAGGCGTTACGCTCGCGGAACGGCATCGAGCAAGAACCGGCAATCGGGCCCTCGACATCCTCTTGGTTGCGCACGATGAGCATCGCGGCACAGCTGGAACTGACATTGTAAACGGGGATACGAATGGCTCGCCTACAGCGGATTTGCTGATCGGCCTAGAGGGCGACGACCTTCTGTCTGGAGGGGGAGCGTCCGATACATATGTCTTTGCCGACAATTTCGGTACAGACACGGTAATCGATAGCGGCGGTGCCGGAGACGAAATAGCATTTCAGGGAACGCGCTCGTCCACCCTTGCCCAATTTTCTTTCGCAAATGGCAACCGATCCGATCTTCGGATCACTTTCTCCGACTCAACCGATAGCGTCACAGTCATCAACTTCTTTGATCAACGAGGTGGCGCCGCAATAGAGAGAATAACCTTCGCCGATGGCATCCTGACATCAGCGAGATCGCTTCGCGATGCCGTAATGGCCAGCTTGGCCACTACCGGCGATGATTCCATTGCGGCATTTGATCTTGGAAGCGCCGTCTTCGGGGGCGCAGGTCAGGATACGCTTTATGGTGCTACCGGAAACGACCGGGTTATCGGCGGGACTGGCAACGATATCATCTTCGAGAGCGATGGCGACGACACCTATGTCTGGAGCCTTGGCGATGGCGACGACATCCTGCGCAATGCCGGTTGGTGGGACGGCTTCAACACGCTGGAGTTCGGCCCCGGCATCACGGCGACCGACCTCGTTATCACGCGCGTGGGCACCGGCACCGACCTGAAGATCAGTGTGGCGGGCCAGCCCGGCTCGTTCACGCTGGAGGCCGGGCTCGATCGTGCGGGCGATCAGTCGATCGATCAGATACGTTTTGCGAATGGCCGCATCATAACACGCACAGCGCTTCTTGCCGCTGCGGTGGCAAGCCAGATTACATCGGGCAATGACGACATTCTCGGTAGCCATCTCGACGACGCGATCACCGCAGGTGCGGGTGACGACGTCATCAATCCCAATTACGGCAACGACCGTGTCATCGGGGGGGCTGGCAACGACACCATCTTGGAGAGCGACGGTGACGATACCTACGTCTGGAACCTCGGCGATGGCGACGACATCCTGCGCGGCGGTGGCTGGTGGGATGGCTTCAATACGTTGGAGTTCGGTCCCGGCATCACCGCAACCGATCTCGTCATCACGCGCGTGGGCACCGGCACCGACCTGAAGATCAGCGTGGCGGGCCAACCCGGCTCGTTCACGCTGGAAGCGGGACTTAATAGTGCTGGCGACCAGAAAATCGATCAGATCCGCTTTGCCGATGGCAGCATCATGACGCGTGCGGCGCTTCAGGCCGCTGCGATGGCAAGCCAGAGCACGTCGGGCAAAGACGACATTCTCGGTAGCCATCTCGACGACGCGATCACCGCAGGTGCGGGTGACGATACCATCAATCCCAATTACGGCAACGACCGTGTCATCGGGGGGGCTGGCAACGACACCATCTTGGAGAGCGACGGTGACGATACCTATGTCTGGAACCTCGGCGATGGCGACGACATCCTGCGGGGCGGTGGCTGGTGGGATGGCTTCAACACGTTGGAGTTCGGTCCGGGCATAACTGCTGATCAGATCATATTCACCAAAACCACTGATGGCCGCGGAATCATCCTCTCGGTTGCCGACCAGCAAGGCTCCCTGGCATTGGAAAATCTGTTGGTCGCCGGGGCGTCCGACGGCATTGATCAGGTACGATTTGCCGATGGCACGATCTGGAATCGTAATATCCTTCAACAGAAGATCACGGGTTCTCAAAGCACAAACGGTAATGATAATATTACGGGAACGCCGGCGAGTGATTTTCTTTTCGGCGCGGGCGGCGATGACGTCATCAATCCCAATTACGGCAACGATCGTGTTATTGGCGGAGCAGGCAACGACACCATCTTGGAGAGCGACGGTGACGATACCTATGTCTGGAACCTCGGCGATGGCGATGACATCCTGCGCGGCGGTGGCTGGTGGGACGGCTTCAATACGCTGGAGTTCGGCCCCGGCATCACGGCGACCGACCT
>NZ_JBWKNS010000001.1:142304-933813 GCF_059415685.1 Sphingopyxis sp. GW821-FHT10B01 | reverse complement strand
TATCACGCGCGTGGGCACCGGCACCGACCTGAAAATCAGTGTAGCGGGCCAGCCCGGCTCGTTCACGCTAGAGGCCGGGCTCGACCGCGCCGGTGATCAGCAGATCGATCAGATCCGCTTTGCCGACGGCAGCATCATGACGCGTGCCGCGCTTCAGGCCGCTGCGATGGCAAGCCAGAGCACGTCGGGCAATGACGATATATTGGGCAGTCAACTCGGCGACGTGATCACCGCAGGTGCGGGTGACGATACCATCAACCCCAACTACGGCAACGATCGTGTTATTGGCGGAGCAGGCAACGACATCATCCTGGAGAGCGACGGCGACGATACCTATGTCTGGAACCTCGGCGATGGCGACGACATCCTGCGCGGCGGTGGCTGGTGGGACGGCTTCAATACGCTGGAGTTCGGCCCCGGCATCACGGCGACCGACCTCGTTATCACGCGCGTGGGCACCGGCACCGACCTGAAAATCAGTGTAGCGGGCCAGCCCGGCTCGTTCACGCTAGAGGCCGGACTCGACCGCGCCGGTGATCAGCAGATCGATCAGATCCGCTTTGCCGACGGCAGCATCATGACGCGTGCCGCGCTTCAGGCCGCTGCGATGGCAAGCCAGAGCACGTCGGGCAATGACGATATATTGGGCAGTCAACTCGGCGACGTGATCACCGCAGGTGCGGGTGATGATACCATCAACCCCAACTACGGCAACGACCGTGTCATCGGGGGGGCTGGCAACGACACTATTTGGGAAAGCGATGGCGACGATACCTATGTCTGGAACCTCGGCGATGGCGACGACATCTTACGCGGCGGTGGCTGGTGGGACGGTTTCAACACGTTGGAATTCGGTGCCGGGGTCGCGGCGACTGACCTCGTCATCACGCGCATAGGTACTGGCACCGACCTGAAAATCAGCGTGGCGGGCCAGCCCGGCTCGTTCACGCTGGAAGCCGGACTCAATCGTCCCGGCGATCAGCAGATCGACCAGATACGCTTTGCCGACGGCAGCATCATGACGCGTGCAGCGTTGCAGGCGGCTGCGGTGGCAAGCCAGAGTACGTCAGGCAATGACGATATATTGGGCGGCCAACTCGGCGATGTGATCACCGCAGGTGCGGGCGCTGACGTCATCAACCCCAATTACGGCAATGACCTGGTCATCGGCGGGGCCGGCAATGACATCATCCTGGAGAGCGATGGCGACGATACCTATGTCTGGAATCTCGGCGACGGCGACGACATCTTACGCGGCGGTGGCTGGTGGGACGGTTTCAACACGTTGGAGTTCGGTGCCGGGATCACAGCAGCTGATCTCGTCATCACGCGCATGGGCGCAGGTGGTGCTCTGCAGATCAGTGTGGTGGACCAACCCGGCTCGTTCACGCTGGAAGCCGGGGGCTACGAGCAGGTCGACCAGATCCGCTTTGTCGATGGCAGCGTCATGACACGCTCGACGTTCCAAGCCATTGCCGATGCGGGCCAGAACAAAGCAGCTAGCAGTAATTCGCTCAGCCTCGCAGATGCCATTGGCGCGGACTTTGTGTCAGACCAGATAATGACTAGCGAGCAGCCGAAATCCATCGATGGCGCGATTTGGAACACTGCGGAACTCCCATATAAATCGAACATGGATCAAGTTGTGGCTGGCATGGTCCAGGCCATGAGCGTGTTTGGAGCCGGGACCGGAAGCGGAGCATTGTCGGGTCAATATTATGAGGCGCCCAAGCCTGTGGATTTCTTTGCGTAGTTTGCCGAACTCGAACTCACGTTCGCATGGTGGGTCACCAATTACAGAGCGAGCCTTCGCTAATTTATCGGCATCCAGTCGGTGCAGTGTCGGTCGTCATCAATGGGCTGTAAGGTCGACGATCTAGCGGGACATTGGCTGTTCGCGATTATAGGCGTTCGCGGAGGGTTTCCTAGGGGGTTTTCCCATTGAAGCGCCGTGTGGTCGATGGAAGTTGTAGAAGTTCTCCCACTCGCTGTCACCTTGCCGCGATCAAGAGCGGTGTCTAAAGGCCAAAACGCTGTCGCCCTACGCACATGGGCCGATGCTTTTGCCTAACATGCCAGACAATCGAGACGGCCGGCGGAGCATCGAAATCTGAAGGGAGAGGCTTCCTTGCCAACCCATCGCAGCCGATTTGATTGTAATTTCAATCGATTTGGCAGTTGCGCGCTTGGCCGCGCAAACTAATAGTCGGGCAATTACTAAGACTATGACCTTGGGAGATCTCCCCGCCAAATGCCCGACGCCGTCGATCCATCCTTATCCGATGGCAGTAATGAAGAAGCTTCCGGCCCGAACGACCGATCGCTGACATGTTTCATCCTGCTGGCCAAGTTCCTCGGTGTAGCTGCTGACGCGAAGCAGATCGTCCATGATCGCGGGAGGGGTGACGAACCCTTCCGACTGGAAGACCTCGCGCGCATCGCCAAACGGATCGGCCTGACCGCCCGTGTCCGGCAGGTATCGGTGCCGGACTTCGCGAAGCTGCCGCTGCCCGCCTTGGCGGAAACCACGGATGGCGATGCCGTAATCTTGCTGAAAGTCGAAGATGCCAACCTGAACCCGCGCTATCTTATCCAGCGCGGCGACGCGGAGCGTCCTGAAATCTGGAGCGATGCCCAAGCGGCCGAGCGCCTGTCAGGGCGTGTGCTTCTGATGACAAGCCGCGAGAAGATGGTTGGCGATACGCGGCCCTTCGACATCGCGTGGTTCATTCCAGCGCTCGTACGCTACCGCGGTCCGCTGCGCGACGTCCTCATCGCCTCCTTCTTTCTTCAGCTGATGGGCCTCGTCTCGCCCATATTCTTCCAGCTCGTGATCGACAAGGTGCTGGTGCATCAGTCGATGACGACGCTCGACGTATTGGCGTTTGGCCTTGCCGCAGTGCTCATTTTCGAGACCTTGATGTCGGGTCTGCGCAACTGGCTCTTTGCGCACACGACCAATCGCGTCGATAGCGAGCTGTCGGCGCGCATGTTCCGGCATCTCCTCAACCTACCGCTTTCCTATTTCGAGGCACGGCGCGTTGGCGACAGCATTGCGCGCGTGCGCGAACTCGAGAGCATCCGCGAGTTTCTGACGTCGAATGCGGTCACCGTCGTAATCGACCTGTTTTTTACCATCGTCTTCTTCGCGGTCATGTATCTCTACTCGCCGCTCCTCACGCTGATCGTGCTGCTGTCGATCCCCTGCTACATCTTGATCTCGGTGTTGATCTCGCCGGGGCTGCGCACGAAGCTTGAGGAGAAATTCCAACGCGGCGCCGAGAACCAGTCTTTCCTTGTCGAGAGCGTGACCGGCATCGGCACACTGAAGGCGATGGCGGTCGAGCCGCAAATGCGCGACCGCTGGGAGAAGATGTTCGCGGGCTATACCAACATCGGCTTCGATGTCGCGAAACTGGCCAACTGGGGCAGCCACCTGATCCAGCTCGTGTCGAAGCTGACCACCGTCGCGATCCTCTATTTCGGGGCGAAGGCGGTGATTGCGGGGGATTTGACGGTGGGCTCGCTCGTCGCGTTCAACATGCTGTCGGGGCGCGTTGCCGCGCCGATCCTGCGCTTGTCGCAGCTGTGGCAGGATTTTCAGCAGGTGCGCATTTCAGTCGATCGGCTGGGCGACGTGCTCAATTCGCCCGCCGAACCCGAATATAATCCGAACCGCGCCAGCTTGCCGCCGATCAACGGCTCCATATGTTTCGACAAGGTGCGCTTTCGTTATCGCGCCGACGCGCCCGAGGCGCTGCGCGGAGTCAGTCTCGATATCCCGGCGGGCGAAATGCTTGGGATCGTTGGCCCGTCGGGTTCGGGCAAGTCGACCCTCACCAAGCTTGTCCAGCGCCTCTATGTGCCCGAACAGGGCCGTGTGCTCGTCGATGGCGTCGATCTCGCGCTCATCGATCCACCCTGGCTCCGGCGACAGGTCGGCGTGGTGCTACAGGAGAACATCCTCTTCAACCGGACCGTGCGTGAAAATATCGCGTTCGGCGACCCGACACGGCCGATGGACGCGGTGATCGAAGCGGCAAAGCTTGCGGGTGCGCACGAGTTCATCCTCGAACTCAACCACGGCTATGACACCGTCATCGACGAGCGCGGTGGTAATCTGTCGGGCGGGCAGCGTCAGCGCATGGCGATCGCCCGCGCGCTGATCAACGATCCGCGGATCCTGATCCTCGATGAAGCGACCTCAGCCCTCGATGCTGAGAGCGAAGAGATCATCCAGCATAATCTCGCGAAGATCGCCACAGGGAGGACGGTCATCATCATTGCGCATCGCCTGTCCGCTGTGCGGCAGTGCCACCGGATCATCACCGTCGAGGCGGGCGAGGTGACCGAGATGGGGACGCATGCCGAACTGCTACGCGCCAGGGGGCGGTATTCGCAGCTATATGGCAAACAAATGGGCAGCGTTCTGTGAGCTGGCGCGAACGCTTGTTGCTACGCTTTCCGAGCGCAGCCAAGCACCTCTCCATCCTGCGCGAAAGCTGGAGGCGTCAAACCGAAGCGGATAAGCACGCCAAGCCGCGCAGCGACCATGAGTTCCTGCCCGCCGCGCTCGAGATCATGGAGAAACCGCCCAGCCCGGGCCTGCGCTGGCTGATGCTGTCGCTGTGCGGACTCCTGGTTGTCGCGCTCATCTGGTCGATCGTCGGGCGTGTCGATGTTGTCGCGACAGCAAGCGGCAAGGTCGTGCCAGCGGGCAATGTCAAACAGATCCAGCCGATCGAGATCGGTTATGTCCGCGCCATCCATGTGAAGAATGGACAACATGTCGAGGTGGGGCAGCTCCTTGTCGAACTTGACCCGACGCTCGTCGGCGCAGAGGCCGAACAGGCGAGCAAGGGGTTGCTGGGGGCCGAGGTCGATGCCGCGCGCAATACGGCGTTGCTTGACCATCTCGGCGGCCGTTCATCGCGTTTCTCCGCGCCCGCAGGGACGTCGTCCGAAGTCGCCACGACCCAGTCACAATATGTCCGTTCGGCCATCGCTGAATATGAAGGCGAACGTGCAAGCCTGATTCAGCAGCGCGCGGAAAATGCCGCCGAACTCGCGAGCGTCGCAGCCGAGATCGCGAAGCTAGAACATACGCTGCCGATCGTCGAGCAGCAGCTCGCAGCGCGTCGCGAGCTTTCGGACAAGGGTTATTTCTCGAAGATCCGCTTGCTCGAATATGAGCAGCTCAAGATAGAGCATGTCCAGAATATCGAAGTGCAGAAGGCGAATGCGACACGTGCCCGTGCGACGATCGCCAATATCGACGCGCAGCTTGCGCGGCTGCGGGGAAGTTTCGGCAAGGCGGCGGCGACCGAACTTGCCGAAAGTCAGCAGCAGTCAGGGCTCGCACGCGAGGAAGTCACCAAGTCGCAGCGCCGGCGCGCTTACATGCAGCTCCGTGCGCCGGTGTCGGGAACGGTACAACAGCTTGCGATCGCGACGGTCGGCGGCGTCGTGCAGCCCGCACAGACGCTCATGATCGTCGTACCCGACAATGTCGCGCCGGTGGTTGAGGCGCGTATTCTCAACAGGGACATTGGCTTCATCCGCGAAGGTCAACCGGTGCGCGTGAAGCTAGAGGCGTATCCGTTCACCGACTATGGCATTGTGCCAGGTGTAGTGGAAAGCATCAGCCGGGATGCGGTCGACACGAGTGAGCCCAACGCGATGGAGGAGCGCGACCGCAACGGCCGCGTCGTGCAACCGGGGCTCATCTATACGACGCGCATCCGCCTACTTAGGCGCAGTATCCTCGTTGCCGGACGCGATCAGCCGATCGGGCCGGGGCTCGCCGTGCAAGCCGAGATCAAAACCGGAAACCGGCGGATCATCCAATATCTATTGTCACCGATCACGCAGACGCTCGATGAGGCGGGACGGGAGCGCTGATCGAAAGCGGTTGTTAGAATATCCGTTTCGAGTGTGCTTGGGGCGGCAATTCCGGATTTTCCCGAAGAGAATGCGATTCTGCCTCGTCATTGGACAGAAACGCCAAAAGCGCCATTCCGGGTCTATTATTCATTGTTTTATTTATAAAAATCCGGGACTGTAGCCTCAAAACGGGAGGAGATTCTGGGGTCCGGCAAAGAACCTAACGGCGGAATTCCTCGCTTTCTGTTGCATAGGAAGAGGGAGCCGCTCGATGAAGATGGCAGTGGCCCGAGCGGGCGGCGCGGATGGGAGCTGTCTGTATCAGGCTTTGCAGTATCTTGATGAAGACGTATAGATTCTCTCTTTCGCGGTCCGGAGGCAGTTTATGATTAAGATAGAGCACCCCAAAAGCTATAGTCTCGATCAGATTCGGCCGCTCTTCGTCGACTTTATCAGTAAAAACCCCGATTTATTGAAAGAGTGGATATCATTGGAAACGCAGGGCGGCGCATTTGAAGAGCGAGCTGATCTGGACGAGATTAGCCAGAAAGTTCAAAAATATCTGAGCGATAATTGCGAAGTCCTATCTAGCACTGGACTTATATTCGCGTTTGGTGATTTTCGAAAGCTCCTTTGGGAGCAGATTATCGGTACCAAATAAGTATCTCAAGGGGCGAATAAGATGTCGGATGTATGGTACGTTGATTCTTCAGCACTGTTCGATCGACTGCGGGCTGGATTGGGGCCAAGTTGGCAGCCTGGGGATCCCATACCTCCGAATGCCACCCGGTTTTTGGACGATTTAATCTCCGGCAACGAACGCGTCATCATTAATAATCTCATATTGGATGAACTCGGCCGCAGAGCTGGTAACGACAATGCTGCGCTCATTGAATGGGTACAAAACCACAGCGGTCCGGGCCAAATTGAAATTCACGAACTACCGGCAGACAAGTTCGATTATTATAAAGCGATGAGCGACGGAGGGGAGCGCTCGCTTTTCGAGCATACGGCGAAGACCAACGGCTACGATGCACCGACTTCTGCTCAAAAATTTGTTGCTAGCGAGGACTTTGCCCGCAAACCCATGTTTGAGGATGCGGGTTATCAGCCATCTAATCACCTTCCCAATGCCGATACTTATGGCGGCCGTGCTACGACATCGGGAACGGATGCTGACTTTGGCAAAGGCGCAGACTTTGTCCGGGCGTCCCGAGCTACCGGCCTGCATGACAATTCCATTTTCGGGAAACCTGGTCTGGAAGGAAGCCGTTCCGGCGAAATATTTCGCACGGTGCCACAGTCTAAAAGCGTTTGGGACGGCCTTTCGGATTTTGTAAAAAATAACCGTTGGAGACTTGCTGGCGAAGCCGTTGGCACCGCTGCGGTCCTTTGGGACTCATACGAAACACAACAAGAATTCGCGCGTGCGCTCGCGCGCGGCGACCTCGTTGGCGCCGATGAAATAGCCGGCGGGCTGCTCGGGCGGTCGTTCGGTGGAGCGTTTCTGGCTGTGATTGGAGGGGCCGCGGGCGGAGCGCTGTGGGGCGGTAGGTTTGGTTTGCCCGGCGCGATAGTTGGTGCCGTAGTCGGCGGCATCGTCGGTGCGATCGGCGGGGATAGAATAGGCCGTTGGTTATTTGGCGCACTCGGCGAGGCGGGCGCTCATATCTCGGAGCTCATAAGCGGAGCTTCCGATTTTGCCCGCGAGTTGCTGGGCGACCCTTTGGTGTTAGATTTAGATGGAGACGGCATCGAGCTAACGTCACTCGCTTCAAGCAATGTAAGGTTCGATCTTGATGGAGACGGACTACAGGAGCGTGTTGGCTGGGTGAGCGCCCAAGACGGGCTCCTCGTCCATGACAGCAACGGAAATGGTATCGCCGACGATGTCAACGAACTGTTCGGCAGTGCAAATGTGGACGGTTATGACGAACTCGAACTGTTAGATTCCAATGGTGATGGAAAAATCACATCGCTCGATACCGAATTCAACAACCTCAAGGTGTGGCGGGACCTCAATCAGGATGGTGCGTCGACAAGCGACGAGATGTTCACGCTTGCCCAAGCGGGTATTGCGCGTTTCAATCTGGCCTATTCGCAACTGAACTCTACTATTGGCGGCAATATCGTTGCGCGCAAGGGCACCTATACGCGCGTCGACAATGTGACGCGCGACATGGCAAGCGTCTGGTTCGGTATGGATGAGAGCGTCAATCGACCGGTCATTCCAGAGAACGCGGATATCGATGAATATTATCCGCTGCCGAACATTCCCGCTGCCTCTTCGATGCCAGATCTCTGGACTGCAATGTATTTCGACCCCGTCCTGAAGGCGATGGTCGAAAGCCTTTCGGCCAGCGATTTCGATTTCGACAGTTTTGCCGACTTTGCGGGCTTGCCCGTCACGGCTCCATTCAGCCTTGTCAGCAGTGCCGGGTCTGGCGGCGGCGGTGTGGTGATTGGCCCAGCGCGGGTGTCGGAGGTAACCTCGGGACGCTTTATCGAAATTCTTTATCGCTGGGCAGGTGTCGACACTTCAGTACCAGCAGATCCAAATCATCCATGGCACGTGCAGGTGTTCGAAGCGATCACGGGCGTGCCGCTTGAACTCACCAATGATCATCAACGTAACCGAATTGAGGAAATGTGGCCTCAGTTGGTCGGTCAAATGGGAACACTTTTTCTCATTCAGGCAGCTAATAAGCCCCTTACCTCGCCCATTTACGGTCTCGCGCAAGCAATTGCAGGCTTGGACCCTGAAGACCCCGACTATACTGAAACGGTTGCTACGCTCGCTACCGCGGCGATTGCCCAAGGTAGCTCGCTGCCTCCCGCGAGCGATTTTCTAGCTCCTTTCCGCCTCCTGTCGTTTAATCCTGCAACCGGCGAGATCAGCGGAGATTTCGACGCGTTTGTTCATGCGTTTAGTGTCGCCGAAGGTGGCCTCTCCACAGGATCCATGTCCTTCGGAACGAGCGCAACGTCCATCTATGGGGATTGGAGTGCTTGGTATCAAAACCAAGGCAAGTTCATATTCGATGTCGCGAACGCCATGGGTTTCAGCGCCGATTATGTTCAGCGGGTGACCGGTTGGCGGTGGATGTTCGGTTCGGTGGGGCAGGTTGAGGGAACCTCAGGAAATGATATTCTTGAACAGGCTTCCAGTCCTAATGCGCGGGTGACAAGTCTTACCTCGAATGGCTCGATTTCTCTGTCCACTGGTACATTAGCGTCACGGGATCAGGCTCTTTATGGCTTGGCTGGAGATGATGAACTGCGCGGCCTTGATGGTGTCGATCGCCTTGTTGGTGGCGTCGGCAACGATCTGCTGAAGGGTGGCTCTGGCGGTGACATGTACATCTATGCATCGGGCGATGGCTTGGACACGATCATCGACGAGAGCGGAGCCGATGACGTCATCTATTTTTCGAGCGAGCTGCGTTCGGAAAATCTGCAAGTGTCGAGAATTACCGGTACAAACAATCTCTTCGTTCATTTTGGAGACCCGGCGCACGGGATAGTCCTTACCAATCAATGGAATTCGAGCAGCTACGCGATCGAGCAATTCCACTTCGTGGGCCAGGACGGCCTCGATGCGGGAGATATCGCGAGCCGATATCTGTCCGCATTAGTCACAACCGGCAATGACGTTATTGCTGGAAGCTGGGCATCCGAACGGATCGCATCGGGTGGAGGCAATGATACGGTCACTTCGGGCGACGGAAACGATACCCTGCTGGGCGGTGATGGAGATGACGCGCTTTCCGGGGAGCTTGGAAATGACTCGCTTACGGGCGGTCTCGGCAATGATACCCTGAATGGCGGCCGGGGATCGGATAATTATTATTACAGCTTGGGCGATGGCGACGATATCATCAATGATGTAGGCTCGGGAGACAATGAAGCGTCGGTGATCGACACGCTCTTCTTCGGAAGCGGTGTTACGGCCGATGATCTCATTCTCTCTAATTATGCTGGCGACTGGAACAGCATCCGGATTTCATTCGTGGGCGCGGATGGATCGATAAAGGTCACGAACCAGAACTCATCGACCGGCGGGATCGAGTCCGTCGTCTTTTCAGACCAGTCCCACTGGACCTTGGCGGAACTGATGGCGCGCTATGTATCCGACCAGCAGACATCAGGCGACAATTTGATCCACGGCTCCAATTTTGCGGACAGTATTGCTGCGGGCGATGGGAACGACACGGTGGTGGCGGGCGCCGGAAACGATTCCATAAGCGGGGGGCGCGGCAACGATTATCTCCAAGGCGGAGCTGGCGCGGACACTTACATATACAACCGAGGCGATGGAAACGAGATCGTCGAAGATACGGCGTCGGACAACGAGAGCAGCATCAAAGATACGCTAAGCTTCGGGACAGGAATCTCGGCTAGCGATCTCATCTTCTCCAATGTGGCCAACCAGTGGAATACCATCCGCGTCGCACTCACGGATCAGTCCGGCTCCATTCTTCTTCGCTACCAGAACAACGGTGACAGCGGCGTCGAATCCGTCAATTTCATCGACGGATCGAGTTGGGATTTGGCGCAGATCATGGCGAGATACGTGTCGGATCAGCAGACGGCTGGGAGCGATCTTATCCATGGATCGAGCCTTTCCGATGCGGTTCAGGCGGGGAACGGCAATGATACAGTCATCACCGGGGCCGGTGATGACCTAATCGAAGGCGGGCTTGGGGACGATAATCTTGAAGGTGGCGCGGGAGCCGACACGTACGTCTATAATCTGGGCGATGGCGACGACATCCTGACCGATTTCTCTGAATCCGGGACGGAAACCAGCGTCAAGGACAAGCTTGTCTTCGGCGCGGGAATTTCTGCCGGCGACATCGTATTTTCTCCCGCGAGTCAGAACAGAAGAAGCTTGCGCATCAGCTTTATCGGCTTCGCGGGTTCGGTCACAATCATCAATCAGGATCCCAGCAACAGCGGGATTGAAACGATCGAGTTCGCGGACGGAACGAGCATGGATCTGACCCAGATTATGGCGCGCTTCGTGTCCGAACAGCAATCTGCTGGCTCCGACCTCATAAATGGTTCGATTTTTGCTGACACCGTGACGGCGGGCGGCGGCAACGACGTCGTCACAACAGGTACCGGCAACGATGACATCACCGGTGGAACAGGGAATGATGATCTGACCGGCGGCGATGGCCTCGACGCCTACCGCTATGCACTGGGCGACGGTGACGACATTATAAGCGATGGCAGCACAAGTTCGGGTGACAAGCTGATATTCGCCGCCGGCATCAATGCTGCGGATGTCCTGCTGGAGCCCGACCCAGTGAATAGCTCCAATATGCGCGTCGGTTTCGTCGGAGCAGCCGGTTCTATTTTGGTCACGAACCAGTGGTCATCGAACCAGGGTATCGAGCGCATCGAATTCGCCGACGGCACTGTCTGGACCGCCACCGATATAGCTGCCCAATATGCCTTGGGGGTTACGCGGATGGCCGGACTTACTTCCAATGGCACCAGCGGCGCTGACACATTAATTGGTACTACCGGTAGCGACAATCTCGCCGGTGCGGCCGGCAACGACTTGCTGGCAGGCGGCGCTGGAGCCGACTATCTTCGCGGCGGGGCCGGAAACGACACCTATGAGTTCAATCTTGGCGACGGACACGACACGCTTTTCGAAAGCGAAAGTCAGTTTACATCCGGAGGTAACGACACATTACGGTTCGGTCTGGGCATCGAGGTCGAAGATATCCTGTTTAGCAAGTCCACGACAGCTATGGATGATCTACGAATCCGAATCGCGGGGACCACAGATTCGATACTGATCCGCTATCAAGACGATAATTACCAGAGCCGGTACTATAATCGAATCGAGAATTTTGTCTTCCAGAGCGAAGCGCCGGGCGGGGGCATCACGCAGACGACGTTAAGTTGGACCGATATCGAAGCCATTCGCATCGCCCAATCGATCAGTGTCGGAAATGATATCGTAATTGGAAGCATTGCCGCTAATATCATCGACAGTGGCAGCGGTGATGACAGGGTCTACGGCTGGTCCGGCAACGATGTGCTTACCGGCGGTGCTGGAAATGATTTCCTGAGCGGAGGCAGTGGCAGCGACACGTATATCTTCAATCTCGGGGATGGGCAGGATACAATCTTCGAGGGCGAAAGCGATACGACAACCTCCCTCGGGACGGAAACGCTCCGCTTCGGTCTTGGAATCGCGTTGGAGGATCTCATCTTCAGCAAGAACGACGCAAACTGGAATGATCTGCGCATCAGCATTGCCGGCACTACCGATTCCATTCTGATCGAGGGTCAAGACGTTAGCTATCAGAGTCGTTATTATAACCGCATCGAGAATTTCGTTTTCCAGCGCGAAGAAAATGGATCGATCGTCGAGACGACGCTGAGCTGGTCGGACATCAATGCCGCTCGCTTGGCTCAGGTCACCACGGCAGGAAACGATTTGATCATCGCCGGCACTGCCGCAGAAACAGTAGATGGTGGGCAAGGCAACGACACCATCTATGGCTGGTCGGGGAACGACACACTGGCCGGAGGCGCAGGAATAGATTTCCTGAGCGGGGGTAGCGGAAGCGATACGTACGAGTTCAATATCGGGGATGGACAGGATACAATTTTCGAGAATGAGAGCGACACGACGACGAACCTCGGGACCGAAACACTTCGCTTTGGTCTCGGAATCACGCTTGCGGATCTCGTCGTTACCAAAAGCGATGCCGAATGGAACGACATCCGCATCAGCATAGCCGGCACTATGGATACCATTTTGATCGACGAACAGGATGTGAGCTACCAAAGCCGCTATTATAACCGCGTCGAGAATTTCGTTTTCCAGAGTTTGGGCGCTGGTGGGTCTATTGTGGAAACGACCGTGACATGGTCGGCACTCGACGCTTATCGGATCGCGCAAGCGAAAACCGCCAATAACGATATCATTATCGGAGGAACGGGGATCGATACGATCGAAGGTGGAGCCGGCGATGACATGCTCTACGCATGGACCGGGAATGATACGCTGATTGGCGGCACCGGAGATGATTATCTGGATGGTGGTGCGGGGACTGACACCGCTCTTTTGTCGGGTCTCAGCACGAATTATTCGATGGTCGTCTCGGGCGGCGTCCTCAGCGTCGCGGACGACGCGCCGGGCATCAATGGCGACGACGGTGAAGATAGCCTCGTTGCCGTTGAAAAACTTCGCTTCTCTGACGGGCAGGAAATTGGCATCGCCGCGCCAATCATTCTCGATCTCGACGGCGGAGGTGTCACTACATTGTCCGCGTCCGCCAGCAATGCGCTTTACGACATGGATGGTGACGGTGTTGCCGACAACACAAGCTGGGTAGGCGGCGGCGAAGGCATTCTTTTCCTCGACCGCAATGGCGATGGCACGCTCAGCGATGCTGGGGAGTTCAGCTTCGTGAACGATGTGGCAGGAGCTGCATCAGACCTTGCAGGGCTTCGCGCATTCGACAGCGACGAGGACGGATCGTTGTCGTCGACCGATGCCCGCTTCAATGACTTCCGGATTTGGCGAGACGGCAACGGCGATGGCGTTGTCGATTACGGAGAGGTCTTCTCGTTGGCGGGGATCGGCGTGCAATCGCTTAATCTGACGGGCACTGAGTTGGATGGCAAAGCGTCATTTGGTGATGTTGTTACCATTAATAGAGGTAGCTTTACGCGTTGGGATGGAACGGCGGCGGAGTTCATCGACGCGGCCCTCACCTATTTCTCGGGGGCAGCCCAAAGCGGCATCTCCAGCTCTTTCAACCAACAGGCAAGACCGTTGTCTCGCGGGCAACTGCACGCTTTTGATCGAGATGAGTTGCACGGGGGGAGAAATCGCGAGTTGCAGGTCGATTGGCAATATGAGCGCGATCCGATTGCGCATTGGCCACAATTCGGTGATCAAAGAATATGGTCTGGTCCGGCGGTGGTCGCGATTGATGAGCTCGATCAATTCATCGACTCTACGACCTACGCTCCTTCCGCAGCGTCCGGTATCGATCGCCAACTTGCCATGATGGTGCAGGAGATGAGCGTGTTTGGAGCGCGATCCGCTGGCGAAGGCCTAGGGGCTTTGCAACGCGAAAAGACGCGCCCGCTCGATTTCTTTGCGTGAAGGCCAACTGCACGGGAGCCGATGGTCGATGATCGGCTCCCATGCGCGCCCAAGCTGATCTGCGAATTCACCGATGCGTCACGGGCGAACCTTGCTCGATCTCGATCGTGCATCGCACCGGCTTTTTTCTCTTCGCCGCGTTCTTTTCGCAGGCGGCGATGACGTCACGGTTTTGATGCCGCATTTCGGCGGCGTCTGAAATCGCTCGCCACTCCTCGGGGCTCCCAACGCGTAGCAGGCGTACCCCAGCTTCCCATATCGACGGTTCACCGAGCACGCGCGTCGCGACCTTCTCCGGCATATGCCAGCTCTCGGGAAGCGCGCGGGTGATCGGACCGGGTACGATCGCCCACACCAGGCAACCTGCCAGAACGCCCACGCCGCCGGCCAATTTCAGCCACTCCCGCTGCTCATGCGCGGATTTCGCCGATGCCACCATTCGCCCAAGTTCGCGCACCGCATGATCATACCGATTCTCCGCCGCGCCGATCTGCTCCCGGTCGGACTGGCGCGCCTTCCGTGCGGCCTGGTCCATCCGTTGCCCCATGGTTTCCGGCGTCATTTCCATGGCAGGTTTTGCGACGATCGCGGCCAGCGTCTTCGTCGCCGTGTCGAGGTGCTGCGCCATCTCGCCGAGCGTGGAACTATAATCCGGAATGTCGATGTTAGCCTTTTCGGTCGCGAGGTTCTCGACCGCGCGGCGCATCAGCGCGATTTCACCTTCGAGGCGCGAGAACGCCGCCGTCGCGGGATCGGCTGGCTCAACTGCCCGAACGTCATTCGTCATCCGTTTTCTCCTACATGCCTATTCCGATGCCGCGCGATCGGTCACGGCCGAGGTTCGCGATCTCGGCGAGTTCCTGCCCGATCGATCGAACCGAACGCGCGTCGATGCCGAGCGCCGCCTTGCGGGTGCGCAGGATCGATTCGACCTGCGCGTCGCGGTCGAGGCTCTTCGCCATCGCCCCCATCTCGCTGGAGAGCTTTCGTGCCGCGCCATGCTCGCCGGTTCGGGACAGTCCGTCGCGCTGGCGCTGAAGCCGCTGCCAGTCCTCGACGAAGCGGCCGGCGCGGCTTTGGGGGTCGGCCCGGATTTCCGCTTCGAGCCGCATCGCCCGGATCGCGGCCTGTGTATTTCCTAGTGCCGCCGGACGAACCAGCTCGGGCTGGCGCTCGAACGCCGCCGCCAGATCGGCCCGCCCATGCGGCCCACAGGCATCGAGTGCGGTTCCGGCCTTCTCGAGTGCCTCGCGTTGATGCCGGAGCACAGGTAACTGTTTGGCACGCATGCCGTCGATATCGGCCTGCGCGCGCGCATAGCGCTCGACCGCGCGCTGGATGTCGTTCGTCCGCGACGTGCCCGGCGGTTTGATGCTGGCCCGCTGTACCGTCGGCTTGAACCCCGCAAAGATGCTGCGCGCCTTCTCGGGCGCCTTGCGTGCGATCTCGGCGATCTTCTCGCGAACGCGGATTCCGCGCCGCTCGGCAAACGACCGCGCGGCATCTGCCTTGGCATAATCCTGCGCCA
Source organism: Sphingopyxis sp. GW821-FHT10B01 (assembly GCF_059415685.1). Lineage (NCBI taxonomy): Bacteria > Pseudomonadati > Pseudomonadota > Alphaproteobacteria > Sphingomonadales > Sphingopyxidaceae > Sphingopyxis > Sphingopyxis sp. GW821-FHT10B01. Next base: position 918,259 of record NZ_JBWKNS010000001.1, on the reverse strand, counting down.
TATCCTTGGCGCGCTCACGCGACAGCGTGCGCACAAGCTTGCCCTGATCGGCGAAATCGTTGCGGCCATAGTGAAGCGCCAAGCCGTCGCGGTGGCGCGACATCGCGACATAGGTGCCGTGACTGTCCATGCCAGGCATCGCGAGCACATGGGTGCGATCCACGGTTATGCCCTGCGCCTTATGGATCGTCGCCGCATAGCCATGGTCGAGGTCGCGATAATCCTTTGTATCGAATGTCACATGGCGCCCGTCGTCGGTACGCACGGCCATATGCCGTTCGCTCACGCGCTCGATGGTCCCGAGCGTACCGTTCTTCACATTGATGCTGCGCTCATTGCGCAGGAACATGATGCGGTCGCCCGATGCGAACGCCCGGTCACCGCGTTCAACCTTGAGATTGACGTCGACGCCCAGATCGCCGCTTGCGCGCATGCGGTCACGCACCGCGTCGTTGAGCGCGCGCACCTCGTCGTTGGTGTGGGTGAGGATGATCCGGCTGGCACCTGGATCGGACTTCCGGTCGCGATCCCAATGTTCTACGAGTTCGGTGCGCGCCGCTTCCCGCGTCTCGGCGGCGCGCACCATGCCCGCCTCGTCATAGGCGCGGATCGCATCGCCGGTACGTCCCGTGGCAAGCTCGCGCGTCGCCTCGCGCTGCCAGCCTTCATGCTGGCGCCGGACCTCACCGATTTCGACGCCGCCCTGCCTTTCGTGGAGCGATCGGAACGCCGCGCCCGCCTCGATCGATTGCAGCTGCTGCGGATCGCCGACCAGCACGACCTTGGCGCCCGCATCGACGGCGTGCGACAGCACGCGCTCCATCTGGCGTGTGCCGACCATCCCGGCTTCGTCGATGACAAGCACGTCGCGTGGGCCGAGCAGATCGCGGCCCTGCGACCAGCCATGCTCGAGACTGGCGATCGTCCGCGAGGCTATGCCCGAACCATTCTCCAGACCTTCGGCAGCGATGCCCGACAATGCGGCGCCGCGCACCTCCAGCCCGGCGTGCTGCCATGCCTCGCGCGCCTGTCCCAGCATCGCGCTCTTGCCCGTTCCGGCATAGCCGATGACGATTGCGAGATCCTGCCCGCTTGTTATATATTTGAGTGCGGCCTGCTGCTCACGACCGAGCACTAGGCCAACACTCCCGGCTGCGTCAGTGGCTCGCTGCAAAGACGCGGCCGGGAGACCATGACCCGACTGCCCGGCGAGCCGATCCGCCGCGAGTTGGAGTCGCTGTTCGGTCTCGATCATGTCGCGCGATGTGAACCGATCCTCGCCGCGTCCGTCCTTCCCGAGCACGATCAGGTCGGGCGATGACCGCACCGCGCTTATCACAGCATCATATTGATCGCGCCCGTCGCTGTGCCGATGCGCGAACATGGCAAGATCGCGGTTGGTAAAAGTCGCTTGACCGTGCGTGATTGCGTCCAATGCCAAGCGCGGATTGGCGATGATCCGCTCGCCGTTGCGCAGCGCGATCTCGCGGTGCTGCTCGATACGCTCGGCCTCTAATCCGAGCCCCTCCATGCGCGATGCCGCGGGACCGATCTTATCCTGCGGCTCAAGGTCGATGCCCTGCGTTTTGAGGCTGCGATGATCAATCCGCGCATCGATATCGAGTTCGGCGAGCCGTTCATTGACATGATCGGCCCAGCGTTCGCGCCATTGCTCGACAAGTTCGGTGCGATTCCACTCGCGGACCTTCGCGCCAAAGCCCGCTTCGCCATCGTCGCCGACGATGATTTCGCGCATCGTGAGCATGACATGCGCGTGCGGCTTGGCGAGGCCGTCGGTGCCGATGTCCCAATGGACATTGAGATCGGCAACCATGCCGTGCTCAATGAAATCCGCTTGCACAAAGTCACGGGCAAGCTCGATGCCTTGCGCCTGGTTCATCTCGCGCGGGATAGCGAACTCGACCTCGCGCGCGAGCTGCGCGTCTTTCCGTTTCTCGAACACCTCGACGTCATTCCACAGGCGTTCGCGATCCCGCCATTCATCAGGCGCATTCTCGGGCAGCAACACTTCGCTGTGCACGACGCCCGACTTGTTCGTGAAGTCGTGCGCGCGGTCGAGCCGCTCGTCGTGCAGCCGATCGGCCGACCGATAGGCAGCCGCCGCGACGGCGCTGCGCCCGGCAGCGCGGCTGATGACTTTGACCGAGAGATGGAAGATTGCCATTGCGGCAATCCATCTACACCTCAAAAGCCACGTCGGCACGACGTATAAGCGCGCCCTCACACGAATAAATCCGTGGAGGGACTAGGCGGTGTCACCGTGTCCCGACGGCCTTGCTGCGCATGGGCAAGCGCATCGCTAGGATGGGGGCATCACCCCATCATGGAGATGCGACATGCGCAAACCCCGCGATATCGATTCGGAATTGAAGGCGCTCGAAGCCAAGGCGAAGACCCTCAAGGAACGCCGGGTTCGCCAGCTCGGCGAACTCGTCATTGCGACGGGTGCCGACGCACTCGACACAGACTTGCTGACCGGCGCACTACTCGGGGCTGTCGCGACGAAGGACGCGGACGCGAAGGAGGGCTGGCGCAAGGCAGGCGCGAGCTTCTTTCAGCGCAGCGCGCGCAAAGTTGCACCGGGACCTGCTCGCGGCGCAGCGAATGACGCGTCGCCTGATAGCCATGCGGCGTCGGCTTGAGGCGGTGCAGGCGCGAACCGGCACGCGCGACTGGCAAGTGAAGCGGCGTGAACGCACGCGCCAGCTCATTGAACTCGGCGGGCTCGTTGTGAAGGCAGACCTCGTCGATCTCGCCGACGATGATCGCACGATGCTCTATGGCGCGTTTCTATGGGTGGCGGACAAGTTGCGAAGTGGCGAAGGCGAACATGCGTCCGCGCTCTGGCGGCGGCGCGGAAAGCGGACATTCGAAGCGGAAACATCCGGCCGATCTTGACTGACGGCGCCGATCGCGGCGTGCCGTGAAGTCGGCAGCAAACTACGGTTTATCAAAGAGCACTATCCGCTCTCCTGCCGCGTCATATTTTATGAAGCGCCAGGTACTATATCCGACCCAGTCCGCATTGCCGATATTCGAAACGATGAAAGCAGCCAAATGCATCGTCTTGCCGTCCGAAGCCAGCATCGCAATCTTGGCCTGCTTCGAAGTGGAGCAAATGTGAAGGTCGCCGACTTTGGCGGTGTTGCTTTGCGGATTATAGGCTGAACTCAGATCCGTCTCGATTTCGAAATCATCAACGGCAAGACCGACTTCTCCGTCATAATTGCCTTCACGCGGATCACCCATGAATGCGTAAGCGCCATCCAGCTGGATGATCGCGTCGTTGCCATTCACGGCTGCGATGAGATGGGCTTCCTTGATTGGGTGCAATGGCAGCAGTAGCGCGCCGATCGGAGCGGTTTTGATGCGCGCGGGCTTGAAATGGAACGGTGACGCAAAATTGGGCACATGAAACTCCCTGTTCTTGAGCCCACCTTCTTGAGGAGCACATGTTACCAATTGCTTGTCGTCGCGCATTCAATGAGAAGAACTAGAAGAGGAGCATTGTGGATCGCGCGCAACGACGTCTTGGATGGTGCCGGGTGACAAGGCGCCATTGGCAGCCACAATCCCAACCGGAGTGCCCGAAGCGCAGACGTGAGATCGACGGGATATATTTAGATGAACAAGCTGGTCGAAGCGATCAAAGCGCAACAGATGGCGGTGATTGACGCCGACAATAATCGTCCGATTGGCGAGATCGTTACGCGTATCGCGACGCTACTCACCCGCATGGCAAAATTCTGGTCCAATTGCCAAGGTTGGGCACCGGACGAGGCTGCGGAGATGCTGGCCAAATCTCGCCTCGATCGATTGGCCTCAATGGCGGAGACGCTCAGGCGTTGGGTGGAAATTCCACCCAACAAGATCAGCGACGGCGATCTGATCCTGGCGTGGGCGAATTTGGGCAGCCTCGTTGAAGGGACGCTCAAGCTTTTCCTGAGTGTATATCTGCTCGATTACAAGGCAGACGAGGTGAACACGAAGAAGACACAGGCATATCATAATCAGAAGCAGCTCTTGCTCGATCCCGACGGGCTCTACATGCAGGTGCTGATTAGCTATTTCGAACAGGCCGACTTGCTTCCAAAAGACGAACTGGACCTGGCCAAGCGGATTCAGGCGAAGCGCAATACGATCCATGTCTTCAAGGATCTAGACATCGGTACCGGAGCCGATTTCCATGCTGCGGTGAGAGATTACCGACAAATGCTGAAATCCATCAACTCGCGTTTGCCCTATCCGGATGACACATACGAGCCCCGAGAATTTTGAGCGCAGGGACGAAGAGAGCCAAGAACGGCGCAATCCGGGCGCCGCAGTCGACATTAGAGCCGCCAGCCCGCTTCCCGCGACGGACGGAAAGAGCGCAACGACGGCACCGACGCGGTAGCTATTTCGTTCCGCGCGTAGTCGCCTTCTTGCGCCCGCCGCCACGCCCCTTGGTGCCAAGGCCGATTTCTACTGCGAGCGCGCGGCGCTTCTCGGCGTAGTTTGGAGAGGTCATCGGATAGTCCTTCGGCAGGTTCCACTTGGCGCGATAGTCGTCGGGCGTCATGCCGTAGTGTGTCATCAGGTGACGGCGCAGCATTTTGAGCTTCTTGCCGTCTTCCAGGCAGACGATGTAATCGGGCTTCACCGACGAGCGGACTGACACGGCGGGTTGCTGCGCTTCGGGCGCGGGTTCAGCCTTTGTACCAAGGCCAGAGAGTGCGTAGTGAACCGATCGGATGACGAGTGGAATGTCCGATATCGCGACGTTGTTGTTGCTCACATGCGCGGCCACGATGTCTGCCGTCAGCGTGACGAGCGTTTCTTGATCTTCCATGTCGTATCTCCGGTGCCGGATCGATAGCTTTCTATCGATCCGCGCCATGCACCCATGTCATTGCCGCATCAAGCATATCAGGCGTGCGCGGCTTTGCGGCAACACGTTAAGCCTCGCGCAATATGATGTTCGACGGTCTTGGGGCTGATACCAAGTTCTTCGGCGATCTCTCGATAGGTCTGGTGTCGCAGCCGACTCATCAAGAAAATGCGCCGGGTCCGTTGCGGCATCTTGAGCAGCGCCCTCCGCAACGCTCGGCGGAGCGGCGCTGCTTCCAATTCCCGTTCTTGCTCAGGAAGCAGTGCGGCATCGCGTGCTTCATCGAGCGGGTAGAGCATGCGTTGTTTTCGATGCCACGTCCGCGCCTGTTCGATGAGCAGATTATGGGCCGTCCGCTTCAGATAGGCTTGTGGGTTTTCGACCCGTTCAAATGCACCGCAGCGGAGCATTCGGGTAAAGGCTTCTTGCACGAGGTCGGGCGCGGCTTCGCGGCTGGCCCGTCTCCGGAAATAATGAAACAGCCGGTCATGCTCGGCGCGGTAGAAGGCGTCGAAGGACGCGGCGGACAGCGGCGCGGTCATGACCGCGCATCCCGGTGTTCACGCTTATGGAGCGGCGCATCGCGCGAAGCGCGATAGAGCGTGATGCCAGCCTCGATCCGGTCGAGGATGAAGGTGTCGCGTTCGGCCTTGGCGATGCGGATGTCGGAGTTGGCGTAGATTTCGAGATCGACCGCACAGCGGTTGCCGAGTTCGCTGCGAATGACGTCGCGGGCGCGCTGCCAGCAGCGTTCGTCGGTGAACAGCGGATGATTGACGACGATCCAGAACTCGTAATCGGAAAAGTCGATCGTTCGTCGGTCTTCGTACCAAGATCGCCGCGCATAGGGACCGATAAGGATGATGCGTTTGATCTGGCCCGGTTCAGGCGCTTGCACCTGATTGGGATCGAAACATCCGCGTAAGATGCGGGTGATCCGTTCGATCTCGCCCTGCTTACGCCGGATGAGATGACCGACGCGCGCCATCACGACTTCGCGCGCGTAAACGTCGTTCGTTGGGTTAGCCATTTGCAGCTCGCACAGCGGCGGTCCGCGCGGTCATGCGCGAATGTGCAAGCGGTGTTCGCTGTGCGCCGCTAGTGCGGTCTACAGCAACTGCCCGACCTCAGGGCCGGACCTGCATGATGCTGGCAGGATGATCCTCGGGATGGCCGCCAGTCACTCCATCCCATAGGTCGATTATGCCAGAATCTGAGAGTCTCGACAAGCTGTGCTCCGAACACTCTCAAAAGTCGGCCGTTCGGAATGGGCGGACTATTTGCTGAGTGATCGGGAAACGTATTCCCGCAACTTGTCAAAGTTTCTTGCCTGATCTTTGGCCTTGTCGTCGAAACCGATGACATAGACAGTTTGAATGCCTTCAGGACCCGCCAGTTTATCGATTATCGACTGAATGTTAGACGGGTGCATTTTCCATTCGAACCAGTTTTGCGCCTCATCTCGCGTGAATGATTCTCCACCGCGCGAAATGACGCGAATAACGGCGGTGTTCGGCTGTTTAGGCGGACGGCTGCCTTTCGGAAGATGAATGATTTCGGCCATTGGGATTCCTAACTCGTTCAGAACTTTCGTCCGGCTTCAAAATCGACGGGAGCACCTTTGGAGCATTGATACTGCACGGTTCGATTGATGTTGCGATCAGGGACTATTGTTTGGTCTGTAAGGATCCGCGTTGCCCGATCAAGCGCAAGCGATGCGAACACTGGCCCTAGCGGCGTACTGATCATGTCGGGATTTGGGCCGCGTATCATGATCTGCGTTTCGGTGATCTGATGCAACGCCTTCCATCCGCCTCCGTCATCGAACCGGCGCTTTTTCAGGTCAATGTTGAGCCGCATGGTCGAACCGTCCGCAGCGGTGCAAATGAACCCGGCTTGTTCGTTGGTCGCCGCGTGTATCGGGACAGCGGTCACCAATGGTAGTAGGATGGATAAACAGCGCATTGCTGATCCTTATCGATTTCGCGACGAAATTGCGCCCGCGATGATCAGGGCGCCAATCAGGATCGCTATGCTGACTGGTAGCTTCGATGCACCCGAAAATATGAGATACCCTAAGGCGGCAAGCGCAGCGATGCCCACGACCCAGAGAATGACCATGATTGCTGCGGAGCTCATTACGGCGAATACATCAAAAGTCGCATTGGTCGCGCGGGCTGTGGATCGGCCTGCCGCGGCTAGTCCGTTCGTCAATCGCGTCGGGAGACGTCTCCAAATGTTCGCCGCAATCCCGGTTCGCCAAAGAATTAGGATGATCGGCCCTGCCGATAAAGTCGCCCATATGACGCTTTGCGGCGGTCGGGAATGCCGTCCGTGCAGCGACTCCCAAGCGATCAGCAATATCGCTATCGCAACGATTGAACCGATCCAAAGAAAAAGGCCGTATCCGACCCATCGCCTGAACCGTTCCGATTTACGGTGTAGCGGAACGAGAACAAAAAAATAGAATCCGAGCAATGCGATTAGCACGACTGATCCAACGACATTGATCAGGGTTTCGGTTTCCATCAACCCTCGCTTTATCGTGCGTCGATTGTTTGCGCCATCATTTTACCGCGTGGCGGCTTCGAGTTCGGCAATCTTGTCGGTGCAGACCTGATGGACGACGCGGCCGAGTTCCTCGACGCGCTCGCCGAGCCACGTCAACTCTTCTGCGTTGATTTTGTAATGCTTGGAATAGCGGGCTTTGGTGTACGCTTCCTTCAACTTCTGGAACATCGCGCGCTCGCGGCGGTTGGCCTCGGGCCAGACGTCATAGAGGCGCCGGTCGTGTCCTTCGGCGAGCGAGCGCAAGAAGGCGATATTGTGGTTGTATGGGGTGTAGAAGGTCAGCGTGAGCAGGAGGCCTTGATAAAGGCTTTCTGTCGCCTGATGGAGCAGAAACGCAGCATCCTTGCTGTAGCCGCGCCGTTGCGCTTCCAACGCCAGATCAAATTTTCGAAGGCCAGAAGGTAGATACTCCTCAAAGTATTCCGTCGCCACTGCCAATGCCTGCTCGGGCGTCTTCGGCTTGGGCGTAGCCAGTTCGCTGCCGTCCGTTTCGTACAACGCCACGCCATCCTTCGCGACTTCCATGAAGAAGACACGACCGTGGGCGAGCCCGTCATTCACTTCATGGAGCGAATGGACGATGAAATTGACCGGCGTGCGCAGCGTCTTCTCGATCGTGTAGGCACGGATCAGCCGTTCCTCGGCCTTGGCCCAATAAGCTGCGCGGTCGGTCAGTTCCTTCTGGCTTACGATGACGAGGATATCATAGTCAGATTTATACTGGTTCGCCGACAGCGGCGCATCGACCCAATCGCCGCGCGCGTGACTGCCGAACAGGATGATCTTGAGGATGCGGGCGCCCTTGCGGCGCCCGGTCGCATTTTCGGTCGTCTGGCCGAACTCGTCGAACAATATCTCGACGATGCGCTCAAGCTCGCGCTGCTTCGCGGCAGGAAGATGATCGACGTCGGTTCGCATCAGATACTTTCTAGCGCGGAAACGGCGTCCCGCCAACCGGACCCACCATGATTCAATCGCTTATGGCGGCGGGAAGCCTTCAGCATATTGTGGCGCATCATCGGAGATACAGACCCAAGGCGCTTTCGAGCCGACATATATGTGCGCAGCATAGCCGCGAAAGCCCGGATCGTCATCGAGCAGCCCCGCTGGCACGAAATAGATTTTGCCGTTGCTATCCGTATGCGGGGTCGGACTCCCGCAGGTTCCACAGAAGGTCGATTGCCAGCCATTGCCATCGGGAACCATGTAGGTCCGAACCTCGTCCTCGCCGCTGAGCCAGCGCAGGCTCTTCGCCGCTGTATAGAATGTTGCGTTGCCGTCAGTCCCGGACACCTTGCGACATTTTGAGCAATGACATTGTCCGACCGGCCCGAACTTGCCCTCAATGACGAAAGCGACCTTGCCACACAGGCACGACCCCTTGATTGGCTCCGACATATGCCTGTTCCCCCACGATGATTGTCGCTCACGTCTCCACAGGGGATCTAGCTGCGATATCGGGCACACCATTGGCAAGGACAGAATGCCCGGCGTTTCGCGCCGGGCAAAAAATGAGGAGCGAGTTTTCCCGCTCCTCCATGAAAATTGCTGCTTGCAGTTCAGGCGGCTTGGCGCATTTCCGGTTCGCCGTCGCATTCGGCCGGAGCGAGAAGCGGTGCAATGCTGGCACTCCGTGCGACACAGCCGATGCCGCCGCGCTCGGTATAGCCGCTGGGCGGAAAGGCGAACCAGCGCGGCAGCCAGCCCTCGACCTTCGCACGGCCATTGCTGCCGGTCAGGCAATCGACGAGAATGCCGCGCTGGACCTTGGCGGTGGCCTCGGCATTGGCTTCGGCGACATCGGGTCCTGCAACATCAGCAATGACGGCCGTCAGCACCTGCTTGTCGCGGAGAAGATCGGGCAGCACGGTGGCGTCCTGCCAACAGGCCTTCATGTCGGTGCCGAGCAATTGACCCAACATATCGACCTCGGAACTGCCTACGGCAAGCGTCTCGCCCATCACGACGGGAAGAATGCCCATCACCCCTTCGTGGGACAGCGCGGCCAAGCGGACAAACAAGCCGACAACATCATGATCGCCGTCATAGCCGCCAACCACGGTGGGCGTCTCGGGGTCGAACCCGAGCGCCGCCAGAACCTCGCGGCGCTTCGCATCGAAGGTGGCTTCGCTCGCCGACACTTCAACGCTCTCGGCAATGGCATCGCTGGCAGCGCGCTGCCGCTCGACATCGATGCGCCACAGCGGTGATCCGACGATGGCATGGGCGACCATCATCCGTAGCGCCGTCCCCGCATCGGACAGCAAGGACGCGCGCACGGCGGCATGACGGTGCAGGTCGATATAATTGCCGAGCGCCGCGCTGACCTCGGAGCGTACCGGCTTGGCGGTAGCGGCACCCGCTGCTGCACCCTTGGCGCGCTGCCGCGATTCCTTGGTGGTGATATAGCCTTCGTGGAAACCGATCTCGCCGCGATGGCTGACCGACACGAAGACCTTGCCGCCCTTCTTCTTCGGGCAGCGTTCATGCTCCCACGAATTGAAATAGGCGCCGCGCTCCATGACGACGACATCGGACCAACCGCTATCGCGATAGAAGTCCGCCTGTTTCTCGACCTCGGCCATCTGCTCGGTCCAGAACGCATCGGCGTCGGCAAAATAGCTGTCCTCACCGAATAGGTCAGAGACGACCTCACCGGCATAGCTCGCGACATCGAACATCGCGACCTTGGCCGCAATTGCGCTGCCTCCGAATAGCCAAGCCCTCAAACTCGTGCCGGTGGGCGCGTGCTTCTCCGGGCAATCGACCAGTGCCAGCCATTCGCGCTGCTGCGCCTTGGTGGCGAGGGTCAGATGCCGCATGGTGACGACATCGATCTTGTCGGTGCGATAGAGATTGCGGATGCGGGGCAGGAGATTGCCGATGGCAAGCGTCCGCTTCACCTGAAGGCTCGTCAGCCCGAAGGTCAGGCCGATAGCCTCGATGCTCCGCCCTTCGCGGACGAGCCGGGTGAAAGATTCGCAGCGATTGATCTCGTCGGGATCGAGCCGGGCGATATTCTCGATCAACGAGGCTTCGAGCGCCGCCGCATCGTCCCCGGCTTCCATCACCGCACAGGGCAGCGGGTCGATGCCATCCTGTTCTTCCGCCACGGTCAGCGCCGCATGATAGCGCCGCTTGCCCGCAACGATCTCGTAGTTCCCGTCTTCCGTACCCGGCCTGACGATCAGCGGCACGAGAATGCCGCGCGCCCGGACGGACGGCAGGATGTTGGTGAGGTCCGGCTTCTTGGTGACCCCGCGCATGTTGGCGGGCGAAACCGAGAGGTTGGCGATGTCGATATGCTTGAGTTCCATGATCCTTACTCCTTTGCTCTTCCAAACCACCGCAGCCCCGGCTGAGCGGGGTGGGCGGCGAGAGCGACCGGAGAGGCCCGCCATGAAGGCAGGGCGCACCGTAGGCCGAAATGCAATGGAGGACCCCGCAGGGGTTGCGCGCTGCCGGGCGGGCCTCAGAGGAGAGCGACGACCACCTCGCACGGCCGGAGGCCCACCCCATCGCGCGTCAGCGCGATGTCCTTCGGGCCGGAGCATGGCTTCGGCCCCGCGTCAGCGATTGTCACGGCGAAGCCGACGAGACGGCGCGTAGCGACGCCTCGGTGGAGCGAAGCGGAATAGAGCGTGGCCGGCATCGGCGGGACGCGATTCGAATCGGATTTTTCTGATCCAAGGGGCTGATCGGGGGTGCCAAGCCTGGCACCAACTCCGTTGTTGGGACGGTATGGGAATATTTCTGTATACCGGCAATTCGGCGCTACCGGACGCTGTCGGACGCAAGGAAACGCTGCCGGACGCATCGCGGTACAGACACCATTTTTGGCACTCTTGCGCGGTTTCTCGGGATCCCCAATTCTACACCCAGGGGAGCCCAATAACCGTCAGCCGATGGAGTATGCTTCATGCCCGATCCGGAAAAGATCATCCGCCTCCAGACTGTCCTCGCCCGCACCGGGCTGTCGCGTTCGACCCTCTATCGCAAGATTGCGGAAGGGACGTTCCCTTCGCAGTTGAAGATCAGCATTCACGGCGCCGGATGGCATGAATCCGCGGTCAGCCGCTGGATCGCCGACCCCGTTCGCTACCGCGCCGACAATGACAGCCCGGTATCCCCGATGGGGCCGCTATGAAGAAGGATGAGGCACAAGAGGCTCCTGTCACGCCTGCGAACGACAATGACACCGTTCCCGATCCGGCAGCAGTCGACGCGGCGTTGACGCGCGTCGCCGAGGCGATCGGACGGCATATCGCCCGCGAGCATATTCGCGCCCGCAAGGCGGCGAATGACAATGAACCTGCACCGGAAAACCCGGGGGCGCCCAATCCTTGATCATAGGGTATATGCGCGGGACACTGTCTTACCCGGCTGTGCGGGCCGTTGTCCCGCCACTCGAAAGGAAGACATGATGATCCTTGCCGCGCTTTACGCCCGCTATTCCTCCGACCAGCAGAATGCCGCATCGATCGCCGACCAGCAGCGCATCTGCCGCGAACGCGCAGAGCGCGAAGGCTGGCAGATCGAGCACCTCTATAAGGATGCCGCCATCTCGGGCGCGAGCATGATCCTGCGTCCGGGTATCCAGAAGCTGCTTGCTGACGCGCGGGCGGGCAAGTTCGATATTGTGCTCACCGAAGCGCTCGACCGGGTGTCGCGCGATCAGGCCGATGTCGCGACCCTCTACAAGCATCTCCAGTTCGCGCGGGTGTCGTTGATCACGCTCGCCGAGGGCGAAATCACCGAGCTGCATGTCGGGCTCAAGGGCACGATGAACGCGCTGTTCCTGAAAGACCTTGCCAAGAAGACGCATCGCGGCCTGCGCGGCCGGGTCGAGAAGGGCTTCTCGGCTGGGCCGAACGCTTTTGGCTATCGCATTATCCGGCGGCTCAGCAGCGAGGGTGAGTTGGTGCGCGGCGAGCGCGAAATCGATCCGGTCCAAGCGCTTATCGTCGAGCGTATTTTCCGCGAGTTCGCTGTGGGCAAGAGCCCGCGCGCTATTGCGCGCGACCTCAACGCTGACGGCATTACGGGTCCTGCGGGGGCTCCATGGCGCGATACGGGCATCCGCGGCGATGTGCGCCGGGGCACCGGCATCATCAACAACGAGCTATATGTTGGCGTCCGCGTCTGGAACCATAAACATTCGGTGACAGACCCCGCTACGGGGAAGAGCGTCACGCGGTTCAATCCCGAGACCGAGTGGGTCCGGAATGAAGTTCCCGATCTGCGCATCGTCAGCGACGCACTATGGGAGGCGGTGAAGCACCAGCAGGAGGTGCTTGCCGCGCGCTACGTGAACATCAAGGAATCGGCGCAGGCGCGTGCGTCGATCGGTGCGCGACGTCCCGCCTATCTGCTCTCGGGTCTTCTCGAATGTGGCGCGTGCGGCGGCAACTATGCGATCGTCGTGGGCGACCGGTACGGATGCGTGAAGCATCATCGCAGCCGCGCCTGCACCAACAGCCGGACGATCAAGCGCGCGGAACTTGAACGCCGCGCGCTTGTCGGCATCGCCGACCGGCTGGTATCAGCCGACAAGATCAAAGCGGCTGTTGCTGCCTATGCGGCGCACATCAACGGCGCGAACCGCGAGAGGCGCGTTCAGGCCGACGCCGATACCCGAGGGCTCGTAAGAATCGACCGCGCGGTGGCGGGCATCATGGCGGCGATCGAGGACGGACTGTATCAGCCGGTTATGAAGGCCCGTATGGCGGAGCTAGAACGCGAGAGAGCCGAAATCACCGTGCGGCTCGCAGAAACGCCGCAGGATATTCCTGACGTTCATCCGGGCATTGCCGAAGTCTACAAGCGCAAGGTTGCCGCGCTCATGGAGACGCTTGAAGACCCCAAAACGCGGCTCGATGCCTCAAGCGACATCCGATCACTCGTCGGCAAGATCATTCTGCATCCTGGTGACAAGCGCGGCGAGGTGCATGCCACACTCCACGGATCGTTGATGGGCATTCTCGACTTTGTGAACGGCAACCCGCAACCCGAGGCAAGCCGAGTTATAACATCGGTGCCTCTGGGTTCGCGGGGGCGACGGCTATATTTAGGTCTTCCGGATAAACACCGTTCCGGCTGAATAGCCCGCCCCGAACGAGCAGATCAGCCCGGTCTCGCCTGCTGCCATATCCTCGTGGTGCAGGTGGAATGCGATGATCGACCCGGCGCTCGACGTATTGCCATAGGTGTCGAGTACCGTCGGGCTTTCGTCATCGCTCGCTTCATGCCCCAGCACGCGGTGCGCGATCAGTCGGTTCATGTTTGTGTTTGCCTGATGCAGCCACAGGCGGCGCATATCGGCGCCTTCGAGGCCGAGAATTTCCATCTGTTCGACGATCATGTTCGCGACCATCGGCACGACTTCCTTGAACACCTTGCGGCCCTCTTGGACGAACAGCTTGTCGCTGGTCGGCCCCGACTGGTCGATGCCGCCATGGCCGCGGTTCAAAAAACCGAAATTGTTGCGGATGTTGTTCGAGAAGACCGTCTTGAGCTTGGTGCCCAGAATATCCCAATGGCCCGCGGGCGCGATGGTCTTGTCCTCGACGAGGATCGCGGTTGCGACATCGCCGAAAATGAAATGGCTGTCGCGGTCGCGCCAGTTGAGATGGCCCGAACAAATTTCGGGATTTACAACGAGCACGCTCTTTGCATGTCCCGCGCGGATATAGTCGGCGGCGGTCTGGATACCGAATGTCGCTGACGAGCAGGCGACATTCATGTCGAACCCGAAACCGTCTATGCCGAGCGCGTCCTGAATTTCGACCGCCATGGCCGGATAGGGGCGCTGCATGTTCGACGCCGCGCACAGCACCGCGTCGACGTCGCCTGCATCGCGTCCGGCGCGCGCCAGTGCGTCCTTTGCCGCGGCAACTCCGATTTCCGCGAGGATCGACAGCTCGTCATTGCTGCGCTCAGCGATCCGCGGCGCCATGTGTTCAGGGTCGAGGATGCCTGCCTTGTCGACGACGAAGCGCGAACCGATCCCACTCGCCTTCTCGATGAATTCGACACTCGATTCAGCGAGTTCCGCGATTTCGCCAGCGGCAATTGCGGCTGCATTTTCTTTGTTGTGCAGCGCAACATAATGGTTAAAACTGGCGACAAGTTCTTCGTTGGAGATGCGTTCGGCGGGGGTGAAGAGGCCGGTTGCGGAAATGACCGGCTGCGGTGAATGCGACATGGTGGCTCTCGTGTGTCTTAGAGATTCAAGACACGCTGATTAGGCTCCGTCGCGGCGCCGCGCAACGCCCCACCGCTTGCTGAACAATGTCCGACGTCATGGTTAACCCGCCACTAACCATTTTGGTGGCAGACTGTTTGATGCAGGCCTCCGGGGGGATGGCTCCCCGGGCGCCGTGCGGGAGCACGACCATGGTTACGCATTCTGGGCGTTCGGGACCGGCAGCAGGCGATCTGTCGATATCGGAAATCAAGGAATTTGCGGCCTTCCCGGCGGCGACGCAGCGGTACATCCGCCGCTCGCTCGATATCGGGCTCGAACGCGACGACGCGATCGCGCGCTGGTCGCGCGACATGGTCGAGGAAACCGCGATCCGGGTCCAAGCGCGTGTCTATCAGCGGCTGGCCGACGTCCGGGCCCATATCCCCGACGACAGCGGGCTCGATGCGCTCGAACATTTCATGGCGCCACTGGTCGCGATATCGGCATTCGACCTCGGTCAGGACCGGCTGCACGCCTTCGCACCCTATCGCTTCCTTTACGAGCGGCTGCTCGGTGCGCATGCGCGGCCGTGGTTGCCGGGGGCGTTCTGTGCCGCGGCATCTTTGCCGCATCTCCACCCCGACAAGCGCCGGCTGCTCCTCCAGTCGATCAGCGAAGCTGCGGCAACCGCGCCCGGCTGGTCAGCGCGCGAGCCAAGCTTCTATCCCGAATGGGTCGACAAGATCGACGAGACCAAGCCGGCGAATTGAGCCGTCGGCCCGCTTTCGGTCGAAAGCAGGCTTTTGATCAGGACAGCGCCTTGTAGAGGCCAAAGGCGCTGGTCGCGATCAGCACGATGCCGACCATGACCAACATTACCTTGGGCGAAAAGCGCTTGGCCATCATTGCGCCCAGCGGCGCCGCGGCGACGCCGCCGACGATCAGGCCGAGCGTGGGGCCGAGAATTTGCGAGAAACCCAGATTCCAGATGAAGGCGATCGAGACGGCGACAGCGAGGAAGAATTCGACACTGTTGACCGTGCCGACGACCTTGCGTGGTTCACCGCCCTGAACCAGCAAATTCGATGTCACCACCGGGCCCCAGCCGCCACCGCCCGCGGCGTCGAGAAAGCCCCCGACGACTGCAAGCGGGGCAACGATCTTGGGCTTTTCGAACTTGGGCGGATAGAGCAGGCCGCGGATCAAAAGCCACACGCCGATCAGTACCAGATAGCCGAGCACGAAGGGCTTTACGACATCAGCGTGCAGCGACGACAGCACATAGGCGCCCAACACGCCTCCGATTACACCCGGAATCAACAGGCGCCAGAACAGCGGCCAGTCGATGTTGCGGTGAAACAGGTGGCTGAGTCCCGACGCGCCGGTCGTGAAAATCTCCACCACATGGATGCGCGCCGATGCCGTCGCAGGTGGGACGCCGAGTACGGCAACCAGCAGTGTGTTACAGATGACCCCGAACGCCATGCCAAGCGCGCCGTCGACCAGCTGTGCGGCGAAACCAATCAGGATGAACGGCAACAGGGCGGTAAAGTCGATAGCCGCAAAATCGATCATAGTTCATCCCAACCCTTTTAATAGAGAACCTGCTGCCGGGATTTCCCTGTCGGCGCCAGCCCAATTTTTCTGCTGGCGGCAAAGGGATTTGTTTCTGCGCTCGATCGCACGCCTCCGACAAGGGTCAGCCGGTGACGTCGTCGGGCAGATAGTCGCGCACATAATCGATGAAGGCGCGGAGCTTGGGCATCACCTGTTTGCGGCTGGGGTAATAAAGGAAGAGACCCGAGGTCGAGCAGGCATGGTCGGCAAGCACGAGTTCGAGTTCGCCGGACGCGACCTGCGCCTTGACCACGGGCTCGGCGGTCATGCCCATCGCGACCCCGGCGTGCACCGCGACCATCATCGCGGTGAAGTCATTGACGATCACCGGGCCGGTCACCGCGACCTCGATCTCGCGATTCCCCTTTTCGAAGGTCCACGGCATCAGCGCGCCGCTTCCCATGCGCATCCGAACGCAACGATGATTGCGCAGTTCGTCGGGGCTTTCCGGGCGCCCGTGCTTCGCCAGATAACCCGGGGTCGCGACCGCGACGAAACGAAAAGGCCCGGTCAGGCGGACAGCGATCACATCGGCATCGAGCGATTCGCCCATCCGCACCCCGGCGTCAAAGCCGCCGGCGCTGAGGTCGGCGAGCGCGTCCTCTGCATAAATTTCGAGTTCGATGTCGGGATAGGTTTCGCAAAAGCCCGCGATGATCGGTTCGAACAAGGGCTGTACCGCGCCGCGCATCAGATTGATGCGCAACCGACCCGCGGGCCGGTTGCCGAGATTGCGTGCGGCTTCATAGGCGTCGCCCAGCCCCGCATAGGCGGGTGCGGCGCGATCGAGGAACATCTCGCCCGCCTGGGTCAGTCCGACGCTGCGGGTGGTGCGCATGAACAAGGGGGCGCCGACGCGGGCTTCCAGCCCCTTGATGATCTGGCTGATCGCCGAAGGAGAGACGCCGAGGTCGGCGGCTGCGGCGGAAAAGCTCCGCCGTTCCGCGACACGCAGGAAAGCTTCGATCCCGTCGAGCACCCCATGGGGGATTGTTAAATCCTGCTTCAAAGCACTTGCAGATTATAGAGGATTATCTACGTGCGCAACCGCGGCTAAAAAGGTTGCACAAAGAAACGAAAGGAACCTCTCCCATGGCCTATCAGATCTCCTCATTCCGTCGCTTTCCCGCCGCTTTTGCAATCGTCGCCGCTTCGGCGCTGGCCTTCACCGGCCTGATGGCATCCGCAGCCCCCGCTTACGCCCAGTCGGGTGGCGACTATCGCTGCGCCGGTCTCGCCGAACAGGCCCATGTCGCCGCCACCGGCGCCGAGGGCGGCAGGCAGGCCAACGCCAAGCGCTTCGTTTCGACCGGAAAGAAGCTGTGCGAAGCGGGCAACGAACGTGCCGCCGCCAAGCAGTTCCGCGCCGCGCTGAAGCTCGCCGGCGTCGCCGAAGTCGAAACCGACAGCCAGATGGCTGCGCGCTAAGACAGACTGACACCTATCTCCGGACCGTCCTCTCCCTCTCTCCCCGACGGATCCACAAGACTGGGGCGGCCTCGCAAAGAGGCCGCCCCATTTGTTTGTACACCCCGCATATTGGCCGCAAGCGGCGGGTGGGGTAGATTGCGGCCCGAAATGGCCGACAGGAAACCCAGCAGCGAAACGCCTCCCGACCGCCCTGTCGCCAAGGCTGCGGTGCCGCTTTGCCGGTACGAAGAGTTGGCGATGCGTGAAAACAGGCTGCGGCAAGCGAGCGCCGCAAAGGGCGAAGCGGGCAAATAGCGGAAGGGGCTAGCCGTCGATGCCGGCTCTGCCCAACGTGCTTTGGCCTTGCCCATATGCCACATAGATGACGAGACCGATCGCGTTCCAGGCCAGGCACCATAAAAGGGTTTCGAGCGGCAGGTTCAGGAACAGATAGAGACAGCCTCCGATGGTCCCGAGCCCGACCAGCCACACAGCGCGAACGCGAAAGGGGCGCGGGGCATTCGGGGCGCGACGCCGCAGTACCAGCAAGCAGAGGCCGACGGCTATGAAGGCAATCAAAGTTCCGGCATTGGCGAGGGCGGCGACCTTGCCGATGGGCAGCAGCCCCGCGAGGATCGCGACGATCACGGCGGTTCCCAGCGTGATGCGTGTGGGCGTGCCCCGCTTCGAAATTTGGGCGAAACGCCGCGGCAGAAAGCCGTCACGCGCCATTGCGAGGAAAATCCGGCTTTGCCCGTACAGGAAGGCGAGCAATACGGTCGGCAGCGCGATGACGGCGGTCGTTGCGACGATTTTCGCAATGCCCGCCTGCCCGATCGAACGCAGGATGAGCGAGAGCGGTTCGGGGCTGTCGGCAAAGCGCGCGAACGGGGTCGCGCCAACCGCGACGGCGGCGACCAGCATATAGATGATCGTGCAGATCGCCATCGATCCGATGATCGCGATCGGCAGATCGCGCTCCGGCCGCTTCGTTTCCTCTGCTGCGGTGGAAATTGCATCGAAGCCGTAAAAGGCGAAGAAGATGATGGCAGCGGCGGCCATGACGCCGCGCTGCACCCCGTCGCCGCCGACGTTTGCGGCATAGCCGTATGGCATGAAGGGGTTGAGGTTCGCGGCGTCGAAATAGGGCAGCGTGAAACCGACGAAAAGCAGCAGGGTAACGATCTTCACGACCACGAGCACAGCATTGATACGGGCGCTTTCGCGTGTGCCCAGCAACAACAGGCCGGTGACGATCGCGATGATGGCGATGGCGGGGAGGTTGATCAGGCCGCCGAGTTCGGGGCCGCGCGTCAAGGCCTCGGGAAAGCCGATGCCGATCAGAAGCGGCGACGCATAACCCGACCAGCCCACTGCCACCGTCGACACGACCAGCGAATATTCGAGGATCAGGCTCCACCCCACCACCCAGGCGAAGATTTCGCCGAGGCCGGCGTAGGAATAGCTGTAGGCGCTTCCCGCCGCGGGCATCATCGAGGATAATTCGGCGTAGGCGAGTGCGGCGCACGCGCAAACCGCGCCGGCGATGGCGAACGACAGCAGCACCGCGGGACCCGCCCTGTCGACACCGACCCCGATCAGGGTCAGGATCCCGGTGCCGATAATCGCGCCGACGCCAAGCGCCATGAGCTGCGGCCAGGACAGGCTGGGCGGCAGCGCGTCGGCGCGGCGCTCGCCGGCCGGCGCGATGGGTTTGCGGCGGGTCCAGTTATTCACGATGCTTCTCCCAGATATCCGGCCCGATTGTTCGGGTCCGCCGCTCGCCCAGCGTGTCAGGTCAGGGCTGTTCGCCCGGGAACAGCAGCAACCAGTCGGCTTCGGCCTGGATGCGGGCGAAGAAGCCCCAGCTGTCGACATTGATCGAGCGCTTCAGCCAAGGCTTTGCTTTCTCGGGCTCGCCGCTCAGGATGTAATAGTTGGCAAGGCTGTAGGCGGTCGACGCCGCGACCCCGTCGGCGGTTGCAAAGGCGCGCCCGCTGTCCTTATCGCTGAAGAAGCTGTCGGTGGCGCGGTGGCCCTTGAACAGTTGCAGCCCGTCGAAATAGGTGTCCGAGCCGCCCTTGGGGTGAACCTCGAACAATGTCAGATCATAGTCGTCGAGCAGCTTCTGTGCCTCGCGAAGTTTCCCGCCGCGCGCGAGCGAGAGATATTCCCAATAGCCGTTTGCCGTCCGCGCCTCGACGTCGTGCGTGAAGGCGGCCGACTCCGCCGATTTGGCGAACCATTTTGCGGCATTGTCGAAATCATGCTTGGCGAAATAGGCCTGGCCGAGGTGGTAATAGAGATAATATTGAACGACATCGGGGTCGCCGGGAAAATAATCGGGGCCCGGCTTCTCGCGCTCGAGCGGCTGGTTTTCATAGATCTTGGCTGCCTTCAGCCCCAGTTCGATCGACTTGTCGAACTCGCGCAGCGAAAAGGCGCGATGCGCGCGGTGGCGCAGCAGCTTGCCTGAATTGGGGAAGCGCTTGAGGGCCTGATCATAGACCGCCGCGGATTCTTTCGAATAGCCCTGATAGAAGAGGATGCGGCCATACCAGGTCGCGTTGTCGGCCGTCATATTGGCTTCGAACGCCGCCTTGGCCTCGCGCGCTGCGCGATCGAGCGTTTCGGTCGCGGCGACATTGGCGTTGCGCGTTTGCGTCGTGACCATCGGCTTGCCGAGTAGAGACGTGCCCTGCGCGCTGCCTTCCTGCGCCGCCGTCGATAACGGCATGGCGACGAACAACAGGCCGGCCGATGCCAATAATTTCAGTTTTCCGGGGACCATATTAAACCTCCTCCAAACAGATATGTTCTAGTCTACGTCGAGATCGAACTTCACACCCTGCGCGAGCGGCAGCGATGTCGAATAATTCACCGTCGCGGTAACGCGGCGCATATAGTTCTTCCAGCTGTCCGAGCCCGACACGCGGCCGCCGCCGGTCACCTTCTCGCCGCCGAAGGCGCCGCCGATCTCGGCGCCACTGGTGCCGATGTTCACATTGACGATGCCGCAATCGCTGCCCTGCGCCGACTGGAACCGCTCGGCTTCGCGCACATCGTTGGTGAAGATGCACGACGACAACCCCTGCGGCACGCCATTCTGCAGCGCGATTGCTTCGTCGAGCGTCGCGTAGGGCAAGACATAAAGGATGGGGGCGAAGGTTTCTTCGCGAACGATTTCGCTCTGCGCGGGCATTTCGACGATCGCGGGGCGGACATAATAGGCGCCCTCCGATTCCTCGATATCGATCCGCTCGCCGCCATGGACGATCCCGCCTTCGCGGCGCGCCTGTTCGAGCGCGCGCTGCATCGCGTCAAAGGCCGCCTTGTCGATCAGCGGGCCGACATGGGTGTCGTCGACGAGCGGGCTGCCGATACGCAGGCTGCCCACGGTCGCGATCAGACGCTTCACGAAATCGCCACGGATGCTGTCGTGGACGATCAGGCGACGAAGCGACGTACAGCGCTGGCCGCAGGTGCCCGTTGCGGCAAACACCGTCCCGCGCAGGGCAAGGCCGATATCGGCGCTGGGCGCCACGATCGCGGCATTGTTGCCGCCGAGTTCGAGGACCGGGCGGCCAAAGCGCCGCTGGACCCGGACGCCGACATCCTGCCCCATGCGAACGCTGCCCGTTGCGCTGACGATCGCGATCCCTGGATGGTCGGCGATGATGCCGCCGCATTCGGCGGCGCCGATGGCGACCTGCACCAGATGTGCGGGCGCGAATTCATAGTCAGCCGCGACCTTCTGGAGCAATTTGCCAAAGGCGAGCGCGGTGAGTGGTGTCTTTTCGGAGGGCTTCCAGATCGCGCTGTCGCCGCAGACGAGCGCGACCGTGGTGCCCCATGCCCAGACCGCAGCGGGGAAATTGAATGCCGAAATCAGCCCGAGCGGGCCGAGCGGATGCCAATATTCGGTCAGCCGGTGCTCGGCGCGTTCGGACGCGATCGTGAGTCCGAACAGCTGCCGCGACAGGCCGACGGCATATTCGCAGATGTCGATGACTTCCTGCACTTCGCCGCGCGCTTCGGTCAGAATCTTGCCATTTTCGATGGTGAGCAGGCGCGACAGGGTTTCCTTGTGCTCGCGAACGAGCTGACCATAGCGCCGGACAAGCTCGCCGCGGTGGGGGGCGGGCACCTGTTTCCAGGCGAGGAACGCGGTTTGCGCGTTCGCGACCACGACATCCATGTCGGCTGGCTGGTGCATTTTCAGCCGCGCGAGTTCGGATCCGTCGATCGGCGAAAACACGCCGAGATCGGAACCGAGATGATCGTCGAGCGACAGCCCGAGGTCACCGAATATGGCGGTAACGGCGTCGCTGTGGGCGCCCGCCGCGAGCCGGGCCGATTTTGGGGAGAGAGACGTGTCGATAGCGTTCATCATTATGTCCGTTGAAAGCGTTGCGAGAGAGAGTGTGTGTCGAACCAGGCAGGGTTCAGGGCCGGTCTTCCCGGTCGTGAACGACGACGCGGCCGTTCTTGATGACGGTGGAGACATGCTCCATCACCGAAATGTCGTGCGCGGGATCTCCGCCGACGGCGATCATGTCGGCGAATTTTCCGACTTCGATCGTGCCCAGATTGGCCGACTGGTCGACCAGCGTTGCGGCATCGACGGTGGCCGAGCGAAGCGCGGCCATCGGCGTCATCGGCCCCTGTTCGACCATGTGGCGGAACTGCCGGGCATTCTGGCCGTGCGGCGACACGCCCGCGTCGGTACCAAAGGCGATATTGACCTTATGCTGGACCGCGAGGCGGATATTGCGTCCCGCGACACGGCGGGCTTCGACCATCTTGGCTCGCACCGCAGGGCTGGCGTCGCTCTCTTTTCGCGAATCAAGCAGGCCGAGGGTCGGGACGAGCCATGTCCCGCGTTTGGCCATCAGCTTCGCGGTCTCCTCGTCGAGATATGTGCCATGCTCGATCGAATCGACGCCGGCGCGGACCGATGCAGCGACGCCTTCGCCGCCATGCGCGTGCGCCGCGACCTTGAGCCCGAGACTGTGCGCGGTGGTGACGATCGAGGTTAGTTCGTCGTCGCTCAAATGCTGCCCGAGCCCACGCGCCTGCTGTGACATGATGCCGCCAGTCGATGTGATCTTGATCAGGTCGGCACCATATTTGGCGGCCTCGCGGACGCGCAGCGCGCATTCGACCGGGCCGGTGCACGCTCCGGTATAGTCATAGGGATATAAGGCCTCGGTCGTCTTGCGGTTGAGCCCCGACATGTCGCCATGACCGCCGACGATCGACAGCGAGGTGCCCGACAGAAAGATGCGCGGCCCGGCGACGGTGCCTTCGTTGATCGCATCGCGCAGCGCGTGGATCGAATAGCCGTCGGACCCCACATCGCGGACGGTCGTGAAGCCGGCTTCCAGGGTCTTTTTCGCATTGGAAAAGGCGAAGAGCGCGACGTCTTCGGGCGTGTCGATCGCCGCCGACCATAGTTTCGTTTCGGGCGAAAAGCTGAAGTGGACATGCGTGTCGATCAGGCCGGGCAGCACTGTCCGGTCCTTCAGGTCGATCGTGGGCGTATCGGGGAAGTCGACATATCCCGGCCGGATTTCGGCGATTCTGCCTTCGCGAACGACGATCGTCGTGGGACCCAGTGCGCGTTCGCCGGGGATTGCGATGACGGCGCCTGCATGAACTATCAGGCGCTCTTCGGCGATCGGATCGGATTGCATTGCGGCGGCAGCGCTCGAGAGCGACAGGCCCGCGAGGGTGCCCACGCAAAGCGTGAGCCAGTTGATCGCGGGCGGTTTGGTCCTGTCCTTCACGTAAAAAGCTCCCGTCGACCGGGGCTGCGAAGATCGCTTCCGTGTCGCCTCCCGTCACATAGGAATATTTTGCTAGTTGGGCAATAAATTTTATGATAGGAAAATTATGAAGAATAGAGCGAGCTCCGGAAATCCAAAGATTTCGGGGTGGGGAAATGGGTTACCAAGGAGGGAAAAATGTCGAAGTTCGTTTCACGCCTGCTGCTGTCGTCGGCTCTCGCATTCGCCATCACGCCTGCCGCGCAGGCTCAGACGCAGCCGCCGGAAGCAGAAGGCGCCGATGCCGGTGAAGGTGGCAGCGACATCGTCGTCATCGGGACGCGCCGCAAGGATCGCTCGGTTACCGATAGCTCGGTTGCCATCGACGTCATCTCGCCGGAGCAGATCTCGACGACCGGCTATACCGACGTGAACGACGCGTTGCGCACGCTGGTGCCCGCATTCAATGCCCAGCGTCTTCAGGGCAACGACGGCTCCTCTTTCGTGCGGCCGATTACGCTGCGCGGCTCGCCGGCCGACCATGTCCTGCTGCTGATGAACGGCAAGCGCCGTCACCGCGCCTCGATCGTGCAGATCGGCACCGGCCACGCTTCGACTTCGGGCTCGCAGGGGCAGGATTTCAACGTCATTCCGCCCATTGCCCTGTCGAGCGTCGAGGTACTGCGCGACGGCGCATCGGCCCAATATGGCTCGGACGCGATCGCCGGTGTGATCAACATGGAGCTGAAAAAGGCGAAAAGCGGGGGCTCGATCATTGGCCAAGTCGGCGAATATTATGAAAGCGGCGGCCGCACCTATGACATTCAGGGTCATCTTGCGGTTCCGGTTGGCGACAACGCCTATTTCAACATCGCGGCCCAATATACCGATCAGGCCAAGGCCTATGCGAAGAAGGCCAGCCACGCTGGCGCGGTGGCCCTGAGAGCGGCGGGCGTAAAGGGCGTGCCCGAGCATCCTGAAGGCAATCTCGATCCGCGTTACATGGCGTTCAAGGCGGTCTGGAACGCCGGCGTCGAACTGGGTGACGAACTCGAAGCCTATTCGTTCGGCAACTATATGACCGGCAAAAGCGCGGTCACCTTCGGCCTGCGTCAGCCCTTTACGGCTGGCGGCGTGAACGGCCACGGCACCTATGCCAATTCGGCGTTCGATCTCAGCCCGGCGCACCCGCAGGCCTTCAACCTTGCGGCCATCTATCCGGGCGGTTTCACGCCGGAATTCTCGGGAAATCTCGAAGATTTCAGCGCGTTGGTCGGTTTGCGCGATCAGGTCGGCCCGTGGAACTGGGATCTGTCTGCGCGCTATGGCACCAACACCGTCGACTATACGATCACCGGTACGATCAACGCCTCGATGGGCGTCAACTCGCCGACCTCGTTCAAGCCGGGCTCGCTGACCCAGCGCGAAATCCAGTTCGACGCTGAAACATCTTATGAACTGACCGACAACATCCTTGCTTTCGCGGGCGCCAGCTATCGCAAGGAGACCTATGTCATCGGCCGCGGCGACCAAGCCAGCTACACCACCGGTCCGTTGAAGGATTTGCCTGCGGGTTCGAACGGCTTCCAAGGTTTCTCGCCCGAGTTCGCCGGTAGCTTTGACTCGGCAAGCTATGCGGTGTTCGCCGAAGTCGATGCCGATATCACGCCCTGGTGGAACCTGTCTGTCGCCGGTCGCTACGAAGACTATGACCAGTTCGGTACGAACTTCAGCTACAAGGCGGCAACCCGTTTCGAACTGAGCGATGCCTTCGCCCTGCGCGGTTCGGTCAGCACCGGTTTCCGCGCACCGGCCGCCGGTCAGGTGTTCGGCACCAGCCTGACCTCGCAGCTCGATGGCCTCGGCGGCTTCATCCTCGATGCCGTGCTGGTTCCGGGGTCGCCCGCAGCGCGGGTTTTCGGATCGAACGCCCTGAAGCCGGAAACGTCGTTCAACATGTCGGCCGGCATGGTCTTTACCGGTCTGGACGGCTTCCTCGCGACGCTCGACTTCTATCAGATCAAGGTCGATGATCGCCTGCTGCTGACGCCTTCGCGTAAAACCACCGCGGCGGAACGCGCTGCGCTGGCTGCGCTCGGTTTCCCCAATGGTGCGGACATTGAGGATGTGCGGTATTTCCAGAACGAAATGAACACCCGCGTTCGCGGCTTCGACCTCGTCAGCACCTATCGCCAGACTTGGTCGGACAATGCATCGACCGACTTCAGCCTTGCCGTGAACTATAATGAGCAGCAATTGCGCGGGGCGCCGCCGGTCGGTTTCACCTCCGCCATCGTTACCGAATTCGAACGTGGCACGCCGCGCTGGCGCGGTAACTTCTCGACGACGACCAAGGTCGGTGATTTCGCCTTCATGGCGCGCGCCAACCATTATGGCGCCTGGCGCCGGCTGGATGGCGCGACCTTCCTGCCGCGCAAGGCCGTTACGCTGTTCGACGCCGAAGTGACCTATTCGGGCATCGAGGGCGTCGACCTCAGCATCGGCGCGCGCAACCTGTTCAACATCTACCCGCCGGGTCGCGGCGCTGCACGTGCACGTTCGGGCCTGATTTACGACAATCACAGCGTGTTCGGAGTTGCCGGTGGCTTCTACTATTTGAATGCCAAGTATAAATTCTGATCTCGTCTGTTCGGGATCGACGCATATTTCCGGTAGGCGAAAGCGAGGGAGGCATAGCGGATATGCCAATATCGTAGCCTATCGGAAATTTGTGCTTTATAGATTGCGGCGGCTGATTGGCCGGACCTCTTCCCCCAGCCGTCCCCAATCGCCGATGCCGTACGATCTCGAGTAGACCAAGGATTGGAGACTTATGCCGCCCAGAAACGGAGACGAGCCGGAAGTGTTGGGTGCGGTGCGCCCTATGAAGCGGCCACGGTCCGAAGGCTTTCATCTGGGCGAAAGATTGCGCCAGCTTCGCCGCGAACGCGGCATGACGCTGGAGGATGCGGGGCGTTTGACGGCGCTTGCCGCCTCGACGCTGTCGAAGATCGAAAACGACCAGATGTCGCCGACGTTCGATGTCGTGCAGAAACTGGCCACCGGCTTTGACATCGACATTACCGAGCTTTTCGCGAGCAACGCGAGTCAGGATGCCGCGGGACGCCGCAGCGTCACGATGGACGGCGCGGGCCGCCTGATGGAAACCGCGGTTTATCGCCACCGGCTGATCGCCGCCGAACTCAAGAACAAGAAGATCCTGCCGTTCGTCACGACGATCAAGGCGCGCAGCCTTGAGGATTTCAAGGTCTGGTCGCAGCACAGCGGCGAAGAGTTCCTCTATGTGCTCGAAGGCGAAATCTGCTTCCAGACCGAGCATTACGAGCCCGCGATCCTGGGGGTCGGCGATAGCATCTACATCAACAGCAGCATGGAGCATGCCTGCTACTCGACGAGCGAGGAAGACGCCGTCGTCTTGTGGGTCAACACCGCCTGATTGCCGAGGCCGGCTCCCTCAATCTACAGGCTTGCAATAATTTTCCTATAAGCTAATTTCTTTCCAATAGAAAAACTGGAGAGGGCGTGGCTATGGATAGACGGAAATTCATCCTGTCAGGGGCGGCTGTTTCGGCCGCTGTCGCTTTTGCGCCGGGCGTTGCTGCGCGGGCGACGACGCGCCCCCTCACGTTCGATGCGATGGGCGAGGTCCGCTTCGAATATGATGCCGCGCTGATCGGGCAGATGCGCTCAAGCGGCCTCGATGCGATCACGGTAACGCTCTGCGATCCCAAGAGCTATGAGGGGCAGGCTTATGAGGAGGCGGTGCAGGCCGTTCTCGATCATGACGCGCATATCGCGGCGCATCCCGGCCTGTTCCTGAAAGCGACGCGCACGAGCGACATCGATATCGCGCGCAAGAACGGCCAGATTGCGCTCTTCTACCTGTTTCAGAACAGCACTCAGTTCGGCCGCGATCTCGACAATGTCGACCTGTTCCACAAGCTGGGCGTGCGGTCGGCACAGATCACCTATAACGACCAGAATTGGGCCGGTGCGGGGTGCAAGGAGCTTGGCGCGAACGGGCTCACCCATTTCGGGCGTGAGCTGGTGGGGCGGATGAACGCGCGCGGGATGCTGATCGACCTGTCGCATGCGAACATGCAGACGATGGCCGACACGATTGCGGCGTCGAAGATGCCGGTCATCGTCTCGCACACCGCGTGCATGGCGGTGCACAGCAATATCCGGAACACGACCGACGCGAATCTGCGGCTGCTCGCCGACAAGGGCGGGGTTGCGGGGATTTGCCAGATGCGGCCGTTCCTGACGACCAAGCGCGGCAGCGACGCACTGCCTGAATATTTCCGTCATATCGACCATGCGGTCAAAGTGATGGGCGCCGACCATGTCGCGATCGGCAGCGACCGCGACCACCGCGTCGTCGAGATGACCGACGCCTATATCGCCGAACTGAAGGCCGAAGAGGGCGCCAATTTCCACGAACCCGACTGGCCGCTGTTCATCAACGAACTCAACGGTCCGCGCCGCATGGAGGTGGTATGGGATGGCGTGCGCAAGCTCGGTTATCCGGCGAGCACCGTCGAAAAGATCATGGGGACCAATGTCCGCCGCATCTATCAGGAGGTGATCGGATGAGCCCGCGCACCGCTGCCGGCTGTTCCGGCCTCGCTCTTGCCTTGCTGCTGATGGCAGCCCCCGCGTCGGCGGCTGTCCCTGGCGCCGACGCGGGAAATTGCGCCACCAGCCTGATCGGTACCGCGCTGACGGTCCCCAAATTTTCGGCGAAGACGCAAAAGATGCTCGACGAGGATATCGCGATCGCCGCGGCCGCGCTGCAGATCGCGCCCGACCGCGAGGATATGCACATCTGGTATGGCCGCCGCCTCGATTATGCGGGCCGGATCTGCGACGCAGTCGATGCTTTCAGTGCCGGGCTGAAGTTGTTTCCGGACAGCTATAAACTCTACCGCTTTCGCGCGCGCGATCTGACGCGCGCGCGCCGGTTCAAGGAAGCGCTCGCCGATTATGAAAAGGCGCTGGCGCTGATGGGCGACACGCCCGACAGCTTCGAACCCGACGGCATGCCCAATCCGATTGGGCTTACGATCAGTACCTATCGCGGCAACATCGTCTATTATCACGCGCAGACCAGCTTCGCGACCGGCGATTATCCGACGATGGTCAGCGGCATGGCGAAATCGCTCGAGCTTTCGGCCGATTTCGCGCGCGACGACATGCGCGTGCCGACGGCCTACTGGACCTATCTCGCCTATCGCAAGATGGGGCAGCACGACAAGGCGCGCGCCGCGATCGACGCCATCGAGCCCGGGTTGAAGCTGATCGAGAACTTCACCTATTATCAGGCGGTCCAGATCATGCAGGGCCGGCTCGATCCGGCCGGGTTCAAGGATACGCGCGACAGCACGATCAAGTTCGCGATTGCGATGGAGCGCCGCTTTGCCGGCGACGAGAAAGGCGCGAAGGCCTTATTGACCGAAATCGTCGCCGAAAACCCGCAGGGACATTGGCCTTCGGAAGCCGAACTGGCGCAGCCCAACCGCAAGGGTTATTGAGTCCGCCGCCGGGCAGCTTCCGCCGCACGAAGGCCGTAATCTCAGGCAAGGGCTCTCAGCCGGTGATGCGGATATATGACCCTATCCAATCGGCATGGTCCGATCTTTTTCGCTGATTCTGCGTCCGTTCGCCGGTAGCGGAAATAGCAGAACTTATGCCGAAATTGTCTAGAATATTGAAAATAAATACAAATATCTTGATGTCGAAATCTGTCCGGGCGATAAGTAATCACCACGCAGTCACCAAAAAATCCAAGGGCTTCGTGGGGTGAGCCTTGCCCATATGGGCCGATACAAGCTCTCGGTGGCCCGCTGTTAGCAATGAACTTGATTGGGCTCTGCGGCCACGTTCTTGTGGGGGCTCGGTGCCTCATAGTGGACTTCAATTCCCCGTTGGGTGGAAAACTATCGTCGGCGTTTCTACCTATGCCGTTGCCCGAACTTTGCCATTCCAGCCAGAATGGCGGCCGGGGACAAGCGGCCTTCAACAACCATGAGAGAAATATCGTTGTCCAAAATTGTCAATGGCGCCAGCCTGAAGCCGCGCTCCGGAGCACCGCCCAGGAAGATCGTCTTGCTGCTTCACGGCTACGGTTCGAGTGGTACGGACATGATATCGCTCGCGCCCCAATGGCAGGATGCGCTTCCAGATACGCTGTTCCTTGCGCCGCACGCGCCGCAGCGTTGCGCCATGATGGGGGCCGGTTATCAATGGTGGGGACTGTCAGGATTTGCGCCGTCGGCGCTGACCGCGGGCGCGGCGTCGGCAGCTCCCGCGATCGACGCCTTTATCGATCGCAAGCTAAATCAATATGGACTGACCGAGGCAGACCTGGCGCTGGTCGGCTTTAGCCAGGGCACGATGATGGCGCTTCACATCGGTCTGCGCCGACCGCGCGCGGTGGCCGCCGTGGTGGGCTATTCGGGGATGATCACCGGATCGGCCGGCCTTGCGCTCGATGACGTCTCGAAGCCGCCGGTGCTGTTGGTGCACGGAACGGCTGATCCGGTGGTTCCGGTCGCGGCGCTGCATAGGGCAGAGAGCGAGCTCAAACGGCTGGGCGTCGAGGTCACCACGCACATATCCTATGGGGTCGCGCATAGCGTCGATCCTGTTGGCCTGCAGCTTGGCCGGGATTTTGTGGCGGACGCCTTCGGGCATTCGTCGTGACAGCTTCTCTGTATAGAATCCCGAAAATTGCCCGGCCGGAACCGGCCAATTTGAGCCGAGGCAGCCGGTCCCGGATGCAGGCGAGCCCCGTATCGCTATTGAGCGTGCAACATGTCTCGAAACTCCGCGACAGAGCTGTCGATTTGCTCGCGGAGCCAGGCCTTGAAGGGGTCGCCCTGGGGGTGTCGCCGGCGTTCGGTCGAACGGTATAACTGATAGCGTGCACCAAGCGTAAAGGCGCGGCGCGTGCAGGCCGTCAGCCTGCCGCCGGCAAGGAAGCTGTTCGACACCAACGGAACCGCCAGCGTGATCCCGCCTCCAGCGGCTGCGGCCTCATAGGCAAGTTGCAGCGTGTCGAAGCTCCGCAGGCTCAGTGCGCTTGCCTCGAGCCCCGCCATGGCGAACCATCGTTCCCAAAGGCCGACCGGTTTGCGGACCGAGACAAGGGGGTAACGGGACAGTTCGGCTTCGATACGCGGTGCGGTACGCCCGTCGGCGAGACGGGGAGACGCGACAGGTATCGCCTCCGGGGTCAGCAGATGGGTCGTTTCAATTCCGGACGGCACCTTGAGATCGCCCCAGATGGCAAGATCGACCTCGCCGCAGGCGAGCGCTTGAACGTCGCGGGTGGCTGTGATCTCGACGGATACTCCCGCTTGGGCCTGAAGCGTTGGAAGGCGTGGGAGAAGCCAACCCGCGAGGCTGTGTGAGGTGGCGACGCGCAGTGAGCGATTCTCGCCGAAACGGATCGCCTCGGTCGCGTTCTGGATGCTCCGGATCGCCGGCGCCACATCCTCGAGATAGCGCGCGCCGACGGCGTTCAGGGTCAGTGACTGGTCGGCGCGGTCGAACAGCCGGGTCCCGAGGAATTGCTCGAGCGCGCCGACCCGCCGGCTGACCGCCGACGGGCTGAGCGCGAGCCGGCGCCCCACCGCGCGCAGGCTTTCG
This sequence comes from Sphingopyxis sp. GW821-FHT10B01, assembly GCF_059415685.1. Lineage (NCBI taxonomy): Bacteria > Pseudomonadati > Pseudomonadota > Alphaproteobacteria > Sphingomonadales > Sphingopyxidaceae > Sphingopyxis > Sphingopyxis sp. GW821-FHT10B01. Next base: position 887,142 of record NZ_JBWKNS010000001.1, on the reverse strand, counting down.
CCTTGCGCGGCGGCAACGAATATCTCGATGGACTCGAGCGGGGGTGCCTTGCGAAGCATGGCATCGCCATAGGCGGCGAGTGTCACATTTATGCGACACAGGCTACGAAGCCCGTGCGATGTGGAGGAATGCGCTAAATCAACGCACCGGGGCGGCGATCTTCGATCGCGAAGCTGCGCAATGCCTGGCATGTGGCCCGCGGGTCTGCGAGACTGGAAACGGCCCGCAGGCTGCCTTCGATGCGATCGCTTTGAATGTCGAGCAGGACATAGCCGGCGTTCGCATTGTCGCGGAACCGCACATGTGGGTTTAGCGCCGGCGCGGGTCCGAACAAGGCCTCGGGTCCGCCGTGCGACGCGAGGCAGCTGGTGACGATTTCGGTGGCGACCGTCGCGCCATCGGTCCGCGCAAAGTCGCGCTTCACATCGTTGAGCCAAAAGGAATGCACGTCGCCGCCGAGGATGACCGCATTGCGCGTTTCCGCAGTATCCAGCGCGTCGAGCAGCCGCGTGCGCGATGCGGCATAGCCGTCCCAGAACTGCGAATAGAGCGAATCGGGGCCGGCGGGCAGCACCAGCCGCGAAAACAGGGTCTGCTGGGTCACCAGCGACCAGCGGGCCGGCCGCACCGCGGCCGCCCGTCCGAACCATGCCTCCTGCGCAGGCCCGAGCATCGATCCGCCGTCGTTGTCGGCATGCGCGCATCGGGCAATCGGGCCGTCCGCTGCCTCATCCTCCGCGACGCAGGCGCTTGGCGTGCGATATTGGCGCGTGTCGAGAATGTGCAGCGCAGCTAGGTCGCCCCAATTGATGCTGCGATAAAGCCGCACCTCGCCATCGGGATGGAGCACCGAGGGGCGGAGCGGCATATGTTCGAAATAGGCGCGATAGGCGGCGGCGCGGCGGCGGACGAAAGCTTGCGGGTCGCCGCTGTAGCCGGCCCGTTCGGCAAAATAGTCGTTCTCGACCTCATGATCGTCCCAGCTTACCAGGAACGGCATCGCTGCATGCGCTGCGGCAAGATCGGGGTCGCTGCGGTAAAGGGCATGACGTGCGCGATATTCATCGAGCGTCTGCGGATCGGGTGCGCCAAAGCTGCGCACATTCGGTCCGCGACCGAAGGGGCGTTCATAGATATAATCGCCGAACTGCAGCACGGCCTCGACGTCGTTCGCGATCATGTCGCGATAGGCGGTGAACCAGCCATGTTCCCAATGCTGGCACGAAGTGAGCGCCAGCCGCAGTCGCGCGGGCGTTGCGGCGATGGTTGCGACCGTTCCGGTCCGGCTGACGGCGCCGGCGAAATGGAAGCGATAATAATAGCGGCGGCCGGCCTTCAGCCCGCGTGCTTCGAGGTGCACAGCCCCGCCGCGCGCCAGCGGGGCAAGGGCATTTCCCCGGCGGGCGATGCGGCGAAAGCCTTCATCTTCGGCGATCTCGTAGCCGACCAGCCGGTCTTCGCTGAGGCCCGCGATCCGTGTCCAGAGCACGAAGCCGTCCGCCGCGGGTTCGCCCGACGCGACGCCCAGCGCAAATGGGTCAACCACGGTACGCGCGCGACTTGCCGCGGGGCGCGCATGCAGCGGGCCAACGAGGAACTGTGTCGCGGCGAGCGCCGCCGCGCGCTGCAGCAACTGTCGCCGCCCGAGCATCAGAAACGCGCCGTCAAGCGTGCATAATAGGCGCGCCCGTTGAGCCCGATCGGCGTTTCTTCGCCGGTCGGGAAGCTGCCGCCCGTCGCGCCGATGACCAGTTCTTGTCCATCGATCTTGTCGGAGTGGGCATCGAACATATTCTGCACGCCGAGCACGATGCGGATGCCGTCCGCAAGCGTATAGCCCGCGGCAAGGTCCACCGTCTCCTTGCCGCCAAAGGTCTGCACCCCGGTCAGCGGCGCCGACGTATAGGTGCCGAAGGCGGCGATATTGGCGCGCAGGTCAAATGGCCCATGCTCGAGGCTCGCCTGTACGGTGAATTTGTTGCGCGGCTGCGCCTCGGTGAGGAACAGGATGGATTTGGTGCTGAGCAGCGGCAGCGACGGCAGCGCCGGATTTGCGCGCAGCGTGTCGAGTCTCGAGTTGAACCAGCCATAGCCGAGTTGGACCGATGCGTGCGTTTCGGGGCCAAGATCGCCCTGCCAGCGCGCGGTCACTTCGACCCCCTGGGTGGTGGTGTCGACCGCATTGGTGAAGAAGCGCACCTGCTGAAAACCGGTGATTCCGGCCTGTTTCAGTACCGCTTGCACCGCCGCGCCGCCGAGTTGCTCGCTGAGTGCGATCCGGTCGCGAATGCGGATGCGAAACCAGTCGGCGGTGAAGGAGAAGCCGTCGAAGGGTCCGAACACGACGCCGACGGTGGCGTTGCGCGAGCGTTCGGGTTTGAGGTCGCCGGCGCCCAGCGCGCGCGCCACCGGATCGGAAACGGGCAGCGTACCGACGGTCACAAGCTGGCCTTGGCTCGTCGCGCCCTGCACCGCGCTGAAATATTGCTGCTGGAGCGACGGTGCCTTGAACCCGGTGCCGAGAGTGCCGCGCAGCGCGACGCCTTCGGCGGCGTCGAGCCGCGCCGTCGCGCGCCACGTGGCTTTGCCGCCGAAATCGTCATAATGGTCATAGCGCACCGCCCCGCCCAGCAGCAGCGCCGCGACCGGCCGCAATTCGGCGTCGAAATAGGCGGCATAGGCGTCGCGGCGGGCGTCGGTTGGATTGCGCGGATTGAAACCCGCGAAGCCGTCGGCGCCTAGGCCGAAGTAGGCCTGCGGCTCGCCGCTGCGGATGCTGTAGCTTTCGCGCCGGTACTGTCCGCCCCCCGCGATATTGCCGCCCGCGAGCACGCCGTCGAGGGGGAGTGACAAGGCGAGGTCGCCGACATGCTGGGCATAGGTCACGCCGCCCGAGTCAAAAGTCGTCGGGCTTGCCCGCCCCAGCGAGACATTGGCCGTATCATAGACGCGAAAGTCCGCCTGATTCTCGCCATAGCCATAGCTCACATCGGCGCGCAGCCGGCCGAACTCGGTCCGCACACCAACGGTCCCGCCGACATCCTGGATACGCGGCTCGATGATCGGCAGAAAGCCGTCGGGGTAGAGCGGCGAAAAGCCCGGCACGCGAAACCCTGCCGCATTGTTCGAAATCTTCCGGGTGACCGCGCCGAAGGCATAAAGCTCGGCCGTGCCGAGCGGCAAGCCGGCATCGAAGGCAAAATTGGCGACGCTCGCCTCAGGGTCACCGATGCGATAGGTCACGCGGTTGAAGCGCCGATCGACGAAGGCGCGGTTGGTCGCCTCCTGCCCGCGCGCGAGGACGGTCAGCGTTAGATGGCCGCCGTTGCCCACGCGGAATCCGGCGCTGGCCGTGGCCATTGCGTTCGCGCCGTCGCCTTCTTCCGTGATGCCGGCAAGCAGTTCGCCATAACCGCCCGATGCGTTGGATTTGAGGATGATGTTGACGACGCCGGCGATCGCGTCGGAACCATATTGTGCTGCCGCGCCGTCGCGGAGCACTTCGATCCGCTGGATGGCGCTTTGCGGGATCGTGTCGAGATCGACGCCCGCCGACCCGCGGCCGATGCTGTTGTTGACGTTGAGCACGGCGTTGGCATGCCAGCGCTTGCCATTGACCAGCACCAGCGTCTGGTCGGGCGAAAGGCCGCGCAGCGTGACGGGCCGCGTGTTCGCGGCGCTCGCCGTGGTTGCAGCACGCGCGAAATTCACCCCGGGCTCGAGGAAGTTGAGGGCGCGCCCGATATCCGGAAAGCCGCTGTCGAGTATCTCCTCGCCAGTGACGATATCGATCGGCGCCGAGGATTCCAGCGCAGCGCGTCCTTCGGTACGCGTGCCCGTCACCACGATATCGTCACCGCTCGATACCTCCGGGCCTGTTTCCTGGCCGTGCGCTGCAAACGCGGAAAATGCGGCAGTGGTCAGCAGCAATATACGAATCATAATTACCCCCGGATGCTTCGGTCCGGGGGCCTCTAGCTTCGATCGAACTGGGGTCGGTATCGCTCTATCGGCAACAGTTGTTGCGTACGCGGCAACGCTTTAAAGAGAATGTCGTGATGTCCGATGCGGTTGTCGGAAAAGTTCGTCCGCGTCAGTCCTGCAGCGTGCTGAAGACGTGATCTCGCGGTGCAGCTGTGTGACACACAGCGCAGGCGTTGACGGCTTGAGCGCCCGTAACGGCGATCTTCGTTTTGCTGTCACCGTCGAACTCGATGAATCGCCAGCCATCGCGCCGCTTCTCCATGACGTCGAGCAGTTTGCGCGTCGTTGGGTCTATCGTGCCCATCCCGATTTTTACGTCGTGGACGTCGAAGGTGAGCACCGATCCGACGGGGAAGGTGCCCGTGCGATATCCTTCCATCGCCAGCTTGTTCGCGTGAATGTGATGGATGCCGCCATAGCGCGGGAAGGCCGGATGTCCTTCGCCGATATAGGCGCTCGACACATGGGTCCAACGGCGGAAACCCTCGGGATAGGCGACTTCGCTGTCATGGCTGGCGCCAATCAAAACGGCCGCGATGCTGGCCAGGGTGATGAATTTGAGGCTTCTCATGCGCCTGCGATGGCGTGGCTCGAGCAAGAATATGACTCCGCTGCGGCTGAACGTTCCCGAAAAGCGGGTGAACGTCGGTCGACAGCGGCGCAGCGGTCTGCGAACATTTGACGATGGAACAACCAGTCGAACGTAGCGGCGGTGCACTCTATATAGACGCCGTCAGCACCAGCCGCCGCGAGGTGTCGCCGCAGGAGCGGCGTGCCAAGATCATCCTGACCGCCGCAATGTGGGGCGCCAATTTCGCGATTTTCACATTTGCCGATGCACTCTCGGGCAATCCCCATGTCGTCAAGGCCGCCGGCGTCCGGCTCGCTACCTTCACGTTCGGGATCGCATTATGTTTTGGCATGCACCTCCTCATCGGCCGGTTATCCAATCGGTCCTTTCGATTCAGAGCCGTGACGCTTGGCGCGGTGGCGCCTTTCGCGGCCGAAACACATGCATGGCTGACCTTCTTCGCCGCCGCCTGGCTGAACCACTCGTCGATGACAATCGTAGGCATCGACTGGAAGGAGGCGATGGTCATCCTGGCAATGTGGACGTGGTTCTTCCTGGCCTGGGCGGGGCTTTATATCGGTATCGAATATAGCGAAGACGTGAAGCGGGAGGAGCGGAGGTCGTCCGAACTCAGGAGCCTGGCACATACCGCGAAGATGAGCGCCCTCCATAGCCAGATCAATCCGCACTTCCTGTTCAACAGCCTCAATTCGGTTTCCTCGCTCATTCTCGACAGCCGAAGCGCGGAGGCGGAACGATTGCTGGTGGCGCTGTCGGCGATCTTTCGCCGCACTTTGTCGACCGACCCGACCAGCGACATTTCGCTGGCTGATGAAGTCGATCTGCAATTGAGTTACCTTTCGATCGAGAAGACGCGCTATCCCGATCTGGAAATTCACGTCGATCTTCCGCTCGAGCTGATGAACGTCGGCGTGCCTGCGCTGTTGCTGCAGCCGCTGGTCGAAAACGCGATCAAGCACGGGGTGTCGCGGTCGTCACCGCCCACGCGTATCGAGATCGCGGCCCGGCAAGAAGGGAATATGCTTGCCGTCTCGATCAGTAATTTCGGGAAGATCAACGACCGGATGCCGGCCCCCCCCGGCGGCGGCGTCGGCCTGCGCAACGTTCAGGATCGCCTGACCGAGCATTTCGGCGATCGTCAGGCGATGCACGCGGGGGTGCTAGGCGAGGGCGGCTACCGTGTCGAATTGCACATGCCGCTGGTGGCGATCCCATGACCGGGTTGGCGGTTGCGATCATCGATGACGAGCCGCTGGCGGTGCGGAGGCTGGAGCTGATCCTCGCGCGGCTTGGCGGTGTCGTTCATGTCGGCAGCGCCGATGGCTGTGTAGAAGGGCGGTCATTGATAGCGCGCGTACGGCCTGACGTGGTGCTGCTTGACATCCGGATGCGCGACGGCAGCGGTTTCGATTTGCTGGACGCGCTCGACCCTGAAGAACGACCGGCCATCATTTTTGTCACGGCCTTCGATCATTTTGCCATTCGCGCCTTCGAGGCTGCGGCTGTCGATTATGTATTGAAGCCGATTGAAGCAAAGCGGCTTGAAAATGCTTTGGCCCGCGCGCGCGACCGGCTTGCGTCGGACAATGCGCGCGAGCGCTTCGACGAGATGCAGAGCGTCGTCGACAATCTTCGCGCCCGGCTCGCCGAGCAGGAGCCGTCGGATTGCAAAACCGAATTATGGGTCCGCGGGTCGACGGGCTCACTCAGCAGGATATCGCTCGACGCAATCGACTGGGTGAGCAGCGAAGATGACTATATCCGACTCCACACGTCGGCGGGGAGCCATTTGCTGCGGCTATCGATCACGGGGCTGGAGCGGCAAATCGACCCGCATCGGTTTGTCAGGGTGCATCGGCGCGCACTGGTCCGGATCGATACGATCGTCGAACTGCGCCGCACCCCGCTCGGGCGCAACTCGGTTCTTCTGAACAGCGGGGCGCTTGTGCCCGCCGGTCGCATATATTTGCGTCAGTTGCGGCATATATTGGGCGAACGACCGCAAGCGATCTTGACCAAGAAGGACGGTTGACGCGCGCCGCCTTGCGGCACTGGCGCTTATGCCAATCGGTCTCGCGAGTTACGTACGGTTACCTTTTCAAAACGTTCACCCGAAACCCTCTTCCTCCGTCTCATCGCGACGGTGAAGGCCGGCGATGGCAAGGGGGTCCCCCTTTGCCACAACTATCGCGGAGGAGGGTGATATGAATGAAAGGGCGCTGATATTGGGCACAGCCATTGCTGGAACGCTGGATATTCTGGGAGCGATCGCGTTCGGGCGTTCGAGCGGTATGGGACCGGTCACCGTGTTGCAAAGCGTCGCGGCGGGGCCGTTTGGCGACCATATGGTGGGGGCTGGCGTGGGGGTCGCCGTGCTTGGCCTCGCGGTCCACTACGCCATCATGCTCGTCGAGGTTGCAGTGTTCATGGTCACGGTTCAGGCCGTCCCCGGCATCCTACGCGGCCGCAACGTGCACGGCGTGCCCACTGTTCCGGCGACGCGCCGGACCACGCGGCTGCAAAGGCCGATCATTGCCGGGGCAGCTTACGGCCTGATCGTCTATTTTGTGATGTACTGGATCGTTTTGCCGCTTCGCTGGCCGGCCGCTTTCCCGCAAACCGGTGCTTCAGACGTCGCGACGGCGGTGTTCCTGCACATCTGTTGCGTCGGGATACCGATCGCCCTGACCGCCGCGGCCGCGCCGCAGGCGCGTCGCTCGCCAGCCTGACTGGATCAAATTCGAGAGGCGACGTTCGCACCGCCGGAATCGACGTTGAGCCGCCGCAGGCGACGTTGGCCGGATTCACGCCGCCTTTCGCCCGCAGTCGCCTTGAACGTCGCCGATCGAGTCAATCTACCGAGCCTATGGAGCGCGCCAACAAGCGCGCCGGTTTGAAAAAACAGGGGAGAATACCGGTGAAATATGCTGTTCGTGAGCTGTCCCGCGCCAGCGGCGTTGCTGTTTTTGCTCTCGCGGCGGGGCTGGCCATGCCTGCGTTCGCACAAGACACCCCGCTGTCGGCAGCGAGCGATGAGGCTACCGCAGGTCCCGCCGACGAAATCGTCGTAACCGGCTCGCGCATTGCCCGGCCCAATCTGGAGAACAGCACGCCCACGCTGGTACTCGGCGACGAGATGCTAACCCGGCAGGGTTTTGAAAATATCGCCGACATCGTGACGTCGATGCCACAGTTCGCGCCGGCCTTTGGCGTCGGCCGTACCAGCTCGTCCTTCTCGGGTTCGGCGGCCTCGGGCCTGAACAACACGAACCTGCGCAATCTCGCCGCCATCCGCAGCGTCGTCCTGATCAATGGCCGCCGCGTTCCGGGTGGAACCCCGCTGCTGCCCGCCGTGGACTTCAACACGCTGCCCACCGCCAATATCGAGCGGATCGAGGTCATTACCGGCGGGGCTTCGGCCGTCTACGGCGCCGATGCCGTCGCCGGCGTCGTCAACATCATCACCAAAAGCAAATTTCGCGGCTTTCAGGTCGGCGCGAGCTACGGGATCGCCGAACGCGGCTATAACAAGAATTCCAACGCCTATCTGATGTTCGGTAGCGACCTGGGGGACGGTGGTCACATGCTGCTCACCGCGCAATATGCCTATGAAGGCCTGGTCAGCTGCGCCGATGCCTATATCTGCAAATCCGACATTCGTTATAACAACCCGGCGGAAGGGCCCGTCTTCGCGCCCGGAACGGGGATCACCGGGGTGCCGCCACTGTCTTCGGTTTCGCTTGGCGGAAATTTTTTCCTCGGTGCCGGCGCGACCGCGCTGCAGCTGACGCGGAATCTGCAATCGGGCCAGCTCGAGACGTTCAATATCGCCCGCAATGGCTTTAACCGGAATCCGGAACGGACGCTCGCCATCCCGACGAAGCGTCTGCTGTTCGCCGCAGAGGCCGAATATCCGATCAGCGATGCGATCTCGGCATTCGCCGAATTCAACTATGGCCGATCATCGACAGACGGACCGATCGAAGCGATTCCGTTCCAAAGCAGCACGAACCTGTTTGGCGGACGGCCCGGGGTGCCCGGCGTACGGGTGACGATCCCGGTCGACAATCCTTTCTTTCTTGCCGCGACGACACCCGAGCAACGCGCGCGCCTGACGGCCGGGCAGATCGCCGGCGGCATCGATTGGGGCCAGCGTTTCTCCGAATTCGGCAAGCGCGGCGCGACCAACGAACGCAACACCGTGCGTCTCGTGGCGGGGTTGAAGGGCGATTTCGATCTGGGCGCCGGCGACTGGAAGTGGGAGGCGTCCTATGTCTATGGCCGCACCGAACTCAACAGCCGCACCAACGGCGTGGTGGGTACCGATCGGCTCTATTATGGCCTTCGCGTCGAAGCCGACCCCGCCAATCCGGGACGTTTTCGTTGTATCGACCCGGGTGCACGGGCACAGGGCTGCGTTCCCGTCAACCCGTTCGCCCCCTATTCGCAGGATCAGATCGACTATCTCACGGTCTCGGTCGGCCAAAGCGGCATCAGCACGCTGCACGATTTCAACGCCTTTGTGTCGGGTTCGCCGTTCAGCCTGCCTGCCGGGCCTGTCAGCATCGCCCTGGGCGTCGATTACCGGAGCTTCTCCGGATTCCAGGATGCCGACGAAGGAATCAATCTGGGCACCACGACCAGCAACCAGATCGGTGACAATGAATTCGTCAAAACCAAGACCAAAGAGGCTTATGCGGAGCTGATCGTTCCGCTGCTCCGCGACACAAGATTTTTTCAGAATCTGGAACTCGAGGGGGCTTACCGCATCTCCGATCCGGACAACGGCAGCAGCTATCGCACATGGAAAGTGGGCGGGACATGGGAGCCGTTCGACGGAATCCGTTTCCGCGGCATTCGCGCGCGCGCGGTCCGCGCGCCCACGCCTGGCGAATTGACCGGGCTGGGCCAGACATTTGGTGCGGTCAACGACCCGTGCCGCGCGGTCAGCCGCAACGCCAACACGACGCGCGCCGCGAATTGCACCGCCGACGGCGTTCCCGTCAACTATGATCCGCCGCTCAGCGTGCAGCAGAATGTGGGCGGGACGATCGGCGGTAATCCCGATCTCCAGCCCGAACGGGCCGACACGTGGACATATGGCCTGGTGCTAACGCCGCGGTTTCTTCCCGGTTTCGCGCTGACGATCGATCGCTTCGATATCAAGATCGATGGCTTCATCAATACTGTCGGTCGCCAAGCCAAGGTCAATCTGTGCTACGATACGACCGACAGGCAGTTCTGCGGCGACATCACGAGGGGTTTCCGGCCTGAAGTGAACGGCAATTTCGCTCTGACGGCGATCAACGACCAGCTGCTCAACGTCAACACGTTCAGGGTCAAGGGTTTCGATGTCGAGGCGCGCTACAGCTTTGACCCCGGCATTTCACTCGGCAGCGAACCCGGCCAGTTGATGCTGCAGGTCCTTTCGACGATCTATGACAAAGCCGAACAAACGCAGCCGACCGGCGAGGTGACGAAGCTGGATGGATATGCGGGTGGCGACACGTCGACGCAGGGCTTTCTGCGCTGGCAGGCAACCGGCAACATCATGTATTCATCGGGGCCGTTCGGATTGACCTATAGCATGCGCTATATTCCGAAAACCAAGGCGAGCCCATTTCTGGAAGGCTTCCCGAAAATACCCGCCGCCAGCTATCATAATTTGCGGCTAAGCTTTGACGTCACCGACGATGCGAACATCTATATGGGGGTCAATAACCTGTTCGACCGGAAACCGCCGATCGTGCCTGACAACACATCGGGTTCGCAGGCGCAAAATACGATTTCGGGTTTCTATGATGTCTTTGGCCGATCATTCTTCATTGGCACCAAGCTGAGTTTTTGAGGGGTAGTCCCGGCTGTGGCGGCGAAACATTGTCGCCGCCACAGTTGGGGGGAGCCTCGGCCGCGGAAGTGTTCGAAGCGAGCTACAGGATCAAGTGAACCGTTGGTATCGCCGCTGAGGCGAGCAGAAGACCCGTATGCACACCGGAATTGGTGTCGGACACCGAACTTCTCGAACAGCTCGCCCCGAAGGGCGGCCTTGCCTAGAATTTTATGCTCAATCCGGCGGTCAGCCGACGATCGGTCAAACCCTGAAAACACAATAGCCCCTTGTCATTGACGCAATACTGGTTCTGATCGCCGCGGAGCAGATTGATTCCTTCGACGCCGATGTTGATGTGATCGTTGATGTCGTAATTGATGCTGGCATTGAGTTGTCCGCGGGCGCCGTTGATGAGAGGCAGTCCGAAGAAAAACGGATCGGTCGATACATAGCTGGAGCGCCATGTGTAACGTAGCCGCGCATTGAGCCCGTATTTGTCGTAAAACAGCGTCGTATTGTAAGAATATTTCGACAGATTCGTTAGCGTGATGAGGTCCCGGGAGTTGGGGTGCCCCAGCTGCGTAAAGACGGTGCGGGGGCCATCCGCCGCGCGATATTCGCGCGCCGAGCCGCCAGCCTTTTGATACGTGAAGTTGCCGATGAAACCAAAACCGGAGGCAAATCCGAGTACATCCTCCCATGCGGAAAGATCGTGCTGAAAGGCAATTTCGATGCCGGTTTGCGTCGTGGTTCCGGGAACGTTGAACGTCGAACTGCGCGGTACGCAGATGCCGACGCCCTGGACAGGGTTGTTGATGTTCCGGTTGGCAATCGGATTATAGATGCCGCCGCCCGGGCAGGCCGGATCGATCGAAACGTTGAGATTGCCGTTTGCGTCCAGATTGGGGGCGGGATCTTCTTGCCGCTGGGCAAACAGGTTCGTGCGGCTCTTGTGAAAAAAGCCGATGCTGATCAGGCTCGACGGGGCGAAATAATATTCACCGGACAGATCGAACGACCACACCGCTTCCGGAACCAGGCCGGGGTTGCCCACCGCGACAGGCGTGTTCGCACCGGTGCCGAAGGAAAAGGACGTCGATAGCGTATCGAAATTGGGGCGGCGGATATCGCGCGCGATCCCGGCGCGGACCAGCAGCTTGTCGGCTGGCTCGAGGACCAGGCTGAAGCGCGGCAGCAGGAAATTATACGAGCTGCTTGCGACGGTTTGCCCCGTCACCGTGCCGTTCGCGATATTGTTGCCGGTCGACGACAGCTTGGTGTGCAGCCAGCGGATGCCGGCATTGCCGCGTACCGGCATCCCGGCGATTTCGCCTTCCATATTGGCCTGGAAATAGGCGGCGTTCGTCGTTTCCTTGATGCTGAAGAAGCCCGCGAAGGATTCGGTTGGCGTGGCAAGCGATGCGACGGCGGGGCCCTGCGTTCGGGCGGCGTTGCTCGCCGCGATCGCGGCGTTGAGCGATTCCAGAACCTTTGCCGGATCGCGAAAAGAGAGGCCGCCGTCGATCAGCAGGAAGTCGGCGAAAGACAGCCGCCGCCCGTCGGCTGCGTCGAAATTGCGGGGCCCGGGGATCAGGATGTCGGAGAACAGGTCGCCCGACGGCCGGTTCCACGCGCTCGTGGTGTTGGTCAGGCTGACATTGTTCGAAAATTCGTTGTTTTCCGCCGACGTCCGGTTCCAGCGGTAGCCGAAGTCGAGCGACGTGACGAAGGGATTGAGGTCGGTCGTGTCGTAGGAAAAATCGAGCCGCGCCGCCCGCTCCTTATTATCGGTCGAGTTGGCGCCCTGCGTGACCTGTTGCAGCTGGTAGTTTGCGGGGTCGAGCAATTGTGCGGTCGTCGGGGCAAAGGGGCTGGCCTGATCGATGCCAAATTGCAGCGTCCCGCCGCGCAGGTCGAATTCGATCGGCACGCCATTGTCGATGCTGCGCCCGATCACCGGCTGGGGGCCCTTGGGGTTGATGAAGTCGAGCGTGGTCGAGAAGTTCGGGAAATCGGATTTGGAGGTCGACAGCGACACTTCGGCGCGGACCTTCAGCTTGTCGGTCGCCTGCCAGTCGGTGCCGAAGTCGAAGACGCGGCTCTTGGTGACGCGCGCGCCGGTGTCGCTCGAGGTCCGGAGGTTCGGATCGATCACGCTTCCGGTCGTGCCGCCGATGCCGATCGTACCGGCGACCGCGGCCTGTACACTGCCGAGATCGATCGGGCCGTTGGGTCCGTCGAGCTTTCCGAAATCGACCGTTTCGAATTCGCTATTGTTCATCGCGTCGACGACCGACGGCGTCGCGGTGCCCGAGATCTGGACCCGGTGGCTCTGCTGCCCGCGCTCCTGGTTGTTCAGTGTCGCGTCGAAATAGAATTTCAGGTCGTCGTTCGGTTTCCATTCGAGCGCAGCGGTGCCGTTGTAGGTTTCATATTCGTAATTCTCGAGCCCCTGCTGGAGGAACTGGATGCGCAGGTACGGAAACGCCTTGGCACTCGGGCCCGAGCCCGGAAGGACGAGTGCGTCGCGATCGACGCGCGGTTTGAACGCGGCCACGTCCTGACGCGCATAGCTGCCGCTCAGCACGATGCCGATTTCGCCGATGCCGGTGTCCCACCGGTTGCCGAGCGTGGCGGACACGCGTGGCAAGGTCGATTTCGACAGGTCGCTGTTTTCCATCTGCGCGCGCGCAGCGATCAGCGGCTCCTTAAGGTCGAGCGGGCGGATCGTGCGGAGATTGATCGTACCGCCGACCGATCCCTCGATCGTCTGTGCGGTCGGAACCTTGGTAACCTCGACCGAGGCGATCAGCGCGGCGGGCAGATCCTCGAAGCTGATGCCCGAGCGGCCGGCGCCCGATCCCACCGTCGAAACCCCATTGATTTCGGTGCGGTTGGCGTCGGTACCGCGGATCTGCACCGCGTTACCGACACCGGCTTGCCGTGTGATCTGAACGCCGGTGACATTTTCCAGCACTTCGGCGAGGTTCTGGTCGGGCAGCTTGCCGATATCCTCGGCCTGGATGACCTCGACGATATTGTCGGTGGAGCGCTTTTCGCCCAGCGCGGTGGCAAGGGAGCTGCGAATGCCCGTTACGACGATCGCATCATCGCCCGACTCCTCGGAGGCGGCTGTCGCACTATCTTGCGCAGCGGTATCCTGCGCAAAGGCCGGGCTGGCGATCATCGCAAGCGCCGTGGTGCCGAGCAGCGCCGCCGCAAGGTTAATTTTGCCGGCGCCCGATGCGCGAACGATGCTGCCCCGAATCATCCCACTCTCCCTGTTTGATCTTGTTTGGAGAGAAGCTCGCTTTGTCAGACCAATATGTCAACCCATGTTGTATACCGTTATCGGGTTGATATTGTCCTACCTCTTGTATAGTCCAATGGGCAAGAATCATAAAAAGGGTGAGGCGCAGTGCAGATAAGGGCGGTTTTCACGGCAGCGATGCTAGTCTCGACGGCGCATCCCGCGTTGGCACGCGACATGCTGGTGGCCGACCAGGCGCAGTATAAAGCAGCGGTGAAAAAGGCGCAGCCGGGCGACACGATCATCCTTGCCGATGGCGAATGGCGCGATTTTCAGATCGTCTTCACCGGCAGCGGCAGCGCGGCCAAGCCGATCACACTGACCGCGCAGACCAAGGGCAAGGTACTGCTGACCGGCCAGTCGAACTTGCGTATCGGCGGCCATAACCTGCTTGTTTCAGGGCTTGTTTTCAAAAATGGCGCCAGCCCGACCGACGAGGTGATCAGCTTTCGTCGCGATTCCAAAACGCTCGCGACTGATACGCGCGTGACCGAGGTCGTCATCGACGGCTACAGCAAGGCCGACCGCCGCGCCGAGGACATCTGGGTTGCGCTCTACGGCACCGGCAACCGCGTCGACCATTCGCATTTCGAGGGCAAGACCAATACGGGCGTCACGCTCGCGGTGATCCGCCGCGCCGGCGATCCGGTCGATAACCGCCACCACATTGATCATAACTATTTCGGCCCGCGCCCACCCTTGGGCTCGAATGGCGGCGAGACAATCCGTGTCGGCACCAGCGAGGAATCGCTGTCGGCATCGAACACGACCATCGAACGCAACATCTTCGATCGCACCAGCGGCGAGGTCGAGATCGTATCGATCAAGTCGGGCGGCAACATCATCCGCGAAAATCTCGTGCTCGAAGCACAGGGTGCCTTTGTGCTCCGCCACGGCAACGGCAACCTCGTCGAACGCAACATCTTCCTCGGCAAGGGCGTGCCCGACACCGGCGGCGTGCGCGTGATCAACCGCGACCAGATCGTGCGCGGTAATTATTTCGAGGGGCTCGCGGGCACCTCGTTCAAAAGCGCGATCAGCGTCATGAACGGCGTGCCAAACTCAGTGATCAACCGCTACCATCAGGTCGCCAACGCGCGGATCGAGGGCAACAGCATTATCGACAGCGCGCGCATTACGCTGGCCGCGGGTGCCGATGCCGAACGGTCGGCAGCGCCGACGGACAGCAGGTTCGAGCGCAATTTGATCGTGGGTGCGAAGGGCGAGAATCCGTTCCGCGCCGAGGGTGAGATCGGCGGCATCGCGCTTGCGGGTAATGTCGAGGCGAAGGTCGCGAAGCCGCTGCTGGGCGCAGGTGTCGAACAGCGCGAGGTCAAGCTCGAACGCGCCGAAAATGGCCTGCTCTACCCGGTCGATCCCGCGCTCGCGGCGGCCGGCGCGCCGCGCGACCTCAAGCCCGTGACACGCGAGGAAGTCGGCGCGAACTGGTATCGCGGCGATGCACCCGAAGCGGCATTCGGCAGCGGCAGCAAGCGGCCATTGATTGCTGGCGCCTCGCTCGCGCAGGCGGTCGCCGATGCGAAGGCGGGCGATACGCTGACGCTCGCTCCCGGCACCTATGACGTCGCCACGCCGCTCTCCGTACGGCACCGGCTGACCATTGCTGGCGCGAAGGACGCCAAACCTGTCCTGCGCGTCGCGTCGAGCCTTGCGCGCATCGAAGGCGGCGGCGGATTGCACCTCGAAAATCTGGCTATCGACGCGAGCGGTGTGTCCGGCGAGGGCGCCCTGTTGACGGCTGCGACCGGTGTAGCGCCCAATTATTCGATCAAGCTCGACGGCGTATCGGTGCGCGGTCCCGGCAAGGACCGGCTCGACGGCATCGCCATGGCGCCGGGCACCTTCGCCGAAGATGTGACGATCACCAACAGCGACTTCGCCGAGATGGGCGTCGTCGTCGTCGCGACCGGCGAACAGGAGCCGAAGGGCTGGTATCCGATGGAACGGCTGACGATCAGCGGCAGCCGGTTCGCGCGCGTCGCGATGGTCGCTGACCTGCTGCGCAAGGGCACTGACGAAAGCACCTTCGGTCCGTGGTTCGCGATGACCGGATCGAGCGTCGCCGACAGCGGCCGCGATGGCGCGTCGCTGCGCCTCTCTGGCGCCCAGCACGCCAACATTGCACAGAATAATTTCGCAAAGTCGGACGGCATCCTCGTCATCCATTCGGTCGGCGCGCCCGAAACGCGGATCGCGTCGAACGCCTTTGCCGCAACCCCCGCGCCGCGGATCGAGGAACTCGCCTGGAAGGGCCCGCCGCGCGGTCAGATTGCGGGCAATGTTGTGGAGGCGCGTCCATGACCCGCACCCTTGCACTCCTGCTCGCTGCCGCCACGCTGCCCGCCGCCCCGGCCGCCGCACAAACCGCGCCTGCGGCGTCGCCGCAATCCTATGCGCCACTTTTTGCGGGCGAGGTCGAGCGCGCACGGCGCGACGTCGAGGCATCGATCAAGGCGGGCATCAATGTGCCGGTGCCGAAAGACCCGGGCGGCGGCTTCACCCACGAACAGCACAAACGCAATTATCGCGTCATTTTCGAGGGCGGTCAGCTTTTCCGCCTGACCGGTAACGGGCGTTACCGCGATCATGTCCGCGATCTGCTGCTCGCTTATGCCGATCTCTATCCGAAGCTCGGGCCGCATCCGGCTGCTTCCAATCAGGTCCCCGGGCGCCTCTTTTGGCAAAGCCTCAACGACAGCGTCTTCCTGGTGAATGCGGTGCAAGGCTATGCGGAGATCCGCGACGCGCTCTCCGCGGCAGACCGCAAGCGGATCGACGATCAAGTAATCCGCCCGATGGCGCGCTTCCTTTCGGACGGCTCGCCCGAGGTCATCAACCGCATCCACAATCATGCGACCTGGGCGGCGGCAGGTGTCGGGCTGTCGGGCTATCTGCTCGGCGACCGCGACCTCGTCGACAAGGCGCTGCTCGGGCTCGACAAGAGCGGCAAGGCGGGCTTCCTGCGCCAGCTCGATCTGCTCTTCTCGCCTGATGGCTATTATGCCGAGGGCCCCTATTATCAACGCTATGCATTGCAGCCTTTCGTTGTCTTTGCAGCGGCGATCGCGGCGAACGACCCCGATCGCAAGATTTTCGAGTATCGCGGCGGCATCGTCCTCAAGGCGATCCGGACCGCGATCGACGTGACGCACGATGGTTACTTTCTGCCGATCAACGATGCGATGCCCGACAAGAGCCTGCGCACAGAGGAGCTCTATCACGCGGTCGCGATCGCCTATGGCGCGACCAAGGACCCGACTTTCCTGTCGATCGCCGATTGGCAGGGGCGCACGGTGCTGACCCCGGCAGGGCAGGCGATGGCCGCCGACCTCGCCGCCGGCAAGGCCAAGCCCTGGCCCTTCGGCTCGCGGCTGTTGTCCGACGGCCCCGGCGGCAAGGACGGCGCGCTCGTCCTCTTGCGCACCAAGGCCGATCCGACCGGCCCATTGCTTGTCGCCAAGAATACCGTGCAGGGCATGGGACACGGCCATTTCGACCGGCTCGGCTGGCTCTATTATGACGAAACCGGTGCGGTCGTGACCGACTATGGCGCGGCGCGTTTCCTCAATGTCGAGGCGAAACGCGGCGGGCGCTATCTCCCCGAAAACGACAGCTGGGCGAGCGCGACGATCGCGCACAATGCCCTTGTCGTCGACGAGCAAAGCCACTTCGCAGGCGACTGGAAGGCCGGCGAAAAATCGGGGACGCGCCAGCTCGCGGCGTCGCTCGAAGGACCGACGCGCTATGCGATCGGCGAAATCGATAGCGCGTATAAGGATGTCCAGATCCGCCGCGCGCTATTGCTCGTCGAGGTCGACGGTCTCGCCAATCCCCTCACGCTCGATATCCTCCACGGGACTGGCGGCGGCGGGCATCGCTATGACCTGCCGCTGCATTTTTCGGGACAGATCATCGACAGCGATATCGCCTTCGATCGCAAGCTCGCCGAACGGCCGGTGCTCGGCAAGGCGAACGGCTATGAGCATCTGTGGGTCGACGGCGAAGGGAGGAAGGCCGGCAAGGCGCGGCTGACGTGGATGCAGGGTAGCCGTTTCTACAGCTACCATATGCTGCCGTCTGCAGGCGCGCGCTTCATCGTCGCCGAAAGCGGCGCGAACGATCCCGAGTTCAACCTGCGGCGCGAACCCGTCCTGATCCAGCGCGTCGACGGCGCGGCGGACGCGACCTTCGTCAGCCTGCTCGAACCGCACGGCGCCTATGATGCCTCGGCCGAGACGGTGGTCGCGAGCAGCGCGCGCGTGACGGCGCTCGAGCATCGCAAGGACAAGGGCGTCGATCTGGTCCTGATCACCCTCGTCGACGGCCGCCGCATCGCCATCGCGGTCGCCGACGATGTCATCGCCGGGGCGAAACACAGCGTCACCGTAGAGGGCCGCACCTTCGCATGGACCGGCCCCGTCGGTCGCCTCGACATCGCTAGAACCGGAACGAAGAAATGAGCAATATCAAGGGCCGCTTCCGCTGGTGCGTCATCGCGCTGATCGCGCTCGCGACGGTGATCAATTACATCGACCGCAACGCGCTCGCCGTGATGTGGCCCGAAGTGTCGAAGGAGATCGGTGCCACCAAGGAAGATTATGCGCTGCTGGTGACGATCTTCATGATCTTCTACGCCTTTGGCCAGTCGATCTTCGGACGCATCTTCGACGCAATCGGCACCCGCATGGGCTTCACCATTTCGATCGTCGTCTGGTCGCTGTCGATCGCCGCGCATGCATTGGTGCGCTCGATGCCGTTGCTCCTTTTCCTGCGCGCCACGCTCGGGATCAGCGAGGCAGGCAACTGGCCCGGCGCGGCAAAGGCGAACGCCTTGTGGTTCCCCTCGCGCGAGCGCGCGCTGGCGCAGGGCATCTTCAACGCCGGAGCGTCGCTCGGCGGGATCATCTCGGCGCCGCTGATCGCGCTGCTGTTCGTCCAGTTCGGCTGGCACGGCACCTTCCTCTTGATCGGCGTGCTCGGCTTCATCTGGCTCGTTCCGTGGCTCTGGTTCTACAAGGCTGATCCCGAAAAGCATCCGGGGCTCAGCGAAGAAGAGCGCGACTATATTCTGACCGGCCGCACCGAGGCCGGCCGCGACGACAGCCGCCGCGTGCCGCTCGGCGAGCTGCTGCGCTATCGCCAGAGCTGGGGCGTCATCCTGTCGCGCTTCTTCCTCGATCCCGTCTGGTGGCTCTTCGTATCGTGGCTGCCGATCTATCTCGCCGAAACCTTCGGCTTCGACGTCAAGCAGATCGGCCTCTTTGCGTGGGTGCCCTTCGTCGGCGCGATGTTCGGCAGCCTGTTCGGCGGCTGGCTTTCGGGGCGGATCATCACCGCTGGCGGCGGGGTGCACAAGGCGCGCACGCTGACCATCGCGATCGGCTGTGCGATCATGCTCCCGGCGCTGCTGTTCACCATCGGGGCCAGCGAGCCGCTGTCCGCGGTGCTGCTGATCGCGTGCATCCTCTTCGGATTCCAGATGGCGATCGGCAATATCCAGACGCTGCCGAGCGATTATTTCGGCGGCGGCGCGGTCGGCAGCCTCGCGGGGATCAGTGGCACCGCCGCGGTCGCGGGCACGCTGATCACCACCTGGCTCGTCCCGGTGCTCACCAAGACGAGCTACGCGCCGATCTTCGCATTGAGTGCGGCGATCGTGCCGATCTCCTTCCTCTGTTTCTGGCTGATCGGCGGACGCGTCGAGCCGGTCGTCACCCCACCCACCAACACCCAAGAATAAGGAACTGCATCACATGAACCTCCAGGGGAAAACCGCGCTCGTCACCGGCGGCGGACGCGACATCGGCCGATCGGTCTCGATCGCGCTCGCGCGCGCCGGCGTCCGCGTCGCGATCAACTACAACAGCGGCCGCGGAGCCGCCGAGGACACGCTGAAGACGATCAAGGACGCCGGCGGCGACGCCTTCCTGATCCAGGCCGATGTCACCGACAGCAACGCGGTCAAGGCGATGCTCGACCAGGTCGGCATCGCGTTCAGCGGCCGCCTCGACATCCTCGTCAACCTCGCGGGCGGGATGATCGCGCGCAAGACGCTCAGCGAAATGGACGAGGCCTTCTTCGACCAGGTCATGACGCTGAACCTCAAGTCGGTCTTCCTCGTGCTGCAAGCGGCGCAGCCCTTCCTCGGCGAAGGGTCGGCGGTCGTGAACGTGTCGTCGCTCGCTGGCCGCGACGGCGGCGGTCCGGGCGCATCGGTTTATGCGACCGCAAAGGGCGCGCTGATGACCTATACGCGCTCGATGGCCAAGGAACTCGGCCCGCAGGGCATTCGCGTCAACGCCGTCTGCCCCGGCCTGATCGGCACCAGCTTCCACGACATTTTCTCGAAGCCCGAAGGCCGCGCCGCGACCGCCGGCAACACGCCGCTGCGCCGCGAAGGCCATCCCGACGAGGTCGCCGACACGATTGTCTATCTGGCATCGCCGGCTGCGAGCTTCCTCGCGGGCGTCTGCCTCGACATCAACGGCGGGCTGGGCTTCTCCTGATGCGCCGGCTCGCCCTGACCGCGATCGTTGCCCTGCTCGCGGGCGGGGCGCAGGCCCAGACCCGCGAGCGGACCGATGCGCCGCCGCTCGAGCCGTACAAGATCATCCTCGTCGGCGATTCGACGATGGCGCCGCACAGCGGCTGGGGCGGGGCGTTCTGCGCGCGCCACGTCAAATCGTCGGTCGCGTGTCTCAACGCCGGCCGCGGCGGGCGCAGCACGCGCAGCTATAGGCAGGAAGGCGGCTGGGACATCGTGCTCGCCGAGGCGAAGGTGCCCGGCTATCGCGGCACCTGGGTGCTGATCCAGTTCGCGCACAACGACCAGTCGAGCAAATCCGAGCGCTGGACCGACGAGACGACCGAGTTCCCCGCCAACCTCCGCCGCTTCGTCGAAGAGGTGAGGGCGGCGGGCGCAACGCCCGTGCTCGTCACCCCGCTGACGCGCCGCGAGTTCAAGGACGGTAAGCTTAGGAACACGCTCGCGAGCTGGTCCGATCAGGTGCGCGGCGTTGCCAAGGCGATGGACGTACCGCTCGTCGACCTCAATGCGCTGAGCGCGGCGCAGGCGCAGGAGATGGGCGCCGAGATGGCGACCAAGCTCGCGCAGGAGCCGCCGACCGCCGAGGAACTTTCCGCGGCGAAGGCGGGCACGACGCTGACCGCGCGACCCGCACCGCCCGAGCCGGCGTCGATCGCTGGCGACGGCGCGCGCGGGCAGGCGACGCGCAAGTTCGATTACACACACCTCGGCGACATCGGTGCTGAGGTCACCGCCAAGCTTGTCACGCAGGCGCTCGCGCGCGCCGTGCCCGGCCTCAGGAGTCAGCTCGTTCGCTGACAAAAATGTGTATGGCAATTTGGGCTAACCAATTTGCCATACACAATGGTTGACAATATTGCAGCCATGCCTGACAGCATCGGTCAGAACAGAATCGACATTTGGGAGAGACTGCGTGAATTCTCGTAATCAGATCCGCGCGCGCATGCTGCGTGCCGCCTTGCTGGCCGGCGCCGGTTCGACGCTGCTGATCGCTGCAATGCCCGCGATGGCGCAGGACACACCCGCGCCGCAGGCCGAGCCCGAAGAGGACGCGATCGTCGTGACCGGCATTCGTGAGACGATCCAGAATTCGATCAACACCAAGCGCGCGGAAACCGCGATTGTCGACGCGCTGTCGTCGGACGACATCGGCGATATCCCGACGATCTCGGTCGGGCAGGCGATCCAGACGATCACTGGCGCGACGACGCACCGCGAAAAGGGCGACGCCTCCGAAATCGCGCTCCGCGGCCTCGGCCCCTTCCTGTCGAACGCGACCTTCAACGGCCGCGATGCGTCGAACGGCAGCGGTGATCGTTCGGTGAACTTCAACCAATTCCCGTCCGAACTCGTCAACAATATCAAGATTTACAAGACCCAGCAGGCGAGCCTTGTCGAGGGCGGCGTCGCGGGCACGATCGAGATCGGAACGCTGCGCCCGCTCGATTTCGGCAAGCGCCGCCTGCAGGCGGACGTCAAAGCGCAATATAATCCCTATGGTGACCGCATCGTTGGTTCAGGCGGCATCGGCTGGCGCGGGACGCTCAGCTATGTCGACCAGTTTGCGAACGACACGATCGGCATCGCGATCGGCGTCCAGCGCAACGACACGAACAATCCTGAAGAAACCTTCGCCGCGTCGTCGACCTGGACCGCGTGCCAGGCTTCGCCCGTCGTCGCGAACAACAATTGCGATGAATATACCCGCGCTGAATACGCCCAGAACCGGCCCTTTTACCTTGTTCCCAACGCCTATACGTTCCGCCAGATCAGCGAGACCGACAAGCGCGACGCGGTGTTCGGATCGATCCAGTGGCGGCCGTCGGACCAGTTTAACATCAACCTCGACGTCCAATATTCGGACCGCATCTATGTCGAGAACCGCCGCGACCTCAACCTGTCCGAAGGGCGCTATGGCCTGACCAACGTCGTCTTTGACGAGAACGGCATCGTCCAGAGCCTGAACGGCCTGAGCTCGCTCGAATCGAACGGCTCAGAACTGTCGCGGTCGGAGGAATATCTGGGCGGCGGCCTGTCGGTCGAATGGCAGCCGTCCGATCGGCTGACCGTCACCGTCGACGGCAGCTATTCGCGCACCGTCCGCTCCGAGATCGAACGCAATTTCCGCCTGCGCACCGACCCGACCGACGTCAATGGCGTGCGCACCGTGTTCAACAACATGCGCATTCCTTACACCTATTCGATCACGCCGGGCAGCTTCGTGCCGACGATCACGATCGACCCGCGCTTCGATATCAACAATCACAATCTCTTCTGGGACGACGCGCGCTTTCGCCGCGACGAGAGCAAGCGGCACAACGAGATTTATGCCGGGCGCTTCGACGTCGCCTATGAAATGGACGGCTTTCTCAGCAAGGTCTCGGCGGGCGGCCGCTGGTCACACCTGACGTATCGCGATTATGACGTGCGCAACGGCGACTTCAACCTGAACCCGGCGATCGCAGAGGACCGCCGCATCAACAACCTCTGCCGCACCGCATTCCCGCAGCAGGATTATCTATCGGCCGCGAAGGACAACAGCATCAACAGCTGGGCGACCTTTGACGTCGATTGCCTGTTCCGCGAATATATGGGCGCCGAAGATCCCGGCAACTTGCCCGACACGCGCTCGGTCGCCAACCGCGACGTCACCGAACGCACCTTTGCGGGTTATGTGATGGCCGAATATGACGCCGATCTGGGCAATATGCCGATCCGCGGCAATGTTGGCGTCCGCGTTGTCAACACGCGCGTCACTTCCGATGGCCTGCGCAGCGACCTTAGCATCGTCACCAATCCCGACGGGTCGATCCGTCTCGTTACCTCGGGTGATTTCGACACGGTCACCATCAAAAGCCAGAACACGCGCATCCTGCCAAGCCTCAACGCGATCTTCGAAGTCGCGCCGAACACGCTGCTGCGCGCCGCCGCCTATCGCGCCATGTCGCGCCCGAACCCCAGCTCGCTTGGCGCCGGACGAACGATCCTGCTCGAGGACGGCACCAGCTTTACGTCGGTCGAAGATGCCATTCGCAACATCACCGCGAACGGCAGCCCGCGCCTGAAGCCGCTGATGTCGTGGAACGGCGATCTGTCGCTCGAATGGTATCCGAACAAGGACAGCCTCCTGTCGGCCACCGTCTATTACAAGCAATTCACGGGCGGCTTCCAGCCGGTGGTGTTCAACGAGGATTTCACCATCGACGGCCAGTCGGTGTCGATTCCGGTGACGCAGACGCGCAACAGCCCCGACAAGTCGCGCATCTATGGCCTCGAACTGACCGCGGCGACGCGCTTCAGCTTCCTGCCCAAGCCACTCGACGGGCTGGGTGCCAAAGTCAGCTACAATTACGCCGATTCGAACTTCAAGACGCAGGATATCCGGCTCGGCGATGTCTATGATCCTGAAACGGAGACCGTGACATCGGGCATCATTCCGCCCGCGAACCTGTCGGGCTATTCGAAACATGTGCTGTCGGCGCAGGCTTATTACGAGATCGGACCCGTCTCGCTGCAGGCGATCTACAATTACCGCGCCAAATATTTCCAGGACTTCGTCGGCGGGAACAGCCAGCTTCGCTATGTCGCCCCCAGCGAAACCGTCGACTTCCGCGCATCGCTCGATCTGATGAAGGGCGTGTCGTTGCGTTTCGAAGCGCTCAATATCTTTAACGAGCCCAAGGCAACCTACATGCCGGTCTATGGCAGCAGCCGTCAGTATCATTACTATGGCGCGAAATATTTCATCGGCATCCGGGCCCGGATCTGAAACTAACTTCGGTCATGGGCTTCAAACTTGTCATACCGGATTGTATGGACTTCCTAGCACCGACGCGGGGAGATGATTGACCATGGCCGAACGCCGCCTTTTCGAAGATGTCGCCGACACGATTCGGCGCCTGATTCTCGACGGTACTTTCCCGCCGGGAACCCGGCTGCCCGGCGAGCGCGAGCTGTCCGAACGCTTTGAGGTGAGCCGGGTGACGATCCGCGAAGCCGAGATCGCGCTGCAGGCGACGGGGTGGATTCACATCCGCACCGGCGCGGGCGCCTATGTCGAGGCGATCCTGCCCGGCGATAATGCGATCCTGCCCAAGGTCAGCGCGTTCGAACTGACCGAAGCGCGCTCGTTGTTCGAGGCTGAGGCCGCAGCGCTTGCCGCCCCGACGATATCGGCCGAAACCCTGTCGAAACTCGACCAATTGCTCGAGGCGATGGCCGACGACAGCAAGAGCGAGGAAGAGATCAGCGCGATCGACCGCGAGTTCCACATGACGATCGCCGCGGCATCGAGCAACAAGGCGATCATCCATGTGATCGAGAGCCTGTGGCGGATGCGGATGGAATTGCCCGAGGTGCGGAGCAGTCATTCCTTGGTGTGCCGCAAAGACGGCAGTGCGCGTCAGGCCGAACATGCCGACGTCGTCGCGGCACTGCGCAATCGCGACGCGACGGGCGCCCGGCTCGCGATGCGGCGCCACTTCAACCGCCTGATCGAATCGATGCTCGACGAGACCGAGGAACGTGCGATCGTCGAGTTGCGCCGCCAGTCGGCCGAAAGCCGCGAACGCTATCTGCTGAGCGCAAAGCTCGCCTGATGTCGAACGCGTCGCCTCCACCGGCTGTGCCGGATCCGGTTGCGGCGCTGCTGGACGCGCGCCGGTCGGGGCGTGCGTTGCCCGCCTTTCCGGCGCCGGTGCCCGCGACGCTTGCCGAGGCCTATGCCATGCAGCAGCGCCTGGCCATCGCGCTGGGTGCGCCTGTGCTCGGTTGGAAGGTCGGGCGTATTCCGCCGGCGCTGATCGACATTCTGGGGGCAGAGCGTGTGGCCGGGCCGGTGCTGCGGCTGACCGAACTTGGCGCGGAGCCAGGCGACGCTTCTGTCTTTGCGGGCGGCGCCGGTGCGATCGAGGCGGAGGTTATGCTGCGCCTTCGGGCGGTGCCCGACCGGCTGACCGGCGGCGACGATGCTGCGTTATGGGTCGACGAAATTCGCGCAGGATTCGAGGTTGCCAGCTCGCCCGCGCCCGACGTCCACGATCATGCCCCCTATGGCATCATCGCCGACATCGGCATCAACAACGGCCTGCTTCTTGGTCCGCGACTGGACTATGATGATTTCACTACGCTCGTCGTCGAAACGCAAATCGATGGCGTAACGGTCGGAACCGGGCGCGCGATCGACATACTCGATGGTCCTTGGGGCTCGCTCAATTTTCTTGTCGATCTTCATCGGCGCGGCGTCATCGAGCTGAAGCCAGGGCAATGGATTTCGGCCGGGGCGATTACCGGCGTACATCCGGTCGACATCGGCCAGACCGCGACCGCGCGCTTCGGTACCGCCGCGCATATTGCCTGCACCGCCGTTCTGGAAACCGGATTCAAACCATGATCGCGCCCGGGGGAACCATTGCCTGTTTCGGCGAGGTCGTCATGCGCGTCTCGGTTCCGTATGGCGAACTGCCGCTGCAATCGGCGCGGTTCGACGCGCATGTCGGGGGCGCCGAGGCGAATGTCGCCGTCGCGCTCGCCACGCTCGGCCATGACGCCGCGATGATCAGCGCGGTTCCTGACGGTCCGATCGGCGACGGCGTCCTGCGGGAACTGCGCCGTTACGGCGTCGACGTTGCGCCCGTGCTTCGCGCTGCGGGGCGCATGGGGCTCTATTATTATCTCCCCGGTGGCCCGATGCGACCCGCAGAGGTCGTCTATGACCGCGCCGGTTCGGCTTTTGCCGAGGTCGCGGCGCGGGACTGGGATTGGGATCATTTGCTGAGTGGCGTCGGCTGGCTCCATGTGTCCGGTGTCACCCCTGCGCTCGGACCGAACAGCGCCGAAGCGGCGCTCGAAGCCGTCGTGCGCGCCCGCGCGGCCGGGATCGGCGTGTCGTTCGACGGCAATTGGCGCGGACGCCTTTGGGAGCGTTGGTCGTCCGATCCGGTAGCGATTTTGAACCCGATCGTTGCGCATGCGACGGTGCTGTTTGGTAATCATCGCGACGCGGGGCTGTTGCTGGGCAGCGAATTTTCTGGTGAGGGCCAAGACCGGCGGCGGGAGGCGGCGGTCGCATTGCTCGATCACTTTCCCGCGCTCGAATATGTTGCATCCACCGCGCGCGAGATTGTGGCTCCGGGCGTCCACCGCCTGACGGCCCGTATCGACAAACGCGATGAAGAAGGGGCGAGCGATCCCACCAACATCGCGCCGGTGCTTGATCGGGTCGGGACCGGCGATGCGTTCGCAGCCGGCGTTCTGGACGCGCTGTGGATGGGTAAGCCCTTGGCGGATGCCGCTAAGCAGGGCCTTGCCCTATCTGCGCTCAAACATGGCTTGCATGGCGATTTCGCGCCGTTCTCGCGTGCGGTGGTCGATGGCGTGTCATCGCAGGCGCAGGACATTTCACGATAATATTGGGCAATGAACAGGCGGCTGCGAGCTGCTCGCGACTGCCGTCTTGCGCCGTTTACAGTCCAAAAGCGGCCAGTCCAGAAACCGCTATTTGCCGCCATTGCCACCAGGTTGTCAGCCGCGTTTTGTGGCCGTCCGCCGATATCTCATATACCACACCTCGTGCCCCAGCGTCCGTGCCTTGGCCTCATAGCGGGTCTCGGGCCAGCCGCCGGGGCGGACGAGGAAATGCTGTGCGTCCTGCGCCAGCCATTCGAACTGGTGACGGTGGCGGCGCATGACCATCAGTGCGTGCGCGAGATAGATCGGGTGGTCGGTACCGAAGCGGAATTCGCCGCCGGGTTTCAGCTTCGCCGCGATCAGGTCGAGCGGCCCGTCGTTCATCATCCGCCGTTTGGCGTGGCGCGCCTTGGGCCATGGATCGGGGTGAAGCAGATAAACAAAACTCAGCGTAGCGTCGGGAATACGCCGCAACACCTCGAGCGCATCGCCGTGATGGATACGAACATTGCCAAGCGGCACGCGTTCGCCATGGTCGCCCGCGACATGGACGAGGGCCTGCGCGACACCATTGATGAATGGCTCGGCACCGATGAAGCCATGATCGGGCAGCATGTCGGCGCGTCCCGCCATATGTTCGCCGCCCCCAAAGCCGATCTCGAAATGCAGCGGCCGATCGTAGCCGAACAGGGCTTCGGCCGTGACGTCGCCCTCGGGCGGCACGGCAATCTGGGGCAGCAGCGTGTCGATCAGGTCTTGCTGACCCGCGCGCAGGGGTTTGCCCTTCGAACGGCCATAGAGGCGGTTGATCGTCGTCGGATCGCCGGGTTTGTAAGCAGTCATGCCGCGCGCCCTAGCCGCGAGGCCCGGTGGCGGCAAGCCGCAGCTTAGAGTCGCGTGAAATCGATCGCCGCGTGGCGGTCGAGCGTCTGCGACGCATCGGGCAGCGGATATTTGAGCCCGGTGGCGCAGTTGAAGAGCAAGGCGGTCTCGCCATCCTTGACCCAGCCGTCGGCGCGGGCCTGCCGCCATGCGGCGAGCGTCGCCCCGCCTTCGGGGCAGAGCAGCAGCCCGTCGCTGCGCGCGGCATCGTCGACAGCCTGCTGGATGACCGTGTCGCTGACCGCCATCGCACGGCCGTTCGATTCGTGTACCGCGTCGAGGATCAGAAAATCGCCGACCGCCTGCGGTACGCGGATACCCGCTGCGATCGTCGATGCATCTTCCCAGCGCACCGCGTGGCGCTCGCCGGCTTGCCATGCGCGCACCATCGGCGCGCAGCCCTCGGCCTGCACCGCGACCATGCGCGGCAGCTTGCCGGTCAGCCAGCCCAGCGCCCGCAATTCGGCAAAGGCTTTCCACATCCCGATCAGCCCGGTGCCGCCGCCGGTCGGATAGAAAATGACGTCGGGCAGCTCCCAGCCGAACTGTTCGGCGAGCTCGAGACCCATCGTCTTCTTGCCCTCGATCCGGTAGGGTTCCTTCAGCGTCGAGAGGTCGAACCAGCCGTTCGCAGCCGCACCCTCGCGCACCAGCTTGCCGCAATCGTCGATCAGCCCGTTGACGCGGTAGACGCGTGCGCCCTGCGCCGCGATCTCGCGCACATTGATCTCCGGCGTGTCGTCGGGGCAGAAGATGATCGCTTCCATCCCCGCCTGCGTCGCATAGGCGGCCGCGGCGGCACCGGCGTTTCCGTTGGTCGGCATCGCGATGCTGGTGACGCCCAGCTCCTTCGCCATGCTGATCGCCATCACCAGCCCGCGTGCCTTGAACGATCCGGTCGGCAGGCGCCCCTCGTCCTTGACGAGCAGGGTGCCGGGGTTCGCACCAGCTGCTGCGGCGATTTTTTCGAGCGCGATGACCGGCGTGTCGATCTCGCCGAGGCTGATGATGTTCTCGCTGCGGCGCACCGGCAGCAGCTCGCGCCAGCGCCAGAGGTCGCGTGGGCGCGCCGCCATCGCCGTCTTGTCGATCGCCGCCCCGACGCCATTCAGGTCATAGCGGACGAGCAGCGGGCGCCCGGCGGTCGAGAGGCCGTGCAGGACATCGGCCTCGACCCGCTCACCGGTCAGCCCGCATTCGAGATGCGTGACGAAGGTCGGCCGCTCGGCCGTCAGATTGGCATTGAGCGGCAGCGATGCGCTCAATTTGCGATCGCTGCTTTCAATTTGTCGACCAGATCGGTGCGTTCCCACGGAAAGCTTTCACCCTCCGACGTGCGGCCGAAATGGCCATAGGCCGCGGTCTGCTTGTAGATCGGCTTGTTGAGCCCGAGATGGGTGCGGATGCCTTTCGGCGTCAACCGGACGAGCTGCGGGATCACCGCTTCCAGCTTGCCTTCGTCGACATTGCCGGTGCCGTGCAGGTCGACATAGATCGACAGCGGCTCGGCGACGCCGATCGCGTAGCTCAGCTGAATCGTGCAGCGGCGCGCGAGGCCCGCGGCGACAATGTTCTTCGCCAGATACCGGGTGATATATGCGGCAGACCGGTCGACCTTGGTCGGATCCTTGCCGCTGAACGCGCCGCCGCCGTGCGGGCTCGCGCCGCCATAGGTGTCGACGATGATCTTGCGGCCGGTCAGGCCAGCGTCGCCGTCGGGGCCGCCGATCTCGAAACGACCGGTCGGGTTGATGTGATAGACGGTGTTCGCGGTCAACAGTTCCGCAGGCAGCACGTCGGCGATCACGCCGAGCACATATTTGCGCAGCTCGGTGTATTTCGCTTCGTCGCCTTCGCCATTGTGGAAATAATAGCCCGGCGCATGCTGGGTCGACACGACGATCGCGGTCGCTTCGACCGGGCGCTCGTTGGCGTAACGCAGCGTGACCTGGCTCTTGGTGTCGGGCTCGAGGAAGGGCGCGTTGCCGGCTTTGCGGTCGGCAGCCATGCGCTCGAGGATCTTGTGGCTGTAGTCGAGCGTCGCGGGCATCAGATCGGGGGTCTCGTCCGACGCATAGCCGAACATGATGCCCTGATCGCCGGCGCCTTCGTCCTTGTCACCGCTCTCGTCGACGCCCTGCGCAATATGTGCCGACTGGCCGTGGAGATTGTTTTCGAAGCGGAAGGTTTCCCAGTGGAAGCCGTCCTGCTCGTACCCGATCTCGCGGACCGTGTTGCGGACGACGGCCTCGATCTCGTCGAGCGCGCCGGGCGCCCATTCGCCATTTTCGAACACACCCTTGCAGCGAATTTCGCCGGCCAGCACGACCAGCTGGGTCGTGGTCAGTGTCTCGCACGCGATACGGGCTTCGGGGTCCTTCGACAGGAACAGGTCGACGATCGAATCGCTGATCTGGTCGGCCACCTTGTCGGGATGCCCTTCGGACACGCTTTCGGAGGTGAAGAGGAAGCTGTTGCGCATGGAGAGCCTTTTTGGGAGCAAATATAAAGGATGCTTTATGTCCGTATACTGTTAGCGACCGCGCCGGCGAAAGGCAATGGCGACGGCGAGCAGTAGCAGCGCAAATCCGACGGACAGCATGTTGCCGAACCGCGCGAAGAGTGTCGGTGCATGGGCGGGCGGCAACACCGTATCGATCCGGCCGGCGGCATGCATCGGTAGCGATTCGACGATGCGGCCGTTGGCATCGATCACTGCGCTGATCCCCGTCGGCGTCGCGCGTACGACGGGCAAACCTTCCTCGATCGCGCGAAGACGTGCCTGCGCCAGATGTTGCGGCGGCCCCCACGCGCCGAACCACGCGTCGTTCGACGGATTAAAGATGAAATCGGGGCGGTGCGCGCGATCGACGACCTGTCCCGAGAAGATGATCTCGTAACAGATTTGTAGCCCCGCTCTGCCGAAGGCGCCAAGGTCGAGCGTGCGGGCGCCGGGACCGGGCCAGAAATCGATGTCCCCCGGCGCGAGCCGCGACAGGCCGATTGCTGACAGGATCGGCCGCATCGGCAGATATTCGCCATAGGGTACAAGATGCGCCTTGTCGTAACGCGGGCCGAGTCTGCCGTCGGCATGGACGGTCATCACCGCGTTGCGGGCGCCGACGACGTCGCCCCGTTTGTCGAGCTCGAGCTTGAGCGCGCCGAGCAGCATCAGATCGTCGGGGTTCATGAGATTGGTGAGCCGCCCGCGCGCCTCGGCGGGCGAACGATCGTAATAGGGGAGCGGATAGCCGGTTTCGAGATAATCGGGCACCGCCGCCTCGGGCCACAGGATCAGCCGCGGGGTGTCGTCTTTCGGCGCGGTCAGCCGCGCGAGCTTGGCGAAATTGGCGTCGGCCTTGCTGCCCTCCCATTTGTCCTGCTGCCCCACATTGGGCTGGACGACGGTGATCGGGATGCGCTGGGCACCCTTGGCGCGAACGGCGGTATCGATGCTGCCGCCCATTTGCGACAGGAAGGCCGCACCCCACAAGGCGAGCAGGCTTCCGAAAAGCGTGGCTGCGGCGACACGGCGGTGAAACCACGCCAGTATCAGCACCGCCGCGAACAGGCAGACGATCGCGCTCATCCCATATGTGCCAATCCAGCGGGCGGGCGCGGCAACGTGCGGGACGGCAATCACCCCAAGGGGGTTCCATGCGAAGCCGGTGAAAATCCAGCTGCGGAGCCATTCGGTGAGTGCCCAGAGGCTGGCGAAGGCCAGCAGGTAGGACGGCGCTGCAAAATGTGCGTCGGCCTTGGGCTTCATCATTGAGGCGCCGAACGCTGTGAGCGCCGGATACACCGCCAGATACAGCGACAGCAGCACGACAGCGATCCATCCCAGCCATGCAGGCATCGCCGCCTGATAGGTGAAGGCGGTCGCGATCCAGTTGAGTCCGACGACAAAATGCCCGACGCCGAACGCCCAGCCGATCCCGAAGGTGCGCCAGCCGCGCGGACTGCGCGCGACGAGCGCCATCCAGCCCGCGAGCGCCAGCAAGGTTAGCGGCCAGAAGTGGAGCGGGGCGAAACCCGTCGCCGAAACGGCGCCGAGTAACAGGGCGACAAGCTTGGGCCAGCGGTTGGCGAAAGCGGCGATGCGGGGGAGGGGCGCGGTCACGCGCGCAGCTTTAGCGCCGCACCGTTGGCCCTACAATGGCGCTTTGCGCTTCTCCGACGGGACTTTGGTTTTGCGTGGCCCGCCAAACCTTCGCGGGCCGCCGCGGACGCCCGAATTGGGGTGGGAAGCCGTCGCAAGCGCGAAGCTTCAGGTCGATTCAGGTCATTGCGGCGGATCGGCGAAGATTGACCACTAACGACCACTTACCGTCGTTCCGCTGCATCATAGCATTCGCTGTAAGCAGGCGTTGGGGCGCACACGGCTCAAATTGGCTCGTAATCGTAGCGATCTTCGAGCTATTGTCCGGCATGGCTCGGATCGTTCTTGCTACCATCGGCTCGCTCGGCGATCTGCATCCCTTCATTGCGATTGGCAAGTCGCTCGCCGCGCAAGGCGAGCAGGTGCTGCTGGCTGTTCCCGAAGATGGTGTCGCGAAAGTGCGAGCAGCCGGACTCGACGCAGCGCCCATCCTGCCGAGCTATGCCATCATCTGCGAGCGGCTGGGCATGAGTCAGGAAGAAGCCGCTGCCAGGGTTCTCGCCGACACGAATTTCGTAACAGATGAAATTCTGCTGCCGTCGCTGCAAAGGAGTACAGCCGCACTGGACGAACTGGCAGCCGATACGGACATTCTGGTCGGCTCGATCTTCGCGTTCGCGGCCGATATCGTGGCCGAGAAGCGGTGCTTGCCGTTGGTAACGGTGGTGCTTCAACCCATGACTCTGTTCTCCAGTTGGCAACCGCCAACAGCCCCGCACTTCGAGATGATGCGACATAAGCCGCGCACCAGACTTGGCCGAGGTTGGAATCGGACGGTCTTCTCGTTGGCCCGAACCATGTTGCGCCGACGCCATGCCAAGCAGATCGACGCCGTCCGTGCCGAACATGGGCTTGGTCCAAGCGAAGGTGCGCCCATGCTCGATCATAGCCCTGCGACGGCAGCGGTCCTGTGCTGCTGGTCTTCGGTTTTGGGGGCACTTCCGCCCGATGCACCAGGCAATGCCGCGCTTGTAGGCTTCCCATTCTTCGACAGCGAAAGCGGCGCGGAAGAGGTGCTGGCTCCGGAATTGGACGCCTTTCTGGGTAGGGGCGATCCTCCGCTCATATTTACGCTGGGTTCGTTTGCGGTAGCCTCGGCCGGGCGTTTCTATGCGGAAGCGGCAGCAGCGGCTCGGGCGCTAGGCAAGCGGGCGCTTCTATTGACGGGGCAGCCAGCACCTCCGCGCCTTGATGGCGACGGCCTGTTCATGAATTACGCGCCGCATTCAGCTGTTTTTCCTCATGCAGCGGCGGTCATCCATCACGGCGGCATCGGAACGACAGGTCAAGCGCTTCGCGCCGGATGTCCACAGATCGTCGTTCCCCATTTCGGGGACCAGTTCGACAACGCTGCACGGCTACAATCGGCCGGGATTGGCTTAACGGTGAAACGGAGCCAGTTTGAAAACGCGTGTGTCACGAGCGCCATTTCACGCGCCCTATCCGTTCCGGACATGCGGAATGCAGCGCAACGCGCCGCTCAAATTATTGCAGGTGAGGATGGAGCTGCGGGAGCGGCTGACCGCATTTCAAGCCTTTGCCCGTGATGGCAGCGTACGCCGTTCCGGACCAGTAAGCCGCCTGTCGCTTAACCACCCCAAAGCCAGGCGTCGCCTTCAAATAGGCCTTTCCTACATTATCCGGCTGTGCCAGCCTTCATCCGGCTCTTTCATTTGGTGGATAAAAGCGATCGCTGCCCGGCGTGCGGGTACGGCCATGGTGGAACGTGCCGGGCGTGTCCGGCACGCCGCTAGGTCCAAATCGGGCGGTGCATAAGGCTGAACTTTCCTGAACTTTGGAAAGATTACGCGATCCTTGCGCCAACCGGATCCCGGATCCAACCTGGGGATGACGAAAAAGCGGCAATGGCGGTTCACCACCACCCCAGAGCGCTCCCGAAGGAACAGCGTCCCTACAGCATATATTTCATCTTGATCGACTGGCGCATATCGCCCGACACCGCGAAGCTTGCCGATTTGAAGCTCGGCGGGCCGACGGTGATCGTCGGATTGCGCGAAAAGCCGAAGCCTTCCTTTGGCAGGAAGATTGCGACGTCCATCTTGTTGTTGCTGTTCTCGTCGTGAACGACCGCGATGGCGTAAGTGCCGGTGGTGGGCGCGTGGACCATAAAGTCGCCGGCATCGGCGGCTTTCACCGCCATCCGCACCGATGCCTTGTCCTTGCTGCAATCGGGAAAGGCCTTGGGATTGGTGGTAAGACAGACGAGGATCTGTCCCTTCGTGCTGCGCAGTCCGGTAACGCTGACTTCAACTGTCGGCGGCGGCGCGGCCGCGGCGGCGGTGAGCAGCGGCAAAATCGCCAAGGCCGATATCCGTGCCGCACGCCTTGTCCCAGAAACGGAAATAGAGCCCATAATTCCCCCGGTAAGCGGCATGATGCTGCTCATGATGCGTCGCGGTTATCAGCCATCGCCCCGCGGGTCCATGCACCAGCGCGCGCGGGAACATTTCCCACCCCATATGATTGCCGACCCCCATGATGGTCATGATCGCGAGCACGAGGCCGAGCACTGCGACATGGATCGGGATGAGGAACACCAGCGCCGGTATCACGATCGCCCCGGTCAGCGCCTCGATCGGGTGAAAACTCATCGCCGCCCATGCGGTCGGTGGCCGGCTGTCGTGATGCACCGAATGCGCGACGCGAAACAACGCGGGCCGGTGCATCCAGCGGTGCGTCCAGTAGAACCATGTATCGTGAACGAGAAGGTAGGCGATGAGGCTGATCGGCAGATACCAGAGCGGGAAGGCATGGACGTCGGTGTAGATGCGCGTCCAGCCGTGCTGCTGCCACCCCCACGCGACGGTCCCGGCGGGAATCCCGTAGATGGCGGCGCTCGCGAGGCTCCAGCCAATTTCGCGCCGCATTTGCGGTTCGAGTCCGCGATAGAGGCCGGGGTGCTTCAGTCTTGTCGCAAAAGCGAAAGCACCGCTGGTGATCAGATAGCGCACGCCGACGATGGCGGTCATCGCAAGCGCGGAAAAGAGGATCGGCCAGCCGGTCATCGCGCAAGGCTAGCCGCTCGGGGCGGCGTTGCAATGGCTTTGCGCCGCGGCGTCGGGGCGGCTAGGGCGGAAGAATGAGCGCGCCCCCCACAGACAAGTGCGATGTCGCGATCGTCGGCGGCGGGCTCGCCGGCGGGCTTGCGGCGCTGGCGCTCGCGGCGAAGCGGCCCGACCTCGACGTGCGGCTGATCGAACCGGGGCCGGTTGGCGGCAACCATGTCTGGTCCTTCTTCGACAGCGACATTGCCAAAAAGGATCGTTGGCTGGTTGCGCCGCTCGTTCGCCATCACTGGACGCAATATGATGTCGCCTTCCCGTCGCATGAGCGCAGCGTGCGGATGGGATACAAGAGCATCACCGGCGAAGCGCTCGCAGCGGCGGTCGCGGCAGCACTCCCCGCGGAGCATATCATCGCCGACAAGGCGAAGCATGTCGCACCCGACCATCTGTTGCTGTCGCGCGGCGGCCGGCTTTCGGCCCGACACGTCATCGACGCACGCGGCGCCAGCAAATTCCCGACGCTCGATTGCGGCTGGCAGAAGTTCGTCGGGCAGGCGCTGACCGTCGAGGGTGGACATGGCCTCGACCGGCCGGTCGTGATGGATGCGACCGTCGAGCAGCTGGACGGCTATCGCTTTGTCTATCTGCTGCCCTTCGACGCCGAGACGCTGTTCGTCGAGGACACCTATTACAGTGATAGCCCCGACCTTGATGTCGCGGAGGTGCGGGCGCGGATCGCGGCCTATGCGGCGCGCCGCCAATGGAATGTGACTGGGACAACGCGTGAGGAGACGGGCATGCTGCCCGTCGTGATCGCGGGCGATTTTGACCGCTTGTGGCCCGAATCGGATCGTACCGCGCGGATCGGCGTGCGCGCTGGGGCCTTTCATGCAACCACCGGCTATTCGCTGCCCGATGCGGTGCGCACCGCATCGGTGCTGCCCGGCCTCGTCGACCATCCGGATCTCGCTGCGCGGCTGCGTAACCGCGCCGTGGTGTCCTGGCGGCGGCAGCGTTTCTATCGCATGCTCGGCGCCATGTTGTTCCGCGCTGCCGCGCCCGACGAACGTTTCCGGATCTTCCAGCGCTTCTACCTCCTGTCGCCGGGACTGATCGCACGCTTCTATGCCGGGCGGTCGACGACGGCCGACAAGCTGCGCATCCTGTCGGGCAAGCCGCCGGTGCCGGTCGGCCGTGCGATGGCCGCGCTGCGGAGGTTCGACTGGAAATGACCCGCAAGGCCATTGTCATCGGCGCCGGTTTCGGCGGCCTCGCGCTCGCGATCCGGCTCCAGTCGGCCGGGGTTGCGACGACGATCGTCGAAGCGCGCGACAAGCCGGGCGGGCGCGCGTATCACTGGGTGAAGGACGGCTTCACCTTTGATGCCGGGCCGACGGTCATCACCGATCCGCCGTGTCTCGCCGAACTCTGGGCGCTGAGCGGGCAGGATATGGTAGCCGACGTCGATCTGGTTCCGGTGATGCCCTTTTACCGCCTTAACTGGCCCGACGGGACGAACTTCGACTATTCGAACGACGAGGCCGCGCTCCGCGCCGAAATCGAAAAGCTCCATCCCGCCGACGTCGACGGCTACGACCGCTTCCTCGACTATTCGCGCGGCGTCTATGAGCAGGGCTATGTGAAGCTCGGCGCGGTCGCCTTCCTCGACTTTGCCTCGATGATCAAGGCGGCGCCCGCGCTGATGAAATATCAGGCGTGGCGCAGCGTCTATTCGATCGTGTCGTCTTACGTGAAGGACGAACGGTTGCGGCAGGCGCTGTCATTCCACACCCTGCTCGTCGGCGGCAATCCGATGACCACCAGCGCGATCTATGCGCTGATTCATACGATCGAAAAGGACGGCGGGGTCTGGTTCGCCCGCGGCGGCACCAACACGCTGGTCGGCGGCCTGGTGCGCTTGTTCGAACGGCTCGGCGGCACGCTTCGCCTTGGCGATCCGGCGGCGAAGATCGACACCATGGGCGACCGTGCAACGGGCGTCACGACCGCGAGCGGTTGGCACGCCGACGCCGACATGGTCGCGTGCAACGGCGACCTGATGCACAGCTACCAGGCGCTGCTCGCCGATCATCCGCGCGGCGGCAAAGTCGCGAAGAGCCTCAAGCGCAAACGCTGGTCCCCCTCGCTGTTCGTCGTCCATTTCGGCGTGAAGGGCGACTATCCCGGCGTCGCACATCACAGCATCCTCTTTGGGCCACGCTACAAGGGGCTGCTCGACGATATTTACGGAGGCGTCGTCCCCGACGACTTCTCGCTCTATTTGCACCACCCGAGCGTTACCGACCCCGGCATGGCGCCGCCCGGCCATTCGGCCTTTTACGCGCTGGCCCCGGTCGCGCATCTCGGCAAGTCGCAGGCCGACTGGGAAGGCGATTTCGGCGCGCATTTCGCCGATGCGATATTGGGCGAAGTCGAGTGCCGCGTCGTGCCGGGCCTCCGTGCGAATCTTGTCACCCGATTCCACTACACCCCGGCCGATTTCAGCCGCGACCTCAATGCGCATCTCGGCAGCGCGTTCAGCCTCGAACCCGTATTGTGGCAAAGCGCATGGTTCCGCGCCCACAACCGTGACGACGTGATTTCGAACCTTTACTTCGTCGGCGCGGGGACGCATCCGGGCGCAGGTATCCCCGGGGTCGTCGGCAGTGCCAAAGCGACCGCCAATCTGATGTTGGAAGAATTATGAAACGCCTTGCCGTCTATTGCGGGTCCGCGACCCCCGAAGATCCGATCTACATCGAAACCGCGCGCCACGTCGGGCGCACCCTCGCCGAGCGCGGCATCGGCGTCGTTTATGGCGGCGGCCGGCTCGGGCTGATGGGTGCGGTCGCCGACAGCGCATTGGAGGCCGGCGGCGAGGTCATCGGGATCATCCCCGAAGCGCTCGTCGGCGCCGAGGTCGCGCATCGCGGCTGCACCGAATTACACGTTGTTTCGGGCATGCACGAACGCAAGAAAATGTTCACCGACCTGTCCGACGGCTTCCTCACCATCCCCGGCGGGGTCGGCACGATGGACGAATTATGGGAGGCGATCAGCTGGGCGCAGCTCGGCTATCACACCAAGCCCGTCGGGCTGCTCAACGCGGCGGGCTTTTATAACGACCTCATCGCGTTCAATCGCCATATGGTCGAAGTCGGCTTCATTCGCCCTGCGCATGCGGGGATCATGGTGGTCGATGCCGGGCTCGACGAACTGCTCGACAAGATGGCCGCCTATGAACCGCACAAGACGATTTTCGCGATGAAGGCCGAAAATCTGTAATGACGGAGGGGGGCGCCTATGATGCCCACGCCCTCCATGGTTTCGCGCACGACAGCATCGCGCGCGGATCGAAAAGCTTTGCCCTCGCCAGTCAGCTCTTCGACCGCGAAACGCGTGAGCGTGTGTGGCTGCTCTACGCTTGGTGCCGCGCCGCCGACGATCTGACCGACGGACAGGATCATGGCGGCGCGATGACCCAGGATCATGACGCCGCCGCGGCGGTCGCGCAGATCCGGACCCAGACCGACAAGGCCTTTGCCGGGCAGCCGACCGGCGATCTGGCGTTCGATGCGCTCGGTTTCCTGCTCACCGAAGTTGCGATCCCGCGCGCCGTCATCGACGATATCATCGCGGGTTTCGAACTCGATGCGAAGGACTGGCGTCCGCGCAGCGAGACCGATCTGCTGCGCTATAGTTACCATGTCGCGGGTGCGGTCGGAGTCGCGATGGCGCTCGTGATGGGCATCGGTGCGGCTGACGAGACGACGCTCGACCGTGCCTCCGACCTCGGCATCGCGTTCCAGCTCGCCAATATCGCGCGCGACGTCGCCGAGGATGCCGCTGCCGACCGATGCTATCTGCCGATGGAATGGATGGTCGAACTCGACATCCCGCCCGGCCAGCACATGCACCCCGCCTTTCGCGGACGCCTGACGGTGATGGCGAAATGGCTGTCCGAAATGGCCGAGGAATATGAGGCGTCGGCGCGCTGGGGCGCGCGCAAGCTGCCCCCACGCAGCCGCTGGGCGGTGCTGGCGGCCGCCGGCATCTATGGCGACATCGCCCGCGAAGTGCGCGCGCGCGGCGATCATGCGTGGGACCACCGCGCGGGCACCTCGATCTTCGCCAAACTCGGGTGGGTCGCGCGCGCCGGCTGGTCGGTGCTTCGCCGGCCGCCGCAGCGGCGGATCAGCCGCGAGGGGCTGTGGACGCGTCCGCGTAACGGGGCGCCCGCGTGAGCTACATCGAATGGGCGGCGGCGGCGTTCGTGCTCACCAACGTTGCGCTCGTCGCGCTGCGCAGCGTGTGGAACTATCCCTTCGCGCTCGTTGCGGTCACGCTTTACGCCTTCGTCTTCTTCGAAGCGAAGCTTTACAGCGACATGCTGCTTCAAGGCTTTTTCTTCGCGCTCAACCTTTATGGCTGGGCGGCGTGGATATGCGCGCGCGACGATCGCGGCGTTCCCGTGCGCTGGATGACCGAGCGTGCGCGATGGGGCTGGGCATCGGCGACGATCGTCGCGTGGATTGCGTGGAGCTTCACGATGGATCGCACCACCGATGCGGTGGCGCCATGGATCGACGGCGCGATCGCGATGCTCAGCATCACCGCGCAATGGCTGCTGGCGCGGCGCCGGGTCGAAAGCTGGTGGCTGTGGATCCTTGTCGACCTGATCGCGGTGCCGCTGTTCGCCTGGCGCGGCCTCTATGCGACCAGCGCGGTCTATGTCGTGCTGCTCGGCCTGTCGATCGACGGATTGATCCAGTGGCGCCGCGCCGCTGCGACGGGCAGGCTCACAATATGACACGCCATATCTGCCTGCATGGCGCCGAAAGTACGGGCAAGTCGACGCTCGCTCCGCGGCTCGCGCTCCAGCTCGGCGGGCTCGTTGTCCCCGAATATGGCCGCACCTATGCCGAAGCGAATGGCACCAACCTCGACGAGGTCGATCTGCTCGCGATCTTCGATGGCCATATCGCCGCGACCCGCGAGGCGCTCGCGCTGCAGCCCGAATGGCTGATTTCCGACACTGACCCGCTGATGACGCAGGCGTGGGCGATCATGCTGCTCGGCCGCCGCTTGCCCGAAATCGACCTTTGGGACGACGTCGCCGACCTGTACCTCGTCCCCGCGATGGACCTGCCCTGGCAGGAGGACGGCACCCGCCTGTTCGGTAGCGAACTGGCGCGGATGCAGTTCATGGAGGTTGCAATCGCTGAACTCGACCGGCGAAAGCTCAAATGGGCGTGGGTCGAGGGCGAAGGCGACGCGCGTTTGGCGAATGCGCTGGCGGCGATCGGGGCGGCGGGTTGTGGTGACTGAATCTGCGGTTGTACGTGAATTTTTGCATAGGGGTGGTGAACCGTTGCTGCGCGCTTTTGTCGTCCTGGGTTGGATCCGGGATGGGTCGGCGCAAGGGCCGCGTAACAGTCCCAAAGTTCAGTAAAGTTCAGCCCTGTGCACGCCCCTGACGTGGACCTCGCGGCGTGCTGGATGCGCCGGGCACGCCTCGCCGTGGCGGCACCCGCAAGCCGGGTAACGACCGCTTTTTGTCCACCAAATGAAAGAGCCGGATGAAGGCTGGCACAGCCGGATAATGTAGGAAAGGCTTATTTGAAGGCGGCGTCGGCTTTGGGGTGGGAAGCGGTCGTTACCTCACCCTCTTCCGTCATCCCGGGCTTGACCCGGGACTCGTCTTCCTTCGCCGATGAAGGAAAGGCAAGGCAGGCCCCGGGTCAAGCCCGGGGTGACGGCATGGTGACGGCATTATGTTGCCTTTCGGTCGTTAACCGCCCGCCCGAAACTACCCGGCGTAAGCATCCCGAAGCTCGCGTTTCAACACTTTTCCGATCGGGCTGCGCGGCAATTCTTCAACGACGGTGATCGCGCTGATCCGCTGCGTCTTGCCGACCTTGGCGTTGCAGTCGGCGCGCACAGCCTCGGCATCGGCGCCGGGTTTCAGCACGACGAAGGCGACGGGGGTTTCGCCCCATTCCTCGCTGGGCATCCCGACGACAGCGGCTTCGACGACGCGCGCGTCGCCCAGCAGGATCCCTTCCAGATCACTCGGGAAAATGTTGAACCCGCCCGAGATGATCATGTCCTTCGCGCGGTCCATCAAGGTCAGGAAGCCATCCTCGTCGATCCGGCCGATGTCGCCGTGGCGATAGAAGAGATTTCCCTCGGCATCGTGCCAGTGCATCGCCTTGGTCGCATCGGGGCGGTTGTTGTACCCGGTCATCATCGCCGGGCTTCGGCCGACGACTTCGCCGACCGACCCCTGCGGCAGTTCGTTGCCTTCTTCGTCGATCACCTTCGCGATATGTCCCGGCGCGGGTCTGCCGACCGTGTGCAGCTTGTCGGGAAACTGGTGTGCTTCGAGGATGAATGCTGCGCCGCCTTCGGTCATCCCGTAAATCTCGACGAGCCCGCCGGGCCAGCGTTGGAGTATGTCCGCCTTGAGCGCGGCGGGAAAGGGCGCCGACGTGCAATATTTCACGACGAAGCTGGAGAGGTCGAAGCTGTCGAAATCTTCCAGCGCCATGATCCGGCGGTATTGCACTGGCAC
Source organism: Sphingopyxis sp. GW821-FHT10B01 (assembly GCF_059415685.1). Lineage (NCBI taxonomy): Bacteria > Pseudomonadati > Pseudomonadota > Alphaproteobacteria > Sphingomonadales > Sphingopyxidaceae > Sphingopyxis > Sphingopyxis sp. GW821-FHT10B01. Next base: position 845,806 of record NZ_JBWKNS010000001.1, on the reverse strand, counting down.
CAGCATTGTGTTCGTCGCACGTTCGCGTGCTGCAAGTTCGAGGAAGCCGCGCGTGTCGAATTTCTTCATCAGCACGACCTGCCCGCCCGACCCGACGGTGGGCATGAAACTGGCCATCGTCGTGTTCGAATAGAGCGGCGTCGACAGGATCGTCACGGCATGGGGGCCATAGGCGGGCGCGCCGCGGATGATATGCTGCCAGCGCATCGCATGGCTGTGGATGATGCCTTTGGGCGTGCCGGTGGTCCCCGACGAATAGATGATGTTGAAGCCGTCTTCGGGCACGATCTCGACCGGCGCCGGCTTGGCACCCGCAAGCGACAGCCAGGCGTCGAGCGGGGTTCCCGCGTCGCTGCCGTCCATCGCGATCAGGTCGCTCGCGGTGATAACATGCCCTTCGAGGCTCGCCTTGGCGGCGCTGTCGAGGAACAGGTGGCGCGCGCCGGTGTCGGCAATCATCGCCGCCATCTGCTCGCCCGTCGCGCTGTTGGTGACAAGGCCTGCCACCCCGCCGGCGCGCAGCGTGCCGATGATCACCGCCATCTGCTCGACGCTGTTGAGGCCCGCAATCGCGGTGCGGTCGCCCTTTGCGAATCCGTCCTGTTGCAGGCGGGCGGCGATTCGGTCGACCAATTGATCCAGTTCGGACCAGCTCAGCCGCCGGAGCGCGTCGGCAGCCGCTACGGCATCGGGACGTTCCGCGGCATGGGTACGGACGAGGTCGGGCAGGGTGGCGAAGTCGCCGTCGAGCATTTCGATACTGGTCATTCCTGTGGATTAGCACAGCCGAAAGGCGGTGCAATGCCGGTGGGGCGGCGGGGCGACAGGATGTTACGACGACGGCGGGGTTTGCGGATGATATCGTCGGATATGGCAGGGGCAGGCGACAGGAAGCTGCTCGTTGCTATCTATCATCCGCTCACAGAACGTGCCGGGGCGCTCGGCGATGCGATCGAGCGCGCGGGTTTGACGGTGGAATTGCTGCCGCCGCATGTGAACGGCCTGCGGCCTTGGGTCGACAGTTGTTTCAACCTGCTTGTCATCAACCCGTTTCTCGACTGGCAGGAGCCCTTCGAGTTTGTCCGGTTGGCGCGGTCGATCGCTGGACGACGGCCCTTGATCGCCGTTTCGGACCGCGATTCACTTGAGGACCGGATGGTGGCGCTTGGCGCCGGCGCCGACGATGCGGTCGGATGGACCGGCAATCTGCCCGAAGTGCTCGCGCGGATCGCAGGACTGCTCCGGCGTAGCCGTATCGCCGCCGGCCAGCTCGGTGAGGGCGAGTTGCGCATCGACCTCATCGACCGGCGCGTCGAGCGCGCGGGGCAACTCATTCGTCTGCCGCTGCGCGAGTTCGACCTGCTCGCGAACCTCGCGCGCGTGCCCGACCGGCCCTTGTCGCGCGGTGCCTTGCTGAAAGCGGTGTGGCGGCTTGATTTCGACCCCGGTACCAACCGGGTGGAGGTGCACATGTCGCGGTTGCGCGTCAAGGTCGACCGCGGCTTCGACTGGCCGATGCTCCACACGGTGAAGGGGCAGGGCTACGCGCTGCGCTCCCGGCCGGACTAGGCCCGGCACCGCCAATCTTGCTCCGCAATTTGCCGCTTCTTGATCGCGATCCTGTCAGCGGTCCTCCCTCGCTTGACCGAAAGTTTCAGGTTGCTACTGATCTTCGACATAAAGAAAGCAACGATTCCCGGAGAGACGCCCGATGCACCCCTCAGTCCATGCCCGCAGCAATCCCGACAAACCCGCGATCATCGTCGCCGAGACGGGGGAGGCGATCAGCTATGGCGAACTCGACGCCGCCTCGAATCGCGCCGCTCAGCTCTTTCGGTCGCACGGGCTGGGGCATGAGGACGTCGTCGCCTTCATGCTCGACAACACCCCGCATTATTACGGGCTGACTTGGGGCGCCCAGCGCGCGGGGCTGCGCTATGTGTGCATTTCGTCGCGGCTGACGCAGGACGAGACCGACTATATTCTCGAAAATTCGGGGGCGAAGATCCTTATCGTGTCGGCGAGCCTTGCCGGTGCAGCGCAGCAGCTGACGACGCAGATCAAGCGCTTTGCGATGGGCGGGACGATCCCCGGTTATGAGAGCTGGGAAGACGCGGTCGGCGCGATGCCCGCGACACCGGTGGCCGACGAGCGTGCGGGGGTGGATATGCTTTATTCTTCGGGTACCACGGGACGTCCCAAGGGGGTGCGCGTGCCGTTGCCCGAGGATCGCGCGATCGATGCCGCCAACAGCCTTGTCATGCTCGCCTCGGCGGTGTTCCAGATCAATGCCGACAGCATCTATCTGTCCCCGGCGCCGCTGTATCACGCCGCGCCGCTGCGCTGGTCGATGACCATCCACCGCCTTGGCGGCACCGTCGTGCTGATGAAAAAATTCGATCCCGAAGCGGCGCTGTCGCACATCGAAACATATCGAGTGAACGCCAGCCAGTGGGTGCCGACCCATTTCGTGCGGATGCTCAAATTGCCCGACGATGTGCGGGGCCGTTACGACACATCGTCGCTGAAGGTCGCGATCCATGCCGCGGCGCCATGCCCGGTGCCGGTCAAGCAGGCGATGATCGACTGGTGGGGCCCGGTGCTCTTCGAATATTATGCGGGGTCCGAAGGCAATGGCATGACGTTCGTCTCCAGTCAGGACTGGCTGACCCACAAGGGCAGCGTCGGCCGCCCGATCCTGGGAACCGTTCATATCGTGGGCGACGACAATGAAACCGAACTCGGCGCTGGCGAGGAAGGCTGCGTCTTCTTCGAGAGCGAAAATGTCTTTGAATATCATGGCGACAGCGAAAAAACCGCGTCGAGCCGGAACAGCAAGGGCTGGTCGACGCTGGGCGATGTCGGCAAGGTCGACGAAGAAGGCTTCCTCTATCTCACCGACCGCAAGAGCTTCATGATCATCACCGGCGGTGTGAACGTCTATCCGCAGGAGATCGAGAATCACCTAGTCACCCATCCGGCGGTGGCCGACGTTGCGGTGGTTGGCGGCCCGCACGAGGATTTCGGCGAGGAGGTCATCGCGGTCATCCAGCCCGCGAACATGGCCGACGCGGGCGATGCGCTGCGCGATGAACTGATCGCTTATGCCCGCGAGAAATTGTCGGGCGTGAAGATTCCGCGCCGTATCGATTTCATGGAAGCACTGCCGCGCCACGACACGGGCAAGCTCTACAAGCGCCTGCTCCGCGACCAATATTGGGAAAAGGCGAAGGCGTAGTGGCGCGCACCCTCGAATTCTTCTTCGACCTGTCGTCGCCGTGGACCTATCTGGCCTTTGCCAATGTCCATCGGGTCATCGAGGCGACGGGCGCGGCCGCGATCTTTCGCCCGGTGCTGGTCGGCGGCATCTTCAACGCAGTGAACCAGGGCGTTTATGCTGCGCGCGAACAGGCCGACAACCGCAAGCTCGTGCATAGCTGGAAAGTGCTGAAGGACTGGGCGCGGCTTACCGGCGTGGAAATGAACTTCCCCTCGCAATGGCACCCGGCGAAGAGTGTGAACGCGATGCGCTTCGCGGCGGCACTCGAGGATGACCAGCCGGCACTGATCGCCTTTGCGCGCGGCGCGTTCGGACGCTATTTTGGCGCGCAGGAAAATCTCGACGATCCCGATATCCTCGAAGCGGTGGCGACGGCGGCGGGACTCGATGGCGGGGCAATCCGCGCGGCGTCGACGAGCGATGCGGTGAAGGCCCGGCTGCGCGCGAACACCGAAGAGGTTATCGCGCGCGGCGGCTATGGATCGCCGACGATGTTCGTCGACGGCAAGGACATGTATTTCGGCAACGACCAACTGCCGCTCGTCGAGGCGGCGCTTACGAGGACTCTCCCATGAAAGACCGGATTTCGATCACCATGCTGGGCGGCGGCATCGCCGACGTCCGCCTGATCCGCGCCGACAAGATGAACGCGCTCGACCCCGCGATGTGGGACGCGCTGGCCGAGGCGATCGATCAGTTGAAGGCGATGGCGGGCCTCCGCGTTGTCGTGCTGTCGGGCGAAGGCCGCGCTTTCTGCGCTGGGCTCGACCTCTCCAGCCTCAGCAATGATCGCGATCCCGGCGCGAGCAGCGCCGGCGGCACGTTGTCCGATCGTACAAAGGGCATTTCGAACAACGCGCAATATGCCGCCTGGGGCTGGCGCGAAATCCCGGTGCCGGTGATCGCCGCGGTGCACGGCGTCGCCTTTGGCGCGGGCAGCCAGATCATGGCCGCGGCCGACATCCGTATCGTCCATCCCGATACCCGCATCGCGATCATGGAAATGCGCTGGGGCCTTGTCCCCGACGTCGCGGGCATGGCGCTGTGGCGCACGCAGGTCGCCGACGATGTGTTGCGCGAGATGATCTATACCAACCGCGAATTCAACGGGTCGGAAGCCAAGCTGCTGGGGTTCGCGACGCATGTGTCCGACGACCCGCTGACGCGGGCGATGGAACTCGCCCATGTGATCGCCGACAAGAACCCGCACGCGATCCGCGGCGCCAAGCGGCTGTGCAATATGCTTGGCCATGCGAGCGACGCCGACATCCTGCAGGCCGAAAGCGACGAACAGGTGAAGGTCATCCGTACCCCGAACCAGATGGAAGCGGTGATGGCCGGGATGCAGAAGCGGAAGCCGAATTTTACGGACTAGCCGCTGTCATATCGGTTTCGTTCGTATCGAGCCCTTCGACTGCCTTGGCAGGCGCTCAGGATAAACTTCCGGCATAGCCGGAAGTCGAGATACCCCTCGGTGCCGTGCAAGATCGATGGGTGTCTCGACTTCGCTCGACACGAACGGGGCGTTAGCGGGGTTAAAGCAACCCCAGAAACCGCACCGCATTGTCCCAGTCGCGCTTGTGGGCGGCGCGTGTCTTTTGCGCTTCGCTGTCAGCGCCCCAACGGCGTTCCTGATAAAGTTCGTCGAGGCTGACCGCTTCCCACAACGCGTCGGCGTCGAACGCGCCCTCGATCAGCGCCAGCCCGGCGACGAGCGAACCCCCGATGGTCACGAGCTTGGTCAAGGCCGCCATCCGGCAGGGATCGACGGCAAAGGTTGCCGCGCGCAACGCCGCGATCGTTACAGGGGGCTGGTCGATGGGCAGGATACCCTGCGTAATCGCGAACTCGATTGCGAAGCGGTCTTCGGCCCAGGCAAGCATGGGGTTCCATGCCGCAGCCTGCTCCGCCTGCAACAGGGCGTCGCGGTCGTCGCGGTAGCAGAACAGGTCGGTCGCGGCATAAGCGGCGACGGGCTCGGCAAAGGCCGCGGGGTCGGGCGCGGCAAGGTCGACAGCGGCATTGGCGAGACCGGTCATCGGCATCGCAGCGGGATCGATCGTCTCGCCCTGCTCCCGCCATTCGGCGGCGATCGCATCAGCGAGCGCCGCGCTGGTGACGACCAGCGGCGCGCGCTGCGGCGTGCGCATCGGCCGGCCATCCAGCGCAATGCCCCAGCCGCCATCTTGCCGGGCGACGTCGACCTCTTTCCAGAAACGCTTCACCGGTCGATCACAAATCTTTGGGCGAGCGCCAGCGCCGCGCCAGCAGCAGCGGCATGACGGCGAAATCAAATGCGCCGATCAGCACGATCGCGACGCCGATCCAGCGGTCGGTCGGTTGGCCCGCGAGCGCGAAGCCGCCGCCGATCAGGATGAAGCCGATCGCCACAAAGGCGGCGCCCATCAGGCGCATGATCGAGAGGGCGAAGAAACGTTTCTTGGCGAGAGCGTCGCTGGTTTGGGTCATGCGTCATCCCTATCGCCGCCGAGGTGGCGCATCAACTGTGCGAGCGCGCCGTGGCCGGTTGCCTCGATCCCGTTGATCACGCGTTCGCGTTCATCGGCCGATTTATTCTGCGACAGCTTGATCGTCGGGCGCCACGCGGTGATGCGCATGTCAAAGCCGGTAATGGCGCCGGTCATCTTGCTGAACAGCGCGGGGTTCATTTTGTCGCGGGTCCAGGGCGGATTTGCGCCGATGCGCGCTTCGTGGCTGGCCGACAGCGTATCGAGCTGCGCGATCAGTTCGCTATCGTCGAGCTTGCGCACCATACCTTCCATCTCGATCGCGACATAATTCCACGTCGGCACCTGATCGGCGTCGGCGTACCAACTCGCGCTGACATAGGCGTCGGGGCCCTGCACGACGGCGAGCGCGCTGGTGCCACCCAGGTGGCGGGTCAGCGCGTTGCCGCGCGCGAGGTGGAATTGCAGCGTGCTCCGGTCGTCGCTCAGCACCACCGGCGCATGCGCGACGCGCGGTCCGTCGGGCGTGCTTGCAAAGATCGCGGCAAAGCCGATCTCGCGCACGAGCAGCTCGGCAAGATCGTCCTGCCGGGGGCGGGGACGGAAGGCAGAATTGGGATGCATCAGCTCGCTTTGGGTGGGCGCGCCGGATGCTTCTTCGCGCTCGGTTTCTTGCCCGTCGGCTTGTTCGGTGCGGTCTTGCCGGGCTTGCCCGCCTTGGCCTTGGGTTTCGGCTTGCCGACAAAGTCGGTGGGCTTACCCTCTGCGGTGCGGCCGCGCCGCTCGCCGCGCCGCGCCTTGCGGATCTGCTTGCTGTGCGCTTTCGCCTGCGCCTTCAGCGCCGATTTCGGCGGCGGGCCTTTTTCGCCCGCATCGAGGCCGATGTCGCCGAGCAGTTTATCGAATCCCAGATCGTCGAGGCTGGCGGCAAAATGGGCCGGCAGCTCGGCGCTGATATCGATCGCGCCGCCATCGGGATGGTCGATGCGCAGCCGCCGGCTGTGCAGATGCATCTTGCGGCTGATCGTGCCGGTCAGGAAGGCGCCCTTGCCGCCATATTTGCCGTCGCCGACGATCGGGTGGCCGATCGCCGCCATATGGACACGCAGCTGGTGGGTGCGGCCGGTCAGCGGTTGCAATTCGACCCATGCGGCGCTGTTCCCGGCGCGTTCGATGACGCGGTAGCGCGTCCGCGAGGGGAGGCCTTCGTCATGGACATGCATTTTTTCGCCGCCCGACCCCGGCTGCTTGGCGAGCGGCAGGTCGATCTCGCCCTGCTGGATGTCGGGCACGCCGACGATCAGCGCCCAATAGGTTTTTTTCGCGCTGCGGTTCGAAAAGCTTTTGGCGAAATAGGCCGCAGCCTTCGGCGTCCGCGCGATCAGCAGCGCGCCCGACGTGTCCTTGTCGAGCCGGTGGACGAGCTTCGGCCGGGTCGGCCCGTCGAACTTCAGCGCGTCGAGCAGGCCGTCGACATGCTGTTCGGTCTTGGTGCCGCCCTGCGTTGCGAGTCCGGGGGGTTTGTTGAGGATGATCGCGCTCGCGTCGCGATGGATCATCATTCCCGTCGCCAGCTCGACGTCGGCGTCGCTGAGCGGGCGTCCCTTGCGCGCGGGACGTGCGGCGGTCTCGACCGGCGGGGTCGGCATGACGAGAATCTGCCCGGTTGCGATCCGGTCCGACACATCGGCCTTTTTTCCGTCGAGCGTCAGTTGCCCCGATCGCGCCCAACGCGCGAGCAGCGCGTGCGGCGTCCCTTCGCGGTGACGCTTGAACCAGCGATCGAGCCGGATGCCGTCATCTTCTTCGGCGATCGTCGCGCCATCGCGTGTTGCTTTGGGTTCGCTCATGCCGGCACCTGTCGCATGATAAACAGACCGAGCCCGCAGGCGGCGATCGCGCCGATGACCGACGCGAGGATATAGGCGGCCGCCTGAGCGTTTTGGCCGCGTTCGAAAAGCATCCAGAATTCCATGCTGAAAGAGGAGAAGGTGGTGAAGCCGCCGAGAATCCCGACGCCCACGAACAGCCGCGTCGTATCGCCGCCGTCGCCGCGCGCGAGGGCGCCGACCAGCAGGCCCATCAAAAGGCTGCCGGCGATATTGATCGACAGCGTCCACCAGGGAAAGCCGGGGCCGAGCCGCGCGAGCATCGCCTGGCCGACCAGATGGCGGGCCCCGGCGCCGATCGCGCCGCCGATCATGACGGGAAACAGGCTGTTCATAGCGCTCGCCCTAGCCGGAAACGGCGGCGAGGCATAGCGGGCCATTATCATGCGTCGGGTGGCGCCAGTGCCGTGGCCGGGCGTTCGTGCGCCGCGCCAGTCGGCGGGCTGGGCGAAGTCGCCCTGCCAGATACCGCGCCGCCTTGCCTGTGCCTCTCCCTCCTCGACCAGATAGGCATCGCCGGTCGCCACGGCCCAACCCAGCCGCACCATCTCGGCGCCGAGGTCGATGCCGTCCGGAAAGGCGGCGGTGCGGCACGCGGCGAGGGTTCGGCCATAGCGGTCCTTTGCCGCAACCTCACAAAAGAGCGGCCCCCCGCCCGCGAGCTTTTCCAGGGCGGTCCGCGCCTCGCGTCCGCACGGCCATGGCGCAGCGGCGCCGGTGCAATTCTGCCGATATTCGACCGCGTCGATGCCGGTGAGGCGGATCGTCATGGGGGCACCGTCTTGCTGTACGGTCAGGCTGTCCCCGTCGATCACATGGACGAGCGGCACCGTCACCGCGGGCGCGGGCAGCCACCCCCATGCGGCGAACGCCAGCCCGGCGAGTAGCATCAGTGCAACCAGCGAGCGGAAACGCCGCCGCCAGCGCAGCCGCGTGAGCGAGGAAGGGCCGAAAGCCATCGGGCCCGCCTGACTCGATGCCGGCGGCTTGGCAAGGGCGAATAAGCGGTTGAGGGGGAGAACAAACCATGTCCAAAATGGACCAATCCTGCTCCGGCCGCCGCGCGCCGACTCGTGCAGACTATCGGGCCTGGGTCCGGATTGGCGGCAAACGGGAGCGAACAAAAGGTGAATACCGCCGAAACGACGACATAGTAACGCCAAGGTGGCGCGATAGAAGGGGACAGGCAGCATGCTGGATCAAGAGGTGCAGACCCGGCCGGACTTTTATCCGGGCCAGTTCGGAATCGCTGAGGTCACGCAGGCGCGGTTGCTGTTCGTCGGGCCGCAGGATTGTGCGCCCGACATTGCGAGCGTTGGCGGTGTACGCCTCGCCGCGATTATGGCGGCGAGGCGTGCTGCCGGTCATATGCGCCAAATGGCGGCGGTCGACATTGTCTGGCTCGCGGCGGCGGAAACGATCGAGAGCGAAATGCTCGCGGATATTTTCGCGGCGGCGGCCGAGCGGAGATGCAGCCTGATCTGTGAAACGACGATCGCTGCGCTCGACCGCATCATGGCCGCGATCCCCGATGGGCTGCGAACCGAATTTCTGGTCGATGCCGATGCGACCGATCGGCTGGTCGCGCTGGCGGCGGTGCGACCCCTATCGCACATGGCGGTACACGACATCGCGCGCGACGATGCGATGGAGCGGATCGACCGGTTGCAGGAGGAAGTCGCGCGTATCTCGCGCCTGCTCGGCGATCTGGCCGGCCAGCGCAGCCTCGGCGGGATGCCGACGGACTTCGCATCGCGCGGGGAGGCGTTGGCGGATTATTCAGGACAGGTGCGTTCGCCGCCTCGCGATTTTACCGCGATTCCGCGCAGCTTCGTTCCCGAAGAACGCATGCTCGACCGGCAGCGCGCCAAGGCGGTGCGGCGGATGCTGCGCCAGCGGCGGATGCGCGAACAATATTTCCCCGCCGACCTGTTCGCCGATCCGGCGTGGGACATGCTGCTCGACCTCTATGCCGCGCGGCTCGAGCGCCAGCCGGTATCGGTGTCGAGCCTGTGCATCGCGGCGGCAGTGCCCGCGACAACCGCGCTGCGCTGGATCAAGACGATGACCGACGCCGGGTTGTTCCTGCGCGAGGACGATCCGCACGATGGTCGCCGCATCTTCATCGCGCTGGCCGAAGGCGCGTGCAATGCGCTCGCGCGCTATTTCGAGGCGCTGGAGGAATAGGCGTGGTCCTCTGCGATCGTCGCCGCTAGGCTTCGATTATGAAGGACGCCGTCGAAGTGGTCGTGAACGACCGGATGCAGCAAGACTATCGCTATATGCGTACGGCTCCGATGGGGAAGGCGTTCGCTTCCGGCTTCGATCCCGAGCTCACCCCGGCAGAGATTCTGACACTCGGGGTGTTCTGCGGGAAATATATGACCGACTGCGCCGCCGAATTCCCGGCGAGCTGGTTCGAAAAGGCCCGGTTTGCGGCGGGTCGCGCCGACTGTTCGCTCAATTATTTCGGGATTCGCGCCAGCGTTCCCTTGCGCGTCTGGGTCGAAAAGGGCTGGATCCATCCCGACGACCCGCGCGGCTGGTTCCAATGGTATTGCCGCTATTATTCCGGCCGGAGGACGCCCGGCGAGGACCGGCGCCAGATCGCGCGATGGCGGGCATTCCGGCGCCATGCGGCGCAGGTCCGCAAACATTGCGAGCCAGGCGACCCCTTTTGCCGGCCGAGGCAGCGGCAGGCCCTGCTGCAATGGGCCTATGACAGCCGGGATATCTGACCGAGTGACGCCCGTCACATCGCGGATACACGGTCTGGCATAAACGCCTTGGAAGTGACAATATCCCAATATATTCTGTATGTTGGGTCCAAACAGGGAAACGCCGATCATGGCCAACCGTCGACACCGCCTTCTGGCGCTCCTTCTCGCCGCGCCGCTCTGGACCGCGGCGCCGCCGCCGGCCTTTGCGCAGGACGCGCCCTCCAGCGAACTCGACGGCGATCAGCAGAAGATGCTCGATCTGATCAATAGCGGCATGGAACTCGATCGTGCGGGCAAAACGCGCGAGGCCGGCGCGGTCTATCGGCGCTGGATCGGCGAAGCGACGAAGCGTTATGGCGCCGATGGCTTGATCACCAGCCTGGGATATCGCCTGCTCGCCGGCAATCTCGAGGACCAGAACCAGCTCAAGGAAGCCGAGGGCTATTGGAAGCGCCTGCTCGACATCAATCGCACCGCGATGGGCGAGAATGACGATGAAACGCTGACGGCCTACGGCTTCCTCTCGTCGAACTATATCAAGCAGGGCCGCCCCGCCGAGGCGTTGCCGCTGCGCCGCGCGATCCTCGCCGCGCGCACTGCCAGCAAGGGCGAACGCGACCCCAAGACGATCGTCGCGACCAGCAACCTTGCGTCGGTGATGTCCGACCTTGGCGACATGAAGGGCGCGGAGGCGCTCTACCGCAAAGCGCTCGCGGCCAGCCTGGCGGTTCATGGCGAGAACCACCGCGAAACGGCGTCGGGTTACGGCAATCTTGCCGTCGTGCTGCGCAGCCTCGGGCGCTTCGACGAAGCCGCCCCGATGCTCGAAAAGGCGCTCAAGATCGACGAGGGGCTATCGGGAACGACCAGCGCCGACGTCGCGCTGCGCCACTATAACAGCGCGGTGAATTTCGGCGATATGGGACGCTATGCCGAGGCGTCGACGTCGGCGAACAAGGCGCTCGACCTGTGGCGTACGGCAAAGGGGGACGACAGTACCGAAGCCGCGCTCGGCTATACCGCGGTCGCATATAGCCTTGGGCTCGAAGGACGTTTCGGCGAGGCCGACACCGCTTATCGCAAGGCGCTGGCCATCCGCACCAGATTGCTCGGCGAGAGTCACCCATTGACCGGCGAGGCCTATAATAACCTCGGGCTGAACATGGAGAAACAGGGCCTGCCGCCGAGCGCGATCGAACCGCTGGTGCGCAAGGCGCTCGACATCACGCGCCAGTCACTCGGCGAAAGCAGCGAACGCACCGCAACGATGTACGCCAATGTCGCGCACAATCTGAACCAGCAAGGGCGTTATACCGAAGCCGAGCCCATGTACCGCCGCGCGCTGGAAATTCAGGAACGGGTGGGCGGGGTCAATCATCCTTCCTATGCCACGACGCTGATCAACCTCGCCTATAATTTGCGCAACGATGGCCGTTCGGAGGCCGCCGAGCCGCTGATGCGGCAGGCGCTCGGCATTTTTCAGGCGAAGTTTGGCGACGACAATCCCGAAACCGCCTGGGCCTATGTCAGTCTCGGCTCGACCCTCGGCGATATGGGCCGCCACGCCGAAGAAGCCGAGATGACGATCAAGGCGCTCGAGATCCGCCGTCGTCTGCTCGGCGAAAATCACCCGCTCACCGCCGTTGCCTATAACAGCGTCGGTGCCGCGCTGATCCGGGGCGGCGGCGCGAACGGCGACAAGGCCGCCGAACCCTATTACCGTCAGTCGCTGGCGATCCTGCAGCACAGCGTTGGCGAGGCGCATATCGACACTGCGCACGCCTATGATAATCTGGCGTCGAACTTGCTGCGGCAGGGCAAGGCCGCCGAGGCCGAACAGGCTGCGGCCAAGGCGGTCGCCATCGTGCGGCGTCTGAACGATCAGGGCGCGGCGAGCCGCGATGCCGTCGCGTTGTCGGGGCTGGATCGGCGACAGGCGAATCCCGATCGCGGCCTGTTCACCACCTATATGAATGCCGCCTTCGGGCTGATGAGCGACACGCCCGGAGCGGCCGAACAATCGCAGCTTCAGGATCGCGCTTTTCGCGCCGCGCAAGACGCGGTCAGCTCGGCGGCGGGCCGCGCGGTGCTCCAGACCGCCGCGCGGGGCGCTGCGAAAACGCCGCAGATGGCCGAGGCTGTGCGGCAGGAACAGGATCTCGCCGCGCGCGCCAACCTCATCGACAAGAATCTGCTGCGCGCGCTCAGCGACCAAAAGCCCGTCGAAGCGGCGCGGCTGCGCGGCGAACTCGACGGCGTTCAAGCCGAACTGGCCGATGTCAGCGCCCTGATCGACAAGAAATATCCTGCGTACCGCCAATTCGTATCGCCGCGCCCGATTGGCCTCGCGGAGACGCAAAAGGCCTTGCGACCCGGCGAAGCGTTGCTGTTGATGACCGAGGCGGCGAACACCTTCCATCTTTTCGTCGTGACCCCGGACGCGGTCGGCTGGAGCCGGCCGGGCAAGGAAATCGACGTCATCCTCAAACAGATTTCCGATCTGCGCTGCGACGTCGACTTTGCAACCTGTTCGGCGGCGCGCAAGGCGGAGCTCGACGCCCTGCCGGCGACGGTGAAGGAGCTGGAGGGGCATCAGCGTTTCGACCTCGACACCGCGCACGCGCTCTACAAGGAACTGATCGAGCCGATCGAGCCGCTGCTGAAAAGCACGACGCGCCTCTATGTCGCAAGCTCGGGCAAGCTTGGCGATCTGCCGCTCGCGATGCTGTCCGCGACACCGCTCCCCCAGGGCGCCGACCTTGCCGATCCCGACACGCTCGCCCGCGCGGGCTGGCTCGCCGATCGCTATGCCTTTACCAGCCTGCCTTCGGTCGCCGCGCTGACGCTTACCCGCGAAGCGCGCGCCGCCCGCCGCGACACGGGCTTCCGCGGCTATGGTGCCCCGGTCCTGCTCGGCGGCGACACGGGCTCGCGCGCTGCGGCGGGGGTGGGTGTTTTCGACGGCGTTTCGGCCGCCGGTTCGCCGCTCGCCGACCCCGATGCGCTCCGCCGGCTGGCGCCGCTTCCCGGTACGAAGGTCGAGCTTGCTGCGATGGCGAATCTGTTCGGCGCCTCGCCTGCCAGCCTGACGCTCGACGGCAAAGCCACCGAAGCGGCGCTCCGCCAGGACGCCGTTCTGTCGACGAGTAATATCATCGCGATCGCGACGCACGGGCTCCTCCCCGATCCCGGCCTCGGCTTTGGCGAACCGGGGCTGGTGCTGACTCCGCCCGCGACACCCAGCGACATGGACGACGGTCTGCTGACCGCGACCGAGGCCGCACGGCTGACGCTGTCGGCCGACTGGGTCATCCTGTCGGCATGCAACACCGCATCGGCCGAGAATTCGGGCGGCGGCGACAGTCTTTCGGCGCTCGCCCGCGGTTTTCTTTATGCGGGAGCCGACGCGCTGCTCGCCAGCCACTGGCGTGTTTCGGACGAAGCGACTGCGGTGCTGACGGTCGAGACGCTGATGGCGCGGCGTGCGAATCCCGACATGTCGCGCGCGCAGGCGCTGCAACTGGGGATGAAGGCGGTACGCAGCGGCAAGCGCGCGGACGGCACTGCCATAACTGGCTGGAAGGCCGGTTGGGCGCACCCCGCCGCATGGGCGGCTTTCACCAATATCGCCAATCGCGACGATTGAACGCATTTCCCTTCATCGTCGCGCGCCCTATGTAGGCGCCGCAGATCAAGGGAGTTTCCGCCGCATGCCGATCATGGCCGCCCGCGTCTATCACGACGGCAAGCTTGTCCGCGACATCGGACCCGACGAGGAGCTTCCGGAGGATTGCGACGACGGCGATTTCTTCTGGCTCGGCCTTTATGAACCCACGCCGGGCGAGCTGGAAGGCATCGCGAAAAGATTTGGTCTTCATCCGCTTGCGGTCGAGGATGCGCTGAAGGCGAACCAGTTGCCGAAGGTCGAGGCCTATGGCGACCAGCTCTTTGTCATCACGCGGACCGCCAATCTCGACGCCGATACGATCCACCCCGGCGAAACGGCCTTTTTCCTGGGTCCGCATTTCTTTGTCAGCGTTCGCCACGGGTCGGCACGGACGCATACCGATATCCGCGCCCGACTTGAAACCTTGCCCGCGAAATTGGCGCACGGCCCAGATTATGTCCTCTATGCGGTGCTCGATTTCATCGTCGATGGCTATTTTCCGGTCGTCGATGCGATTGAGGATCGGATGCTGCTGGTCGAGGAAAGCGTGATGGACACGCCGCTCGATGCCGCCGAGATTCGCCACCTTTACGCGCAGCGGCATGAAATCATTCGCTTCCAGCGCCTCGTCGGGATGATGAAGGAGGTCGCCGGACGACTCGCGACAGAGGAGGATCTACCCAATATCGATCCTGCCGTGCGTCCCTTTTTCCGCGACATCTGGGATCATGTGCAACGCGCCGAATTTCGCCTTGTCGGTTTGCGCGATATCGCCGCATCGGTGATCGAAACCAATGGCATGCTGGAACAGCAACGTCAGGGCATGATTACCCGTCAGCTCGCGGCCTGGGCCGCGATTCTTGCCGTTCCGACTGCGATTGCCGGCATCTACGGCATGAATTTCGAATTCATGCCCGAACTCGGCTGGTCTTTCGGTTATCCGTTCGCGCTTGCCTTGATTTTTGGCGGTTCGGGACTCGTCTTCTGGCGCTTCAAGCACATCGGCTGGCTTTGACTTTTGCTACGCATCACTTGCCAGCCGCGACCGCATTTCAGCATCTTTTTTGCGACCTCCTTCACCGCTATTCGCGTCAACCATACCGCTGAACGGATCGTCCGCGACTGGTCGATTCCGGTCATTCGATCCAGATCGGCACGAATGGCAGCTAACGACCAGTTGCTGACATCTTCTCCCCTCCCGCAAGCGGGAGGGGTCGGGGGTGGGCAGCGACGTTGCGTTCGTGCCCACCCCGCTGCGGCTAGCCAGCAAGCTGGCAAGCCTCGCTGCCCCTCCCGCTTGCGGGAGGGGAGAGCAACATCCGCTTCCCACCCCTTATCGGACATTCGCACTTTGGCACAGACGGCGAACATGTTTCGGGAATTTTGCGGGACTCTCGTGTCCTAATGTTTTCGATTGGTTCGTCTCGCTTCTTCTCAAAGGCCTTGACGGGCGACATAAATGCCCGCATTTGCGCGCCTCCCACCGAGTGGGGCGCTTAGCTCAGTTGGTAGAGCATCTCGTTTACACCGAGAGGGTCGGCGGTTCGAGCCCGTCAGCGCCCACCATCCAGTCCCCGGTTGACGGCAATCCCTGCGACGCAGACGTCGTTGTCGCTATATGTCGGTGATTTGGATTGATGCCAGGAGGGGAGCGTCGGCGTAGAGACGCTTTCGGTAGCAGCATATGGCCGCCATCTGCGTGACCTCGGTCCTTCTGTGCCGGACGGGGCACGGCATGGGCCTGCGCACTGTTTCTTCAGCATCGTGAAATTATTTGCCAGTGGTGGGGCAAGACTGTCTAAAGCGATTTCGATGACGAGGGCAGGGACCAAACAAGGGCGCCGAACGCAGGCGGACCGGAGTAGCGCGTCAGAGCTCAAGCTTCTGAATGCTGCGGCGCGTGTGCTGGTCGAGGAGGGTTATGCCGCCTTGACCTTTGACCGGATCGGTGAGGTTTCGGGCTTTTCGCGCGGGCTTGCGAGTCAGAAATTCGGTTCCAAGGACGGGATGGTCCTGGCGGTTGTCGATTTTCTGAATGCGCGTCTCGAGGCGCGATATGCCGAGGGGCGGGATGCCGTCGGCAACCCGCTTGACGAGATTATGATCTATGTGCGGACCTTCCTCGAAGAAATTACGGTCGATCATCTGAGCCTGTCCTATTTTGTCCTGCTCGCCGCGACGGTCGCGAACAAGGCGCCGACCCAGCCCGCCTTTGTCGACGCACATCAAAAGGTCAAAAAGACGCTCGTCCTGATGATCGAACGCGGACAGGCGGACGGCACGATCCGCAAGGATGTCGATCCCGAGACGGCGGCGCTGTCGATCGGCAGCTTCCAACTGGGGGTCGCAACGCAATTGCGGCTCGACCCGTCGCTCGACGTCGGCAAGATCAGCGAATGGACGCTGCCCACCATACGTTCGGCATTGGAGGTACCGGGCCGGATCGACTCCGTCTGACAACCGGTCCCGAATTTTTCTTTTTCTAATCAAATTCTTCTTGTGCAGTTTGAAGGGCTCGCGGGCTCTCGACTGTCACATAGTTGACAGTTGTTGGACGTATATATAGTTTTCCGCCAAACCATAAGATGAGGAGGATGCTGTGAAGGATTCCAACAGGCTTTTTGCGCGTGCCCTAAGCATGTTTTTGCTGTCCGGCGCGGCTCTGGTCGCTGCTCCGGCCTATGCTCAGGACGCGGCGGTGGGTGGTGGTGAAGCATCGGCGACCGGGGATGAAGGGCTCGCCGAAATTCTCGTGACGGCGCAGCGCCGCGAAGAGCGTCTTCAGGACGTTCCGGTCGCGATCACCGCTGCCGATTCCGAGGCGCTGGCCACAGCGCGGATCGAGAATATCGCCAATATCTCCAATATTTCGCCGAGCATCGAGTTTCGCGCGTCGAACATCTCCTCCTCCAGCGCGAACGTCGTGATCCGCGGGCTCGGCACGACGGGGAACAGCCGCACTTTCGAGGGGGCGGTCGGTATCTTTATCGACGGGGTTTACCGGACACGCGCTGCATCGGCGCTTCAGAATTTCCTCGATGTCGGCTCGCTTCAAGTGCTGCGCGGGCCGCAAGGAACGCTGTTCGGCAAAAATACGTCGGCCGGCGCGGTGCTCGTCAGTTCGACAGCGCCCGAGATCGGTCGCCTGACCGGCAATTACGAACTCGGCTATGGCAATTATGACGCCCTCGACGTCAAGGGCGCGGTCAACGTCCCGCTCGGCGACGTCGCGGCGCTTCGCGTGGCGGCACTCTATACCGAGGATGAGGGCTTCGTTCGCGACCCGAACAGCGGGCGACGCTACAACAGCCTCGACGCGCAGGCCTATAAGGCGCAATTGCTGATCGAGCCGAACGCGGATTTCTCGATGCGGGTGATCGGTGACTATTCGAAAACCACCGGCGACTGCTGCTATGCGACGGTCGACTATATCGATGGTCCGACCCAGCCGCTCGTCGATGGGCTGACGCGCGCGCGCGGGCTTACACTGCCGTCGAAGCGGCTGAAGGATCGGCAGCAGGTTCTCAGCGCCAATTCGCGCCAGCGGATCGAGGATTATGGCGGCACCCTGCTCGTCGATATCGGGATCGGCAGCGGGACGTTGAAGTCGGTGACGGCGCTACGCGCGTTTAATCTCGCGCAGATCGGCGCCGACGCCGATTTCTCGGGCGCCGATATTTTCGAACTCGACGAGACCTTCAAGAGCCAGTTCTTCTCGCAGGAACTGACCTTCAACGGCGAGGTCGAAGCACTGAACGCCGATTATGTCGTCGGTCTCTTCTATTCCGACGAGCGGCTCGACATGACCCGCGATCTGGCTTGGGGCACCCAGGGACAGGCCTATATGAACGCGCTGTTTGCGGCCCAGGGCGCGCCTGCGGGCACCGCTTACGCTGCGCAGGGGCGGTGGGCGGCCGAACGGATGCGCGGCAATGCGACATCCTATGCTGCCTTCGCGCACCTCAATGCCGACATCAGCGACACCGTCAGCGTCATTGCCGGGCTTCGCTATTCGATCGAGAAGAAGGAGGGTGGTTTTCGCAACAGCTTCTATCGCCCGCAGCTGAACGACGCCTTCCGCCTGCTCGGCGTCCAGCCCGGCCCTGCCTATGATGCCTCGTCGACCGATCGGGCGCTGAGCGGGACCGCCGGCGTCCAGTTCCGCCCCACCGATGGCGCGATGATCTATCTGACCTACAACCGCGGGTTCAAGGCGGGCGGGGTCAATATCGACTCGAACGGCGGCGGCACGCGCCTCAACAACCCCGCCGAAATTCCCGGCGCCGTCGTGCTCGATCCGCGCTTCAAGCCCGAAACCGTCAACGCGATCGAGCTTGGCGCAAAGCTCGACTATTTCGACCGGCGTGCGCGGACGAACATCGCCTTTTTCTACAATGACATCTCCGACTTGCAGGTCGCGCAGTTCGTCGGGCTCCAGTTCACCGTCCTCAATGCCCGGTCGGCAGAAACCTATGGCGCCGAAATTGAATCGCTGTTCGAAATCGCGCACGGCCTCACGCTCGGCATTGACGGAATCTGGCTGCCGCGCGCGCGTTATGGCACGGATCCCAATCTGGCGGCGGCGCTGTCGGGGCAGCGCTTCCGTTATGCCTCGAAGTTCGCGGGCAATGTCAGCCTTGGCCTCGATCAGCCGGTGACGCATGACCTCAGCGTCACCGGCCGCGTCCAATATCAATATTCGTCGAGCCAGTTCATCAACACCGCATCGTCCGCCCGGCGCGGCGGGGTCGGGACGATGAACGCCAATTTCGGCGTGAAATCCAAACAAGGCGGCTGGCAGCTCGAGGGCTGGATCCAGAATGCGTTCGACAAGGCCTATCCGACGCTGTCGTTCAACACGCCGATCCAGACCGGTGACGAAAACGCCTATCTTGCCGCGCCTCGCACCTATGGCGTCACGCTGCGCGGAAGCTTCTGAAGCCTGCGCGGCGGTGGCGCCGCGCGGAAAGCGGAGCCGGGGATTGGCCCGGCTCCGGTCGCTGCCTCGTGCCGGCCCCCTAGCGAAGAATGGAGAGCCTGAACATGCACCCTTCGATCCACGCCCGCCATGCGCCCGAAAAACCCGCCATCGTGATGGCGGCAAGCGGCCGGACGCTAAGCTATGGCGAACTCGATGCGCGCTCGAACCAGGGCGCTCATCTGTTCCGCCGCCAAGGTCTGCGCCACGGCGATGTGATTGCGATGCTGATGGAGAATCGGCCGGAATATTTCGAGCTCGCCTGGGCGGCGCAGCGGGCCGGCCTCT
Organism: Sphingopyxis sp. GW821-FHT10B01; assembly: GCF_059415685.1. Taxonomy (NCBI): domain Bacteria; kingdom Pseudomonadati; phylum Pseudomonadota; class Alphaproteobacteria; order Sphingomonadales; family Sphingopyxidaceae; genus Sphingopyxis; species Sphingopyxis sp. GW821-FHT10B01. The sequence continues at coordinate 826,516 of NZ_JBWKNS010000001.1, read as the reverse complement.
ATTATGTCTGCATTTCGACCCAGCTCACCCCGGCCGAAGTCGAATATATCGTGCAGGATAGCGGCGCGAAGCTGCTGATCGTTTCCCCCGACCAGCGCGCTGCCGCAGCGCTCCCCGCGCTGTTGCCAAGCGTGCGGCTGTTCGCGCTCGGCAAAGGCGGTGCGGGCTATCGGTCATGGGATGACGAAGCGCGCGCCGAACCGGCAACGCCCGTGCCCGACGAACGCGGCGGGTCCGACATGCTGTATTCCTCGGGAACGACGGGACGACCGAAGGGGATCAAGCCGCCGCTGCCCGACGATCCGTCGATTGCGGCGCCGACGTCGCTGACCCAGGTCGGCGATCGCCTCGGCTTCGGCGCGGAGAGTGTCTATCTGACGCCCGCGCCGCTCTATCACGCCGCGCCGCTGCGCTGGAGCATGCTCGTCCACCGTCTGGGCGGGACGGTCGTGGTGATGGAGAAATTCGATGCCGAGGCTGCGCTTCAGGCGATCGAACGCCACCGCGTTACGCACAGCCAGTGGGTGCCGACCCATTTTATCCGCATCCTGAAGCTGCCCGCCGATGCCCGCGCGCGTTTCGACCTTACGTCGCTTCGCCTCGCGATCCATGCCGCCGCGCCGTGCCCGGTGCCGGTCAAGCAGGCGATGATCGACTGGTGGGGGCCGATCCTGCTCGAATATTATGCCGGAACCGAATCGAACGGGATGACGATGATTTCCTCGGCCGAGTGGCTGAGCCACCCGGGATCGGTCGGCCGCGCCGTCGTCGGTTCGCTGCGGATTTGTAACGATGCGGGCGAGCCGCTGCCGCCGCGGGCGGAGGGGGGCGTCTATTTCGAAGGCGGATCGCGCTTCGCCTATCATAACGACCCGGCCAAGACCGAAGAGGCGACCAATGCCCACGGCTGGACGACGATCGGCGATGTCGGCTGGGTCGATGAAGAGGGCTATCTGTATCTGACCGATCGCAAGAGTTTCATGATCATTTCGGGCGGGGTGAACATCTATCCGCAGGAGATTGAAAACCTGCTCGCGGTACATCCCCGGGTGGGCGATGTTGCGGTGATCGGCGCCCCGCATCCCGAGATGGGCGAGAGCGTCGTCGCGGTGATCCAGCCGCAGGACCCGGCCGACGCGACGCCGGCCTTTGCCGCGGAACTCACCGAATGGCTGCGCCCCCAATTGTCGGGGGTGAAGATGCCGCGCCGGATCGATTTCATGGACGAGCTGCCGCGCCATCCGACCGGCAAACTCTACAAGCGGCTGATCCGCGACAAATATTGGGAGAATGCCTGATGTGTAACGACACAAGCAGCATTCGCGCCGCGGTGGTCGAGCGCGCTGGCGCGCCGTTCGTGTTGCGCGACCTGACGCTCGACGCGCCGCGCGACGACGAGATTCTGGTGAAGATCGTCGGGGTCGGCCTGTGCCACACCGATATCGTCGCGCAGGCCGGGGCCTTTGGCTATGCGGGGGCGGCGGTCCTCGGGCATGAGGGCGCGGGGATCGTCGAGCGCGTCGGCGGTGCGGTGACGGGTTTTGCGCCCGGCGACCGGGTCGCGATCAGCTTTCGGTCGTGCGGACATTGTGCGCAATGCGGCGCGGGCTATCCCTCCTATTGCCAGACGATGCCGCAGCTCAACTATGCGGGGGTGCGGCCCGACGGGTCGGCGGCGATCCATGATGGCGCGGCGCCCGTCGCCTCGAACTTCTTTGGCCAATCCTCCTTCGCGTCGCACGCGCTCACTTATGCGCGCAACCTCGTCCATGTGCCCGACGATTTTCCGTTGGAGCTGGCGGGGCCATTGGGCTGCGGTGTCCAGACCGGGGCCGGGGCGATCATGCGATCGATGGCGTGCGAGGCCGGTTCGGCGCTGGTGATCACCGGTGGCGGCTCGGTGGGGCTGAGCGCCGTGATGGGCGCGGCAATTCGCGGGTGCGCGGCGATCATCGTCGTCGAACCCCATGCCGAACGCCGCGCGCTCGCGCGCGAGTTGGGGGCGACGCATGTCATCGACCCGCTTGCCGAGGCGGATCTGGCCGCCGCGATCCGCGCGATCCTCCCCGAAGGCGCCGGCTATGCGCTCGACACGACGGGACGGCCCGACACGTTGCGTTCGGTCTTGGCCAGCCTCGCGCCGCGCGGCCTGCTGGGGCTGGTCGGTATCGCCGCGCCGGGCACCGCGCTTCCGGCCGAGGTCAACGCGCTGATGACCTTTGGCCACCGGATCATGGGGATTATCGAGGGCGACAGCGACCCCGCGACCTTCATTCCCGAACTGATGGACCATCATCGCGCCGGGCGGCTTCCGTTCGATCGCATGATTTCCACCTATCCGCTGTCGCGGATCAACGATGCGGCGCGCGACCAGCATGACGGGCGCTGCATCAAGGCCGTGCTCCTCCCCGATTGAGCCGAAGACAGGATCGAAAATGCCATATCAGATCAACGAGATCGCCGACCCGAAACTTTATGGCGACCAGGAACGGTTGCAGCAATTCTTTGCCTGGCTGCGCGACGAGCATCCGATCGCACGCGCGGAGCCCGAAGGGTATCGGCCCTTTTGGGTGGTCTCGCGCCACGCGAATATTCGCGAGATCGAACGCCAGCCCGAGATATTCAATGCCGGCCCCCGCAGCACGCTGATGCCGGTCATGGTCGAAGAGGCGAACCGGCACTTCTTCGGGTTCGAGGCCGGGGTCCAGTCGCTCGTCGTCATCGACGGCGCGCGCCATCAGGAGCTTCGCGGCCTGACGCAGGACTATTTCCTGCCCAAGAATATCCGCAAAATTGAAGCTTTGATCGGCGATCTGGCGCGCAAATTTGTGTCGCGGCTCGATGGTCTGGGCGGCGAATGCGACTTCGCGGCCGATATCGCCTTCTGGTATCCGTTGCGGGTCGCGATGACGATCCTCGGCATCGGTGAGGCTGATGAAGCGCGGATGCTGCACCTGACGCACGAACTGTTCGGATCGTCCGACCCCGATATCGTCCGGCCGGGCATGACCCAGGCCGAGCATCTGGTTGCGGTCAATCAGGACTATGTCGCCTTTTTCGAGGAAGTGACCAAGGATCGGCTGGCCAACCCCCGCGACGATGTTGCGACGCTGATCGCGCATGGCCTGCCCGGCGATCGCGACATGACGCCCGCCGAGCGAATGGGCTATTACATCATCATCGCGACCGCCGGGCATGACACCACCGCTGCCTCGATTGCGGGCGGCCTGAAGGCGCTGATGGACAATCCCGGCGCACTGGAACGCCTGCGTGCCGACCGCAGCCTCATCAAGCCTTTCGCCAATGAGGCTGTCCGCTGGACCGCGCCTGTGAAGCATTTCTTCCGCAATGTGACCGAAGATTATGAGCTGGGCGGCGTGATGCTCCGGCAGGGCGACCATGTGATGCTGAGCTATGGTGCCGCAACGCGCGACGAAGCTGCGTTCGAACAAGCCGACACATTCCGCCTAGACCGCGGCGTGAACAATCATCTGGCCTTCGGCTATGGTCCCCACATGTGTCTGGGGCAATTTCTCGCAAAGTTGGAGATCGAAGCTTTTTTCAACGCACTGCTCGACAAGGTGGAGACGATCGAACCGAACGGCCCGGCGCTCTATACAACGGCGCCCTTCGTGAGCGGCATCAAGTCCTTGCCGGTGACATACAGGCTGAAGGATGCTGGCTGACAGAGCGTTCGCCAATGCGGCGGTGACAAGACCATGTCTGCGCAAATCATGGAAAGTCCGCCGTCCCGAGACATTCGGGAATAACCAGGCTGCCGACGTCGACCTTCCGAACGATCATGATCGTTGAATCGATGGCAGTCGCTTGCTTCGTGCGACCAATTCCCGTTACCACCGATCAGATTTGCCGCCTTTGGCCCCTTGGGGAGATAGATGATGCGCCTGGTTCTGATCGCTGCCCTGTTGGCGTCTGCCGCTTCGGTCGCCGCTCGCGCCCATGACGAGCCCGCCGCTGCCGAACAATCCAAACCGGTTCCGAAGGAGGAGTTGCTGAAGCCGCCCGCCGATGCGGTGCATTATGTGGTCGTGTCCGAAGCCGGCAATCATGGCAGTCAGTGGCGCTGGCAGCTCGCCGACGGCCGCACCGCCTATCGGTGGTCGCAGGAACTGCGCGGCTGGATTACCGAGATGGATCAGGTGACGACGTTCGGTCGCGGCGGCGCGATCACCGCTTTGACGGTCCGGGGCGTGACGATGTCGGGCGACGCCGCCGAGGAGTTTCATGTCGCAAACGGCCGCGCGACGTGGAAGACCGCCACCGATTCAGGCGAGGGGCCGGCGGGAGGCTGGTATATTCCGGCAGGCGGAGTCGGAATAGCGGGCGCACCTTTGATCGATGCGCTTGCCGCGGCGGGCGATGCGGGGGTCGATTTTCTGCCGAGCGGGAAGGGGCGGATGACCTTTGGCGGAACGCAGACGATTCAGGGGCCAAACGGCCCTAAAAAGGTCCAGCTCGCCTTTATCAGCGGTATATTGCCGTCGCCGCGTCCCGTATGGCTCGACGAAGACAAGCGCTATTTCGCCGACATCAGCTTTATCTCGGTGATCCCGGCGGGATATGAGGGCGCGCTCAAACAGCTTCGCGACGCGCAGGACGCCGCCACCGCCGAAGCCGTCGCCGGCATCGCCAAGCATTTCCTGTCGCCCGCCGCCAGAGCGCCGGTATTGTTCGACAATGTCCGGCTGTTCGACGCCGACAAGGGCGTGTTTCTTGCGGGCCGGGCGGTGCTGGCGCGCGATGGCAAGGTCGCAGCCATCGGCGCCGCGGGATCGCTGAAAGCGCCGGCCGGGACGCGGGTCATCCACGGCAGCGGCAAAACATTGGTCCCGGGCATATGGGACAGCCATCTTCATATCGGCGACGATTGGGACGTGCTCTCGAACGTCGCCAACGGCATCACCAGCTTTCGCAGTCCCGGAACGACCTTCGACCGCGCGGTCGAGGCGACGAAGCGCCGGGCCGCCGGCGAACTGCTGATGGGCGAACCCTTTATCTCGGTCATCATCGACCGGAAGGATCCGCTCGCGGCGCAGGGGGCCGAGGTGGTCAGCAGCGCGGACGAAGCCGTGGCCGCGGTGCGCCGGGTCAAGGACGCCGGTCTGTGGGGCGTCAAATTCTACACCTCGATGAACCCGGCCTGGATCGCGCCCGCTGCGGCCGAGGCGCACCGGCTGGGCCTTCATGTCCACGGCCATGTGCCGGCGACGATGAAGCCGAGCGAGGCCGTGGCGGCGGGGTATGACGAACTCACCCACCTCAATTTCGTGGTGATGGAATCGATGCCCAAAGCGGTGATCGACAAGTCGAACACCCGGCAACGGATGGAAGGGCCAGCGCGCTATTTCAAGGACGTCGATCTCGACGGGCCCCTGATGTCCGGCTTCGTCGCGGACCTGGCGCGGAAGAAAATACTCGTCGATCCGACGATCGTCATCTTTGAGGGCATGCTCACGCAGGACGGTGGAAAGCCCCATCCGGCCTACGCGCCTTATATGGGCATCATCTCCCCCGTGATCGAACGCTCGGTGTTCACCAGCGGCGGCTATCCGCTTGTCGAAGGGCTGACACGCGACGATTATCGCAAAAGCTATGCGAAGATGGTCGAACTGGTCGGCCGGCTCCACAAGGCTGGCGTCCCGATCGTCGCCGGTACCGACGGATGGGGGATCGAACTGGTCCGCGAACTGGAAATTTATCGGCAGGCCGGATTCAGCAATGCCGAGGCGTTGCAGAGTGCGACGATCGTCCCCGCGCGGGTTGTCGGCGCCGACAAGCGCACCGGTTCGATCGCGGTGGGCAAGGAGGCCGATATGGTTCTGGTGGACGGCGATCCGTCGACCGACCTTGGGGCACTGCGCCGCGTCGCGACCGTCGTCAGCGATGGCTATGTCATGGATGCCGCAGAACTGCGCAAAGCCGCCGGTTACAGCGGTGCTCCCAAATAGCGACGCGACTGCTGCTGGGCGTAGACGGCAAGGATGGCAACCGGCGGCATTCCGGCGGCGCCGAGGGTAGGAAGGTGCCTATGCGGGCCGTCCCGGCATCAGTGTGCCGGCCCCGACGTTTCCAAAGCGCAAAATCCATGCTGGCGGCTTCCTTTCTCCCACCTCAACGGGGAAAAAGAATCTCGGCCGCGAAGTTGACGAAGGCGCGCAGCTTGGGCGAAGCATGCCGGCTCGTGGGCCACATCACGCTGAGCTTGGTTTGCGTTTCCAGATAGCTGTCGAGGACACGGACGAGTGAACCCTGTTCCAATTGTCCGGTGACGGACAAGTCGGGGACGCAGGCGATGCCGAGGCTGTTTTCGGCCAAGCCGATTTGCGCTTCGAGCGCGTTTGTCACCACGCTGATCGGCATGTCGATCTGGACGGGCTGGCCCATTCTGGTCAACGGCCATTGATCGAGCTTGCCCGTGGAGGCGTAGCGGTAGACGAGGCAGGCATGGCCGGTCAGCTCTTCCGGCGTTTGCGGAATACCCACCTGGCGGAAATAGTCCGGCGATCCGACAATCACCCGGCGAAAATGGCCGAGGGTGCGGGTCATGAGCCGCGAATCGCCATGTTCGCCGGTGCGGATCACCGCATCGAAGCCCTCACCGATTACGTCTACCACCCGGTCGGTGGCATCCAGTTCCAACTCGACCCGCGGATAAAGCTGCTTGAAGGCGCCGAGCTTCGGGATCGACACCATACTCATCGACGGCAAGCTGATACGCAGCCTCCCCTGTGGTACCGCGTGGGTTCGCGACAGCTCCAGTTCGGCGGCTTCATATTCGCAGAGAATGCGCCGACAGCGTTCGAGGAACATCGAACCCTCCGGCGTTAGCGTGATGCTGCGGGTCGAGCGATGGAATAGTCGGGCGCCAAGCCGGTCCTCAAGGCGCGCCACCGCCTTGCTGATAGCGGACGCCGACAAGCCAAGCTTTCGGCCGGCCTCGGTGAAGCCGCCGGCGTCGACGGCCTGCACAAATGCGTGGAGTGCGCCCAAACTGTCCATGGCGATGTCTAGCATTGCCCGACAAAAAGTCCAAAGTGTTGTGCACTAAATCCCATTTTTCGCTCATTCGGCGCCCCCTATGTCCGAAGTCGAAGCGGTGGCGGCGATGCCACCGCTTATCCGGCACATTTCTGGAGGCGTTCAGCCCATGACATCCACAACGATCACGCAGGCCGGCAGCTCGACCGAGGACAGACTGCCGCTCGGGGGGCTGCTGGCAATCGCCATGGCGGCCTTCATCACGCTTCTGACCGAAATCCTGCCTTCGGGGCTCCTTCCGCAGATGGCGAAGAGCCTTGGAAAATCCGAAGCGCTCATCGGCCAACTTGTCACCGTCTATGCCATCGGCTCGCTCGTCGCGGCGATTCCCCTGACGATCGCGACGCAGACCTGGCGGCGGCGCACATTGCTGCTGATCGCTATCGGCGGTTTCGCGGTGGTCAATATCGTGACGTCTGTCTCCGACAGCTATGCCGTCACGCTGGTCGCGCGTTTCTTCGCCGGCGTCAGCGCGGGGCTGCTCTGGGCGCTGGCGGCGGGCTATGCTGCGCGGATGGTGCCCGAACATCTGCAGGGCCGCGCAATCGCGGTCGCCATGGTGGGGGCGCCGCTCGCCCTTTCGCTCGGCATTCCGGCGGGAACACTCCTTGGAACGATGGTGGGCTGGCGCTGGACTTTCGGGCTGATGAGCGGCCTCACTCTCATCCTGGTTTTCTGGGTCCTGAAGAAAGTGCCCGATTTTCCGGGGCAGAGGCAGGGGCAGGAATTTTCGCTGAAAGCGGTGTTCACCCTGCCGGGCATTCGGCCGGTGTTGTTTGTGATCTTCGCCTATGTGTTCGCGCACAATATTCTCTACACCTATATCGCGCCCTTTCTGGCGCGGGCCGGCATCACGGAGAGGGTGGATGTCGTCCTGCTGGTTTTCGGTATGGCGTCGCTGCTCAGCATCTGGATCGTCGGCGCCCTGATCGATCGCTGGCTGCGTGAACTGGTGCTTGTCAGTATCATGCTGTTCGGTCTTGCCGCGCTGGCGCTCGGTATCGCGGGGACAGTGCCGGCGGTAATCTACACGGCGGTGGCCGTCTGGGGCCTGGCCTTTGGCGGGGTGGCGACACTGTTCCAGACAGCCTCTGCCAAGACCGCCGGCGAGGCGGCCGATGTTGCACAGTCGATGCTCGTCACGACCTGGAATCTTGCCATCGCAGGCGGCGGCGTCGTCGGCGGATTATTGCTGGAAAGCGTCGGGGCCGGTGCGTTCCCGTTTACGCTGCTCGCCCTGCTGGCGGCGACGCTCCTGGTTGCCTGGTCCGCGCGCGCGCATGGCTTTCCGGTTGCGGAGCGTCGCTAGACACAACCCACCCGGACAAGGTGCCGCAAATCTTTGGCGTAGATTGCGTCGGGTTTGGACTCTCCACAGCTCCAGGTGGAGGCGCATTCATGATCATTTGTATCGATAGATGCGAATTTTTGCCGAATCCCCGAATAGAATTCCGGTGTTACGCTGCCCCATATAAATATCAGGGGAGGGTTGAATGCGGAAAGCTATCGGACTGTTGCTGGGATCTGCGATGGGGATTTCGGTCCCGGTTGCCGCGACAGCGCAATCGACGGACGGTGGAACGGCCGAGGTGGACGCTGCCGGGACCGGGCAGGGCGAGATCGTCGTCACGGCGCGGATGCGCGGCGAACGGCTGAAGGACGTCCCCGACACGATCACCGCTTTTTCTGCCGACATGATCGACCGCGCAGCGATCACCAGCGTCAAGGATTTCGTCAATCTGACGCCGAACATCACCCTGCTGCCCTCCTTCCGGCAAGGGGTCTTCAATCTCACGTCGCGCGGCGATTCGACGCCGCAGGGCGGCGACTCTCCGATCGTGGTGAATTTCGACGGGGTTCAGGCCCCCGCGCTTGACCTGATCAACCAGGACCTGTTCGACATCGAACGCATCGAGGTGCTCAAGGGACCGCAAAGCGCGCTTTATGGTCAGGGCGCGACCGCCGGTGCGATCAATATCTTCACCAAGGCGCCCGGGAACGAATTTACCGGTTTCGCAAAAGGCGCTTACGGCAACGGCAACACCTATCGTTTGGCCGCGGGGGTCGGGGGTCCGATCGTCGAGGATCATCTCTTCTTCCGTCTCGCCGGCTTTCACAAACACAGCGACGGTCTGATCCCGAACATCACCCTCGGCACGAAGGCCGATTTCTATTCCGCCTCGGGAATCCGGGGGCGCGTTACCGGCGAGTTCGGCGATTTCAAGGCGGATGCGCGGATCGGCTATACCGATTCATCGGGCGGGTTCGCCTATGAGACGATCATTCCCTATCTGCCCGGCATCCGCGTCGATACCGACGTCAGCGACCTCAAGATCCGCAGCAACCTGCCGTCGCGCGAAGAGACGAAGATGTTCAACGCGTCGCTCAAGCTCGATTACCGCTTCAGCGCGGGGACGCTGACGTCGGTGACGGGCTATAGCCGCAGCGTTCAGGAGGGCTGGGGCGATCTGGACTTTGGTCCCGAGCAGATCCTGACGCAGCATGTCGGCTTCAAGGTTCGCGCCTTCAACACCGAATTACGCTACGCGTCGGACACGGACTCGCCGCTGCAATATGTGGTCGGGGCGTTCTTCCAGCGGCGCAACCTGTTCAACATTGCCCATATCCCCTCCTACCTCGACGACGGCGGGCCGGCACCCACGCGTCTGGACGATCCTCGCTTGTTGGGACCCGCGCTTCTCGACGGACGGGACGAGACGAAGAGCACATCATGGGCGCTGTTCGGCAACGCCATCTACAAGCTCACCGACAGGCTCGAACTGACCCTTGCGGCGCGATATGATTCCGATCGCCGCTCGGCGCAAAGCCTCACCGCGGGTCCGGTTTCGGCGGCATCGGGAACCTTCGCCCAGTTGCAACCCAAGGCGAGCCTCGCCTTTCACGCCTCCGATGAGGCGATGTTCTATGTCACCGTTGGACGCGGGTTCCGCAGCGGCAGCTTCAACCCCTATCTCTCTGCGGCCGAACGGTTGATCAAGGCGGAGACGACCGACAATTACGAGGCGGGGACGAAGCTCGATCTTCTCGACGGCGCAGTTTCGCTCAACGCGGCAGTCTATCATATCGATTTCAGCAACCGCCCCTATTATTTCTTCCTCGCCGACGGCGGCAACAGCTCGCAAAATATCGTGACGATCAAATCGGCCTCGTCGGAAGGCGTCGAAATCGATGTGACCGCGCGGCCAACCGACGCGCTGACGCTGCAGGCAAGCTATGGCACCGTGCTGGGGCGGGTGAAGCGTTTCGATGCGACCCCGGCCTATATCGGCAACGACCTGCCCGACACACCCGACTATACCGCCAATGTCAGCATCGACTATCGCCAACCCGTCGCGGCCGGCGCCGATCTCCTCTTCCATGCCGGTGCCCGGCGGCAGGGGCGCATCTTCTATGACCTTGCCAATCTGGTAGAGGCCAAGCCCAAGACGTTCGTCGACGCGCGCGTCGGGCTGGAGCGTGACGGCTGGAGCGTTACCGCCTTCGTCCAGAATCTGACGAACGCGCGTTTCCTGTCGAATTTTACGCCGACGGTCATGGGGATCGCCTTCGTCCAGCCCAATCAGCCGCGCAGCTATGGCGCGGAACTCTCGTTCAAATTCTGACGCGGGGACGAAGAGCGTGAAGCGACTGCTCGCCGCCGACGATATCGAAGCTGCGGTCATCGGCGGCCTGATCCTTGGCGGCGGCGGCGGCGGGATGGTCGATCCGGGCCTTGCCCGCGCGCGCGCCGCCGCCGCTGCAGGTCCGGCCCGGCTCTGGACCATCGACGAATTTCCGGACAGCGCACTGACCGCGACCACGGCGCTGGTTGGCGCGCCTTCAGCCCCCAATCCGCTCGTCAATGCCGACCATCTCGAACGATCGCTGGCACTCCTGTCGGACCGTCTCGGCGACCCGCTCGCGGCGATCAACACGAACGAAAATGGCGCGGAGACGACGCTCAACGGCTGGGCGCAATCGCTGTCCTCGGGGCTGCCGTTACTGGATTTCGCGTGCAACGGGCGCGCGCATCCCACCGGCTTGATGGGAGCGCTCGGCCTGCATCGCCAGCCGGGCTATCGCTCGCGCCAGGCCTTTGCCGGCGGCGCACCCGATCACTTTATCGAAGGGACGGTCGAAGGGTCGCTGCGCGGTGCGGCACTGGTCGTCAATCGCGCGGCGTCGGAGGCGGGGGGCATCGTTGCCGTTGCCCGCAACCCGGTGCCCATCGGCCTCGCGGCAAAGGAAGGCGCACCGGGGGCCATCTCGCACGCCATCGCGACCGGGCGCGCCTATCTGAACCGCGGTTTGACGGGGCTGACAGAGGAACTGGGGCTGGCCATCGAAGGGGCGGGGCATATCGTCGATTTGCGGTGCGAGCGGGTCGACGGACTCGATGTGGGTCATGCGACGATCGACGATGATGTCGGTACGCGGGTCGATTTCGTCAACGAATATCTGGTGCTGCGCGGGCGCGGCAATCCCGTCCATTTCCCCAATCTGATCATGCTTTTCGACGCGCATGGCGTGCCGTTGCCATCGGCCGCCTTGACCGGAGGACTGGCCGTGCAAATCTGCGTCATTCCCGCGCGGTATCTGTTGTTGGCGCGGACCATGCGGATGACCGAGCTGTACGACCCGCTGCGCGCCTTCCTGCAGCGGTCGCCGCGGCGTGACGCGCGCTGGCGCGACGATGACGACCCGCTGGCGGTTACGTAAGCCGGACTTCCCGATCGATCACCGATCGGCGAAGGGTGGCAAATCGAATGCATGTACGGGTTTGGAGCGGAGCGGAACATAGGTCCGCGGGCTGTGTACGAAACCCATCCGGATTGCGGAAACGGCCGCGAGTGCGGCGGCGCGGAGCGGGCTGATCACCGAAACCCGGATGTCGCGGGCGTGCAATGCCGCCGTCACGGCAGCATCGACGCCAAGAAAGCCGGTGCAGCCAAGGATGATCTGATCGGCCCGGTCGTGCAGCACCGCCAGTTCACTCGCTTCGATCAACCGCGACAGAAGCGTTTCGCCATCGCCATCCAGATCGCGCACCGGCATGTCGACCACGCGGACGCAGGCCAGCCGGTCGGCAAGTCCGGCGAGCCGCGCCTGATCCTCGATCATCGCCCGCACGCTTTCCATGATTGTCACGATGCCGATGCGATGGGCGAACAGCGCGGCGAGGTGCAGGCTTGCGGTGCCGGGGCCGATCACCGGGATCGATACCGCCTCTCGCGCCGCGCGTACGGCTGGATCGGCGAAGCAATCGACGATGATCGCCGCCGCGCCCTGCTCCGCCGCCTCGATCGCGCGGGCCACGACCCCGGGCGCGCACAGCATTTCGTCGAACGCGCTTTCGATCGACACCGGGCCGCCCGCGATATTGACCTGCGAAAAACAGACCTGCGATTTTTCCGCTATGTCGGCAATTTCTTCCAGCTTGCGGGGCACCGGTGCGACGTGCGGTGTGATGATGCGGATATTCTCCATCGCGTTGGGCCGCCTCAACGCAGCACAAAGCCGCCGTCGGGGTAAAGCGTCGATCCCGTGACGAATCCGTTCTTCATGAAAAACAGCACACAATCGGCGACTTCGTCTTCGGTCCCCGGTCTGCCGACCGTGGAGATCTCGCGAAAACCGGCGAAGGCGGCTTCGCGGATTTCATCGGGACGCTGGCGCCACAAATTGCCGTCGATCGTCCCCGGCGAGACGACATTGACCCGGATCGGGGACAGGTCGACCGCCAGCGCGCGCCCCAACCCTTCGATCGCACTGTTGCAGGCGATGTAGGCGGGAATGCCCTTTACCGGTCGCGCGCCTGCCGCGCCGGCCATTAGCGTGACCGATCCGTCCGGGGTCAGATGCGGCAGCGCGTCGCGCACCGCCCAATATTGACCCCAGAATTTGGACCGGAACGGGCTTTCCGCATCCTCGTCGCCGATCCGGTCGATCGGCCCCAGCGTATAACTCGCCGCAGAGATGAAAAGATGATCGATGCTGCCCAGCCGGTCGAAGAATTGCCGGATCGATGCCTTGTCCGATGTATCGATCGAATGGGCGGTTGCCGTGTCGCCCAGCTGTTCGATCGCTGATGCCAGGCGCGTCTCGCTACGGCTGCCAATGATGACGCTGGCACCGTCGGCCGTCGCTTTCTGCGCAACCCGAAATCCGATACCCGAACTGCCGCCGACGACGACGATGCGCTTTCCTGCAAATGACATTGAATTCGCTCCCGAAAAATGAGGCCGACGGGCCGTTTGTCCACGAAATGATGTACCATGGAAATTCAGTCTCATTTGTGGTATGAAATCGTGTCAGATGAGACAAATTTTCGGGATTGACGATGATTTCAAGTGAACGGCTGAATGGCATCCGGGCTTTCGTTCAAGCCGAGCAATCGGGAAATTTCGCGCGGGCCGCGGACAGGTTAGGCTTGTCCCAGTCGGCGATCAGCAAAGCGGTCGCGCGGCTGGAGGATCGGCTCGGCGTGCAGCTTTTCTTCCGCACGACCCGCCATCTCAGCCTGACCGATGAGGGACGGTCCTATTATCAGAGCTGTGTTCGCGCACTGGCCGAGCTGGAGGCAGCCGAATCGGCTTTGGCGGATCGAAAAGCGTCGCCATCCGGCACGTTGCGTATCAACCTGCCCGATCTGTTCGGCCGTAAATGGGTGATACCGGCGCTATTCGATCTTGGGCGCGAATATCCATTGCTCAACCTCGAGGTTTCCTTCGAAAACCGCGTGATCGATCTCGCGGAGGAAGGCTTCGATCTTTCGGTCCGGATCGGAGAGCTCGCCGACAGCACCGGATTGATCGCGCGCAAGATCGGAATGCAGGATCTGGTGATCTGCGGGGCGCAATCCTATTTCGCGACGCGGCCAAAACCTGTCGTCCCGGACGATCTGGCGAGCCATCATTGCATTACGCATCTGCGACAGGGGCATGACGAGCCCTGGATCTTCCTGTCGGACAAACGGGGTGTGCAGCGTGTCAATGTCCGCGGGCAGCACCGCTTCGCCTCGTTCGACGTCATTGCCACCGCCGTAATCGCCGGCATGGGTATCGCGCAGCTTCCGGCGTGGCTGGTTGCAGACCAGCTTGCCGCGGGAGAACTCGTTCCGGTCTTTGGCGACCGTCGCCAGCCGCGTCTGCCGATTCATATTGTCTGGCTGGAAGCGAAAGGCATGGCGCCTCGTGTGCGAGTAACGGTCGATGCGCTGGTGCAGGCCTTGCGTCCGCTCGCGCTATTCTCGGCATCGGATGGCGCCGCAGATCGGCAAGTATCCGGGTAAACGGCCTTCGGGTGCCAAGTTGATATGGTGTATGTCGAGTAAAATTGCTGTCGCTCGCTCGACGATCTCGCGGAACATCCGGGCGATCCCGAACATGCCGAACTTCGCCCCAGCCATCGCACAATTTCGGACAGCGACGCTTATTCGGTTCATGCTTGGAGCGGCAGGGCCGCGAATGCTCGAAATAGGGATCGGAGAGATGCTGCCATCGAATAGGAGCAAATTTCAACATTATAAAAAATAATTCCTCATGTTGAAGAATGTTCGCGGGATCAGTATCGCCGCAGAGGATCGATTTGGCGAGGAAGTACGAGATGGGCAGGGCTTTGAAGGGCAAGGTCGTCGCGATTACTGGCGCAGGGCGCGGCATCGGTAGCGGCCGGGACATCGCCGTAATCTTCGAGCGCGCGGCCTGAGCATGGACCATTTGCGCCGCACCCTTGCCGCTGCCCAGACCTATCGCGGGGTAGCGCAGTCCGCGCTGGCGGAGCGGCTGGCCGCTGCACCGATCGATCGAGAGCAACGTGCGGCGCATGGTTTCGCGTGGGTCGCGACGACGGTTGCGGCGCTCGAAGCTGTGCTGGAGTGGGGCGAGGCCGGGCAGGGCTCCAACCCGCTCGACCTAAGGATTGCCGAGCTCGCTTTTGCCGAGGGCATCGGCCAGCTCGTCGGCGGCCTGCCGATGGGGCAGAATGAGATATTCCGTCCGGCGGACCTCGGCATCGGTGAAGCGGCGCGCGCGCTTGCAGACGCTTGCGTCGATCTGCTCGAGGCCGACCATGCAACGGCGCGTGCCGAACTCGTCACCACCTTCGCCGGGGGACATTGGCCGAGCGAGACGCTCCACGACGCCGACCTCGATACCATCCGCGACCAATATCGCCGCTTCACCGATGCCGAGATCATCCCGAACGCGCATCGCTGGCATCTCGCCAACGACCTGATCCCCGATGCGACCGTTGCCGCGATGGCCGGCCTTGGCACTTTCGGCATTTGCATCCCCGAGGAATATGGCGGGCTCGGCCTCGGCAAGCTGGTGATGTGCATCGTCACGGAGGAATTGTCGCGCGGTTGGATCGGCGCCGGTTCGCTCGGGACACGCTCCGAAATAGCAGGCGAACTCATCGCGCTCGGCGGCACTGCCGAGCAAAAGGCGCAGTGGCTGCCCCCGATTGCCAGCGGCGAAATCCTGCCGACCGCCGTGTTCACCGAACCCGACGTCGGATCGGATCTGGGGTCGCTGCAGACCCGCGCCCGCGCTGACGCAAATGGCGAATGGGTGATCGACGGCGCCAAGAACTGGATTACCCACGCCGCACGATCCGACCTGATGACCTTGCTTGCTCGCACCCTTCCGCAAGCGAAAGGCTATACCGGATTGTCGATGCTGCTCGTCCCCAAGCCGCGCGGGACCGAAACCGACCCGTTCCCCGGCGACGGGATGACTGGCAGCGAGATCGAGGTGCTCGGCTATCGCGGGATGCGCGAATATGCGCTGCAATTCGACGCGATGCGCGCGCCCGCCGATGCGTTGCTCGGCGGCGAAGAGGGCCAGGGATTCAAGCAGCTCATGCGGACTTTCGAAGGCGCGCGGATCCAGACCGCAGCGCGTGCCGTCGGTGTTGCGCGCCGGGCACTCGAACTCGGGCTCGACTATGCGCTGAACCGCAAACAGTTCGGCAAGGCGATCATCCATTTTCCGCGCGTTGCCGACAAGCTCGCGATGAGCCTCGTCGATTTTGTCGCGGCGCGCGAACTGAGCTACGCAGCGGCGCGCGCGAAGGACAGCGGCAAGCGCTGCGATATCGAGGCGGGTATGGCAAAGTTGTTCGCGGCGCGCGTGGCCTGGTCGAACGCGGACGCGAGTCTGCAGATCCATGGCGGGAATGGCTATGCGCTCGAATATGAGATCAGCCGCGTGCTCTGCGATGCGCGGATCCTCAATATCTTCGAAGGCGCGGCCGAAATCCAGGCGCAGGTGATCGCACGCGGGCTGGCCGAAGGACGGAATTGACCGTTCAACCGATGAACCTATGGCACAAGGACGAGGGCGTCTGGGTCGCTTGATCTCGTCCCCGATGGGGTTAAGGGACGGCTATTCGGAAAGGTTGTTCCCATGAAATTCTTGCTTGCCGCTCTGGCTCCCGCTCTGCTTGCTCTCGCATCGCCTGCGCTAGGCGCGCCGAAACAGGGCGATGTCATCATTCGCCATGTGACAGTGGTGGACGTCGAAGCGGCGAAGACCGTCCCCGGACAGGCCGTGGTGGTGAAGGGCGGCGATATCGTCGCGGTCGGCGCCGATAGCGCGATCGCGAGGGACTGGCGCGCCGGACGGACGGTCGAGGGCAAGAGCCGTTACCTGATCCCCGGCCTGTGGGACATGCATGTCCATTTCGGCGGCGGCCCCGACCTGATCGACGAAAACAAGGCGCTGCTACCGCTCTATGTTGCAAACGGCATCACGACGATCCGTGATGCGTCGGGTGACCTGCCCGATCAGGTGCTCGCGTGGCGTGGCGAGATTGCGGGCGGCAGCCTGTTCGGCCCGCGCCTGCTGACGTCGGGTGCCAAGATCGAGGGGATCGCACCGCTCTGGAAAGGCACGATCGAGGTCGGCAGCGAGGCTGACGTCGACGCCGCGCTCGCACGGCTCAAGACGCGCGACAAGGTTGATTTCGTCAAGATCACCGACAGCACGCTGAAGCCTGAACTCTTTCTCTATGCGCTTCGGCAGGCCAAGATCCTGGGTTTGCGCACCTCTGGTCATATCCCTATGGCGCTGACGACCGAACAGGCCGTCGATGCCGGGATCAGCTCGATCGAGCATCTCGACTACGCCTATAACGCGGGGGCGAAGGACGAGGCCGCGATCGCCGGCGATTTCGCCGCAAAGCGCATCGACCGCGCCGAGGCGAACCGCCGGCTGGACGCGGGATTCGATCGCGAGACCGCAATGGCTGCGTATCGCCGCTTTGCTGCGAAAGGCGTGTTCGTGACGCCGACGCTGAACGGCAGCCGCATCATTTCGTATCTCGACCGCGACGATCATTCGAAAGACGCCGGGCTCGCCTATATCGGACCAAAGCTGCGCAAGACCTATGACTGGCGCGTCGAGCGCGCCGCGAAGGCCGATGCCGCCGCCATTGCGGCGCGGCACAAGCAGATCGAGGACATCGGGACGATCCTGCCGATGCTTGCCGAGGCGGGGGTGCCGATTATCGCAGGGACCGACGCGGGTTTTCTCAACAGCTTCAACTATCCCGGCTTTGGGTTGCACGACGAGATCGGATTGTTCGTGGAGAAGGGGCTGACGCCGGCGCAGGCACTTGCTTCGGCGACGCGTGCGGGGCCGGCTTGGTTCGGCTGGCTCGATCGCTATGGGGCAATCAAGCCGGGTATGGCGGCCGACCTCGTGCTGTTGACGAAGAACCCGCTTGAAGACATCGCTGCGACGCGCGCCATCGATACAGTGATGATGCGGGGTCAGGTCCATGACCGCGCGGCGCTGGACAAGATGCTCGCCGAAACTCGTGCCAGGGTCGCGGCGTGGAATGACGCGGCGAAACCCCGGGAACCCTAATGGACGGTGGCGCGCCCCGTTTCCCGCGCGCGCCATACACTCCAAAGGGTGAAGAGCCCCATAGCGGCCCAAACGACGTTGAGAACCGCTGAGGGGATCGCGCCGTTGTAGCCCGAATTGACGATAAAGCCGCCAGCGCCGACGACGTTCATCCACTGATAGAGATAACCGCGCGCCTCGAGCTTGCCGAGCGACAGCAGGACATAGGCAGCGAGGATGATCGCGGCCGCCGCCCAGCCGATGATTTCGATCAGGATTTCGGACGCATCCATCGCTTTTCCTTTTTGGGTGGGAATGGAGGTTCGCGCCTAGCGTAGCGTCCGTTCGATGGCCTCGACGGCATCCTTGGCTTCGGCAAGCCGCATGCCGGTGAGGTCGCGCATCCGCTTGATCGCCTCGATCTTGCGGCCACGGCGGATCATGTCGAGAATCTGGTCGTCGCTGGAGATTTCGGTGCGCACATGCACCGTCACGGGCGTGCTGTCGATTTGCACGCCGGAGGGTGGGGGAACTGACGATGGCCGCGGCGGAACGCGCGGCGGGCTCATCAGGTCGCGCCGGTCATTGCGGCGCAAGGCGAGCACAAGAACCGCCCCGCAGAGGAAGCCGAGGGCGAAGAGAAGAAACCCGCTCATCGCCCTCGTTTACATCAGGCCGCGAGCTTGCGCAGCACGTAATGCAGGATGCCGCCGTTCATATAATATTCGACTTCGTTTGCCGTATCGATGCGGCAGAGCGTGTCGAAGCTGAAGGTCGAACCGTTGGCGCGGGTGACGTTCACGGTCACCGTCTGGCGCGGCTTGAGATCCGCGACGCCGGTGATCGTGAAGGTGTCGTCGCCGGTCAGGCCCAGCGTTTCGCGCGTGTCGCCGTCCTGGAACTGGAGCGGCAGCACGCCCATGCCGACGAGGTTCGAGCGGTGGATGCGCTCGAAGCTTTCGACGATGACGGTGCGGACGCCGAGCAGGTTGGTGCCCTTTGCCGCCCAGTCGCGCGACGAGCCGGTGCCATATTCCTTGCCGGCGATGACGACGAGCGGGGTGCCGTCGGCCTTGTGGCGCATCGCGGCGTCGTAGATCGGCATGACTTCGGCGCCATAGCGCGACATGCCGCCTTCGATGCCAGGGACCATTTCGTTTTTGATGCGGATGTTGGCGAAAGTGCCGCGCATCATCACGTCGTGGTGGCCGCGGCGGGCGCCGTAGCTGTTGAAGTCGGCCTTGCTAACCTGATGTTCCATAAGCCATTTTCCGGCCGGGCTGTCCGCCTTGATGCTGCCGGCGGGGCTGATGTGGTCGGTGGTTATGCTGTCGCCGAGGATCGCGAGCGGCTTGGCGTCGATGATGTCCTTCACCGGAGCGGGTGTCATCGTCATGCCCTCGAAATAGGGCGGGTTCGCGACATAGGTCGATCCGGCGCGCCACTGATAGGTGTCGCTGCCTTCGACCTCGATCTTCTGCCAATGCTCGTCGCCCTTGTAGACATGGGCATAGCGCGCGACGAACATGTCGCGGTCGACCGCGCCCGCAACCGCCTCGGCCACTTCGAGATTGGTCGGCCAGATGTCGGCGAGGAACACGTCCTTGCCCTGCTGGTCCTGCCCGATCGGGGTGGTGGTGAAATCCTCGATCACCGTGCCCTTCAGCGCATAGGCGACGACGAGCGGCGGCGAGGCGAGGAAGTTCGCGCGCACGTCGGGCGACACGCGGCCTTCGAAGTTGCGGTTGCCCGAGATCACCGCCGCGGCGACGAGGCCATTTTCGTTGATCGCCTTCGAAATCGGCTCGGCGAGCGGGCCCGAATTGCCGATGCAGGTGGTGCAGCCATAGCCGACGAGGTTGAAGCCGATGTTATCGAGATGCTTCTGCAAGCCCGCCTTGACCAGATAATCGGTCACAACCTGCGACCCCGGAGCGAGCGAGGTCTTGACCCACGGCTTGGGCTTCAACCCGAACGCGTCGGCTTTCTTCGCGACGAGCCCCGCGGCGACGAGCACGCCGGGGTTCGAGGTGTTGGTGCAGCTGGTGATCGCGGCGATGGTGACGTCGCCGTCACCGATGTCGAAATCCTCGCCCTCAACCGGCACGCGCGTCTGCGCCTTTTTATAGGTGTTGACCATGTCGGCGTTGAACACATCGTCGACGTCGGGGAGCGAGACGCGGTCCTGCGGACGCTTCGGCCCCGCGAGCGACGGCACGACGCTGCCGAGGTCGAGTTCGAGCGTGTCGGTGAAGATCGGGTCCGCGGCGCCCTCGACGATCCACAGCCCCTGCGCCTTGGCATAGGCTTCGACCAGCGCGATATTTTCGTCGCTGCGGCCGGTCAGGCGCATATAATCGAGCGTCTTGTCGTCGACGCCGAAGAAGCCGCAGGTCGCGCCATATTCGGGCGCCATATTGGCGAGCGTCGCACGGTCGGCGAGCGACAGCGAGGCGAGGCCGGGGCCGAAATATTCGACGAAGCGGCCGACGACGCCCTTGGCGCGCAGCATCTGCGTCGCGGTGAGCACGAGGTCGGTCGCGGTGACGCCTTCCTTCAGCTTGCCGGTGAATTTGAAGCCGACGACTTCGGGGATCAGCATCGACACCGGCTGGCCGAGCATGGCCGCTTCCGCTTCAATCCCGCCGACGCCCCAGCCGAGCACGCCGAGCCCGTTGATCATCGTCGTGTGGCTGTCGGTGCCGACGCAGGTGTCGGGATAGGCGACGGTTTCACCCGCGCTATCCTCGCTCGACCACACCGCCTGCGCGATATGCTCGAGGTTGACCTGGTGGCAGATGCCGGTGCCCGGGGGCACCGCCTTGAAATTCGACAGCGACTTCGACCCCCATTTCAGGAAGTCATAACGTTCGCCGTTGCGATAATATTCGATTTCGACATTCTGCTCGAACGCCTTCGGATGGCCGAATTCGTCGACCATCACACTGTGGTCGATGACGAGGTGGACGGGGACGAGCGGGTTGATCTTGGTCGTGTCGCCGCCAAGCTTGGCGATCGCATCGCGCATTGCGGCCAAGTCGACGACGCACGGAACGCCGGTGAAATCCTGCAGCAGTACGCGCGCGGGGCGATACTGGATTTCCTGGTTCGAATGCGGGTCCTTCTGCCAGTCGACGATCGCCTTTACGTCGTCGGTCGACACGGTGAAGCCGCCGTCCTCGAAGCGCAGCAGATTTTCGAGCAGCACCTTCATGCTGAACGGCAGGCGCGAGACGTCGCCAAGCTTGGCGGCGGCCTTGTCGAGCGAATAATAAGCGTAATTCTTGCCGCCGACGCTCAGCGTCGAGCGGGTTCCAAGCGTGTCGTTGCCCGTGGTCGTCATAGGATTGCAGTCCCCATGTTGGCGCGGCGGGGAATGACTGTCCGAAAGCCCGAGCAGGAGAGCGGGGCAGAAGGGAGTCGCACGCGCGGGTTTATGTTGGCGCCGCCTTACGCCCAGGCCAAGGAAATGCAAGGGGGTGGGGGGAAGATTTGGCTCACGCGAAGGCGCGAAGACGCAAAGGAAATCCGCCGTGTCCCTACGCTTCTTCACCCCGCACCTCCCTCGTCACCCCGGACTTGATCCGGGGTCCATAGGGCGCCGGTGGAATGGATCCCGGATCAAGTCCGGGATGACGAGAAAGGGATGTAGTCCTTGACTACAGTGTAGTTACAGACTACATTTCCGCCAATGAAGCCGATCAGCTACACGCGATCCGCAATCAAGGCGCTGCAACGCATGCCCGCCAACATATCGGCGCGGATCGTCGGCAAGATCGAGGCCTATGCCGCCGACCCCGCGTCGCAGGCGAATAATGTGAAGGCGCTGAAAGGCCGCGACGGCATCCGGCTGCGCGTCGGCGACTGGCGCGTGATCATGGAGGATGGCGTCGTGCTGGCGGTGCTGGAAATCGGCCCGCGCGGCAGCGTTTATGAATGAAGGAATGATGCCATGAGCAAGATGGTGACGATCCCCCGCGAAGAATATGACCGCCTCCGCGAAGCGGCGGAGGACCTCGCCGACCTTCGCGCCTATGATGGCGCCAAGGCGGCGCTGGCGGCGGGCGAGGATGAGTTGGTGCCCGCCGACTATGCCAAGCGGCTGATCGCCGGCGAAAGCCCGCTGCGCGTCTGGCGCGAACTGCGCGGACTGTCGCAGGTCAAGCTGGGGGCGGTGTCGGGGGTTAACCGGGTGCAGATTGCCGATATCGAGGCCGGGCGCGGCAAGGGGTCGGTGGAGACGGTGCGGAAGCTGGCGGAGGCGCTGGGGGTTAGGGTGGATGATTTGGTTTGAGGGTATGTGAGGGCAAATCTCGCAGTGCTTGTGAACAATCCTGACGCAACGTAATGTAGCTAAAGGCCTAGCTGT
Source organism: Sphingopyxis sp. GW821-FHT10B01 (assembly GCF_059415685.1). Classification (NCBI taxonomy): domain Bacteria; kingdom Pseudomonadati; phylum Pseudomonadota; class Alphaproteobacteria; order Sphingomonadales; family Sphingopyxidaceae; genus Sphingopyxis; species Sphingopyxis sp. GW821-FHT10B01. The sequence continues at coordinate 804,238 of NZ_JBWKNS010000001.1, read as the reverse complement.
GAGGCCCCTAAATACCGGGAGCTTGTGTTGCTAATCCATGATCCGCGCGCGTTGTTGGAATCACTATGCGCTCTGCCGCGCGAGACCGAATGGGTCGAGTTCAAGGAGAACAACTTCAACAAAGACTCTGTAGGCCAGTATGTATCATCGCTGGCTAATTCGGCGATGCTTCATGAGAAGGACGCTGCATACCTCGTTTTTGGTGTTCGTGACGAGACCCATGAGATTGTTGGTACTGCCGTCGACTTGCTAGGAGAAGCGTTGGGTCGGAATCATTTATTCTCTGGCTGAACAAATATTTGGACCCGCACATTACGGTTAAGGTTGAGACAATAGAATATGACGGGCGACGCGTTGAAATACTATGTATAGATCCAGGCTATCGTCAGCCAGTAAAGTTTAAAGGAATTGCCAACGTTCGTATAGGTTCGTCTCAGCAACCTCTCTCTAACTATCCCGAGCGGGAGCGTATGCTGTGGCAAATTACTTCACGCTATTCTTTCGAAACCAGCCCGCTAAGCAAGCACTTTTCATCGGAAGAGTTGCATGAGCAGTTCGGAATCACGGTTTTGCTGACGCGGCTTGGTTCCAAGCCTAAAGGCGCCTCCGAAGCTATCGACGACCTTGTGGTCAGGGGGCTCATCAGGGACGATATGCAGGGGAAATTTGAGGCATCAACTCTACTCGCGCTTACGTGCGGCCGCGACAACGACCAGTTTTCTCATCTTAACGGTAAAGGGCCCCGGGCCGTAACATACAAGGGAAAAGACAAACTTGACGCTATTGACGATCAAGAAGGAAGGCGAGGTTATCTCAACACTTTTCAGGGTTTATTAGAACATATAATGAGCAAAATCCCTAGCTCGGAGGAAATGCGCCACGGCATTCGGACTAAGGTTTATGCAATTCCTGAAATATCGATCCGTGAGTTTCTTGCGAATGCTATTGTGCATCAGGATTTTACGCAGCCTGGCAGGACGCTAATCGAGATTTTTAAGGACAAGGTTCGCATCACGAATCCGGGGCTGCCGCTCGTCGCCGTCGATCGTTTCATAGACTCTCCATCAAAAACGCGGAACCAGCGGTTCGCGAAGATGATGCGCGATGCAGGATTTTGCGAAGAACGCGGTAGCGGAGTTGATCGAGCAATTAGCGAAATTGAGCGCACGGCGCTTCCGCCGCCGCTTATTGAGGCAGTGGAGGGCTCTACGGTCGTCACTGTCTTTATGGCAAGAAAGTTTGCCGATATGACGTCGGAGGAGCGAGAGCGTGCATGTTTTCAGCACGCTTGCTTAACCTACGAACAGGGCGAGCCGATGAGCAACGCTTCCCTGCGCTCGCGGTTTGGTTTGTCACAGAAGCAATACCCGCAAGTATCCAACGTCATACGAGATGCCGTTGAGGCCGGGCGTATCAAGCCGCTAAGTGAGGATCAGGCCAATCGAAACGCGCGCTACGTTCCATTTTATGCCCCCTAGTTATGTAACTCGTTGGCGGTCGCATTGGTCAGCCTTGTAAGAAAATATAGGAAAATCAATAATCTAATTCCTATTTTTTATGTAATCCGGCGCAGGTTTTTGGCGATGCAATTTCGCCAACAGCCTCACCTCAAATTCACGATCTCACAGGTTTGCCATGGACCCCGGATCAAGTCCGGGGTGACGAATCATATCGTCTCCACTTCATTTTTCGCTTTCCTACATTATCCAAATAGGTTCAAAATCATTCCGATTCATTCCAGGTGATTCGGGAGATCGAGCTATGGGGCGTAAGGTGGAGCGGGGTTCGCGGGGGAAATCGGGCAGCGACGGCGGCAGTGATCATGCCCTCCCCGCTGCGACTAGCCAGCAAGCTGGCAAGTCTCGCTGCCCCTCCCGCAAGCGGGAGGGGCGTTTGACGGCGGCCAATCCCTTGATGCCCGGGCTGCGCATTCGCGAGGATGGGTGGACGGTGGCGCGGACGCGGACGTTTCTGGCTTTGCTGGCGCAGACGGGGTGCGTTGCCGATGCGGCGCGGGTGGCGGGGGTCAGTACGACGTCGGTCAATCGCTCGCGCAAATTGTTCGCAGCCTTCGACCGGGCGTGCGCCGAGGCGCTCGCCAACGCGCTGCGCGGGCTGGAGGCGGTCGCGTATCAGCGCGCGGTCGAGGGGCGCGAGACGGTGGTGATTCGCGATGGCCGCGAGGTCGAGCGGCGGATCGTGCCGTCGGATGCGCTGCTCGCGCTGCTGCTGAAACGCGGCGACCTGTCGGGGGCGCTGGGGCGCGCGCTGACGGCGGAGGAGGCCGAGGCGTTCGTGCTGCCCGAGGCGGTGCGGCACCGCTTTATCGACCGCAGCGAGTTCGAAAGCGGGGTCGCCTTCGAGGACGGGGTGAAGGTGCAGCACCATATCGCGACGCAGGAGGAAACCGACGCGGTGCTGCTGAAGCGCATCGCGATGGTCGAGCTGTACCGCCGGAACCAGCGCCACTTTCACCCGCCGTGCGTGACATGCGGGCAGAAGCGGCCGCTGACCCGCGACGAGGTGGCTGCGCTGGACGGGGCGGCGATGGCGGCGATGGAGGCCCGGATGGCGGCGCCGACGTCGAAACGCCTGCCGCCGCTTGCGGGGTGATGCGCCGCCCCGCCGCTACCGGTTCAGCCGGTTCAGCGCGGCGACCGTCTCCTGACGGTCCCTGCGCTGTTCGCGCCTCCCTTTAAAAGCGCTTGGTGAGGATCAGCCCCACCGTGCGTGGGTTGGGCGGATTGTTATACGGGTCGTACCCCAGCACCCCGTCGACGACGCGCGGCGGTTGCCGGTCGAACAGGTTGGCGACAACCAGCTGGACTTCGCTGTCCGCCAGCCACGCCGCCGACGACAGGCGGCCGAGGTCGAAACCGAGGAAGAAGGAGGCGGTCGTGAACGATCCGATCCGGCGGACCGGCTGGCCGGGGCGGTCGTCGGTGAAGCCGTCGACATAATTCACCACCGAGCCGACCGAGACGCCGCCGCGGCCCCACGCGATCGTGCCACCCAGCCGGAGGTCGGCGGGCTTGGCATAGCCGTCGACCCGCGAAATCGCCGTGTCGCCCCCGGCCTTGAGGTCGAGGTTCAATATATATTGGCCGGTGAGCTTGAGCATCGCGGTGCCGCCGAAAAGCTGCGGGCGCCACGACAGGTCGAGATCGAGGCCGTCGGTCGATTCGACCGCGAAATTCTGGGCGCGGATGTCGGCGATCAGCTGGACCTGCGACAAGAGGCCGGCGGGGACGTCGGCGGCCGAATCGAAAAAGGTGAGGTCGCCGTTGTTGATCGCGGGGACTTCGGCGAAGCGGCGGAACACCGCGGGGTTGTCCACGACCTGCCGGATCTGTGCGAGGCCGGGGTTCGCGATGTTGAAGACTTGCAGATCGCGGACCGACAGGCTGTCGTCGGGCTTGGGCGTGCCGACGCGGCCCGAAATCTTGATCCGGTAATAGCCCGCCTTGATCGTCAGATCGGGAATGAAGGTCGGGGTCAGGTCGACCCCGAACGTCCATGTGTCGGCATCCTGCGTCCGCAGATCGGGGTTCGCGCCGGCGCGGAACATGACCAGCGCCTGTCCGGCGGGGAGCGCGGGATTCTGGTCCTTGGGGTCGAGGAATTTATAGTCGTAGAGGCCGAACGACACCTGTTCGGCGATCCCGATCGTGCTGCGGAAGCGCGGCGCGAGGAAGGAGCGCGCCCAGGTGCCGCGTAGCGCGACCGAGCGGTTGAGCTGCCAGCGCAACCCGACCTTGGGCGACAGCGCGGTGTCGAAGCCGAGATCCTCGTAGCGCGCGGCGGCGGACAGGGTGAGCGACCGGATCATCGGCACCGACTGCTCGGGGCCGATGACGGGGATATTCACTTCGCCGAAGACCGACTTGACCTTGCGCGTCGCGCCGTTGCGGTTGAAAAAGATCGTCGCGTCGGTGCGCAGCGTCTCGGCGCGATACTGGAAGCCCGCGGCGGCCATGACCGGGCCGGCGGGGAGCGAGGCGAGCGCGGTCTGGCCGCGCAGCTCGACGGCGAACAGCCGGTTGGTCGATTCGCGGCTGGCGGGTGGACGGCCCACTCTGGAGGAGGAGCTCTCGGTGCGGTTGCGGTGATAGTCGACCGTCAGGTCGAGCGCGGTCGCGCCTTCGCCCTGCCAGCGGACGCCGCTGTAGATCGACACGCCGCGCGTGCGGGTCTTGAAGCTGCGGTTGAACGCGGGTTCGTCGAGGAAGAGCTGGCGCGAACTGCGGTCGCGCTGGAAACGCGAGGCGTCGAGCGAGAAGGTGAAATCGCCGGCCTCCTGCTCCAGCCCGGCGTAGAGCCCGGTGAGCCGTTCGTCGGGGAGCTGGGTGATCTGGAGCGCTTCGCCCGACGCCTCGACCGGATCGCCGACGAAGGGCGAGCGATCCTGGATCATCGCCATGCCGTAGACGCGGCCGCTGCCCCAGCTGTGCCCCGCGAGCGCGCTCGCCTGCCAGTCCTTCTTGCCCGTCCGCGTCGCGGTGGCGCCGCGCGCCTGCAGCTCGAGCCCGTCTTTTGGCTTGCGGGTGACGATGTTGACGACCCCCGCGACCGCATCGGCGCCATAGGTGGCCGAGGCGCCGTCGGGGATGATGTCGATCCGCTCGATCAGCATCGAGGGGATGACCGAGACCGTCGGCGCCTCGTTCATCCCGACCGACGGCATGCGGCGGCCGTTGAGCAGGGTCAGCGTCGCGTCCGACGCCAGCCCGCGGAGCGCGAAGCCCGCGAAGCCGTCGAACTGGTTATAGGTCGTCGCGTCGCCGAGCGGGCTGCCGATCCCGGCGCCGCTTGTGGCAAATTCGCTGAGATCGCCGGTGAAATTCTGCGGAATCGTGAGCATATATTCGGCGACCGACCCCGATCCCGATTGCACGATATCGGCCTGACCATGGGTGAAGACCGGGCTCGCCACATATTCTTTCGGCAAGCCGCGGATGAGCGAGCCGGTGACGACGATATCGTCGGCCTTGCGCTTTTCGCTGTCGTTGGTGCTGCCCGCCGCATCCTGTCCGGCGGGGTAATCCTGTGCAACCGCAGGCGCCGCACAGGCGCCGGCAAATGAGAGGGCCAGCAGGCCCTTGATAACCGGATTTTGCAATTTACCCCCTATATGAAATGATATATCGTCCCATATGTAGCGAATGGCATATCGTCAATCGTCTTGCGGCGACGGTGCGCCGGGGAACAAGAAACGCCTTTGCCCGCGCATGCTTGCGTACCGCTCCGCCAGCTGTCAGGCTGGTGACACATGGTTTGGCGAGGGGGCTTTATGCGGATCGTTCGGACGGCCGGGATTGCGGCAACGCTGGCAGCGGGCCTTGTCGCTTCGCCCTCAATCGCGCGCGAACCCGCAAACGTCCTGATGTCCGAGAACCCCGGGGGACGCAGCTTTCAGGAGGCGGTCGGCTATGCCGATGCGGTGATCGCGGGCGACACCATCTACCTGTCGGGCGTGGTTGCGGGGCCGGGGACGGGCGAGACCGACCTTGCGGCGGGATATGAGCGCGCCTTTGCGCATATCGCCGCGACGCTGGCGCGGGCGGGGGCGAGCTGGGACGATGTCGTCGACATCACGACCTTTCACACCGACATCGGCGCGCACATCGACGGCTTTGTCGCGGTGAAGAACAAATATGTGAAGGCGCCCTTCCCGGCATGGACCGCAATCGGCGTCTCGCGCCTCTATGAACCCACGGCGGTGGTCGAGATCAAGGTGGTGGCGCGCAAGCCGAAGACATGATCGCGGGCCGATTTAGCGGGCGTCGGGCACGTTCACGTGCACCGGCCCCGTCCTCGACCGGCATTGTCCCTCCACGTCGATCGCACCGGACCCGTCGGCGGGGCGGTACATCCCGCGAAGCCGGGCGCGCCCGGGGGCTTCGGCATCGCGCAGCGTAAAGGCGAACACGGCGCCTGTCCGCGTGCGCAGCGCAAAACCGAAGGACGGCCCGAGGGCGGGATCGGGTTGTTCGATCGTGGCACGATCGAAGAAGGTGCGGCCGTCGTCGAGCGTGTAGAGATAGGGAATCGCCTTGCCCGTGATCAACCCGACATCGGCGGGAAACAGAAAGACATAATCGCCGGCGGGATAGGCGGCGAGGCCGCCCTTGCCGGCCCCCTTCGTGCGCGCGGCCGAACCGACTTTACAGTCATAGCGCATGTCGATCAGAACATCTTCGGGAAAGGCCGTCGACGGCAGCGGCGACTGGGCGGCGGCGGCCAGCGCCATCATCGTCAGATACATGGATGGTCTCCGTTTCGTTTCAGGGTCCGCGCGGCGCTGGCCGGCATGGCGGCGCCCGCAAAAGCGGCAATCTTCATGGAGTATCCCTTTAAAATTAGCTGGTTCGGATGATCGGGGATTTGCGCCGCCATGGTCAATAGCGGATCTGTTCGGGCCACAGGACGCGTTCGCAGCGCGCCTTGGGCGCGGCGGTCTTGACCGCGAGCGCCTTGCGCAAGGCGGGAAGCGCGGCGACCGCTTCGCGCAGTACCGCGATATCGATCGTGCCGTGTGCGATCTCCTTGTCGCCGCCCAGCCGGTCGGACGGGCGGATCAGCGTCCAGTCGAGCGCATCATAGCCCTCGGCATAGGCCAGCAGGTCGCCGAGCGGCAGCTCGCCATGGCCGTCCTTCATATTGTGGGCGCCATAGGGAAAGACCTGGGTCGAGAGCGCGGTGCTGCCGACGATGCCATAGGGTTCGACCGGAAAGGGGCGCTGCATCCGGATCAGCGCGACCTCGGGCAGGTCGGCGTCGAGCCCGACGCGAAGCTGGACCTCGATCTTGCGCGGTTCGATCGCGGGCTGGCGCGCTTCGTCCCAGATATAGGAAAGGTCGAGTTCGAGCGGCTGCCGCGGGCTCGAGGGATCATAGCCCTTGAGGTTCCAGTGCATGAAGTCGCCGGCGTCGCGCTTGCCTTCGTCGGTGTAGAGGCGGGTCAGCGAGATGGTGCCCCCTTTCAGTTCCTTCGTGACGTCGCAGCGATAGCGATAGGTCTCGCGTACCGGTTGCGCGGCGGCAGGCTGCGGCGCGGACCCCGGCAGCGGAGGGAGGCGCGCGTCGCCGGCCGCGGGAGCGAGGAGCAGGGTTGCGGCGGCGGCCGCGAGCAGGTGTCGCACGGTCATTTTCCCTTTAAGATCAAGCCTCGGCCTTATCGCGCAGATTGGACACGCTCGCGGTGACCATCGTCACACAAGCCGCCTCTCAGGCGCCGGCGGCGAGGCGAACGGGTTTGGGGGTGAACGCGCGGACGCGGTTGCGGCCGGTGCGCTTGGCCTGATAGAGCGCCTGATCGGCATCGGCCATCAGCGCCGAAAGGCCGGTGCCCGGCGCGCCGATCGCAATGCCGATGCTGGTCGTCGGACAGAGCTTTGCCGGGATATGGTCAGTGCAAGCGGCCTGCAGTCCGGTGCGGACCGCCTCGGCGAGCTTGCGCGCCGCTTCGATCCCCGCGCCGGGGACGAGCAGCGCGAACTCCTCGCCGCCGATGCGCCCGGCGATCATCTCGGCCGGGGCGATCCGCCGGACATGCGCGCCGAACGCCGCGATGATCGCGTCGCCGACCGCGTGGCCGTGATTGTCGTTGATCAGCTTGAAATGGTCGAGGTCGGCGATCATCAGCGCGACGGGGCGATCCTCGTCGATACAGCGGCGCAACGCCGCGCCGGCCTGTGCCTCGAACCCGCGGCGGTTGAGCAGGCCCGACAGATTGTCGTCGTCGACCTGACGACGCAATTCGTTGATCTGGTCGATCGCAACCGCGACCATCAGGCTGATCGCGGCGACGATCGACACCATCGCCTGACTGAATTGGACGGTGGTCCAATATACCGACTGCTGGAAACCGACATAATTGTCGAAGCCGCCGCCGAGCGAAAGCAGCACGACCGGACGGATGATCAGGTTGAGCGCCGATAGCGCGGCGACCCAGAAGAGGACCCGGTCGATCAGATAGTGTTTTTCGATGGGCCAGAGTGCGCGGACAACCATCGCGGCGATGATGCCGGCGCCGGTGCTGATCGCCAGGATGCGCGCCGCGATGCTGGGCTGGCCGAGCAGGAACCACAGGAAAACGGTGATCGAGACCGCGACCGTGACCGCCATTGCGCGCCATGGTATCGGCAGGTCGTAGCGTTTGATGATCGCCGCAGCGAACAGGACTCCGGTGGCGAGAAAGCCGAGATTCGCGGGCAGCCGCTGCAATTCCATCGGCAACACCGGTCCCAGATCCTGAATCAGGAACGCAATGGCAGAAGCCGTGTACGCGCCGGCGGCATAGGCGACATAGCGCTCGTGCCGATTCAGCCACAGCAGAAAAAAGGCAGTGGCGAACAGCAGGCCGATGCCCGGATTGAGCAGCGAAATGAAAAATTGTCCGTTCACACTACCGCTTTCTGTCCTCGCCCCTGAGGGTAGCAGCGCCATCGATAACGAGTTGTTACTTTCCGGGGAGTTAAGTCACGGTAACGCGGCAAAGCGCCGAACGTTCAGGCGGTCCCGCGCACAACCAGATGGACCGGGACGCGGGTGCCGCTGCGCGTGCGCTCGTCATCCTCGAGCGCCATCGCGACGAGGGCTTCGCCCGCGGCGTCGAGGTCGGGTTCGAGCGTGGTGAGCGCGGGGTCGGCCAGCGTGCCGGCGCGGATGCCGTCGAAGCCGATCAACGCGACGTCGCCCGGCACGCTACGCCCGGCATCCTTGAGCCCTTGCAGCACGCCGAGTGCGAGCATGTCGCTGGCCGCAAAGATCGCATCGATGTCGGGATGCGCGTCGAGCAGCGCGTGGACCGCGGCGACGCCCTGCGCGTGGCGGTCGGCGGCGGCGGGCGGCTCGGCGACGAAGGGGGTGATGCCGTGCGCGGCGAGCGCGGCGGTAAAACCGTCGCGGCGTTCGTCGAACTGGCGCTGCGGCGACTGCTGTGGCCCGATGAAGGCGATGCGGCGGCGGCCGTCACGCAAGAAATGCTCGGCGGCGAGCTGGCCGCCGAGGTCATTTTCGCTGCGCATCCAGTGGAACGGGCTGCCGGGGCTGCCCCAGCAGACGAAGTCGAGCCCCGACGCCTGCGCGGCGGCAAAATAGTCCCATGCCGGACGGTTGCTGGTCGTGCCGATGACGATCATCGCGTCGGCGAGGCCCGAGGCGACGAAATCGGCGCGGAAATTGTCGGGATTTTCCTGAAACGAGACGAGCAGGTTGAACCCGCGCGCCGAGGTCGCGGCGGCGATGCTGCCGAGCAAGGCGAAGTAGAAGGGATTGATCGCGCTGCGATCCTCGCCGGGGCGGCAGATGGTGACGAGCGCGATCGTCTCGCTGCTTTTGAGGCGCAGCGACGAGGCGTGGCGGTCGACGACATAGCCGAGTTCGCGCGCGGCGGCCGAAACGCGTGCGCGCGTTTCGGCGTTGACCCCGGGGCTGTTGCGGAGCGCGCGCGAGACGGTCGATTGCGACACGCCGGCACGCTCGGCGACGTCGAACGATGTCGGACGCAGCATCTTTCCGTTCACCTCTGGCTTCTCCCCTCTGCCGCCGTCTCTCGCCGCGAGGGGGTGGCTTGTCAATCGCGGTAACGCCCCTCAACTCTCGTCATGCCGGACTTGATCCGGCATCCATCGCCCGCTTGCGTCGCATGGACCCGGGATCAAGTCCGGGGTGACGAAATCAGAGCCCATCCAGGGCCAGCAGGGCAAAGCTCGCGAGCCAGTGTTCGCCCATATAGTCGCCGGTAACGTGCGCGAGCGCGGCGTCGAGATGGCGCTGTGCGGCAGCCCCGGCAACCGACGCTACCGGGTGGGCGGGACCGAGCGCAGCGGCGATGGCGCGCCAACTCCACGCGCGGCTGAGATTGAGGCCGTCGAGATGCGCGATCTTGCCGTCGCTGCGGTCGGAGACGGTCGCGGGGGTGAACAGCGTTGCGGGCTGTTCATGCGCGGCGCGGGGCAGGAAGGCGTCGAACCATGGGGTGAAATCCTCCCCGAGGACGACCGCCATCAGATGCGCTTCGGTCAGCGCCGATGACAGAAATTCGTCGCCGCCGGGTTCCCATGCCTGACAATCGCGGTCGCCGGCGAACCAGTCGCGGGTGCGGGCGTCGATGAGGGTGACGAGCTTCGGATCGCGGCTTTCTGCCCAGTCGCGCGCAAGCAGGAGGGCGAAGCTGATGTTGAAATGGGTGCCGACGCGCAGCGGATAGGTGAGCTTGGGCAGGAAGGCATGGAAGCGCGCGGCGAAGGCGGCGGCGAGCGGTTCGAGCGCGGCCGCCCATGGGGCATCGTGGCGCGCCGCCTCGGCATGGAGCGCGAGCAGCCACGCCCAGCCATAGGGGCGTTCGAAGCCCGCGGCATAGGGTCGGTCAAGGAAGGCGAGCTCGCCCGCGACCTTTTCGGGCACGAGCATTTCGTCGGCGCGGGCGCGTATCCCGGCGGCGACGGGCAGGTCGGGGAAGCGGCGCGCGAGGCGGAGCACCTGCCACCAGCCATGGACGCAGCTGTGCCAGTCGAAGCTGCCGTGGAAGATCGGGTGATGCTCGCGCGGCGGCTTGGCATCCGCGGGGCCGTTCAGGACAAGGTCCATCTTGTACGGATATTCCCGGCCGAGGTGCGACAGGGTGGCGGTCGCGAAGCGGGCGGCATGGTCGGGGGTGAGGGTGGTCATGGTCAGAATGCAAAGAGCCAGATGAAGAGGATGTTCACCGCCAATAGCGGCACGGCGGTCCCGACCTGCGCCTTGATCACGCCATAGGGATTTTTGAGTTCGAGCAGCGCGGCGGGGACGAGGTTGAAGTTCGCCGCCATCGGGGTCAGCAGCGTGCCGCAGAAGCCCGCGAGCATGCCGATCGCCGCGACGACGGCGGGGTCGCCGCCATATTGCTTGATGAGCAAAGGCATGCCGACCGCGGCGAGCATCACCGGGAAGGCGGCGAAAGCGTTGCCCATCACCATGGTGAAGAGCGCCATGCCGAGCCCGAAGGCGAGGGTGGCACCAAACAGGCTGCCCTCGGGGATCGCGGTGCCGATGAGGTCGCCGACGACTTCACCGACCCCGGCGAGGGCAAAAACCGCGCCGAGGCTGGCGAGCATCTGCGGCAGGATCGCGGCCCAGCCGACCGCATCGAGCAGGCGGCGCCCCTGCTGGGCGGGAAGCAGAAGTGGGGGTTTGAGCCGCACCATGCCGACCGTGAGCGCGATGAGGACGCCGAAGGCGAGCGAGATCAACGTCGCCTGCTTGGGGTCGGCGAGGCCGGGAACCCATTTGAACAGGAAGGTGCCCGCGAGCGCGACTGCGGGGATGATCAGCGCGACGAGGAGCAGGAAGGGGCCGTGGCGCGCGGCGCGCTCTGCCTGAACATCGGCGGGGACGTCGCCGCCGGGCGCGCGTCCGATCTGGCCGGTGCCGGCAATCGCGACGAGGGCGAGGACGAGCAGGCCATTGCCGAAATCGCCGAGGCGATCGCCCGCGAGCATCGACAGCGCGAGCAGCCCCCAGAAGGCGGCGTTGCCGAAGCGTTTCGGGTTGCTGCGATCGCGGAGGCCGAGCATGGCGAAAAGTGCGAAGGTCAGGCCCGTAAGGACATAGACGAAGCCGAGCGTGATCATGCGCCGGCCTCCTGCTTCATCATGCGCTTTTCGAGGCGGCGGAGGCGGAAGCCGTGGATCAGCAAGGCGGCGATTGCGGTCGGGATCGCCCAGAGCGAGAAGTGCAGGGGCTCGATGATATAGCCATAGCCTTCGAGCACGCCCTTCATCAGCAGGATCGAACCGATCGCGAGGAAGATATCCTCGCCGAAGAAGAGGCCGATATTGTCGGTGGCGGCGGAGAAGGCCTTCACCTCCTCGCGCTGGTCGTCGGTGAGCGCGTCATTCTTCGCCTCGGCGGCGGCTTCGGCCATCGGCGCGACGAGCGGGCGGACGGTTTGCGGGTGGCCGGCGACCGAAGTCAGGCCGACGGCCGCCATCGCCTGGCGGAGGAGCAGGTAGGAGGTGAGCAGGCGGCCGAGCGTCGCGCCCTTCATGCGCCCGATGAGGCTGCGGGCATGTTGCTGGAGGCCATAGGCCTCGAGCAGGCCGATGACGGGCAGGACGATCCAGACGATCGAGACATAGCGGGTGTCGTTGAACGCCTTGCCGAAGGCGGCGATAATCGCGGCGACGTCGAGCCCCGCGGCGAGGCCGGTCGCGAGCGCCGAGGCCATGATGACGAGCAGCGGATTGAAGCGCAGCACGAAGCCCGCGATGATGATGAGGATGCCGATCAGGACGAGCATGATCGATATCCTTTCGTCCCGTCATCCCCGCGTGGGGTAGACCCTGTTCTTGCCAAGCTATCGCTCTCCTGCTTTTCCGTAACCGCCGCCGCCCGGGGTTTCGATCACGAAGACATCGCCGGCGAGCAGATCGGCGCTGCCGGTTGCGCCGAGCATTTCTGTGCTGCCATCGGCGCGTTCGACATGGTTGCGGCCCGGCGCGGCATCGCTGCCCCCGGCAAGGCCGCGCGGGGCGATCTTGCGCCGGTTCGCGAGGATGTTCGCGCTCATCGGTGCGCGGAAGCGGATGCGGCGGGTGGCGCCGTCGCCGCCGTGCCACTGGCCCGCGCCGCCCGAGCCGGGACGGATCGCGAATTGCTCGACGATGACGGGGAAACGCATCTCCATCACTTCGGGGTCGGTCATGCGGCTGTTGGTCATATGCGTCTGGATGACGCTGGTGCCGTTAAAGCCCGGACCGGCGCCCGAACCGCCGGCGATCGTCTCATAATATTGGTAGGCGTCGTTGCCGAAGGTGAAATTGTTCATCGTCCCCTGCGCGGGGGCCATCGCGCCGAAGGCGGCGAAGAGCGCATCGGTGATGACCTGGCTCGTCTCGACATTGCCGGCGACGACCGCGGCGGGATAGCCCGGGGACAGCATCGAATTTTGGGGGACGATCAGCGTGACGGGGGCGAGGCAGCCCTCGTTCATCGGGATCGGATCGTCGAGCATCGTGCGCAGGACATAGAGGACCGCGGCGCGCACGACGGGGGTTGGCGCGTTGAAATTGTCGGGAAGCGTCGCCGACGAGCCGGTGAAGTCGATGGTGACGTGGCGCGCTTCGCGGTCGATCGACACCGCGACTACGACCTCGGCGCCATTGTCCATCGCATAGCGGAAAGCGCCGTCGTCGAGGCGTGCGATGAGTTGGCGGACGGCGGCTTCGGCCTGTCGCTGGCCGTGCGCCATATAGGCGGCGACGGTCGCGGTGCCGTGCGCGGCGGAGAGGTCGGCGAGCGCGCTGGCACCGCGCTGGCAGGCGGCGACCTGCGCTTTCAGATCGGCGATATTGAGTGCGGGGTTGCGCGCGGGCCAGACGCTGTCGACGAGATGCGACGCAACCGCGGCGTCGAGGAAGTCGCCATCGTCGACAATCAGCATATTGTCGAAGAGGATGCCCTCGTCGTCGATGCTGCGGCTGTCGGGCGGCATCGATCCCGGCGCGATGCCGCCGAGGTCGGCGTGATGGCCGCGCGCGGCGACGAAGAAGGCCGGGGCGTCGGTGTCCTCGACAAACACCGGCATGATGACGGTGATATCGGGGAGGTGGGTGCCGCCGTCGTAGGGGGCATTGAGGGCGTAAGCGTCGCCGCGGCGCAGGCCGCGGCCGTCGCGCGGGCGGCCATCGGGGCCGGGGCCGCGCTGGCGCAGGATCGTGCGCACGCTTTCGCCCATCGAGCCGAGGTGGACCGGCATATGCGGCGCATTGGCGACGAGGCTGCCGGCGCCGTCGAAGAGTGCGCAGGAGAAGTCGAGCCGCTCGCGGATGTTGATCGACGAGGCGCTGTGCTGGAGCGCGCCGCCCATCTCCTCGGCGATCGCCATGAAGAGGCTGTTGAAGATTTCGAGGCGGATCGGGTCGGGCGCATCCTCTTCGCCCCTCCTCTTCAGAGGAGGGGTAGCGAGACTTGGTTCGGCGGAGCCGAGCCTAGTCGCAGCGGGGTGGTATGAGCCGTCTTGCGCGCTGTCGCGCGCCACCACCCCCAACCCCTCCTCTGAAGAGGAGGGGCTTTTGAACAGGCGCAACGTCCCTTCCCGCTCGACCGTCGCGTTCCAGCCCGGCTCGATCACCGTTGTCGAAAGCGCGTCGATGACGATCGCCGGTCCCGCGATGGTGCGGCCGGGGGCGAGGGCGCTGCGCTGGTGGAGTGGGGCGCCGTGCGAAGCGCCTGCGAGCCATGCGCCGACGATTTCGGGTTCGGTCCCGGCCGACGGGGCGGGCGGGGGCAGGGTGGCCGAGACATCGCCGGCCTCGGTCAATTCGACCCGGATGCGGTCGACGACGAGGTTGGCGTGCGGGGCATAGCCGAAGCGCTGGCGGAAGGCGGCGGCGAAGGCCGCCGCGACCTCGGCAGGCGGCGCGAGCGGGAGTTCGATCGCATTGTCGCTGTCGGCGAGGCGGACGAAGAGCAGCGTCTCGCGGCCAATTTCAGCGTCGGGCGCAAGGTCGGCGCGCGCCTGCTGCGACAGTTCGGTTTCGACGGCGGCGAGTGCCGCGGCGCAATCTTCGTCCAGTCGGAGGCTCAGCGTGCGTTCGCGGATCGCCGACGGGCGCGCGAGGCCCATGCCATAGGCGGAGAGAACACCCGCGAGCGGATGGAGCAATATCTCGTCGACGCCGAGTGCGTCGGCGACAAGACAGACATGCTGTCCCGCCGCGCCGCCGAAGCCGACGAGACTGTAACCCTGTGTCACGTCGTGGCCGCGCGCGATGGTGATGCGCTTGATCGCGTTCGCCATCTGCTGGACCGCGATCGACAGCAGGCCTTCGGCAAGCGCTTCGGGGGTGATGTTGCCGACCGCCGCCGCCAGCGCCGCAAACTTCTGTTCGACGACATCGCGGTCGAGCGGCTGGTCGCCGTTCGGACCGAAGAGTTTCGGGAAATGACCGGGCTGGATCTTGCCAAGCAGGACGTTGCAATCGGTGACGGTAAGCGGACCGCCGCGGCCATAGGCGGCGGGGCCAGGGTTGGCGCCCGCGCTTTCGGGGCCGACGAGCAGGCGCGCGCCGTCCCAGCGGCAGATCGAGCCGCCGCCTGCCGCCACGGTGTGGATGCGCAGCATCGGGGCGCGGATGCGCGTGCCCGCGACGATGGTTTCATTGTCGCGCTCGAGGCGTCCGGCATAATGGCTGACGTCGGTCGAGGTGCCGCCCATGTCGAAGCCGATGAGCCGGTCCTTGCCGAGCGGTGCAGCGCTGCCGACCATGCCGACGATCCCGCCCGCGGGGCCCGAAAGGATCGCGTCGCGGCCGTGGAAGGCGGATGCCGACGCAAGGCCGCCCGAGCTTTTCATGAACTGCGGGTCGATGCCTTCGCCCAGCTGGGCGACGAACTGGCGGACATAATGGTGGAGGACGGGCGAGAGATAGGCGTCGGCGAGCGTCGTGTCGCCGCGGCCGATCAGCTTGACGAGGGCGCTGACGTCGTGGCTGGTCGATATCTGGGTGAAGCCGGTTTCGCGCGCGATGGCGGCGAGGCGTTCTTCGTGCGCGGGGTAGCGATAGCCGTGCATCAGCACGATCGCGATGCTGGTGAGACCGCGGTCATGTGCGGCCCGAAGCGACGCGCGGGCCGCGTCTTCGTCGAGCGGGGTCAGAACATCGCCGCCTGGACCGACACGCTCGACGATCTCGGCGACGTCGGCGTGCGGTGGCGGAATGCGGTCGAGACGGCGCGCGAAGAGGTCGGGGCGATCCTGATAGCCGATCGTGAGCGCGTCGCCGAAGCCTCGGGTGATCGCGAGCAAGGTCGGCTCGCCCTTGCGTTCGAGAAGTGCGTTGGTCGCGACCGTGCTGCCCATGCGGATCGCGAGCGGGGGAAGTGCGCCCGCGCCCGCGCCGGTCAGGTCGCGGATCGCATTGACCGCGGCATCGCCGGGGCGAGCGGGATCCTCGCTGAGATATTTGGTCGTGACGACGGTGCCATCGGGCGAACGCGCGACGACATCGGTGAAGGTGCCGCCGCGGTCGATCCAGATTTGCCAGCGGTCGTTAGTCGGAGGTGCCATTGTCCGGCCAGCGAATGACGATGCTAAGGCAGTTGTCAACCGCGCCGCGCTGCCAGCTGCCCTTCAGCTGTCGTTCGATCAGGGTGCGGATGAACTGGGTGCCGAAGCTTTCGGTGTCGATATGCGGGGTTTCGGGGAGGTCGCTTTCGGTCCAGCTCAGCTCGATCTCGCCATCGACGCGGCGCCAGCTGACCGCGAGCTCGCCGGTGCCCGAGAGCGCGCCATATTTGATGCTGTTGGTGACAAACTCGTGGACTGCAAGCGAGAGCGCCTGCGCGCCCTCGTCGTCGAGGCGGACGTCGGGGCCGGTGACCGCGGCAAGCTGTGCCGGCGACCGGCCCGCGAGTTCGAGTTCGCGGTGGACGATCTTGCCGAGCTCGACCGTGTCGACGGCGCCGGTGACGAGCATTTGCTTGGCGTCCGACAGCGCGCGCATGCGGCCGTCGAACTTGGTCTCGAATTCCTCAAGGCTTTCCGACTCGCGCAGCGTGATGCGTGCGAGCGCACCGATGCGGGCGAACGCATTCTTCATCCGGTGCGCCATCTCGCCGATCATCAGTTCGCGGTCCTCGGCATGGCGCGCCCTTTGGGCCGCCAGCGCCTGAAATGCGGTGAGGCGCCGTCGTTGAACGCGGTGGAGCTGCGTCGCGAGCAGTGCCAGCGCGATACCGAACAGCAGAATCGCGAAAGGCCGTCCGAGCCGTTCGAAGAAGCGGCCATAGGATATACGCATCGTCCAGATCCGGTCGGCAACGCGCAATTTCTCTTCATGTGCGTCCCATCCGATCCTGCCCTTGCGGAAGACGAGCGGCGCCGCCGGGCCTTCGCCAGCATAGACTTCGATGCCGTCGATCCCTTCGAGTTGCGACCCGAGCACGGCCTTCATCATGTCGTTGGTGCGGAACGGCGCATAGACGAAGGCCTCGACCGGGCGCACGCCATCGGCGGTCACGACGGTGCCGGATCCCGCCGGCCCGCGGGCATAGACAGGAAGATAGATCAGAAAGCCCGGTTGTTTGACCTTGGCCGCTCTTTCCTGTGCGAGATGGACGATGCCGCTCGCCGCCGGGCGGCCGGTTTGCCAGGCGCGGCGCATCGCCGCGCGCCGCACCGGCTCGCTGTACATGTCGAACCCCAGTGCGGCGTGGCGGCGGGGTGTATAGGGTTCGACAAGGACGACACTGAAGCCGATCGGCTGATCGGTGGCGGGCCAGATCTTGATGTCTTCGCCGTAATTTTCGCGCAGCCTGGCCTCGAGCGCGGCGGGCGTCGCGGCGCGCATCGCGGCGGCGATGCCGACGCCTTCCATTCCCGGCGCGCGGACTTGCGGCTGGAGTGCGTTCAAATAGGCCCGGATACCGGGTCCGCTTGCCGCGCTGTCGGACTGATACAGCGCGCGCACGCCTTCGAGCACTGCGACATGGTCGCGCAGCCGCATGTTGATCTGATTTGCAACCTGTGCGGCCTGATCTTCCTCCCCGGACTGGTTGTAGAAGAAGCTGGCGGCGGCGGCGGCGATCGTCGCGAGCAGGATGACCAGCCCGACGAACCGGACGAGCAGCGCCAACAGCCGATCTGCCCACGACGAAGGGCGCATTGTGATTATCCCGCCTGATGGCTGCCGTGGCAGCGCCGCCCCTCTGTCGCCGGATGTTCCATGGCGGACCGTCGTTGGCAAGTTTATTTCGCGCTGGCCCGGCGGCGTCGGGCGGGTTGCGATACGCAACCTTTCGCTTATGCTGGACCGCATAAAAGGGAGAATGCAGGATGATTATCTATGGTTCGCTGGTGTCGCCGTTCGTTCGGAAATTATTGGGTTTCCTGGGCGAGAAAGGGATTGATTTCGAGCTGAAGGGCGTCGGAATCGGCGACCCCGACCCGGGATTTCGCGCGGCGTCGCCGCTGGGCAAGATGCCGGCGATGGACGACGACGGCTTCCTGCTCGCCGATTCGAGTGCGATCATCCATTATCTGGAAGCAAAATATCCCGAACCCGCGCTGATCCCGGCCGATCCGCAGGCGCGCGGCCGCGTCATCTGGTGGGACGAATTCGGCGATACGGTGTTCGCGGCGTGCAGCGGCAAGATGTTTTTCAACCGCATCGTCGCGCCGAAATTTCTGGGCCGCGAAGGCGATCTTGCCGCGGCGGCGCAGGCCGAAGGCGAGGAGTTGCCCAAGCTGCTCGCCTATCTGGAAAGCGCGATCCCGGCGTCGGGCTTTCTCGTCGGCGACCGGCTGACGCTTGCCGACCTTGCGGTCGCGTCGCCGTTGATGAACCTGCGTCACTGCGGCGCGTGCATCGATGCGGCGGTCCATCCGAAGATCGCGGCATGGAGCGATGCGATCCTGTCGCGCCCGAGCATGGCGCCGTGGATCGCCAAGGAAGAGCGGCTGATGGCGAAGGTGTTAGCCGCCTGAGGTAGCGGGCTGGAGGGGCGGGTTTCGACCGAAAGGCGACCTCTTTGCCCGTTCGCATCGAGCGAAGTCGAGATGCCCATCGGCACGGCACAAGGACGAAGGGTGTCTCGACTTCGCTCGACACGAACGGACGTGGGACGTTTCCGAAAGCGTCCAGCCGCTACCTATCGACCATCGTCACCCCGGACTTGATCCGGGGTCCATGACGTCAGCGCAGCTATGGATCCCGGATCAAGCCCGGGATGACGATGGTCTGAATGGGACCAAGAGTTGCAGTTCCCCGGCGAAGGCCGGGGTCCAGGGCGCAACCAGCAGACGTCTGCTTTCTAACGCTCTGGGCCCAGGCCTTCGCCGGGGAACAGGAGTGGGAGCAAACGTCCGCTTTCCACCCCAAAGCAGACCCTCCCCGCCGGTGCTATTTCGGGCCCAGTTCGATCGCTCGCGTGATCCCGATCGCCTCCAGAAACGCGGTGTCGTGGCTGACCACGAGCAGCGCGCCGTCATAGGCGGCGAGACCGGTTTCGACGGCGGTCAGCGATTCGATGTCGAGGTGGTTGCCGGGTTCGTCGAGGATCAGAAGCCGGGGCGGTTCTGGCGCGCCGAGGACGCAGGCGAGGCCGGCGCGGAGCATCTGGCCGCCGCTCAAGCTGCCGGCAAGGCGGTCGGCGGCGTCGGCGCGGAAGCGGAAACGCGCGAGCGCGGCGCGGCACTGGTTGTTCGTCGTCCCCGGATTGAGGTGGACGAAATTGCCGGCGATCGAAAGCGCCGGGTCGAGCAGGCTGACGCGCTGGTCGAAAAGGGCGAAGGGGACGCTCACACGGACGGCGCCCGACCAGGGCGCGAGGGTGCCGGCGATAAGGGCGAGGAGCGTCGACTTGCCCGAGCCGTTGGGACCGGTGATGGCAACGCGTTCGGGGCCGGTGATGGTGAGTGACAGATTTTCGATGATCGGCCGGTCTTCGGCATAGCCCGCCGTTACGTCGTCGATGGCGAGTACGGTGCGCGAAGCGGGAAGGCCCGTCGACGGCAGCCCGGCCGATAGCGGATCGACGATTTCGATCTTCGCGCGCGCGGCGGATAACTGCTCTTCGGCCACACCGCGCTGGCGCTCGGCGAGACGGCTTCCGGCGGCGCGCGTTTCCTCGGCGCGGCGTTTGAGCCCACCGACGACGATCCGGGGCATGTCGCCGCGCGCCGCCTTTGCGCGTCCGCGCGAGTCGCGGCGATCCTGCTTTTCGGTCGCGGTCTGCGCCTGCCGCTTTGCCGCATCGATGCGCTTTTCGGCGCCTGCCAGCTCGGCTTCGACCGCCGCCTGTTCGATCTCCTTGCGCGCGCGATACGCGCTCCAGCCGCCGCCATAGCGTGCGGCACCGAGCGCGGTGAGCTCGACGATCGCGTCCATGTCTTCGAGCAATTCGCGGTCGTGGCTGACGACGATCGCGCCGCCGCGCCAGCTGCGCAGCAGTCTGTGCACCGCGTCGCGGCCTTCGCGGTCGAGATTGTTCGTGGGCTCGTCGAGCAACAGGAAGTCGGGCGCGGCGAACATCGCACCGGCGAGCGCGGCGCGGGTGCGCTGGCCGCCCGAGAGGGCCGTCAGCGGGGTTTCGGGCGGGAACGACAGGCCGACCGCGGCCAGCGCTTCATCGATCCGCGCTTCGAGCGTCCAGTCGGCGTCGGCAATCTCGTCGACTGTGGCGTCGCCCGCCTCGGCCTTGCGCAGTAGCGCGAGGCCCGCGCGCGCGTCGAGCAGGTCGGCGACCGTCTCGTCTGCTCCGACCTGCACCGTCTGGCGCAGCATCGCGATGCTGCCGTCGATCGCGATGCTGCCTGCGGCGGGCGAGAGCTCGCCGGTCAGCAGGCGCAGCAGCGTCGATTTGCCGACACCATTGCGTCCGACGATGCCGGTGCGTTCGGGCTGAAACTGGAGATCGAGATCCGAGAGGACGGCGCGGCCGTCAGGCGCGGACCAGCTGAGACGGGAGATCGTAATCGAAGGCATGGATATGAACTTTCCTGACGGCAAGGCGGGGCTGCGTTGCGGGCAGGTTGTTGTCCATGACGAGGGTCTCCGGTTGATTGAGACGTTAATGTAGGATGGTTGCCGGTTTGGTGCAAATCTGGTTTTTAGTGTCGGGTTTCGACCGATAGTTGCCCTTCCTTTCCTCGTCACCCCGGATTTGATCCCGGGTCCATGACGTCAGCGCTGCCGTGGATCCCGGATCAAGTCCGGGACGACGAAGGTCTGAATTTGGACCAAGGGTTGCAGTTCCCCGGCGAAGGCCGGGGTCCAGGGCGCAACCAGCGGACATCTGCTTTCTAACGCTCTGGGCCCCGGCCTTCGCCGGGGAACATGAGTGGGTGAGGTAACGCCTGCTTTCCACCCCAAAGTCGCCGCTGTCCGGCCCCCGTGTGTTAGCCGGATAAAACCCCTTGCCAAGCATGCGCTACAAATGTAGCACGCTACAAATGTAGCGCATGAGGTGAGTCGCATGTTGTCCAGTTTGCCCCCGCGGGAACGCGAAATCGTCGATGTCCTTTACGAGCGCGGTGCGTCCACCGTGACCGAGATCGGCGAGGCGCTGTCCGACGAATTGTCGGGATCGGCGATCCGCGCGATGCTCAAGCGGCTCGAGGCCAAGGGCTTCGTCGTGCGCGAACAATCCGACCATGGCTTTGTCTATGCGCCGAGCGTGTCGGACAAGACCGCGCGCAAGTCGGCGCTGAGCCAAGTCGTGCGCGTGTTCTTCAACGGATCGGCGACGAGCGCCGCCGCGGCGCTGCTCGGCATGCAGGACGAGATGAGCAATTCCGAACTCGACGAACTCGAACAGATGATCGCCAAAGCGCGCGAAGGGAGAGGGTGATGTTGACGACCGCCATGTTGCTGGGCCTCGCCTGGAAATCCGTCGTCGTCGCGGCGCTGACGCTGGGGCTGCTTCGCCTTGCGCGCTCGCGCTCGTCCGGCGAGCGGTCGATGATCGCGCACGCCGGGCTGATGGCGCTTCTCGCGCTGCCGGCCGCGATGCTGCTGCTGCCGCAATGGGCCCCGCTTCCGGCGGCATGGTCCGTCGCCGCGCCCGCGCCCGCGGTTCAGATCGCGAAAACAGGCGGGGCGGCGATCGATCCCGCTTCGGCCACGGCTTCGGTCCCGGTCGCGGCGGAGAGTGCCGGATCGGCGCCGGTCATCCTGTCGTCGTGGAGCGACCTTGCCCCCTTTCTCTATCTTGTCCCGCTCGCATTGCTGTGTGGAGTGATGGCGGTTGCGGTCGTGCGGCTGTTTGCGATGCGCGGGCGCGCCGAAATACTGGTCGAGCGGTCGTGGCTGTCGGCGCTCGCCGAAGCGCAGCGGCGGATGGGCTTCAAACATGGTACCGCGCTGCTGGTCAGCAACGAGCTGCGCTCGCCGATCAGCTGGGGCGTGCTGCGTCCGACGATCGTGCTGAGCCCGAAGGCGGTTGCGGCGGCGGGCGAGGCCGAGGCAATTATCGCGCACGAACTGGCGCATGTCGCGCGGCTCGACTGGGCAAAGCTGCTGGGTGCCCGCGTCGCCTGCGCGGTCTTCTGGTTCAATCCGCTGGTTTGGATGCTGGCGCGCGAAAGCCACCAGCTGCGTGAGGAAGCCGCCGACGATGCGGTGCTGATGGCCGATATCGACGGACCCGATTATGCGACCCTGCTGGTCGGTGCGGCGCGGCACGACAATCAGGGCGCGCTGCTTGCCGCGCATGGCGTTGCGCCGGGCAAGGACAGTCTGAAGCGCCGCATTACCCGCGTCCTCGACGGCAGCCTGCGCCGCGGCCCCGCGAGCGCCAGCTGGATTTTGATGAGCCTTGTGGTGCTTGCCGGCATCACCGCGCCGCTCGCCGCCTTCTCGGCGACGGCCAGGCCGTTGGCGGCGACGGATGTCCACACCGTCGCCGCCTCCGCTGCCCCGACTGTCACCCGGAAATCCACGGCCGTCACGTCGCAGTCGGCAGTGGCCGCGCAGAGCGCCGCCGTCGAGGACGCGGCGGCCACCGCCACCGCGACCGCCACCGCGACGTCGAAGACATTGAGCGCCGAGCAACTGGTGGGCATGCGCGCCGTCGGGGTGACTCCCGAATATGTCGAAAAAATGCGCGAGCATGGCGGCGCCGCGATGGACGCCGACGATATCATCGCCGCGAAGGCGAGCGGGATCGATCCGGCCTATATCGGCGCGATGCGGCGTATCATCCCGAACGCCGACCTCGATGAACTGGTCGGAGCCAAGCAGGTCGGCGTCAACGCGACCTTTGCCCGCGACATGAAATCGCATTTCCCCGATGTCGGCCTCGACGATCTGATCGCGCTGAAGGCGATGGGGATCGACTGCGATTTTGTCACCGATATGCAGAAGGCGGGGGTCAAGATGCGCGACGCCGACGATGCGATCGAGCTGCGGGCGACGCGCGGGTTCCGGTCTCCGGCAAGGCCTCGGCCCGCGGCGACGCCGCGCCCGGCCGCGAGGGCCGTGAGCCGCGGCGACGTTGCCGTCGTCGACATGGAGCGCGGCGTGATCGAGACGCGCCGTGCCGACGGCCGGACCGCACGGATCGAAATCCCCGCGACGCCGGAACCGCCCGCACCGCCGGCGCGACCGAAAGGCTGACGTCCGGACGCTCGTCCGGGCCCACCGACGCTTAACCGAATCCCTGTTTTGAAACGCCGCTGCGGCGGCGAGCGATGACGCTCGCCCGCCGCACGGAGGAGGAGTGCCTCAAATGAATGCCGTGTTATTTGCCGGCGGCGCCGCGCTGCTGTCGATCCTCGCCTGTTCTATGCCGTCCGCCGCCGCCGACCCGTTCGTCCTGAGCGATATACGCTGGGTTGCCGAGCCGGCAGGCGGAAAGAAGGGCGCGCCGCGCGTGCGCATCCAGCACAAACAGTCGAACAGCGATCAGACGCTCGACGGGTCGCGCGCCTATTTTGCCGAAGCGCAGGCGGCGCTGGGCCGGGGCGCGGCAGGGCCGGTCAGCTTCACCGTGACGCACGAGGCGGGGACGCTGTCGTGCACGGGCAATTTGACGCGGGCGTTCGAGGGCAAGGGCGAGTGCCGTTTCACCTCCGACCCCGGTTTCGAGCGCGCGCTTGGCGAACGCGGGCTATCGCCCGACCGGCGTTCCACGCTGCTCGCCATGTTGATGGTCGATGCAACGATCGACCTTGCCGACGGCCTGACGCGCGAAGGCGTGCGGCCTAAAGATGGCGAGGATCTGATCGCGGCCGCCGCGCTGGAGGTGCGACCCGACTATATCCGCGACCTCAAGTCCGAGGCACTGGTGCTGACCGATATCGAGGACGCGATCGCGTGCAAGGCGCTGGGCGTCGACGGCGCTTATGTTCGGGCGCTCGCCGCGGCCGGTTACCGGAAGCTGAGCGCCGAGGATGTCGTGGGTATGAAAGCGACGGGCGTGACGGGCGACTATGCGCGGGCGATGAACCGCGCTGCCGGGGGCAATGCGAAGTGATGCGTCTTGTCAGTCTGGTGGCGGTTGCCGCCGCGCTCTCGGCCGTGCCGATCGCGGCGCAAGTCGCTCCACCAGCAGACGATACGCCACCGCCGGCGCCGGTCGAAGCGCCCGCGGGCGCGATCAGCAGCGCGGCACGACAGGTTTATGCTCCCGCCGATTTCACCCGCTACGCGCCCAACAATGCCTATGACATGCTCAACCAAGTTCCCAGTTTCCAGATCCGCGACAATGAAAATCTGCGCGGGCTGGGGCAGGCGACGGGCAATGTGCTGTTCAACGGCGAGCGGCCGTCGAACAAGGGTGACGACATGTACACCCAGCTGTCGCGTATTCCGGCGGGCAACGTCGAGCGGATCGAGATCATCGACGGTGCGACGCTCGATATCCCCGGCCTGTCGGGACAGGTCGCCAATATCATTTACCGCGCCGATGCGTTTTCGGGGCAGTTTTCGTGGAAGCCCGAATTTCGTGCGCATTACACCGATCCGCTGTTCACGCGCGGCGACGTGTCGGTGCGGGGGCGATCGGGGAGCCTCGAATATGAAGCGGCGCTGAGCAACGATGATGCGCGGCGTAGCGGCGCGGGCGGGCCGACGCTCATATCCGACGGCGCGGGCCATATCGTCGAGCGCCGCCGCGATGTCTGGAACACCCATTATGATACGCCGAAGCTGTCGGGGCGGGTCACCTGGGACCCTGCTGGCGACATGGTTGCCAATTTCGGCGGCCATTATCAGCGCAAATATGACCGTTATTACGAGGATGGTGCGCGCACCGGGCCCGGACTGCCCGATCGCATCCGCACCGTGTATGAAAATGAGGATAGCTGGAATTACGAAGTCAGCGGCGATTTCCAGTTCGGCGTCGGTCCCGGGAAGCTGAAGTTGATCGGGCTTCGACGGTTCAGCCACGAACCTTACGCCCAGGAAATCATCACGACCCCCGAAGGCGGCATCGCGACCGGCGACCGCTTTGCGCAGACGGGCGATCTGGGGGAAACGATCGGGCGCGGCGAATATCAGTGGAAGATGTTCGGCGGTGACTGGCAATTGTCGGGCGAGGCGGCGTTCAACACGCTCGACAATGTTGCGTCGATCGCGGTGCTCGATCCGTCGGGGGTCTTCGTCGATCAGCCATTTGCAGGCGGAACGGGCGGGGTGAGCGAGGATCGCTACGAAGGCTTGCTGAGTTTCGGACGCAAGCTGACCGACAAGCTGAATTTCCAGATCGTCGCGGGGGCCGAGCATTCGACGATCACCCAGACTGGCGTGAATGGCCTGACGCGCAGTTTCTTCCGGCCCAAGGGATCGTTCTCGCTCGCGTGGACGCCGTCGGCCGATTTCGACGTATCGGTGAAGATACGGCGGCGCGTGTTGCAATTGTCCTTCTATGACTTTCTGGCGCGGGCATTCCTGAACGACGGCAACCAGAATGAGAGCAACAACGACCTGCGTCCGCAGCAGGACTGGAGCTATGAGCTGGAGGCGAACCGGAAGTTCGGCGCATGGGGTTCGACCAAGCTGATGCTGATCCATCGCGAGGTGGAAGACCGGGTCGATGTGATCCCGATCGGCGAGAGCGGCGAAGCGGTGGGCAATATCGCGAAAGCCAAAGTCAACGCGATCGACTGGACCTCGACGATCAACTTCGATCCAGCCGGGTTGAAAGGCGTCAGGGTCGACACACGGGTGCTGTTCCAGAAGACATCGCTGCGCGATCCCTTCACCGGCGAAAAGCGGGAATATAGCGGCCTCAACGACACTTATGTCAGCCTTGGCCTGCGTCACGATGTCGCGGGCACCGACTGGGCGTGGGGCGGCGATGTCGAATATTCGCACTATCAGCCCAATTATCGCCGCAACCAGACCGACAAGGTCTGGGAGGGCCCGGTGTGGGCGTCGGTTTTTGTCGAGCACAAGAATGTGATGGGGCTGACTGTCCGGGCGCAGGTCCGCAATATCGCCAATGCCCGATCGAAGCGCGATCGCACCGTTTATACGGGGGTGCGCGGCGAAAGCCCGGTCGCCTTTGTCGAAGAGCGCGACCGGCTGATCGGCCCGATCTTTTCCTTTTCGGTGCGCGGCACCTTCTGACCGGCTAGGAGGGCGGGATGATGGCGCGCCGCATCAAAATCTATTTCGACGGCGGGTGCCGGCCGAACCCGGGGAAGATGGAAACCGCCGTCGTGACCGGGGGCGCCGCGATGGTCGTGCACGACGCAGGGGTGGGCAACAGCATGGACGCCGAGTGGCTGGCGCTGATCGCGGCGTTGCGGCTGGCGCAGGATCTGGGGCTGACGAATTTTGTCCTGCTCGGCGATGCGGCTGCGGTGGTGGCGCAGGCGAACGGCGACGTGCCCGCGCGCGGTGGGGCCGCGGACCATCTTTCCACTTTTCGCGGGCTCGTCGGCGATGGCCCGATGCCGAGTGTGCGTCATATCAAGCGGACGCAGAATCTGGCGGGGATCGCGTTGGCGCGGGACCGGTAGCGCGCCAGGGGCTGTCCATCGGGATCAGTTGTTGTTAAGCGCCGCGCGCCTATCCTTGGTCGACTCGATGGAAGACCCGCACGTTGAAGCAGACCTATCCCTTGCCCGTTCACCACAGCTGGCCGCTCTATGAGCGCAACCGCTTTTTCGAACTGGGGCAGATCCATGGGTTCGATACGCTCGATCCGGTACCGGACATGGTCGACATCGTGGCGCCGGCCCGCGGCTCGCGGCTGGGCAAATGGGACTGCGATCTTGCCGACAACAACCGGTTGAGCTGGTCGGACGAGGTCTATGATATTTTCGGCATTCCGCGCGGTGCGACCGTCAGGCGCGAAGAGGCGGTCGCGCTCTATTGCGAAGGGTCGCGGGCGGCGATGGAGAAATTACGCGCCTATGCGATCAAGCACCGTCGCGGTTTCACCCTCGATGTCGAAATCAAGCCCGCGCAAGCCCCGCGGCGGTGGATGCGCCTGATCGCGGCGCCGGTTTGCACGGACGACCGGGTCGTCAAATTGCAAGGTCTGAAGTTCCTTGTCCCGGACGGGTGCGATTGATGGAACGGATCGGCCGGACCTGAGAAACCACCGTTCTGACAGCAAGAGCGGTGGCGGCGGTTGACCTGCTGCCGCCTTCGACGCAGCGATATATGACAGACGTCGGGGGCCCCGAAGGGCCCGCCACGGCTGATTCTTCCACCCATTCCCGAAGGCATTTGCCCCGAATATGAAGTTTTTGAATCGCTTTGCGTCGACCGCGCACGACATGGCTATCGACCTGGGTACCGTTAACACGGTCGTTTATTTGCGGGACAAGGGCATCGTCCTCAACGAACCGTCGGTCGTTGCGCTGGAAACGCGCGATGGTATCCGCCGCGTCAAGGTCGTCGGCAACGAAGCCAAGCCGATGATGGGCAAGACCCCCGACAATATCCAGGCGATCCGCCCCCTACGCGATGGTGTGATTGCCGACATCGATGTCGCCGAGCAGATGCTGAAGCATTTCATGGACAAGGCGCAGGGCGGGGCGAGCCGCTTTGCCCGCCGCAGCAATGTCGTGATCTGCGTCCCGTCGGGTTCGACGATGGTCGAACGCCGCGCGATCCGCGATGCTGCCACCAATGCCGGCGCGGTATCGGTTCAGCTGATCGAGGAATCGCTGGCGGCGGCGATCGGTGCCGGATTGCATGTGACCGAACCGCGCGGTGCGATGGTCGTCGACATCGGCGGCGGCACCACCGAAGTCGCCGTTCTGTCGCTAAGCGGGATCGCGTACAGCAATTCGGTGCGCGTCGGCGGCGACAAGATGGACGAGATGATTTCCTCCTATATCCGCCGCAAACATAATCTGATGATCGGCGAAATGACCGCCGAGCGCGTCAAGCTGGCCATCGGATGCGCGACCCCGCCCGACGGCGAGGGGATCATCATGGGCGTCAAGGGCCGCGATCTGGTGAACGGCCGTCCGGCCGAGGTGCGCGTGACCGAGGCGGAAATCGCCGAAGCGCTGGTCGAGCCCGTCGGGCAGATCGTCAGCGCGGTTCGCGCCGCGCTCGAACAGACGCCGCCCGAACTGTCCGCCGACATCATCGACGAAGGCATTACGCTGACCGGCGGCGGGGCGCTGCTGCGCCGTATGGACGATGCGATCGCGCACGCGACGGGCTTGCCGGTTGCCGTCGCCGAAGATGCGCTGACCTGTGTCGCGATGGGAGCCGGGCGCGCGTTCGAGGACCCGGCCTATCATGGCGTGCTGATCGCGTCCTGATCTGAATCAGGCGTAAGCGTCGATCGCCGCGATATGGCGCGCCTTGTCGGCGTCGCTCAGGAAGGATCCGGTGAAGCTGTTGCGCGCGAGCGTGAGCAGTTCGGCCTTTGACAGATCGAGCGCGTCGGCGACCGCGAGATAGTTGGCGTTCACATAGCCGCCGAAATAGCTGGGATCATCGGAGTTCACCGTCGCGACGAGCCCGGCGTCGAGCATCGTGCGCAGCGGATGGCCGGCGATGTCGTCGACGACACACAGTTTCAGGTTCGAGAGCGGGCAGACGGTGAGGCACATCGCTTCGTCCGCGAGCCGTGCGACGAGGGCGGGGTCTTCGAGGCTGCGGTTGCCATGGTCGATGCGGTCGACTTTCAAGAGATCGAGCGCCTCGTGAACATAGGCGGGCGGGCCCTCCTCGCCGGCATGCGCGACGATTTTCAGACCGAGGCTGCGGGCACGCGCGAAGACGCGCTCGAACTTGGCGGGAGGGTGCCCGACCTCGGAGGAATCGAGGCCGACGCCATCGATGCGATCGAGGTAAGGCAAGGCTTCGTCGAGCGTCTTTTCGGCCTCGGCTTCGCTGAGGTGGCGGAGGAAGCAGAGGATGAGTTTCGAGCTGATGCCGTAGCTGGTCTGCGCGTCGCCCAGCGCGCGGGTGATGCCGGTGATGACGGTCCTGAACGCGACGCCGCGTTCGGTGTGCCCCTGCGGATCGAAGAAGATTTCGACATGGCGGACCGCGTCGGCGTGGGCGCGCGCCAGATAGGCGGCGGTCAGGTCATAGAAGTCCCGCTCGCTGTGGAGGACGCCCATGCCCTGATAATAAATGTCGAGAAAATCCTGGAGGTTCGAGAAGGCGTAGGCGGCGCGAACCTCGTCGACGCTCGCGAAGGGGATGGCGACATGGTTGCGCTGCGCCAGTTCGAACATGAGTTCGGGTTCGAGCGAACCTTCGATATGGAGGTGGAGTTCGGCCTTCGGCAACGCGGCGATAAAGGCGGCGCGGTCTTCGGACGATGCAAAGCCATCAGCCATCGGCTTGCCCCTCTTCGCGCAGGATGATCGCGGCCTCGGGTTTGTAGCGGCGGATTTCCTCGACCGTCAGCCCGTCGACCTCGTGCGGGAAGATCAGCCATTGTTCGGTTTCGTGAACGAAGAAATCGGGTTTGAGATCGGTGACGTTGCGGCCGGGTTTGTACCAGACGGTCGCGATGCGGATGTCGCGCGGCATATTGTGGCGGCAGCGCGCCTTCAGTTCGGCGAGGAAGGCGCGGATGCTGCGGCCGCTGTCGAAGACATCGTCGATGATCAGCAGCCGGTCTTCGGGATCGAGCGTGTCGATGAGATAGCCCAGGGCGAAGACTTTGACGTGCGGGTCCTGCCGGTCGATGCCTTCGTAGGAGGAGGTGCGGATCGCGATATGGTCGCAATGCTGGCCGTGATAGTCGAGCAGCTCCTGCACCGCGATACCGACGGGCGCGCCGCCGCGCCAGATGCCGACGAGATGGGTGGGCTTGAAACCGCTGTCGAGGATCTGGATGCCGAGGCGCATCGAGTCGGCAAGCAGTTCGTTCGCGCTGATGAAGAGTTTCGCGTCGGTCATGGACGGGGATTAATCGCGCGAGGCCGCGCCCGCAAGGCAGAGTGACGGGGGGCGGGGAATGCCGGCTTCGGGACAGGGTCGTTGCCTGTCGCAAAACAGCCGATGGGCGACCCATGCTAGAAGGGCCCCGCAGTTCAGCGAGGCCCTTCCATCCTCTTGCATGGGTTGACAAGAGGAATCCCCCTCAACCGGCTCGGGTCGCTTAGCTGGCTTTGGAGAGGCGAGGATATGAATTGCCGAAGTCGAGTCAACGGGCCCGAAAAACCGTGCCATTGCGGGGCTTCGGGGGATGGAGATGTGAGGATCGGCTACTCAGGGAAAATACCCAGTCGGCGAACCCGGTCATGCCGGTTCCCGCCGTGACCGAAGGCTAGTGGCCGTTGGAGTTTGCCCGATCGCTCATTTCCGTGTCGCCGCGCTTGCATCGCGGATCGCCTTGAATTCGCTGCCGGGCTTCCAGTCAGGCCAGCGCGCGGAGCGCGCGAGTTCATCGCCGATCCGGTAAAAAACCTGAATGTCCTGAACCGCACCATCGAGGTTCCAGTCGGTCCCCCATGCGTCGCAGGCCTGATGATAGCATTTGCCGGTATAGGCATCGACCCACGCCTGTCCGGCCGGCTTGCCGCCCTCGACGAGATCGGATGCGCCTGCGATTCCCATCATCAACAGGACGGGGACGCCGCGCTTGGCGAGGCTGAAATGGTCGGCGCGGTAGAAGAGGCCGCGTTCGGGGAGGCTCTCCACCGAGACGGTGCGGCCCTGCGCCGCGGCGACGCGCGCGAGATCGTCTTCGAGCGTACCCTGTCCCTTGCCGACGAGGATGACGTCTTTGGCTTTGCCGGCGGTCTGCAGGATGTCGAGACCGAGGTTTGCCACCGTTTTTTCCACGGGGAAGACCGGGTTCGCGGCATAGGCTTCGGACCCGAGCAGCCCGCGTTCCTCGGCAGTCCAGAAGGCGAAGGCGATCGTGCGGTCGGGCGCGGGTGCGGCTTTGAAATTGCGTGCAATTTCGAACAGTCCCGCGACGCCGAGCGCATCGTCATTGGCGCCGGCGCGATAGATCCGGCCCTTCTCGTCAGGGGCGCCCTCGCCATAGGCGTCCCAATGGGCGCCATACATGATCACCTCGTCCGGGCGTTTCGCCCCGGGGATTTTGGCGAGGACATTCTGGCTCTGCACGACCGCCTGCGTCACCGGGATCGCGGCGTTAAAGCCGGTGCCGAGGTCGACGGGCTTGAAATCCTTGCGGCGCGCGGCGACGCGGAGCTTGGCGAGATCCTGTCCGGCGTTGGCGAAAAGCGTCGTCGCGGTCTCGCCCGAGATCCAGCCCTGCAATGCCAGGCTCGTTACCTTTTCGGGCGGCACGACGAGGCCGTAATTTTCGCCGCCGCCGCTTTTGACGACGTTCCAGCCATAGCCGACGCCGTCGGTGTCGTGGACGATTAGCGCGGCGATGGCGCCGCGGCGCGAGGCTTCTTCGAACTTGTAGGTCCAGCGGCCATAATAGGTCATCGTCCGGCCGCCGAATTTGCCGAAGCTGTCCTCGCCCTTGGCTGCGGCGAAATCGGGGTCGTTGATCAGGAAGACCGCGACCTTGCCCTTCAGATCCTGCCCCTTGAAATCGTCCCAGCCGCGTTCGGGAGCGGTGACGCCGTAACCAACGAAGACGAGCGGGGCGTTCCGGACGACCGCCTGATCCCTGGGCTGGAGCGTCGAGACATAGATGTCGGTGCCGGAGGTCAGCGGGGTTGCGGTGCCTTTGCGGTCGAAGCCAAGCGTCGTCGGGCTGCCGAGGCGCGTGTGGAGCAGCGGCACGGGCTGGGTCCAGCCGCCGTCGGTGCCCGCGGGCTCGAGGCCGAGCGCCTGCAGCCGGCCGATCAGATAACCGACCGTGCGTTCCTCGCCGATCGTGCCCGGTGCGCGGCCCTGAAACTGATCGGAGGCGAGCGTGCGGACGGTCTGGGTCAGCTTCGCGGCGTCGATGCCCGAGGAGGGGGCGGGCGCAGGCGCCGGAGAAGATTGGGCCGCGGCGGGGGTGGCAAGAATGGCAAAAAGGGCTGCGGCGTGGCGTAGTGACATGAGGAATCGGTTCCCGCTTCTGACAAGGAACCAAGCCCTAACAGGATCGCCGGTTTTGTGAACCGGTTCGCCGGCATCGGTGATCGTGACGACGGCGGCATAGTGCGATAAGGGCGGGCCGTGACTGGTATTCCCCCCGCCTCGACGTCCCGCTGGCTAGCGGGCTTTTGTGCGCTCGCGCTGGCTGCGTGCGGGCCGAAACCGCCGCTGCGCGTGATGGCGTGCGCCGCCGCGCCCGCGGCGCCGGTGGTGCTGGCCGAAGACGGCCGGTCGGCGACCACGACCTTGTCGGTGCTGACCTATAATCTCGAAGGACTCGCCTGGCCGGCGCGGAAAGGGCGCGCAACCGAGCTCAAGGCGATTGGCGAGCGGTTGGCGGCGATGCGCGAAGCGGGCACCGGGCCCGATGTCATCCTGTTCCAGGAAATGTTCAGCACCGCCGCGAAACGCGCGGTCGCGGCGAGCGAGTACCCGGCCATCGTGCCGGGGCCGCAGCGCACGACGAAGCCCTATGCCGCCGATCACGAGAAAATGGCCGGCAAGGCCAAGCCGTTGAAGGGCGAGCTGGGGATCAAGCTGGTCGGCGGCGGGTTGGCGATCGCGTCGCGTTATCCGATCGTCGACACCGCGCTCGACGCTTATGGCCGGCGCGCGTGTGCGGGGCTCGATTGCCTGTCGAACAAGGGCGTCATGCTGGCGCGGATCGCGATGCCCGGCGTGCCGGCCCCCGTCGATATCTATAACACCCATATGAATTCGCGCGGCGCGTCGGGGGTGTCGGCGGCTCGCGATGGTGAAGCGCATGCGCGGCAAGCGATCGCCGCGTCGGAGTTTATCGCGCGGACGCAGGATCTGACGGCGCCGCTGATCTTTGGCGGCGATTTCAACATGCGGCATTCGGAGGATCGCTGGGCCGAATTTTCCGAATATCATCCGCTGACATTGGTGCACGAGGTGTGCATCGACCCCGATGCGGGGTGCGAGGTCAGGATGTCGTGGGACGGCGATGCTCCGTGGATGGATACGCAGGACCTGCAATTCTTTGCCGATGGCGAACAGCTGACCGTGCGGCCGGTTCGCGTCGAATCGCTGTTCGACGGCGGCGCGAACGGCCCGCGCCTGTCGGACCATGACGGGTTTCTTGTGACCTATGAATTGCGCTGGCCGACCGCGATGGCGGCGAAACCGGGCTGCTCCGGGTGATTTGATCGCAAGAAACGGGGCGCGGCCGCGGCCGCTGGCTGCAATGACGCGGCATGACCGAGATTAACGAAGACGCCATCGAGATTCGCCTCGCCGCGCTGGACCGGGAGGCGATCTCCGCGTCGCTCGACCGGGAAGGATGGGCGGTGCTGCCGGGGCTGATAGCCGATGCCGAATGTGATCGGGTCGCAGCGTTATATCCGCAGGACGAGTTGTTTCGCAGTCACGTCCATATGGCGCGGCACGGCTTTGGACGCGGGGAATATCGCTATTTCGCCTATCCGTTGCCGCCGCTGGTCGCGGCGCTGCGCGGCGAATTGTATCCGCATCTCGCGCCGATCGCGAACCGCTGGCACGAGCGGATGGCGATGGTGGCACGTTTCCCCGCCGAGCATGCGGAATTTCTGGCGCGGTGCCATGAAGCGGGCCAGCGGCGGCCGACGCCGTTGCTGCTGCAATATGGCGCGGGCGATTATAATTGCCTGCATCAGGACCTGTATGGCGCGCATGTCTTTCCGTTGCAGGCAGCGGTGCTGCTGTCGGCGCCGGGGGACGATTTCGCTGGGGGCGAATTCGTGCTGACCGAGCAGCGGCCGCGGATGCAGTCGCGCGTTGCGGTCGTACCGCTGGCAAAGGGCGACGCGGTTGTTTTTGCGGTGAATGTGCGGCCGGTGCGCGGATCGCGGGGCGATTACCGGGTGGCGATGCGCCATGGGGTGAGCGAAATCCGGTCGGGGCGGCGGCACACGCTGGGGGTGATTTTTCACGACGCGGCATAAGCGCCGCGATCAGTCGTCCAGCGAGGCCATCAGATTGTCGCGCAGCCTGGCGACCGATTTCTGGACGTCGAAGAAGCTGTCGCCGAGGCCGGTGGCGTCGAACAATTCATTGCCGATCTCGTGGCTGCGCAGCTCGCTGCCCTTCGGGGTCAGGCGGATCCGCACCTGCCGCTCGTCGGCGGGGTCGCGGCGGCGCTCGATGAAGCCGGTCTGTTCGAGCTTTTTGAGGATCGGGGTCAGCGTGTTCGATTCGAGGAACATCTTTTCGCCCAGCTCGCCGACGGTCTGGTCGTCCTTTTCCCACAGAGCGACGAGCGCGACATATTGGGTGTAGGTGAGGCCGAGCTTTTCGAGGATCGGCCGATAGGCGCGGCCGAAGGCGAGGTTCGCCGAATAGACCGCGAAGCAGAGGAATTCGCCGAGTTTGGGCCGTTCGGGGGCGGGCGATTTCGTCATGGAGGGGTCCTTGGTGAATGTCCGGTAATTCAAGCGCGTACGATGAAATCGGAATCCGTAGGTGTCAACCGGGCGGTGCCCCGAGGGGGAGGGGCGGCACCGCCCGGTCGAGACGTCAGACGAGGTTGAGTTCGATGTCGATATTGCCTGCGACCGCTTTCGAATAGGGGCAGATTTTGTGCGCGGTGTCGACGAGTTCGCGCGCAATGTCGCGGTCGATGCCGGGAACCTGAATGTCGAGGCGGGCGCGGAGGATGAAGCCATCGGCGCGGTTCAGAACCTCGATTGTCGTGTCGGCTTCGGGCGAGGCGGGGAGCTTGATCTTGCGCTGACCGGCGGCGAGTTCGAGCGCGCCGATGAAGCAGGCCGACCAGGCGGCGGCGAAGAGATTCTCGGCGGCGGGGTGCGGCTGCGGCAGCGCGAGGTCGAGGACGCCGTTGGTGCTGCGGGCGTAACCGTCGGCGCCGCCTTTGACGTGGGTGGTACCGGTGAAGATGATTTTGTCGGTCATGTCAGGTTCCTTTTGGGCGGGATTACATCGTATCCGTTTAGATCGGATACAATGTAATTAAGCGAGTCGCGAAACAGAGTCAAGCGTTACCGATTATATCGTACACGATATAATAATAAGATATTGGAATCGGGTTTATATATTTGGCGGCCATCGGTGTTTTGGGGTCAGTTGTGTTTGCCGGACGACCGGAATCGACCGAAAGAAGCCGTTCCCCG
Organism: Sphingopyxis sp. GW821-FHT10B01; assembly: GCF_059415685.1. Classification (NCBI taxonomy): domain Bacteria; kingdom Pseudomonadati; phylum Pseudomonadota; class Alphaproteobacteria; order Sphingomonadales; family Sphingopyxidaceae; genus Sphingopyxis; species Sphingopyxis sp. GW821-FHT10B01. Next base: position 769,173 of record NZ_JBWKNS010000001.1, on the reverse strand, counting down.
GCGCCCAGAGCGCCATCGCGCAACGCCGGCTCTCCAACGCTCTGGACCGCAGCCTGCGCCGGGGAACAATATGGCGGCTCACGACCGATTGCTGCCGATAGAGATGTGTGCCCCGGCGAAAGCCGGGGTCCAGAAGCCTGACGCGGACCTCGCGTGTTTCCGCATGGGCCCCGGCTTTCGCCGGGGTGCACCAGTGGCAGTTCATCACCCCATAGCCGACATAAGCTCGTCATGCCGGACTCGATCCGGCATCCATGCTGACGTTGGTCGCCTGGCCCCGAATCAGGTCCGGGGTGACGAAAAGTGGACGTCAGCTTGCCGTTGCAAAGCCGCAAAGGGACGAGCGGGCTATTTTCCCGCCGCGTCGCCCGCCGGCCGTGTCCAGCCCTTCTTATACTTCTCGAACCAGGCGAGGATCGCCGAGGCCTTGGCGGCCGATTGCGACGGGCGTGCGGCAATGCTGCCGTGGCTGGCGCCGGGGACCTTGATCAGCGCAGTCGGCACACCGCGGAGGCGGAGCGCGGTGTAATATTGTTCGGATTCGCTGACCGGGGTGCGGTAATCCTCGGCGCCGACGATGACGAGCGTCGGGGTTTCGACATTGCCGACGAGCGACAGAGGTGAGCGCGCCCAGAAGAGTTCGGGCTTTTCCCACGGCTCGGCGCCGAGCCAATAGGGGCCGAAGAAACCGGGGCCATCGGCGGTGAGCGCCTGCGTCGTCCAGTTGATCACCGGCTTTTGCGCGACCGCCGCCTTGAAGCGGTTCGTCTTGCCGACGATCCAGCTGGTGAGGACGCCGCCGCCCGAGCCGCCTGTGACGAACAGCGCGTCGGGATCGGCGACCCCGAGTTCGATCGCGCGATCGACGATGCTGATCAGGTCGAAATAGTCGTTGCCCGGATAGGCCTTGTCGATCTCGTTCGCGAAGGCTTCGCCATAGCTGGTCGACCCGCGCGGGTTCGCCGAGAGGACGGCATAGCCGCCCGCCGCATAAAGCTGGTTGTCGGTCGAGAAATGCGGGCCGTAAGCGGTGAAGGGGCCGCCGTGGATCTCGAGGATCAGCGGCACGCGCTGGCCGTCGCGGTAGCCGGGCGGGAGCGTGAGCCAACCCTCGATCGTCTTGCCGTCGTGGCTGGAGGCGACGGTGATCTTGCGGACTTCGCCGAGCGATTTCACTTCGCGAAGCGAACGGTTGAGGTCGGTGAGGATGCGCGCGGTGCCGCCGCGATTGAGCTGTACCTCGGCGGGGCGGGTCGCGGTGCCGCCGGTGAAGGCGATCGCGCCGCCATCGGAGACGGTGAAGCTGCCGCCGCTATAAGGCCGGTCGAGCCCGCCGCCGGACAGGCCCTTGGCGACGTCGCGGACCGATCCGTCGAGGCCGATGCGCGCGACTTTCGTTTCGCCATGATCGTCATATTGCGCATAGACCGACTTGCCGTCGGCCGCCCATTGGATCGCATCGACGCCATAATCCCAGTTGGCGGTCAGGCTGCGCTTGCCCGATCCGTCGCGGTTCATGACATAGAGCTGCGTGTTTTCGTAAGCGCGCAATTTGTCGTCAAAGCCGACCCAGGCGATCTTGCCGCCATCGGGGGAAACGAGCGGGTTGGCGTCGGGGCCGTTGCGGTCGGTGAGCGCAGTGACGCTGCCGCCCGTCACGTCGAGCGCGTAGATTTCGCTTTCGACGGGATCCTTCTCCCAGTCGGGCTTGCGGTTCGCAGAGAAATAGAGCGTGCGGCCGTCGCGCGACCAGCTGAGCGGACCGCCGTCATGATAGGGACCGAAGGTCAGCTGGCGCGGCGAACCGCCGGTCGCGGGGACGAGGAAGATCTTTTCGAAGCCCGGTTCGACATAGCCCTCGCCATCGGCGCGGTAGGTGAGGAGGTCGCGGACTTCGAGCGGATCGGCCCATTTGGCGCCCTCGGGCTTGTTCTTCGGAGCCGAGCCGAAGCTCGGGCCGTCGTCCTTGACGAGCATCGTATAGGCGATCGAGCGCCCGTCGGGCGACCAGGCGAGGCTGGACGGGCTGGTCGGGAGGCTGGTGAGGCGGACGGCTTCGCCGCCGTTCATCCAGCGCACCCAGAGCTGCGCGCTGCCGCCCTCGGTCGAGGCGAAGGCGAGGCGTTTGCCGTCGGGCGACCAGCGCGGCGAGAAGGCGCCGCCGCTGCGACCTGCGACCGGGGTTTCCTCGCCCGTCGTCGTGTCGATCAGCCAGATCGAGCTGATCGCGCGGTCGGTCATGATGTCGTTCGTGCGGCGGACATAGGCGATATAGCGGCCGTCGGGGCTGATCTGCGGGTCGGCGGCGATCGAAAGGTCGAACAGGTCGGCGCCGGTGAGACGATGGTCGGGGCCTTTGCGCGCGCTGCCGACGGCGGCGGCGGACATGGGGGCAGGGGCGGCGGTTTCTGCAGCGGGCGCAGCGGGCGCTTGATCTTCCTGAGCGAGACCGAGTTGCGAGGTGAGGGCGAGAAGGCTCGCCCCGAACAGTGCCAGTTTGCGCATGAAAAGCTTCCCCATTTTTATCGATGGGGCCGGTCTGGACCTTTCGCGCAGGGCGGTCAACTATCCGTAGTCAGCGGGGAGCATCGGCGTTGCGGACCCGCCCCGTTCCTCCCGTTCCTCACCCGCCCGCCGCCTGTCCGGAGATCGTCCTGTCGATCCAGCCGGCATAGTGGGCGATGCGGACCTGATAGCTGATCCGGTCATAGGTGCCGCCGCGAAAGTCGGCGAGATCGCCGTCCCACCATTGCCATGATGCGAGACCGGCCAATTGCCATTCGCGCCCCTGGCGGATCAGCATCGGCCCGCCGCTGTCGCCGTTGCCAAGCATTCCCTCGAGCGTCAGGGCGCTCGCCCCGCGATCGAATTTGTAGCCCAGCCAGGGACCATCGGCGTGCGCGATGCGGTTCTCGGCGCGGCGCAGCGGCCCGCGATGCGGTGCGTCCGGATTCTGCCCGGCGAGGCCATCGCCGCTTGCTCCCCGGCCGATAATTTCCACGATGCGGTTGTGTTCGCCTTGGCCGCGATAGAGCCGCGCGGGCGCAACGTCGCGCACCGGTTCCGCCAGATGGATCAGGGCGATATCGGACCTCGCCGCCTGGAACGCCAGCAGTGGCGCCGCATCGCCGTGCAACAGCGCGGCGGGCGGGTTGCGATAGCCGGGGTGGATGATCACCGACGCAACGGCGCGATCCTGGCCATTGATCCTTACGCTTGTGACGGGTTTGTCCTGCCACGTTATGGCATGAGCAACGGTGACCACCCACCGGTCGGCGATGAGAACGCCATGCCCTTCAACCGGCAAGTCTACGAGAGGTGGGTAATAGTTTTCGGCGACAAGGTAGCGGCTGTCCGCGACATCGTGGCGAATAACGATCGCCCCGACCGGCGTTGCCGCACCGGCCAGCGCAAGCGCAAGTCCGACCGCACGCAGGAACACGCCACCCCCGTCGACAATTCTTCCACCGCCCAACCAGTTTCTCCGGGACTAAAAAGGGCCTCATCAAATTGTGACCGGGACGTGTAGTGGACAGTTTCGCGTGTTGCCAGCGGCGATTCTTGACGGGGACCCGATTTGCGCCCGGCTATCCGTCGCGCCCGTAGACGTCATCGCGGAAGGCGATGCCGCGGTCGGTTGCGACGGCGGTGATGTAGGTGAGGTAGACGGGCACCTCGACCGGGAGCGCGACCGCCTGTTCGGGGGTTTTCGACCTGGTGTTGATCGAACGGTGGAGCAGCCACTGGCCCAACTGGCCGGCGTTTTCGAGGCGGATGCAGCCGTTGCTGAAATGACGGTCGGGTTTGCCGAGCAGCGCGCGCTCCGGTGTGTCGTGCAGGTAGATGCCCTCGTCGTTGGGGAAGAGGAATTTGACGCGGCCCATCGAGTTGGCGCCGCCGGGCAGTTCGCGGAGGCGCAGCACCTCGCTCCCCGCGGCGACCGCGGGCCAGTCGATCTCGGATGCTTCGAGCTTGCGCGGGTTGGGCCCCCAGTCGGACAGCGCTTCCATGCGCAGCGAGGCGAGGCTTCTACCAGCTAACACCTTGGGGGCGATGGATTTTTTGGCGAGATAGTCGGGGACGTTCCAATAGGGGTTGAGGATCGCCCATTGCAGCTTGCCCGCGAGCATCGGCGTTTGCGTTTCGGGGGCGCCGACGACGACCTTCATCGACCCCGCGCGCTTGCCTGCGCCATAATACCAGAGCTGGCCCGACGAGGCGTCGACGACGATGTGATGGGTATAGGGGCCGGGCAGGATGCGCGTGCGGTCGAGGTTGAGGCGAAGGCGCGCCATCGCGTCCTTCGAGGCGCCCTCTGCCTGTGCGCGGCCCATGAGGGTGCGGAGGCGGACATAATGTTCGCTCATCCAGCCCATGTTTTTCATGTAAGCGCCGAAATCCCTGGGGAAGGCGGCGGCGCGGAGTATCGTTTCGGCATCCGCCTTTCTCGGACGAAGCGACTTGTCGGCATAGTCCATCTTCGCCTTGCCGGGCCGGCGCATATCCTGGGCGTAGCGCGCGAAGGATGTCGAGAGCGCGATATCGGCGCGCGCCAGCGCCTGCGGGTCGCCGGCGCGCGCGCGGGCGATCAGTCCCTCGAGCTTTTCGAGATCATAGGCGGACGATTTGAGGTCGTCGCGCGACGCGGTCGACAAAAAGCCGAGCAGCGTCGCGGCCTCGGGCCCGACCTTCCCCGCGCGGATCCACAGCGGCTTGTAAGCGCGCGCGGCGTAGAAGCGTTTGACGTCGCCGCCGGCTTCTTCGCGGATCGTAGCTGCGAGCGGTCCGGCGGCGCCCGTGGCCGCGGGCGCCGCAAAGGCGGGCGGCGCGAGCGAGGTGCCGAGCGCCGATAATGCGAGGAAAAGGGGAGCGCAGCGATGCCGCGCTCCCCGAAACCCGATCATCAGCCGCGTTCTCCCAGTCGCGTGGGAGCGGGCGGCGGCGGCGGGGGCGGTGCATAGTTCGGATGATAGATGCCGTCCGCCGTATAATAGCCGTCAATGATGCCGTCGCCGTCGCGGTCGGCGGCGACGCTGCCCGGAACTGCGCCCGGCGGCGGCGGCGGGGCGGCGGCGACTTCTTGCTGCTGGCTGCAGGCGGAGAGCGCGAGTGCTGCGGCGGCGCCGAGCAAAATGGGTTGGAAACGCATAGACCACTCCTTTTTGATGCACAGGAAAAACACAGTCCCTGCGCGAGTGCCCAACCCCGGAATTTCAGCCATGCGCAGGTTTGAGGGTGCGTCATCCATCCCGCGATCAGGGGTGTCGTTTGAACGATGGCCTGCGCCATAAGTTCCCTGCATCCCCGCGCGGAGAGTGGACATGGCGGCGCAGCAGGTTAATCCGGGCGCGGCCGGTTGGCGGCGCAATCACAGGTAAAGGCATTGGATATGGATTTTTCTCGGTTGCAGGTGACGAGCAAGATCGGCGACAACTGGGTTTATCCGCAGCCGCCCTTGCTCAACTTCGGCTGGCTCGAGGTCGACCGCGACCCGGCGCACCGCATATATTGGGAAGAATATGGCAATCCCGCGGGCGAGCCGGTGATGTTCCTGCACGGCGGCCCCGGCGGCGCGTGCGCGCCGGCGATGGCGCGCTTCTTCGACCCGGCGCGGTACCGCGTCATCCTGTTCGACCAGCGCGGCTGCGGGAAAAGCGAGCCCAATGTCGCCTCGGCGGGACCCGCGGTGGCGCTGGCGAAGAACACCACCGAAGACCTGATCGGCGATATCGAGAAATTGCGCGCGAAGCTGGAAATCGCCGGGCCGATGCATGTGTTCGGGGGAAGCTGGGGCAGCACGCTCGCGATGGCCTATGCGATCGCGCATCCCGGTCATACCGCGAGCCTGATCCTGCGCGGCATCTTCCTCGGCGCGCCCGAGGACCTGCTCTATCTGTACCAGGGCAATGCCGCGACGTGGGCGCAGGACCCGTACGGGCTGACCGAGCCCGGCGCCTATATGAAATATCCCGCCGAATGGGCGGACTTGCTGTCGGTGCTGACTGCCGAGGAGCGCACCGATGTGATGGCGTCGTACAAGGCGATTTTCGATATGGTGCCCGCGACCGAGGCCGAAAAGGCGCGGCAGCTGAAGGCGGCGCTGACCTGGTCGCTGTGGGAAGGGGTGATTTCGAACATGATCCCCGAGACTGCCGACACGGGCAAGTTCGGCGAGGCCGATTTCGCGCTGTGTTTTGCGCAGATCGAGGCGCATTATTTCGCCAATGCGCTGTTCATTCCGGCGGGGCATTTCTTCGACAATATTGCGACGCTTGCAGGCATCCCGGTGCATATCGTCCATGGCCGGTTCGACGAGGTGTGCCCGCTGACGCAGGCCTCGCGGCTGGTCGCGGCGCTGCGCGCGGCCGGGGCCGAGCCGGTGACCTATGTGGTGACCAACGCGGGGCATAGCGCGATGGAGCGCGAGAATGCGCTGGCGTTGACCGCGATCATGGACGGGTTAGCGCCGATTGGGGGTGAATGAAGACGATTGCCCTGCGTTGCGGCAGCTGTGCCCGATGTCGGCCTTTCCGCCGTAATGTCCCTTTGCACCGAAGCGGACGTTCGATAGCATCCGCCACTATGAGCTCCTTCGCTATCCATCATGTCCGGCTCCAACGCTCCTTGTGGAATGCCCAGCGCACCGATCCCTCCCGCGCGCTCCGACAGGATTGATAGGCTGTGGCACCGCACTTGGGACAAGGCCGTTTCGAGACTCGAATTCGGGCCTTGTACATCGGGCTGCTTGGGTCGGGGCGCCAGTCGGCCGGCTCATCCCCGCCGGCATCGATCTCACGCTGCTGTCAACCAGCTGACCTGGCATGAATGCCACGATGTGAGCGTCAGGTATCCCATGGCAGCTCTGAAGCAGACATCCTCTATCGGCCAAGTCCCGCAGTAGCAGGCACGAAATAGGATGCGATGTAGGTTGCATTGTAGGATTGCGATTGTTCTCTTCTTGTTCTCAGTCAGCGGCTTTGCTGGCGTCCAGAGGAGAATTTATGAGCTGCCTTCCCATCGCCACACAAGCCGAAGCCGAGGCCGGTACCGCCAACGACAAGGTCATGACCCCGCTAAGAACAAATCAAGCGATCCGGTTTGTCACGCCCGAACAGTTCGGCGCGAAAGGCGACGGCACAACAAACGACACCCCGGCTCTAGCCCTCATGGCAGCCCACCTTGTCGCCAACGGCGGCGTGGCCGAGTTTCGCGCCGGCGCAACCTATGTTGCATCGGACCAAGTGGCCCGCACTGCTTCTCCTTATCATCCGAAGTATAGCTGGCAACCGGTCGACGGCCTTGTATTCAAGAACGCAACGAAGCCGATTTACCTCAAGGGCAACGGCTGCAAACTGATCCCGAAGGCTGGATATAAATACGGAACGTTCGACGCGGCCGGCAACCCGACAACCCATGCGCTGCCCTATTGGGCGTCGGCGGGCGAGAATGATCTTGCCTCACCGTTCGAGGCTCTGATTTGGTTCCACAACTGCGTTTTCGCGCGCGTGGAGGGGTTCAACTTCGACGGCCTGCTTTCGACTGCGGTTCTCGGCGGCCCTTACGGTGACTTGGGGTGGCAAATCCCTGCCTCGGCTATGAAATTCTCCGACACGAAGGACTGGCGCGTTAACGACTGCAAGGCATGGCAGTTCCCGCTTGATGGCATCCTAGTCGACGACCTCATTCCGGCTGACAAAAAGCTGTCCGGCAACGGTACAGAGGATTGCGAGTTTTGGGAGTGCGGGCGTCAAGGCATTTCACTAGTCGGCGGTTTCGGCAACGTATTTACTCGCACCAAATGCTATCGCATCGCCAAGAATACGGGGACGATCGTCAGCGCTCCCGCTGCCGGGTTCGATATTGAGCCCGAGGGTTCGCGAGTCTGCCATCACATCCGCTTCATCGATTGCGAAGCGAGCGATAATACCGGTCCCGGCATGCTTGACGCTATCGGATCGCGAACTTTTGATGTCGTGTGGGAAGGCGGTAGCCTCATCGGTACTACGTTTGTGCCGCTATACTTTAGTGGCGGTCGGAATATCATTATCAGAGACGCCTTGATTGTTGGGGGCGTCGACACATTCAGAGGGGATGCATCACCCTATGGGCCTGGGGGTGAGCAGTTCGAGAACTGCTACTGGACTAACGATCCGGCTCGCTCGCCCACTGGCGTTGTTTACGATCTTGGCGGTAACAAACTGGCCGCGAATGCTATCACTGGTAACTACTTCCGACGTTGCACCTTCGAGAATGCCATTTCGGCGGCCAGCGCCAACGGAAACACAAACGGGCCGGTCTACGATGCCTGCACGATCCTTGCTAAAGCAGGGACTCTCGCCATGTACGGTCGGTTCCGGGGCGGCACTGAGATTATCGAGCAAGTCGCGAACGGCGTGCAGGCTGTGCCTGGCGGTTTCTCACCCTATATTGATGCGGGCGACTCAGAAAGCGACTTTTACGTCACCACGCTTGTTGGCGGACGACGCCGCTACGGTGCCACGCTCGGCAAGGTAGCGATTGTGCCTTATTCCGCCTCTATCGCGCTAGATTTCAGTATAGCATGGACCAACTATGAGATCACCCTGACGGGCAACCTCATCTTGTCCAACCCGGCGCAACTCGCCGCGGGACGTCAGGGCGAGATCATGCTTATCCAAGACGCTACTGGCGGTCGCACACTAACGGCGGGAGGCGCGTGGAAGTTTGCCGGCGGTGACAAGACCCTGACGGCAACCGCCGGAGCTATTGACATCATCCGCTATCGCGTTGGGCGCGCGAACATCATCTACGCCGAAATACACAGAGGCTATGTCTGATCTCTTGCGCACGGTCGATGCGCCTCGATGGTGCGGCTTTGCGTCTCGCTTGGGCGGCGTTGGCGTTGATCATTACCCACCTGCGCTTCTGCTGGAATAACCAGCGGGGATTCGGTGATGACGGTGCAAAGCGAACTTAACACTTGGAATTAGCGGCCGAAAAAGCTGGCAACTCGATTTGGCGGTTTAACGATTTGGACGACTAGCTTCCAGCATATGATGTGGGCGGCGAGCTATAGTTCGCCGCCTTCATTGTGGCGGCAAAACGGAGGTCTTCGCCTCGGGCGCTCACGGTTCCCCCGACTCATCGCCAGAGGCCTTGGGAAGCTCGGCGCAAACTCGCTGACCATGAATGTCAGCTTTCCCCGTTTTGAGTCCAGAAGCGGTCCGTCTCGAACCGGCCATATACGGCCAAAACGTGCGTCCAAGAGACGTTTAAACCATATAGGTTAAAAACTCTTGACATCGTCACGCTGTTATGGCACAAATGTTCCATCATGAAGAATTGCGAGTCGGGCCGGCGCCCTTCCCATTTGGCGGGAGGGTGTTTCGGCCCCTTTGTTTTTGGAGTGTGGCGATATGGGCGATATGGGCGAGGCAAATGAAGAGATTACCGCTTTTCAGAGCGGGCCGGCGCAGCGGCGGCGGGCAAAGCCGGCCAGCTGGACCGCGGCGCGGCGCAAGACGTTCCTGACCGAGCTGGCCTATAGCTGCAACGTCACGCGTGCGTGCAAAGCGGCGGAAATCTGGAACGCCAGCGCCTATGAGCTGCGGCGGCGCGATGCCGAGTTTGCGCGGCAATGGCAGGCGGCGCTCGAAATGGGTTACGAGCGGCTGGACATGGCGCTGGCGCGGCGCGCGCTGGAGGTGCTGGGCGAGCTGGAACTCGACGAACGCGAGGAGCCGGTCGAGAAGATGACGGTCGCGCAGGCAATCGAGGTGATGGCGCTGCACCGGCGCAGCGTCCAGCAAGGGCGCGGGTATCAGCGCAAGCTGTGCCATGTCGCGACGCAGGAAGAGACCGACGCGGTGCTGCTGAAACGGATCGCGATGGTCGAGCGGCAGCGCGCGCGCCGCGATGCGCTGGCCGCGAACGGGGCACCGGTCGGTACTGCGGCGATCGCGGGTAAGGCCGAGCGCGAGGATGAGCGCAAGGATGGCGAGGCATGATTGCGGCGGCGGCCGCGCCGCGGGTGCGATCCGGCGATGTTCTGCAGCGCCTCCTCCGGTTAAGCGAAGGCGAGCGGCGGTTGGTGCTGCGCGGGCTGACCGATGCGCAGCGGGCCGAATTTGCGGCGCGCGAATTCGGGTGCAAGGATTGCCGGGCATGACGCCGGAGGCGACCGCGCGGCGGGCGCAATCGGACGCGATATTGAAACGATTGCGCGGGATGGACGAGCGGGATCGGCGGCAGGTGCTGCGCGGGCTGAGCAAGGCGCAGATCGCCGAATTCACCGCGCGCTGGTACGGGTTCGAAAATGACGGGCAGCGGGACCCGCCGGGCGACTGGCGCGTCTGGCTGATCCGCGCCGGGCGCGGTTTTGGCAAGACGCGCGCGGGGGCCGAATGGGTGAGCGAGCTGGCGCGGGCGATGCCCGATGCGCGGATCGCGCTGGTCGCGGCGACGCAGGTCGACGGGCAGCGCGTGATGATCGACGGGCCGAGCGGGCTGCTCGCGGTTGCACGCGCCAACGAGGAACCGCGCTGGGTGAAAGGCAAGCGCGAGCTGCGCTTTTCGAGCGGCGCGGTGGCGACGCTCTATTCGGCCGAGGCGGGCGAGGAATTGCGCGGACCCGAACATCATTTCGCCTGGTGCGACGAGCTGGCGAAATGGCGGCGCGGCGAGGCGGCGTGGGATAATCTGATGCTGGGGATGCGGCTGGGCGAGCGGCCGCGTGTCGTGGTGACGACGACGCCGCGCGTCAATGCGGCGATGCGGCGGGTGCTGGCGGCGCCGGGGCTGGCGGAAACGCTGGGGCGGACGCGCGATAATGTGTGGCTGCCCGACAATTTCGTCGAGGCGATGCTCGCCAGTTATGGCGGGACGCGGCTGGGACGGCAGGAACTCGACGGCGAGATGCTCGAGGATGTCGAGAGCGCGCTGTGGACGCGCGCGCTGGTCGAGCAGTGCCGGGTTGCGGCCGACGCGACCGGCAAGCTGGTGCGCGTGGTGATCGGGGTCGATCCGCCGGCGACGAGCCATGGCGATGCATGCGGGATCATTGTCGCGGCAGAGCTGCGCGACGGGCGGCTGGCGGTGGTCGAGGATGCGAGTGTCGAGCGCGCGCAGCCCGGCGTGTGGGCGCAGGCGGTCGCGGCGGCGGCGGCGCGCTGGGGCGCCGACCGGGTGGTCGCCGAAAGCAATATGGGCGGCGAGATGGTCGCGGGCACGCTGCACGCCGCCGAGGCGACGCTGCCGGTGGTGGCGGTGCACGCGAGCGTCGGCAAGGCGCGGCGCGCCGAGCCGGTCGTGCTGGCCTATGAGCGCGGGCAGGTGGTGCATGCGGGGGTGTTCACCGCGCTCGAGGACCAGCTTTGCGGGTTCCAGACCGGCGGTGGTTACGCGGGGCCGGGGCGCTCGCCCGATCGCGCCGATGCGTGCGTGTGGGCGCTGGCGGCGTTGCTGGAGGGACTGCGGCGGGGGCGGGCGCCGGGGGTGCGGCGAATCTGACGTACCTGGGCCCCGGCCTTCGCCGGGGAACAGTGGAGGGAGAATGGCATGAACTGGTTTGGCCGGAAGGCGGCGCAGGGGGCTGCGCGGCCCGCTTTGTCGCGGGTGTATGGGAACTGGTCGGCGCCCGCGCCGCTGTCTTACGAGGCGCAGCTGCGCGAGGGCTATCTGGGCAATGCGATTGTCCAGCGGGCGGTGCGGTTGGTGGCGGAAGCGGCGGGGAGCGCGCCCTTGATCGCGAGCGATCCGGCGCTGGCGGCGCTGGTGTCGGCTTCGTCGGGCGGGCAGGGGCTGATCGAGACTTTGGCATCGCAATTGCTGCTCCATGGCAATGGCTATGTGCAGATTTTGGCCGATGGCGCGGGGGCGCCGGCCGAGCTGTTCGCGCTGCGGCCCGAGCGGGTGACGGTCGAGGCCGATGCGCGGGGGTGGCCGGTGGCCTATCGGTACAAGGCCGGCGGGGCGGTGGCCGTGCTGCCTGCCGCGGATGGCGCGGGGCGGACCGTGGTGGTGCATGTGAAGGCGCTGCATCCGCTCGACGATCATTATGGCGCGGGGTGTCTCGGCGCGGCGGCGGGCGCAATTGCTGCGCACAATGCTGCAGCAAAATGGAATGCGGCGCTGCTCGACAATGCGGCGCGGCCTTCGGGCGCGCTGGTCCATGATCCGGGCGACAAGGGGATGCCTTTGTCGGCCGAGCAGGTCGACCGGCTGCGCGAGGAATTGGCCGAGAGTTTTGCGGGCGGGGCGAACGCGGGGCGGCCGTTGCTGCTCGAGGGCGGATTGCGGTGGCAGGCGCTGTCGCTGTCGCCGGCCGAGATGGATTTCCTGGCGCTGAAGGATTCGAGCGCGCGCGAGATTGCGATGGCTTTCGGGGTGCCGCCGATGCTGCTCGGGCTGCCCGGCGATGCGACCTATGCCAATTACCGCGAGGCGAATCGCGCGCTGTGGCGGCTGACGGTGTTGCCGCTTTGCGCGAAGATCTTGGGGGCGGTGGCGCAGGGGCTGGCGGGGTGGTTCGATGGCGCGGACTTGCGCGTCGATCTGGATAAGGTCCCCGCGCTGGCGGAGGACCGGATGGCGCTGTGGCGCGAGGTGTCGGCGGCCGACTGGCTGACGGCGGACGAGAAGAAGGCGCTGCTGGGCGTCGCTTAAACCGGAGATTGCGACATGGACGAAGAAGAGGCGCTGGCGCGGTTGATCGCGCTGGCGGGGACGAACGCGCCCGATGCGGCACTGCTGCGCGCGGTGGTCGAGGAGGCGAGCGAGCTGGGGGCGCGGCGGGCGCTGGCGCGGCTGGGGCTCGCCGACGAGGCGGCGCGGGACGACATGGCCGATCTGCGCCAGCTGCTCGGCGCCTGGCGCGATGCCAAGACGAGCGCGTGGAAGGCGGCGGTCGACTGGGCGGTGCGCGCGATGCTGGCGCTGCTGGTCGTCGGGCTGGCGATGAAGCTGGGGCTGCCGGGGCTCTTGAAGTGAGGGCGGCGGTAGCCGTCGGGGCGCGCGCCAAGGACGTGCGGTTCGCGGGCTATGCATCGGTGTTCGGCCGCGTCGATCGCGGGGGCGATGTGGTGCGGCCGGGAGCTTTTGCGGCGAGTTTGCGCGAAGGGCGCGCGGTGCCTTTGCTGTGGCAGCACCGGCCGGGCGCGCCGATCGGTATCATCGAGACATTGGCGGAGGATAAGCGCGGGCTGCGCGTGGTGGCGCGGGTGACGCATCCGACGGCGGCGGCGCGGTGCCGGGTGACGGGCAGATCGATGAACGGTCATTGACCGTGCGGGTGGAGGAACGGAGATGACGACAAGTTTGTGGCCGGGCGATGCCCCGGTGAGCCTGGATGAGGCGCGCGGGTGGTTGCGGATGGGGGCCGCGATCGACGATGCGGTGGTGGCCGGGCTGGTGCGCGCCGCGGAAGAGACGTTGCCGATCGGTGCGGGCACCTTGCGGCTGAGTGTCCGCCCGGTCGTCGGGGTCGATGCCGTCGTGCTGTTGACCGACGGGAACGGCGAGGCGGTGCTGGCGGCAGATGATTATCGCGTGACGATCGCGCGCGACGGCACCGCGCGGCTGACGATCGATCATCCCGGCGATGCGCGGCGGATTCGCGTCGCCTATCGCGCCGGCATGGCCGACGACGTCAACCGAATCCCCGAAGCGATCCGGCAGGGGATCGTGCGCATGACGCAGCATTTATACGATGCGCGCGACGGGACGGAGGCGCCGCCGCCGGCCGCCGTCGCAGCGCTGTGGCAGCCGTGGCGGTTACTCGGTCTGGGCGGCAGGCGATGAGCGGCGCCGAACAGGCGGTTCGTGCCAAAGCACTCGCCCTGCTAGAGGGGGACGCCGAACTGGCGGGGATGGTGCACGGGATCTTTGACGGCACGCCGCCGCGCGTGAGCGCGCCCTATGTCGCGGTCGGTGCGGCAGAAGGCAGCGACTGGGGGACCAAGGACCGGGCGGGGCGCGAGATACGCCTGACGCTGGCGCTGGTCGGCGTGGGCAGCGGGATCGACGACAAGGCGGCCGCGCGCATCGAGGCCGTCGTGGCGGCGCTGCGCGGCGCAGCGGGCGCTTGGGCGGTCGTCGGGGCACGGACGATACGGACGCGCTTCACCTTCGCCCGCGAAGGCGGCTGGCGTCACGACATCATGGTGCGTTGCCGTTGTTTGGCGGCGTGAGATGAAAGCCCCTCCCCCCGAAGGGGAGGGGCTTGATGGGATTCACTCGCCGGGCAGCGAGTTGTTCGCTTTGTAATCCTTGAACTTGTCGGTGAAATTGGCGTGGTAATCCTCGATCTGCATGTCGGCGTCTTCGGACGCGACCTTTTCGGAATCGCCGCCCGAGCGGCCGAGCGCGATCACCGCCGCACGGAACGCGTCGCGTTCTTTCGAGCAGTTCGCCTTGAGCCCGAGTTCATATTCGGCCTCCTCCTTCTTGGCTTCGAGTGCCTTCTTCATGTCGTCGCGCAGGCATTTGGTGAATGCGGCGCGCGTCGTGTCGACCGCACCCGTCGGTGCGGGTGCCATGGCGGCCAAAAGCAATGTCGTAATCAGCATCCTGCGACTCCCCGTTAACGCATGATTTTTCTGTCGAGGAGAATAGACGATGGCAATCGAAAATGGGAGCGCTTTTCTGCTCAAGATCGGCGACGGCGAAGCGCCGCCGACGTACCGGACGGTCGCGGGCCTGCGGACGACCCAGCCGAAGGGCAATGCTGGATTGTCGGTGCGACGCCGACCGGCGGCTGGGTGGGCCAGGAAAATGCGATCGCGCTCTGGACCGCAGGAGGGTGGCGCTTTGCATCGGCGCGCGACGGTATGCAGGTAACCCGGCTCGCCGATGGCGCGCAGCTCCGCTTCGACGGGGCCGGATGGGCCGCGCCGGGCGTGGTCGGAACTCCGGCTGGCGGGTCGACAATCGATTCCGAAGCGCGTAGTGCAATCACAACGTTGATCCTGCACCTCGCCGCGCAGGGTCTTCTGATCTCAGGCTGAATTTCCGTTCGACAGCAACGGAAGTGCGACTTTTTGGCAACAGATTATCGATTTGTTCACTTGCACGGAACCAAAGCGGCGAGTAGGACGTCTGCCGAGACGTATATCTCAATTTGAAAGGGGAATTACTATGAGGAAGCTTGCCGTAGCTGTGGCGTTGGCCTCCACTGCCCTGGCGTCGCCTGCTCTGGCGCGCGACGACTCTTGGTATGTTGGCGTTGGCGCTGGCGCCATGCTGGTCGAAGATCTGGATCTCGATATTGGCACGTTCAAAAATGCCGGTACGCTCGATCACCGCGCTGGCTATGATTTCGAAGGCACCGTCGGCTATGACTTTGGCGGTTTCCGCGCTGAAGTCGAAGTCGGCTATCGTGAAGCCGACATCAAGTCGGGCCGTTTCACCGCTCCGGGCATCCCGCAGACGGTTAACGGTTCTGGTGCACTGCGCACGGGTTCGTTTGATCTGAACGGCGACACGAACGCGCTGAGCTTCATGGTCAATGGTATGCTCGACTTCGGTGACGACGACGGCCTTCAGGGCTTTGTCGGCGGTGGTGCCGGTGTCGCTCGCGTTTCGGTTGAACCCGTCTTTGCTGGCGCGTTCCTCGACGATTCGGACACGGGCTTTGCCTGGCAGGCAATCGCGGGCATCCGCGCTCCGCTGACCAAGAGCATCGATGTTGGCCTGAAGTATCGCTTCTTCAATGCCGACAACCTGAACCTGGTCGACCAGGTCGGTCGTGACGTTTCGACGCGCTTCCGTTCGCACTCGATCCTCGGCACCCTGACGTTCAACTTCGGTGGCGCTGCGCCGGAACCGGTTGTGGCACCGCCCCCGCCGCCCCCGCCGCCCCCGCCGCCGCCGCCCCCGCCCCCGCCGCCGCCGGTTGTGGAATGCGCGCCCGGACCGTACATCGTGTACTTCGACTGGGATCAGTCGAACATCACGCCGGAAGCGGCTTCGACGCTCGACAACGCGATCAGCGCCTACAACCGTGGTTGCACGGGTACGCAGGTCATGCTCGCCGGTCACGCTGACCGTTCGGGTTCGGCCAAGTACAACGTCGGTCTGTCGGAACGCCGCAACACCGCGGTTCGCAGCTATCTCACCGCTCGCGGTATCTCGGATGGCTCGATCAGCGCACAGGCATTCGGCGAAAGCCGTCCGGCCGTTGCAACCGCCGATGGCGTCCGCAACGACCAGAACCGTCGCGTGGAAATCACTTACGGTCCGAACTCGGGCATGTAAGACGGTTCCGCTCCCGACTGGGACGGAACGAAAAAGAGGGGCGGTACCGCAAGGTGCCGCCCTTTCTTTATGCGCGCCTAGCCCGGCCACGGCGGCCTGGCATTCTTCGAGATTCCGCTTGCCTGTCTCGTATTATGATATACCATCACAGGAGAGGGCGAGATGGTCTTGGGCCCTCCATGAGCGGGGGCGCCCGTCAAGGGCGGTGCGAACTCCCGCGATCGGGAGAGAGGCAATGCGCAGACGTCGTAGCATGTTTCATCGCAGCATTTTTCGCGCCGACCCCAATGGCGATCCCGACATCAACACGACACCGCTGATCGACGTGATGCTGGTGATGCTGGTGATGTTCATCATCACCATCCCGCCGCCGACGCACAGCGTCGACGTCATGTTGCCGACCGACGTGCCGGGAATATCGGTCGCGGACAACAATCGCATCACGATCGATACGGCGGACGTGATCCGCTGGAACAACGAGGCGGTCGACCTCGCTCAGCTGGGCGTGCTTGTGAAGCAGGCGGCCGAGCGTCCCGAGCCCGCCGCGATCCTGTTCGAACCCGATGCACGGGCGCGTTACCTGCGGGTCGACGAGGCGATCGGGGCGATCCGGCGCAACGGCGGGTCGAAACTGGCTTTTCCGGGCATCCGGAATTACGCGAGCCTGATCTGATCGCCGTGACTGGCGCCTGCCGCCCGGTCAGGCGGCGGGCGCGGTCCCGGGCCGGAGATGGCGCATCATATAGCCGACATAATCGGCCTTGCCGAGCGGGACGCCCATATGGCGGAGCACGGCATAGGCGGCGACGCGGTGGAAATAGAATTGGGGCTGGGCCCAGTCGCGAAGATATTCGAACGCGGTCATGTCGAAGATCATGCCGTTCGGCAGATCGAAGCTGATCGCGCGGTCGCCTTCGTTACCGAGCGCGGCGGGTTCGACGGTATCGAGAAAGGCGAGCGCCGTGGCGATCTGGTCCTGCATCGCCGCAAAATCGTTCGCCTCGTCCGAAAATTCGGGGGCCCCTTCGACGCCGAGGCGGGCCAGCGGCTGGACCGCCTGCACGCATGTAAAGCGGACCTGCGCGGCGAGCGGGAACATGTCGGGCGCCAGCCGGGCGACGGCGAACTGCAATTCACCAATGCCATTCTCCGTGCCCCACGCGAGCGCGCGGGCCAGCTCTCCCGACAAGGCTTTCAGGCCGTTTTCATAAGCCGGGACGGTCAGGTCATAGAGCAGCATCGTCAATCCTTGTTGCGCGAGGAGGGTCAGGCGGCGGCGAGATTATCCTGGAACTGGAGCCGCGCGAGGCGGGCATAGAGGCCGTCGGCCGCGACGAGCGCGTCATGCTTGCCCTCTTCGACAATGCGGCCGTCGTCCATCACGATGATGCGATCGGCGGCGCGCACGGTCGCCAACCGGTGCGCAATGACGATCGTCGTGCGGTCGTGCATCAACGTTTCGAGCGCATCCTGAACGAGCTTTTCGGATTCGGCGTCGAGCGCCGAGGTCGCTTCGTCGAGCAGCAACAACGGCGCCCGGCGGAGCAGCGCGCGCGCGATCGCGACACGCTGGCGCTGGCCGCCCGACAGGCGGGCGCCGCCTTCGCCCATGAAGGTGTCGAGGCCCTGCGGCAGTTTGCGCAGGAATTCCTCGGCGTTGGCGGCGCGTGCCGCCTCCCAGAGATCCTCGTCGGTGGCGGCCCAATTGCCATAGCGTAGATTGTCGCGTGCCGAGGCGGCGAAGATCACGGTTTCCTGTGGCACCATCGCAATGCGCGCGCGGATATCGGCGGGGTCGGCGTCGACCAGCGGCACGCCGTCGAGCAGGATCTGTCCGCCCTGCGGATCATAGAAACGCTCGGCAAGCTGGAACAAAGTCGATTTGCCGGCGCCCGAGGGCCCGACGATCGCGACCGTCTCGCGCGGGCGGATGGCAAGGCTGAAATCGTGCAGCGCGGGGGCGTCGGGGCGCGTCGGATAGTGGAACTCGACGTGCGCGAATTCGAGCGTTCCGACCGGCGGTTCGGGGAAGGGGCGCGGTTTCGCGGGCGGCGCGATGCTCGGTTCGGCGTTGAGAAGTTCGCTCAGCCGTTCGGCGGCGCCGGCGGCGCGAAGCAGGTCGCCATAGACTTCGGTGAGGGCGCCGAACGCGCCCGCGACGAGCCCGCCGGTGAGGACGAAGGCGGCGATCGTGCCGCCGGTGATCGTGCCCGCGGCAACCCCCGCCGCACCGTACCAGAGCAAGGTCGTGATCGCGCCGAAGAGCAGGCCGATGACGATCGCGGTCATCATCGCGCGCAGGCGGATGCGGCGCTTGGCGGTCGCGAAATTCGCCTCGACCGCGGTGGTGAAACGCCCCGCTTCGCGCTCTTCCTGCCCGAAAGCCTGGACGATCTTCATCGCGCCCAGTTGCTCCGCGGTCGTCGCGCCGATGTCGGCGACGCGGTCCTGGCTCGAGCGCGAGACATTCTGGAGTTTCCGGCCGAGCAGCACGATCGGCATGATGATCACCGGGATGCCGAGCAGGATGCCGCCGGTCAGCTTGGGCGAGAGCGAGAAAAGATAGGCGATGCCGCCGATTCCCATCACCGTGTTGCGCAGCGCGACCGAAACGGTGGTCCCGACGGTCTGTTCGATGATCGAGGTGTCCGAGGTCATGCGCGAGGCGATTTCCGACGGACGGTTTTCTTCGAAAAATCCGGGGGCGAGACCGAGCAGGTTGCGCTGGACCGCTTGCCGGATGTCGGCGACGGTGCGTTCGCCGAGCCAGCTGACGAAATAGAAGCGCAGCGCGGTCGCAACTGCGAGCAGCAGCACGATGACGTAGAAAAAGCGGAAATGCGGCGCGACGTCGCCGCCGCCGGCCACGAAGCCGCTGTCGATCATTTCCTTGAATTGATACGGAATCGCGAGCGTTGCGAGCGCGGCGACACCCAGCGCGATCGCGGCGATCAGCAGTTGCAGCGGATAACGGCTGGCATAATGCCAGATCATCCGCAGGCTGCCGAGCTTGCGGCGGGGTTCGGCGGGGGCTTTCGCGGCGGAAAGATCGGGTTGGCTGGCCATTGCTCCGCCCCTAGCAGCGGCGATGGCTGCGCTCAACGACGCAGAATGATGTGGGCCTTCATATGCTATGAAGCCGCGCTACACGACGGGGGCGAAAGGGAGCACGGCGACCCGCGCCGCGCTCCCGATTGTCAGCGATTGTCGAGCTGCGCGCGTACGGCGCGAAGTCCCGCCTGCGTGATGCGGTACGGTGCACCGCGGTGCGAACCGATGAAACCGCGCCGGCGCAGCCGGTTAAACAGCGACAGGCCGGTATCGGCGAGGACGAAACCGTCGCGGGTGAAGCACAGCGCTTCGACGATCTGGCCGTTTTCGCCGCGCCGATGACGGATCATGCCGCCCTGCGCCAGCACATGGAGCACGCGCTGCTCCGCTTTTGAAATGTTCATGGAATATATCCGGGATATCAAGCAACAAAGGCGCGCTGACCGATGGTCTGCACGCTTCCCACATCCCGATTACGCCGGGATGTTAGCGGTTGCCCGCAATCTCAGACATAAAACACTCCGTTGGCGCAAAGCGCGCCGCGGGTGCAGAATATGGACAAAATATGCGTCCCGCAATGATTTTGATGCATTGCACAATGAGACGGAACGCCTAGACTGCTAACCAATGAGCAGGCGCCAGAGAGCGCCGCCGGGGCCACGCTAAGGAACAATCGAATATGCTGTATCACGCCTTTGACATGCAGAAGAACTGGCTGGCGGGAGCGAGCGCGCTCGCGACCGCGGGCGCGCAGGTGATGCAGCATCCCGCGAATCCGCTCGGCTATTTCAGCGGCAGTCCGATGTTCGCCTCGGCGCTCGAAGTCTTCGCGCATGCGTCGGCGCCGCGCGGCAAGCCGGGGTTCGAGCTGTACGAGACCGAAGTCGACGGCGAGACGGTGCGCGTCACCGAGGTGGTCGAGGCGCGCAAGCCGTTCGGCCAGCTCAAGCATTTCAAGCATAAGGGCACGAAGGACGCGCCCAGGCTGTTGATCGTCGCGCCGATGTCGGGCCATTATGCGACGCTGCTGCGCGGTACGGTCGAGCGAATGCTGCCCGGCCATGACGTGTGGATCACCGACTGGCGCGATGCACGCAATGTGCCGCTGGAGGCGGGCAAGTTCGATCTCGACGACTATGTCGATTATCTGATCTCATGGCTCGAACATATCGGCCCCGGCGCGCATGTGCTGGCGGTGTGCCAGCCGTCGGTGCCGAGCCTCGCGGCCGCGGCGATCATGGCGGCGAACAAGCATAAGTGCCGGCCGAAGACGCTGACGATGATGGGTGGCCCGATCGACACGCGCAAGGCGCCGACCGCGGTGAACGAGCATGCGATGACGCGGCCGCACGCGTGGTTCCAGGAAAATGTCATCGCGACCGTTCCCGCTTATTATCCGGGCGCCGGGCGCCGCGTCTATCCAGGCTTTCTCCAGCTTGCCGGCTTCATGTCGATGAATCTGGGCAATCACATGATGAGCCATTGGGAGATGTTCAAACATCTGGTCGACGGCGACGGCGAAAGCGCAGACAAGACCAAGGAATTCTACGACGAATATCGCGCGGTGTGCGACATGACGTCCGAATTCTACCTGCAAACGGTCGATGTCGTGTTCCAGCGCCATCTGCTGCCGAAGGGCGAGATGACGCATCGCGGCCAGCCGGTCGATGTCGGCGTGATCGACGATATCGCGATCCTCGCGATCGAGGGCGAGCGCGACGATATTTCGGGGATCGGCCAGACCAAGGCAGCGCTGACGATCGCCAAGGCGCTGCCCGCCGATCAGAAGAAATATCTGATGGTGAAGGGTGTCGGCCATTATGGCATCTTCAACGGCCGCAAATGGCGCGACGAGATTGCGCCGGTGGTCGAGAAATGGATCCGCGCGCACGGCGGGTAAAGCTGGCGGCGGACCGCTGCGGGAGGACGAAGCCCATGACCCTTATGTTGCCGTCCCGGATCGGTGCCTTTGCGGCGCTTGCGCTGGCCACCGCGACCTCCGCGATCGCGGCCTTGCCGCCCTATCACCAGCGCGCGCGGGAAATCGCCGCCATCCTCGAGAGTGCCGAGGTGCAGGAGGTGCTGCGCGATTCGCCGATCGATTCGATTGCCTGGATCGGGGTCGACCGTTTCACGGTGAAGGGCGGGGCTTGCAGTGCCGAGGTGAAAATCGTCGACACGGGCAAACGCGGCGATCCGCCGGGGCCTCGCAAATTCAGGCTCGATGTGAAAAAGCCGGTCTGCAGATAAGCTGCTCCCGGTGCATACGGGTTGTGCGCTGATGGGCGTGAATGCCGGCTTTGGGGTGGGAAGCGGACATTGAGGTTTTCGGCATTGAGGGCTGTTAGGACGCCCGATGATATGGGGAAGCTTTCAATGCTATCGCCTAATGTCGAAACCTGTGGAGTGAGGGCGACGT
This sequence comes from Sphingopyxis sp. GW821-FHT10B01, assembly GCF_059415685.1. NCBI lineage: Bacteria > Pseudomonadati > Pseudomonadota > Alphaproteobacteria > Sphingomonadales > Sphingopyxidaceae > Sphingopyxis > Sphingopyxis sp. GW821-FHT10B01. The sequence goes on along the minus strand of NZ_JBWKNS010000001.1, from coordinate 747,473 downwards.
GACACGAAGCAGGCATTTTTCTGCTGCTATGGCGTTCGCGACGGGCTTTTTAGGTCTGGCATTCACGATACTAGGGCTCATCTTCACCGCGACGGTGCCGATGCTCGGCTTTTCCCAGAAGGGAGGCTCGCCGTCGTCCGCGATGGAGATCGTAGTTGCATTGGTTATCGGCGTGGGCGGTATCTCGCTTGGATTGAGGCTTAGCCGTGACGGTCGAAACAATGCCGTTGGACATGGTTGTGTGGGTGCAATCGCAATTCCCTTAGCGATTTGGGTCTTTGCCCGTTTGCTTTGAAATCCGGATCTCTACGTCCGCAACTGGTCGATTCCGGTAATTGCCGTCAGATCGGTGGCGAACGTCTGATATGGGGTGGGAAGCCGACGTTCGCTCCCGCTCCTGTTCCCCGGCGAAGGCCGGGGCCCAGAGCGTTAGAAAGCAGACGTCCGCTGGTTGCGCTCTGGACCCCGGCCTTCGCCGGGGAACAGCAACTCTTGGTCCAATTCAGACCATCGTCATCCCGGGCTTGACCCGGGATCCACGACAGCGCTGACGTCATGGACCCCGGATCAAGTCCGGATTGACGATGGTCGATAGGTAGCGGCTGGACGCTTTCGGAAACGTCCCGCGTCCGTTCGCGTCGAGCGAAGTCGAGACACCCTTCGTCCTTGTGCCGTGCCGATGGGCATCTCGACTTCGCTCGATGCGAACGGACAAAGAGGTCGCCTTTCGGTCGAAAGCGGCCAAACCATTTGCGCATCCGCGGCCTAGTGCCAGGGCGACGTCCGCACCGCCCAGTAGACCAGATAAAGCAGCCCCGCCCACAGCAGCAGGATGATCGCCATGCCCGCGCGGCTCGAGGGGCGTTCGCTCGCGGTTTCGGCGGCGGCGTGGAGTTCGGCCCAGAGCGGCGCCGGGATCAGTTGCCGGACCGCCAGCAGGCCCAGCGGGACGATGATGAGATCGTCGAGCCAGCCGAGTACCGGAATGAAATCGGGGATCAGGTCGATCGGCGATAGCGCATAGGCCGCGACCGCGATTGCGAGAAAGCGCGCGAGGAGCGGCACGCGCGGATCGCGCGCCGCAAGCCATGCGGCATGTGCTTCCACCGCGAGGCGGTGGCCGAGGTCGCCGATATGTTCGGAAAGGGATTTGCCGGTCATCGCGATCTACACTAGCCTTCCTGCATGGCTATCCAACTGAAAAGCGCGCGCGTCGAACGCTGGCCGGTCGCGGGTGCGTTCGTGATCAGCCGCGGCGCCAAGACGCACGTCGATGTCGTCGTTGCCGAAATCGAGAGCGAGGGCGAGACCGGGCGCGGCGAGGGGACGCCAATCTATTATCTGGGCGAGGATGCTGCGGGATGCCGTAACCAGTTGCTGCACGTCGCGCCGCATATCGCCGATATGGATGCGGCCGAGGCGCGCGCGGCGGTGCAGGAACTGATGGCGCCCGGCGCAGCGCGCAACGCGATCGACTGCGCGCTGTGGGATCTCGAGGCGAAGCAGCGCGGGCTCAGGCTTTGGCAGCTTGCCGGCCTCGACGGCGCGCCGACCGCACGCGTCACCGCCTTCACCATCTCGCTCGGCACGCCGGGCGCGATGGCCGAGCAGGCGGCCACCGCGGCGGCCGACGGCTATCGGTTGCTCAAACTGAAACTGACCGGCGAGAGCGATCGCCTGCGCGTTGCCGCGGTGCGCAAGGGCGCGCCCGAAGCGCGGCTGATCGTCGATGCCAACGAGAGCTGGGGGGCGATCGACATTTTGAGCGAGGCCGAGGCGCTCGCCGACATGGGGGTCGAAATGATCGAGCAGCCGGTGCCGGTCGGGGCCGACGCGTTGCTCGATCCCGTTTATGCGCCCTTGCCCTTCATTGCCGACGAAAGCTGTCAGACCGCCGCCGATGTCGCGCGCATCGGGGCTTTCTATGACGGGGTGAACATCAAGCTCGACAAAGCCGGCGGGCTGACCGAGGCGCTGCGGATCGCCGATGCCGCCGATGCAGCGGGGCTGTCGATCATGGTCGGGTGCATGTTGTGCACCAGCCTAGCGATCAGGCCGGCCTTCGTGCTGGCGCAGCGCGCGCGTTGGGTCGATCTCGACGGACCTGCGCTGCTGGAGCGCGACCGCGAGGGCGGGTTCGAGTTTCGCGAGGGGCGGATCGGGCCGCCGGTAGGCTACCGAGATCATGGATAGCCGTGTGTCCCCGCGAAGGCGGGGACCCATCTCCGGTGGGTTCAACTTGCACTGGCGGGAGATGGGCTCCCGCCTTCGCGGGAGCGCATAGACCTATAAATCGAAGACAAGATCGCTCTCCGGACGTCGCGCGGGGTGACGATCTTTACAGCGCCACTTCGGCGTGCTTGCCGAACGGCTATTCCTTCATCGTCCGGTCGCTCGCGATCGGAAACGTGCCTTTGCGGCTGGGACGCGGTTCAGCGCGGGCGTGCCTCCGTATAGCTGACGACTTCATATTCGATTCCGTCGGGATCGAAAAAATAGAAGCGGCGGCCGGGTTCGTAATCGCCATGGTTGAACGGGGTCAGACCCACGGCCTTCACGCGCATCTCGATCGTGTCGAGATCGTCGACCTGCACCCCGACATGGTTGAGCGGTGCGCCCTTCGGATATTGCGCCTGCGCATGCGGGCCGCCGGGACCGGCGTAGAGCGCGATATAGGCGGCGTCGCTGCCGAGGTGGATCGTTCGTCCGCCGTCGCGCGCGGGGCCGCGCCAGCGTTCGTGCCAGCCGAAGATTGCCGAGAGGATTCCGGCGGTGCGGTCGGGATCGCTGACGGTCAGATTCACATGTTCGATGAAGGGGTGCGTCACCTTATATTCTCCTGATTCGCGTTGACGCACGGCTTATGAAAGCTCAAGTGAGGTTTAGATCAAGGATAAAATCAGGAGCATCGACTATGCATCGGACCGACCTGATCGCCATCGGCGAACTCGCGGCGCGCACCGGGGTCGCGGTGTCGGCGATCCGCTTTTACGAGGCGAAGGGGCTGGTCGAAGCGCTGCGCACGGGCGGCGGCCAGCGGCGTTTCCTGCGCGCCGACATCCGCCGCGTCTCGTTCATTCTGATCGCGCAGCAGCTGGGGCTGAGCCTTGAAGAGATCGCCACCGAGCTGACAGGGCTCCCGGCGGGGCGAACGCCCAATGGCGCCGACTGGACGCGGATCAGCACCGGGCTTCGCAAGCGGATCGATGCGCAGATCGCGGCGCTCGAACGGACGCGCGAACTGCTGGGCAATTGTATCGGCTGCGGGTGCCTGTCGCTCAAGAAATGTGGGCTCTACAACCGCGAGGACAAGGCGGCGCAGCGCGGCGCGGGGCCGCGCTATGTGCTGGGCGACCGGTCGGGGGAGATTGCCGAGGTCGGGTGATGGGCGGCGGTTTTGGGGTAGCGAACTGCCGTTGCTTCACCCCCGTTCCCCGGCGAAGGCCGGGGCCAGGGCGGTAGAGAGCAAATCTTTGCCAATTGCGCTCTGGACCCCGGCCTTCGCCGGGGAACAGTTCCTTCCGGTCGAAACCGGCCATATTCGCTTTTGCGGCAATGACCCGCCCCGTGATCAGACTGCCGCGAGCGTCTCAATCTCGGGTGCGCCCGCAAGACAGGGGCCGAGCCTGGCACCGATGCTGCGGAAATGGTCCGAGACGCGGTGCGCGTCGAGCGCGGCCTGGTCGTCATAGCATTCGAGCACCTTGTAGACGCCCGTCTCGCCCGTCTGGAACAGGCGGTAATAGCTGTTGCCAGCCTCGTTCGCGTTCACCGCGGCGGCGAGTTCGGCGAAGACGCCTTCGAATTCGGCTTCCTTGCCGGGCTGGACGCGCAGCGTTGCGATCACACCGATTGCACTCATGTATCTCTCCTTTTCGTTCAGGCTTTGAGGTCGGGGTCGACGGTCCAGCCGTCCTCGACCTGGATACCGAAGCTGTTCAAGATCATCGAAACCTGCGTGTACTGGCCGACGGTCATCACGAGATCCATGCGGCCCTTGTCGCCGAGCGGTGCAAGCGCGACCCAGCTGGCGTCGGTGACAAAATGGTTCGTGGTGAGATCGTCGGTCGCGCGGAGCATGGCGCGGTCGAGGTCGCTCCAGCCGTCCGCGTCGGGGCCGGCCTTGATGCGCGCGATCTCGTCTTCCGAGAGCCCGCAGTCGAGCCCGATGCGCTTGTGCTGCGTCCATTCATAGCCCGAGCGGCAGTTGTAGCCGGTGCGCAGGATGACGAGTTCGCGGTCGCGGGGGTGCGCTTCGAGAGGATATAATTGCCCCAGCCGAGGAAGGCGGTGAGCGCCTTGGGCGCGTGGGCGAGGGTGCGGAAGATGTTGAGGATCTTGCCGCCCCCGACCCGGCCGCCATCGGAAGCCAGGAAGGGTTCCAGCGCGGCGCGCTGGTCGGCATCGAGCCGGTCGAGGTCGACCGGCTCGATACGCGGAGCGTTCAAGCGCAAATCAGAAGACCTCGAACAGCCCTGCTGCGCCCTGACCGCCACCGATGCACATGGTGACGACGGCATATTTCACGCCGCGGCGCTTGCCTTCGATCAGCGCGTGGCCGACGCAGCGCGCGCCGGTCATGCCGAAGGGGTGGCCGATCGAGATCGAGCCGCCGTTGACGTTGAGCAGCTCGTTCGGGATGCCGAGCGTGTCGCGGCAGTAGAGGACCTGCACGGCAAAGGCTTCGTTGAGTTCCCAAAGGCCGATATCGCTCATCTTGAGGTCGAAGCGTTCGAGCAGCTTGGGGATCGCGAAGACGGGGCCGATGCCCATTTCGTCGGGCTCGGTGCCCGCGACCGCCATGCCGACATAGCGGCCGAGCGGCTGAAGGCCCTTCTTTTCGGCGACCTTGGCTTCCATCAGCACCGCGGCCGACGCGCCGTCGGCGAGCTGGCTGGCGTTGCCCGCGGTGATCGTGTGGCCTTCGCCCATCACCGGCTTCAGGCTGAGGAGGCCTTCGAGCGTCGTGTCGGGACGGTTGCACTCGTCCTTGTTCGCGACGACGTCCTGGAAGCTGACTTCCTTGGTTTCCTTGTTCACGACCGCCATGGTCGCGTTGCAGGCGACGATCTCGTCGTCATATTTGCCCGCGGCCTGCGCGGCGGCGGTGCGCTGCTGCGACTGGAACGAATATTCGTCCTGCGCTTCGCGGCTGATGTTGTAGCGCTTCGCGACGACCTCGGCGGTGCCGATCATCGGCATATAGGTGTCCTTGTGCATCGCGATCAGCTCGGCGTCGGTCTCGATGAACACCTTGCCGCTGCCGCTGACCTTCGAGATGCTCTCGATGCCGCCGGCGACGGCAATATCCTGGCGGTCGACGATGATCTGCTTCGCGGCGGTCGCGATCGTCATCAGGCCCGACGAGCACTGGCGGTCGATCGACATGCCGGGGACGGTGACGGGCAAGCCTGCGCGGAGGGCAATGAGGCGCGCGACGTTCATCGTCTGCGATCCCTGCTGCATCGCGGCGCCGAAGACGACATCGTCGATCTCGCCGCCTTCGACCCCGGCACGCTCGACCGCGGCGCGGACCGCATGGGCGCCGAGCGTCGGGGCGAGGGTGTTGTTGAACGAGCCGCGTCCCGCCTTGGTCAGCGGGGTGCGGGCGGTGGAAACGATGACGGCGTCACGCATGATGATATTCCTCTTCGGTGAGTTTGGCAGAATCTTTGCCGGGGAGGGGTGAGCTCAAACGAAAAACTGGCTGATCCATTCGGCGATCAGGGCGGGCTTTTCCTCGCCTTCGATCTCGACGGTGACTTCGTTGGTCTGCTGCCACTGGCCGGGGCGTTTTTCGTCGAGTTCGAGCAGCTTCACATGGCTGCGCACGCGCTTGCCCGAGCGGACGGGCGACAGGAAGCGGACTTTGTTGCAGCCGTAATTGACGCCCATCTTGACGCCGCCGACCTTGGGACCGTCGGTGCTCGCACCGAGCAAAGGCAGCAGCGACAGGGTGAGAAAGCCGTGCGCGATCGTGCCGCCGAACGGCGTCAGCTTGGCCTTTTCCTCGTCGACATGGATGAACTGGTGGTCGCCCGTCGCTTCGGCGAACTTGTTGATCATTTCCTGATCGACAAGCACCCAATCCGACGTGCCCAGATGCTCACCGACCTTGGTTTGCAGTTCCTGCGGCGTGATGGTGGCCATAAATCATCCCCTCGATAGCTGGTTCGGGGCGCGTTCTAGGCCTCTCTTGACGCGTTGCACAAGAGCCAAGCCCCGCAGCCGCGCCGCCGTAGCGTCAGCCGGGCTTCGCTGCCTTTGCCGCCGCTGCCCTGGGCTTTGGAGACTCGGAATAGGGCATGATCATCGTCCCGTCGGGTGCCGCAGTAAAGGTTGTCTGCGTCGGATAGGCAAACTCGTATCCGGCTTTCGCCATCGCCTCGAACAGGCGGATGCCGATATCGGTGCGCGCGGCGGCGACGACGTCGAATTCGTCGCTGAAAACGTCGAAGAGCAGCTCGAAATCGAGGCTCGACGGACCGAAGGTCAGAAAGCTCGAGCGGATGAATTCCTGGCCACCGGCGACAACCTGCGCCTCGAGCAGGGCAGGGAGGTCGCGGAGCATCTCGGGCGTGGTCTGATAGATGACGCCGATCTTGAAGGTGATCCGGCGGCGGTGGAGATGCGCGAAATTGGTGATCTCCTTGCTCAGCAAATTGGTGTTCGAGATTACCAGAAGCTCGCCATTGAGCGAGCGCAGGCGTGTGCTTTTCAACCCGATGCGTTCGACGGTCGCGGTGCTCGTGTCATATTTGATCGTCTCGCCGACCCGGAAGGGCCGGTCGAAGATGATCGACAGCGACGCGAACAGGTCGGAGAAAATGCCCTGCGCGGCAAGGCCGATCGCAATGCCCCCGATGCCGAGACCGGCGATCAGGCCGGTGACATTGACCCCCATATTGTCGAGGATGACGATTGCCGCGATCGCGAACAGGGCAATACTGATCAGCAGCCGGATGATCCCCATCGCGTTGCTCAACGTTTCGTTATTTCCTTCGGCGGCGCGGCGCTGGATCAGCCCGAGTATGATTTCGCGCGCCCAGATGGCGACCTGCAACACGACCGCGACGGTGAAGACGAACTGGATCAGCTGCATGATGATCGCGGGCGGCTGCGCGTAGCTCGCGACCATGCGGATCGCGATGATCGCGAGGACGAACGACTTGGTCTTGTGGATCACGCGGCCGGCGATGTGGGTCAGCGTCAGCTCGCCCGCGGCCGATTGCGCATGCTTGAGTGCGAAGCTGCGGGCTATCGACAGCAGAAAATAGATGAGGAGGCCGGCGGCGATCGCGATGCCGATCTGCAGCCAGTGGCTGTTCACCCACGCGACGCTCATATCCCAATAGCGTTGCAGATCGTCGAGCGGGTTGGTCGCGGCCGCTCTTGCGGGTGCGGCTTTCGGGGCGGCGGCGGTCGCGGTGGCAAGGATGGAGAAAGTCATGCGGGTCCTTCGGGGGTCCTCTCGAATCGGATCAGGCGGATTGAAGCAGCACCGCGGCCGCGGGTGCCTGCTCCAGATAGGTCAAAAATCCACGTTCGTAACGCGAAAGATAGCGCGTCGCGCGCGGCAGGTTGCCAACCGCTCCGGCAAAGTCCTCGCGTGCCTGCGCTGCGCCGAGCATCGCCGGGTGGACATAGGCCTTGCGCGCGATCGCGGGCGTGTTGCCAAGGCGGTCCGCCACATGCTCGAGCATCGCCTTCAGCGCCCGCGGTTCGGGGGCGTCGTACAGAAAAGCGAAGGCCTCGACGCTCGCCGTCCAGGTGCGGAAATGCTTGGCGCTGAAATCGCCGCCCATCGCCTCGCGGATATAGGCGTTCACGTCCTCCGAGCCGACCGCGCACAGCCCGTCATCGTCTTCGTACTGGAACAGATTCTGCCCGGGCAGATCCTGCAATCGCCGGACCAGCGTCGTGAGGCTGCGATCGCTGACCGTCACCTCGCGCTTGGCACCGCCCTTCGCACGGTAGCGGAGGTGCAGTGTCTTGCCCGACAATTTTGCGTGGCGCTGACGGAGCGTTGTCGCGCCGAAGCTTTTGTTCGCGGCGACATATTGCTCGTTCCCGATCCGCAGCGCGGCGAGATCGAGTAGCCGCACGACCGCGGCGACGACGCGTTCCGGACACAATGTCCGGCGGTTCAGATCGTCCACCAACCGCGCGCGGAGCAGGGGGAGCGCGTGGCCGAATGCGGCGCAGCGGTCATATTTGTCGGCCTCGCGCGCCAGCCGGAATTCGGGATGATAGCGATATTGCTTGCGTCCCCGCGTGTCGAAACCGGTCGCAAGAATATGACCATTTGCTGCGGGGCAGTACCACGCATCCTCATAGGCCGGGGGCAGCGCGATGGCGTCGAGACGGGCGATTTCCGCGCGTTCGCGGATGATCTTTCCCTTCGCGTCGCGATAACGCCAGCCGGTCGCGATACGCTCGCGGCTGATGCCGGGCAGGCTGTCGTCGACATGGACAAGGCGAGTGGCGGACATGGAGCAATAGCGCTCCGGATGACCGGTTGGTTCCGGCCGACGGTTCCACGTCAGCCGGCGTCCGCCACCGGGTGCCGCGCGGGAACCTGCGCCGGTCGCGCCATCAGCGGGCGCCATCCGGCTTCCTGCTCGCGGCGGCGACAATAGGTCGTCAGGCCCATTTCGAGTGCCAGCATCATGTAGATGAAAGGCTGGAACGCGATGCCGACGAACAGCGATCCGACCATATAGGTAATATGGCCATGCTGGAGCGCCGTTGCCAGCGGTGCGATCCATTGCTCCTCGCCGCGCCGCGTCTTGAGGTAGCGGCGCCGGAGTTGTTCCATCCGCCCCAGGCTGACGACGTGGATCAGCAGCCACAGCGCGAGACCCGGATAGCCTTGTTCGCCGAGCATCTCGAAATAGCTGGAATGATAGGCGCGGGAGCGTTCCTCATACACCGTCGCTGCGGCATTTTGCGGCGCCTTCGGGTCATAGGCGCTTGCGGCGCGTTCGACGCGGACATGGTTCTGGATATAGGCTTCGAAGCCGCCGCCGAATGGATTTTCCTTCGCATAGTCCCACGTCCATGCCCACACGGCGACGCGGGTCGAGGCGGACTGGTCAGCCTTGTGGTCGCGGATCGTTTCCATGCGCTGCGTGAAGCTTTGCGGCAGGAAGGGAATCGCCGCGACGGCGAGCAGCGCCGCACCTGCGATATAGAGGAAGCGGTTCTTGACCGCGCGCAGCGAGAGGATCGCGAGGATGACGAGGCAGACGAGCCCTGTACGTGCCTGCGTGCCGACCGGGAGCAGGGCGCAAGCAAAGACGAGCGCGAAGCAGAAGAGCGAGACGCGCCAGTCGGGCGGAAAGATCGTGCCGTGGTTCCGGTACCAGAGAATGAGCGGAATGATCGCGATGCCGGCCATCGACATGATCGATCCTTCGTAGAGGCCGTAATTCTCGTTGAGCAGCAACTGCAGCTGGCCATAGCCGCCGCCGCCGCCCGCTGTCTTGATGCCGCCGGCGATCGCGATCGCCGCCGCCGATAACAGCATGACCAGGATCAGCGATTCGATACGCAGCTTCGTTCGTAGCGTGAGCGGCAGGAAGATCGCCCAGACCAGCGCCTTCCACACCCAGCTCCACTTATCGGCGGCCTCGACCGGGAAGTCGGCGTTGATCGTCGTCATCCAGCAATAGAAGAGCAGTGCCATCAGCAGGATTTGCCGTCCTGACCATCGGGTGTCCTTCTTGTCGTCGGCCGTCAGCCAGCCGACGATCGCCAGCCCGAAGACGATCAGCGAGATCGGGATCGAGTTGATGAGGAAATAGCTCAAACGCTGCGGCGCGACGACGTCGATGTAGCAAAAGCACAGTATGAACAGGAACGGCTTGCGAAAGCCGACCCCGATGAACGCGAACAGAAAGGCGACGAACGCGATGTCACGCATCGGGGCGTGAATCCTCTTTGGCGCGTTCGGCGTCGCGGTGTTGTTGCCACAGCAGGCGCGGGCTGACCTCGCGGTCGAGATCGTCGCGATGGAGCAGGCGCCACAATGCAATCGCCAACAGGACGTGCGTGAGGCCAATGGAAAAATTGTCGACCATATCCGCTCCCGTTATGCGATCGGGGTTGACGCCGCGTTAAGGCTTGTCTGTCAGTGCTCTGGCCCATGACCCGAATTCTACACGTCCTCGATCATAGCCTGCCGGCGCACAGCGGCTACACCTTTCGCACCCGCGCGCTGATGAAGGCGCAGGTCGCGAAGGGGTGGGAGGTCGCGGGCGTCACCGGGGTACGGCATCCCGAACCCGGACCCGATGGCGAGACCGTCGACGGGCTGACCTTCTATCGCACCCTGCCGATCGCGCCTGCGCGCGCGCCGATCCGCGAGTGGCGCGAAATCGGCGCGCTGGCAAAGCGCGTCGAGGCGCTGGTCAAGGCGTGGAAGCCCGATCTGCTGCATGCGCATTCGCCTGTGCTCGACGGGCTCGCGGCGCTGCGCGTCGGCAAGAAGCTCGGCATTCCGGTCATTTATGAAATTCGCGCCTTTTGGGAGGATGCGTCGGTCGGCAACGGCACCGGGCGCGAAGGCAGTTTGCGTTACTGGCTGACCAGGCAACTCGAAACCCATGCGGTGAAATCGGCCGACGCGGTCGCGGTGATCTGCGAAGGCCTGCGCGGCGACCTGATCGCGCGCGGGATCGACGCGGACAAAATTACCGTGTCGCCGAATGGCGTTGATCTCGACCTGTTCGGTGATCCGACCCCGCGCGACGATGCGCTTGCCGACACTTTGGGCCTCGCTGCCGATGACGCGGTGATCGGCTATATCGGCAGCTTTTACGACTATGAGGGGATCGACGATCTGATCGCTGCCATGCCCGCGCTCGTCGCGGCGCAGCCGAAGGCGCGGCTGCTCCTTGTCGGCGGCGGGCCGATGGAGGCAGCATTGAAAGTGCAGGCTGCGGCGTCGCCCGCCGCGGCGCATATTCATTTTGTCGGCCGCGTGCCGCACCAGGAGGTCGAGCGCTATTATTCGCTGATCGATATCCTCGCCTATCCGCGCAAGAAGATGCGCCTGACCGATCTGGTCACGCCGCTGAAACCGCTCGAGGCGATGGCGCAGGGCAAGCTGGTCGCCGCGTCCGACGTGGGCGGGCATCGCGAGCTGATCGAGGACGGCGTAACGGGCACCTTGTTTGCGCCCGATGATCCATCGGCGATTGCCAATGCGCTGGCGGTGCTGCTCGAAAATCGGGGGATGTGGCCGGAACGGAGGCGGACGGCGCGTATTTTTGTCGAAAGTCATCGTAACTGGTCATCAAACATTTTACGTTACGAGCCGGTTTACCAGCGATTGTTGCGTGGCGCCTGACGGCGGCCGCTCGATGTGACGACAGGATGGCCCAAGCGGCCGATGGATTTGGGACGATATGGAAGAGACCAGCGAGAACCGGGCCAAGGTCATAGCGACCGCGCTGTTGCGCGCGCTCCAGCCCGCGATTCCGGCGGTGATCGGCGCCGCGGCGCTGACCTTCCTGTTCGCCGCCGTGATGCCCCTTTCGTGGGTTGCGGGGATCAGCTGGAATCTTTACCTCGACCGCCTGTCGGACTTTTTCGTACCGCCGATCGGCAATGCCGGCAGGCTGGCGCTCGCGCTCGGAATGTCGGCCGTCGCTGCTGCGATCGCGGGGCTTGTCGCGCTGCTGATTGCAAAGCCCGAAGCGGCGGGGCTGTCTTCGCTGCGTAATCCGTTTCGCCGCGCTGCGGTCGAGATGGACGGTGACGACGAACCGGTTCTGACGCGCCGCCGCGTCGACCTGCATCCCGACGATCCCCCGCGCCCGCCGATCCGCGCGGGCCGCGACTTGCCTGCGGGCGGGCTGGGCGCGCTCGGCGCGCGCATGATCGACGATGCGGACGAACTGGTGCTGGCCGATCTGGCGCCCGAAGAGAGTTTCGACGGCAACGAGCCCTGGCTGCAACCCGCCGAGATGACCATTCCGGCGATGCCCGACCCCGCCGACAAGTCGCTTGGTGCAATGGTAGCCCGGCTCGAGGCCGGCCTTGCCCGCCGCCGGCAGGAGCCGGGCGCGCAGGCCGCGACAGCGGCGATCCCGGTGCCCGAAGGCACTGCTCCCGATACCGGGCCCGAGGTCGATCTCGCGCTTGAAGCCGCCCTCAGCACGCTGCACCGGATGACGCGCCAATCGGCCGGTTAATCCTCGACGGTCAATATTTCGATCCGCAGCGCGCCGGGCTCGGCACCGCGCTCGACCACGACATCGGCAACGATATGCCCGGGCAAACTCCATTCGACCATGCTGAGCCCGTCCTGCAGCGCATCGCGTATTGCCGCGCCATCGCCGGCCGCGAGCGTGCAGGGAAAGATATGACGCGCGCCGACGAAACTGGCGCTTGCCCACGGGCGAAAGACGGAAGCGCCCGGTGCCAGCCCGCGCGGCAATTCGCGCAGCAGCAGGTGGCGGAGCCGACGGTGCGGGCAACCGGGGCGAGCGGGTAGCACGGGCGACCAGCGCATCATGCCCGTGCACCCGCCTCGAGATGGCGCACGGCGCGGGTTCGCCGGTCACCCAGCGGCGCGATCCGGCCGGCATGCCGGTCGGCACGCCATTTGTTCATGAAATGTTCCACACGACATATCACGCGAAGCCCGGGTTCGCGCCCCCCGCGCAAATCGCTGACGAGGCGCGGGTCGCGCACCGCCGCGCGGCCGAACACGCTGGGCGGCATCGCCGATTCCTTCAGAAAGGCCTCGATCCGTTGCAGCAGGCTGCGCTCCATAATTCCTCCCTGATCGCGCTGAAACCGGGCGACTCACCCGATAGGATATTTCCTATTTGATGTTCATTTTCCTACTTGTCTAGGAAAAATCCGCTTGGTAAAGACGAAATAGGAAGGACCAGCCCCCAGCGACCTATGCCCGATTTTGTTCAGGATCCGCGTGCCGCGCTCGACCGTCTCTTGACCGACAAGGGCATCGATTACGCGCGCCTGTCGCAGGTGATCGGGCGGAACCCCGCCTATATCCAGCAATATATCAAACGCGGTTCGCCGCGGCGGTTGGCCGAACAGGACCGCGCGCGGATCGCCGCCTATCTGGGGGTGCCCGAGGCGATGCTGGGCGGGCCGGTGCAGCGCGTCGCGACGCCGGCGCGGGGGCGCGGGCCGGGCATGATCCTTGTGCCGAAACTGGCGATCGGGGCCTCGGCGGGCGCAGGGGCCAGCGTCGATGGCGAGGCGATCGAAGGCGAAGTCGCGTTCGACCCCAAATGGCTGCGCGACCTTGGCGCCGATCCGCGCGCGCTCAGCATCATTCGCGTCGAGGGCGATTCGATGGCGCCGACCCTCGACGACGGCGACGATATATTGGTCGACGGCGGCGATGCCGCGGCGCGGCTGCGCGACGGCATCTATGTGCTACGCATGGACGATGTTCTGATGGTGAAGCGCGTCGCGCGGGCGCCGGGGCAGGGACGGATTTCGGTGATCAGCGATAATCCGCATTATCGCAGCTGGGATGACTTGCCGATGGGGGCGGTGCAACTGATCGGCCGCGTCGTGTGGACGGGCCGCCGGGTGCGGTGAACCGCTTATCGCGGCTGCGCCATCACCGCTTCGATCTCATGCTCGAGCACCTCGGCGCGCTGGCATTGCTCGGCATTGCCATCGCGGCATTTTTCGGCCGCCTTGTCGCGCTGGCGCGACAGCTTGCCCATCTGTTCCTCGCGCTTGCGGATTTCGCGGCCGCGGTTCCGATCGGACTCGTCCTGACTGGTCGTCGACCAGTCGGCGACCTGGCCGACCGCTTTCACCGGTGCGGTCACGACCGTCTTGACCGCACTGATGCAGCCGGCGAGCAGGGGTGCTGCCAGCACTGCCAAGATTATAACGCGCATATTCTTCTCCTCGCGACACGGGTCCATCGCATAAGCGCCGCGATCTGAACAGGATATTGCGACGGATGGCCCCAGCGGATGGCTGATATGTCACATCACTGAAATAAATGGTTAAAGTCGTGTTTACCAAGGCGCTCTAGGTCGGGGCGCATCAGGGTCGCAGAGTGAAGAGAGACGGATGAACGCCATCGGATATGCCTTTACGCCGTCGCCGGGCCATGCCTCGGCGATCGGCGCCGATGCGCATATGTCGCAGGTCATCGACCTGTTTCGCAGCAATCCGCAATTGCGCGCGCTGGCGGTGGTCGACGGTGATGAGGGCCCTATCGGCATCATTCGCGAACAACGTGTCCGCGAGCTGCTCTTCTGTCCCTTCTGGTTTTCGCTGATGCAAAATCCGACGATTGGCGGCTCGATCGCCTCGATGATCGAGCCTTGCCCCGTCGCCGACGTCGCGCAATCGACGACCGATCTGCTGCGCATCGTGGCGCAATCGCCGGGGCAGCAAGAGCTGATCCTCGTTCGCGCGGGACGCTTCGTAGAAACGCTCGATAGCGGCCAGCTCGCCAAGCTGGCGATGCTGCGCGAGGTCGAACTGGCGCAGGAGCGGGCGGCGCGTACGACGCATATCGATGACGCCGGGCGGCAATTCCAGCAAGAGATCACCGCGCTCACCGGCGCCTTGTCCGAGATGGCGCGGAAGGTCGAGGCGGTCGCTGGCACCTTGTCCGAACGCGCGCGGCAAACGGGCACCGACGCGGTGACCGTCGCGGGAGCGACCGCGCAAACGCTTGCGGGACTGCAGGAGTTGGGGGATCGCGGCCACGCGCTCGCCGCGACGATGACGAAGATCGTCGAGGACGGGTCGCGCGCGCGCGCGGTCCGCGGCGAGGCGCACAGCAAGATCAAGCAGGCGGGTGAGCGGGCCCATGCGCTGAAAGCAGCAAGCCAGTCGATCGAGCAGATGCTCGCACTGATTATCGATATGGCGAGCCGGACCAACATGCTGGCGCTCAACGCCGGGATCGAGGCGGCGCGTGCAGGCGATGCGGGTCGCGGCTTTGCGGTGGTCGCATCGGAGGTAAAGACGCTGGCCAGCCAGACGCGTGTCGCGGCGGGCGACATCACGCAATATGTCGACCGGATCCGCAACATCGTCGGCCAGGTCGCCGAAGGCTTTGTCGAGGTCGAAAAGGCGATTGACGCGAACAACGGTTTTTCGGATGCGATCGACCGCGCGGTCAACGGCCAGAGCGCGACGACGCTGATGATCGCAAGCTATGTCGAACAGGCGGTGTTCGCGGGCCGGGAAATCGATGTTCGTGTCCGCGAGATCGGGCATGGGGCGACGGCGGTCGGCGATGGCGCACAGACGCTTGGGCAATTGTCTGCGGGGCTGACGGAGGCGGCGCTGTCGCTGCATCAGCGTGCGCGTCATTTCGTCGAAGCGGTCGCCGTAGCCTGATTTTACGGCGCTTGCGCAAGGGCTTGTCCGGCGGCGCATCCCTGATAGGATGATGCCGCGCCGGCGGCGTCGATGGCCACCGGCGGGGAGGAGGGTCACCATGACCAATATGCAAAAGGGTCTTGCCGAGTTTATCGGCACATTCTGGCTTGTCTTTGGCGGTTGCGGCAGCGCGGTGCTGGCTGCGGCATTTCCCGATGTCGGAATCGGTTTGCTCGGTGTTTCACTCGCTTTCGGTCTGACGGTGGTGACCATGGCCTATGCGATCGGGCATATTTCGGGCTGCCACCTCAATCCCGCGGTGACCGTGGGCCTATGGGCAGGCGGACGTTTCGACGCACGCGACATCCCGCTTTACGTCATTGCGCAGGTACTCGGCGCGATCGTCGCGGCGTTCCTGCTCTTCTATATCGCCAGCGGCAATCCTGCCTATGACCTGGCGACCAACGGTCTGGCTGCCAATGGTTTCGATGCCGGCTCGCCGGGGCACTACGATATCTGGTCGGGCTTTATCATCGAGATCGTGCTCACGGCCTTCTTCCTGTGGATCATCATGGGATCGACCGACGGCCGCGCGCCGGCCGGATTCGCACCGATCGCCATCGGCCTCGCGCTGACGCTGATCCACCTCATCTCGATCCCGGTGACCAATACGTCGGTCAATCCGGCGCGCAGCACCGGCCCGGCGCTTGTCGTGGGCGGCATCGCCCTGCAGCAATTGTGGCTGTTCTGGGTGGCGCCGCTGATCGGCGGAGCGATTGGCGGCCTGCTCTACAAGACGCTGGGGGCCGACAGCTCTCCGAAGCCGAATATCGAGGGCGAATGATCGTCGGGCCGGCGGGGGCCAAAGCCTCCGCCGGCCCTATTTCAGCAGATCGATCGCAAAGGCGCGGACTTCGTCGGCGATGTCGGGGCGTTCGAGCGCCACCGCAAGATTGGCTTGGATGTAGCCGGCTTTTGACCCGCAATCATAGCGCGCGCCGTCAAAAGTGACGGCGTGGAATGCTTGTTTGCCGATCATCGTCGCCATTGCATCGGTCAGCTGGATTTCGCCGCCCGCGCCTTTTTCCTGCCGCTCAAGCACGCGCATCACTTCGGGCTGCAAAATATAGCGGCCCGAGATGATCAGGTTCGACGGCGCTACGTCGACCGCAGGTTTTTCGACAAGGCCTTTCACCTCTGTCAACGCGCCGTCGCGTGCGCCGGGCGCGATGACGCCATAGCTCGATACTTGTTCGTGCGGGACTTCGAGGACCGAGATCAGATTGCCGCCGACCTTGTGATAGGCATCGACCATCTGCTTCATGCAGCCGGGCGTTCCGTGCATGAATTCGTCGGGTAGAAAGATGGCAAAGGGTTCGTCGCCGACGATGTCGCGCGCGCACCAGATCGCGTGCCCCAAGCCCAGCGGTTCCTGTTGCCGGACGTAGGCGCAGGCGCCCGGTCCGAGCCGCGTGGGTTCGAGCACCGACAGATCCTTGCCGCGCTCGGACATCGTCTTTTCAAGTTCGAACGCGACGTCGAAATGATCCTCGATCGCGCTCTTGCCGCGCCCCGTGACGAAGATCATCTGTTCGATCCCGGCCTCGCGGGCTTCGTCGACCGCATATTGGATCAACGGCCGGTCGACGACGGGCAGCATTTCCTTGGGGATCGCCTTGGTCGCGGGCAGAAAGCGGGTGCCGAGACCGGCAACGGGAAAGACGGCTTTGCGGATGGGTTTCATGGCCAGAGGCTTAGCTGTGAATTTCCAGCAAGAAAAGGCGCGAGGATCGCGACTTCACCCCGTTGTTACGGCGTGACGATCACGACGACGCGCCGGTTGTCCTGGCGGCCTTCGACGGTGTCGTTGCTCGACATCGGCACCGCCTCGCCGCGGCCGACGATCTGGTCCGCGGTGAAGCGCATCCCGCCCGCCTGCAACGGCGCGGCAACGGCTTGTGCGCGTGCCTGCGACAGCGCCAGATTATAGGCCGAAGCGCCGGTCGAATCGCTATGCCCCTCGATCCGCGCGGTGAAGATACCCACCGACGTCAGGTTGCGCGCCAGCGTCGCGATGCGCGCCTGCTGTTCGGGCTGCACCGCGCTTTCGTTCGAGGCGAAGAGCAGGCGTTCGTTGAACGTCAGCGCCCAACCCGTGTCGGTTTCGACAAATCCTTCAGTCTTCAGCGCTGCGATCTGTGCAGGCGTAAAGCCGGTTGGCGCGGGTACGCTCTGACAGGCTGCGAGCATGGCCGCGAAGACGCTCAGGAACAGGGTTCGGATCGATCGGGGGAAATCAAGAGTCACGGTGTTCTCCGCTGGTTATTATCTGGAACGGTTGGTCAGTTTGTCTGCATACATCGCGGCGTCGGCGGCGGTAAGCAGCGCGGTCGCGTTGCTGCCATTGTCGGGAAAGACTGCCACGCCGACGCTCACGGCCGCGCTGTACGTGTCTCCTCCGGGCAGAAGCACCGGTTCGGTGACGCTGGCCCGGATGCGGTTCGCGAGGCCGTCGGCCCGGGCATCGCTGTCGAGTGGATCGATGATGACGATGAATTCGTCACCGCCAACGCGGGCCGCGAAATCGCCCTTGCGCAATGTGTCCTTGATCCGCGCCGACAGCGCGACGAGCACCGCGTCACCTGCGGCATGACCGAAATTGTCGTTCGCGGCCTTGAAGTTGTCGGCATCGATGAACAGCAGGGCAAAGCGGCTCCCGCGCCCCTCGGCCGCTTCGATGCGCTGTGCGAGCTGCTCGTCAAACGCGGCGCGATTCGGCATCGCGGTCAGCGTATCGTGTGATGCGCGATGGGCCAGCATCGCATGTTCGCTTTCCATATGGCCCTGCCAACCGTGCAATTCGTCGAGCAGGGCATTGATATCGCCGCCAAGCCGGTCGAGTTCGGCAATGCCGAGCGGCTTGACGCGCTTGTCGAACCGGCGGTGCAGGCGCACGTCATGCGCCACGGTTGCAATCTCGTTCAATGGCTTCACCAGCTCATATTCGAAGCGCCGCGCAAGGAAGATTGTGCCGAAGGCCGTGATCAGCAGGCAGGCGAGCCCGGCAAGCAAGCCGAGGCGGACATAATCGATCAACGTCGAGCTGTCGCCCCATACCTCGATCGTTCCGATCGCCGATCCACTGCGCTGGACCGTCACCGCGAACGGGCGGGGAAAGAAGATGCGCGTGAGGATCGGTGCCGGGTCGGCGACGGGCGAGGTCCATTGACTGAGCGGTTGCCCGACATCGTTCAGCACCCGCAGCCGTGCAATACCGGGGATCCGGGTGAGCGGCTCGAGCCCCTCGCGAACCGCTTGCGGATCGTTGAACACCAGCGCGGGTTCGACACCATAGGCGCCGAGCTGCGCCGCGAGTTCCATGTTGCGGTCGGCATAGCCGCGTAGCGCAGTCACCCCGGCGAGCAGAATGGTGAGGCCCGAAAGCGCGACCGCGAACAGCGTAATACCGAAATGGAACCGCGACAGCAGTTTTTGCAGCGTCGTGCGCGCACCGATCCGTTCCGGAGGAGTGGGGCTTTGCCCGGTCATGGCGTGCCCCCTTCGCCGCCGCCGATCCGCAGCACGCGCGGATCGATTCGCAGCGGGCCACGGCCGATGGCGTCGAGATTGACCGAGAAGCTGATACTTGCCGCCCTGTTGTTCAGGCAGAACATTGCGCCATAGATGCACGCGGCATCGTCGTCGGTGATGGTCAGGATGGGGCGTCCGCGTACCCAAGCGATGAGCTGCCGCCGGTCGGCAACGGGCATCCGGCCAAGGAACAGCATGTCGCAATCGGTGCGGTTTATTGCCATATCCGCACTCATCCGGCGCACGGTGATCGCGCCCGGCCCAGGGGCGTCGGGCGCCATGCGATCGGTCAGTCGCGGGGTCCCGACCAGGCACATGACGCGCCCGGTCCTCGCCGAGCCGTCGGGCCAGCGGGCATAGCTCGCGATACCGCCAATCATCCGGTTGACGGCGCGCGTCATTCCACCGGAGCCGTCCTCGACAACCGTCAGGCTGGCGGCCTGAACCGACATCTGGGGTGTCGAGAACAGCGCGCCGATCAGAAACAGTGATGCCAACACCTGGCAACGCCCCCAACTGCGTTTCAGGGGCATCCTGCCCCAACGAAGGCGCGTCCGCTAGCCAAAACTATTGGAAAGTCAATGAAAAGTGACGTCATGCGGCCATATTGCAACACCGCCGCCGCCGCCGTGAGGCCGCCTAGCCGGCGCGCAGTCGATCGCTGAATCCTTTGCGCAATTTGGCCAGTTTCGGCGGAATAACCGCCATACAATAGGGATTGCGCTGCCCTTCGCCTTCCCAATAGGATTGATGATAATCCTCGGCCGGATACCAGTCCGATGCGGTTTCGACCGTGGTGACGATCGGTGCAGGCCAGTCGGCGGCGGCGCGTTCAATCCCGGCACGCGCGGCGTCGGCCTGCGCCGCATCGAGCGGGAACAGGGCGCTGCGATACTGGGTGCCGATGTCGTTGCCCTGCCGGTTCAGGGTCGTCGGGTCATGCGTCGCGAAATGAACGTCGAGCAGGTCGTCATAGCTGATGATCGAGGGATCAAAGGTGATGCGGATCGCTTCGGCATGGCCGGTGTCGCCGCCGCAGACCTGCTTGTAGGTCGGGTTGGGGACGGCTCCGCCGATATAGCCGCTCTCGACGCCTTCGACCCCGCCGAGGGACTGGAACACGGCTTCGGTGCACCAGAAGCAGCCTCCGGCAAAAATCGCTGTCTCGTGGGTCATGGCGTCGGTCCTTGCGGGAGGAAGATCAGGTGGTGCCAAAATAGGATGCCCGCCGCTTTATTCCAAGGGCGGTGGTGCATCGATCAGCGGCGGGTGCAGTGGCTGTCCCGCCGCCCGCGCGGCAGCGATCGCGGCGGCCTCTGCTTCGAGCGACGCGACGCGGTCGCGCCAGTTCGGATGCGTGCCCGCCTGGAACAGCGGCCGCCCCTTGCGCTGACCGAAGCGCGTCCAGAAGCGCGCCGCGGCGGCGGGATCGTAGTCCGCGCCGGCGAGCAGCCACACCGACAGCCGGTCGGCTTCGACTTCGGTCTGCCGGAACAGGCGGGCGTTGCGGCCGAACTGCTTTCCGGCGCCTCGATCGACCCCTGCCGCGTCGAGCCGCGCACGGTGACGCAGGATATTGTGGGCCAGTTCGTGAGCGATTGCGGCTGCGAGTTCATTGTCATCGGCAGCAAAATCGGCGAGGCCCTGGTTGACCAGCACCATCCGCCCGTCGGCGACGGCGCCCGGCTTCTCGCTGGTCTCGACGCGAAAATCGCTGACGCATCCCGGCACGGGCTGGACGCTGACCGAATGGCTATCGCCGGTATCGAGCGCAAGCGGTGCATTGGCCGGCCGCGCGGCAAGGCGGGTCTCGATCGCCGTGATCCGGGCAAAGGGGTGGTCGCCTTCGCCCGCCGGTACGGGGCTGCCCGCCATCCCGAATATTGGCGTGCCGACGCGTATACCCGCCGCCGCAGCAGGGGAAGCCGGCGCGAGTCCGGCGATGAAGGGCACGCCGCGATCTGTGGTACCATAAGCTGCAAGCGCTTGGGCACGCTGGTCCGATGCGTAAAGACGGGGGTCGCCCCATATCCATCCGAACTGGGGCTGGCGTGCCGGGCACCATACCGCATTGGTCGTGGTCAGGCGAAAGCCGATCGTCGCCACCCGCGCCTCGATGGCGGCCCAGGCTTCATAGGAGGGTTCGGCCGGAGCCGCCGCGGCGGCGGGCGTCGCCATCGATAGCGACAGGGCGGCAAGGACGGATCGGGCACGGTGCGGCATCGGCATCCCCTATCAAGGCGCGCCTGTCGGGGCCATGAATTTCCCTGGAGCGTTCGGGTTCGGACCTCTTGCCTATCGCCCTGCAAGCGCCGATAGGGCGGGCGATGACGCATGCCTCCACCTTGCATTCGCCCGCCGCGCGCAAGCCCCGCCCCGCGGCGCTCGCGCGCTGGCTCTGGGCCGTCGCGCTGCTCGTAATCGCGGTTGTGGCGGTCGGGGGTATCACCCGCCTGACGGAATCGGGTCTCTCGATCACCGAGTGGCGCCCCGTTTCGGGTGTCCTGCCGCCGTTGAACGAGGCCGACTGGGTCAGCGAATTCGAGAAGTACAAGCAGATCCCCGAATATAAGGAGATCAACCTCGGCATGACGCTGGCCGGCTTCAAGGCGATCTTTTTCTGGGAATGGCTGCACCGTATCCTTGGCCGTCTGGTCGGGATGGCGCTGGTCGTGCCGCTGGTCTGGTACGCCTGGCGGCGCGCAATTCCGAGCGGTTATGGCGGGCGGCTGCTCGCGCTCGCGGCGCTCGTCGGGTTGCAGGGCGCCATCGGCTGGTGGATGGTTGCCTCGGGCCTCGAATATCGCACCGACGTCAGCCATTTTCGCCTCGCAACCCATTTGCTCACCGCGCTGTTCCTGCTCGCGGGGCTCGTGTGGACCGCGCGAGATCTCGGCGTATTGGCGCGCGATGCGGCAGCGCGACCGGCGCGGCTGACCGGGCCCGCGGTCGGCATCATCCTGATCCTGTTCATCCAGTTGCTGCTCGGCGCGTGGGTCGCCGGGCTCAACGCCGGTTATGTCGCCAGCACCTGGCCGCTGATGAACGACCATTTCGTGCCCGAGGGCATCGACTGGGCGGGGGGTGCCTGGCTCGCGATGACCAACGATCCGTTTCTGATCCATTTCCTCCATCGCTGGTGGTCGTGGGTCGCGGCGCTGGCGCTCTTGCTCCTTGCGCGTACATTGTCGCGGCGCGGCGCGCGGCGTGAGGCCGGACTGCTTGTTGCGGTCGTCGCGGCGCAGATGCTCCTCGGCATCTGGACCGTCATGTCGGGCGTGTCGATGTGGGTTGCGGTGCTGCACCAGGTCACTGGCGCCATCCTCGTCGCCAGCGCTGCGGCGGGTCTTCATCGTCTGGGTCGCCGGACCCCATGATCTTGGCGGGCAGCCTCGGCGGCGCGCTGTTGCTGCTGGCGGCCCAGCCCCTGCCGCTCGCGGTGCCCGGCGACCTTCCCGCGGCCGCCGCGGTCTATTCCCGGTTTGCGCCGCCGGTAGGCGTGCCCATGATCTACCGTGTGACGTCGCGCCGTATCGGCCGTGACGGAACG
The DNA here is from genome assembly GCF_059415685.1 of Sphingopyxis sp. GW821-FHT10B01. Lineage (NCBI taxonomy): Bacteria > Pseudomonadati > Pseudomonadota > Alphaproteobacteria > Sphingomonadales > Sphingopyxidaceae > Sphingopyxis > Sphingopyxis sp. GW821-FHT10B01. The sequence continues at coordinate 724,987 of NZ_JBWKNS010000001.1, read as the reverse complement.
CTGATCAGTTTCGCGCTCATCTATGCACTGCAATGGCAGAGGATCGGGCGCGGTTATCGGCTCGAGGCGGTGCTGCAGCGAATCGAATCCGACGCGCGGCCCGAAGTGACCCGCGCGGTGACGATGATGCTCCAGCCGCTGATCGGTGAAGCGGTGGCCTATCTTGTCGCGCCCGACGGCAGCCGCATCGACCTTGTCGATCCCGAAAGCTTGTGGGACCGGGTGATCGCGCGACACCAGGCAACGGCGGCCGAGGCCGGACGTTCCGAAGCCAGGCAATTGGCGCAGTTGATCGCCGCGCTTCCTCCCGCCGAACGCGACCGGCTCGCCACCGCCGACATTCGTGCGCTCGTCGCACCGGCGAACGAGGCCATTCCGGTTAAAGCGCCGGGCGAAGATGCCAGCGTGTCGATCCGGCACGACGGGGCGCAGCGGACGATTGCCAGGGTCGAGCATGATTCGGTGACAATCGGCGCCGCCGACCAGCCGGTGGAAATCGACCATCTGTGGACCATCGACACCGATACGGGGCTGGTGATGCGCGAGCGGCAGCAGAGCTGGATCGTCGAGGCGGATGGCAAGGGACGGACGCTCGTCGAGGAGCGGGTGCGTGCGCTGGAACCCGCCTTATAACGCCTAGGGTATCATAATACCTGTCAGCAAAGCCGCTCTATGCTTGACTTTCCGTCCGCCTGGCGCCATTGGCCCGCTCCGAAGCGCCGCTGCGTCCCCTTGTGGATCAGGCGGCGCGGTTTGTTTCGGGGTCGCAGGCATCGTGCCGGTCGCCCCAGTCCATATCTGTCAAGGAGCGTGCCATGATGAAGGCGCTGACCAAGACGACCGCATCGGCAAACGCCGCGACGGTCGAAAAGAAATGGGTGCTGATCGACGCCGAGGGTCTCGTTGTGGGCCGCGTTGCATCGATCATCGCCAACATCCTGCGCGGCAAACACAAGCCGAGCTTTACCCCGCACGTCGATTGCGGTGACAATGTCATCGTGATCAACGCCGAAAAGGTGGCGTTCACGGGCAAGAAGCTGCAGGACAAGCGTTACTATAAGCACACCGGCTATGCCGGCGGCATCAAGGAAACGAGCCCGGCGAAGATCCTCGAAGGCCGTTTCCCCGAGCGCGTGCTCGAAAAGGCCATCGAACGCATGATCCCGCGTGGCCCGCTCGGCCGCCAGCAGATGCGCAACCTGCGCGTCTTCGCCGGAGCTGAACATCCGCACGAAGGGCAGAGCCCCGAAGTGATCGACGTTGCGTCGATGAACCGCAAGAACAAGGTGGGTGCATAATGGCTGACGAACAGACCATGACCGATCTCAAGGATCTCGCCGGCGCCGTCGAAGGTACCGTCGCAGCCCCGGTCTCGACCACGCCGCTGCGCGAGAAGATCGTCGACAAGCAGGGCCGCGCTTATGCGACCGGCCGCCGTAAGGACGCTGTTGCCCGCGTGTGGCTCAAGCCCGGCACGGGCAAGATCACGATCAACGGCCGCGACCAGGAAATCTATTTCGCGCGTCCGACGCTGCGCCTCGTGATCAACCAGCCCTTTGGTCTGACCGATCGCATCGGCAGCTATGACATTATCGCCACCGTCAAGGGCGGCGGTTTGTCGGGCCAGGCGGGTGCCGTGCTTCACGGCATCGCGCAGGCGCTGACCCGTTTCGAACCCGCGCTGCGCGGTGTCGTCAAGACGGCCGGCTTCCTGACCCGCGACAGCCGCACCGTCGAGCGTAAGAAGTACGGCAAGGCGAAGGCCCGCCGCAGCTTCCAGTTCTCGAAGCGCTAAACAAGTTTTTCCGTCGACGGACGGAGAAGGGAAGGGCGGTCCGGCAACGGGCCGCCCTTTTTCTTTGGGCAAAGACATCTCCGCGAATTTCCACTTTGGGGTAATGAAGAGCCGTTGCCTTCTTTCGTCATCTTGGGTTGGATCCGGCCGACGCAGGGAGCGCGGAATCATTCCAAAGTTCAGGAAAGTTCAGCCCTGTGCACGCCCCTGACGTGGACCGCGCGGCCTGCTGGACGCGCCGGGCACGCCCGCCGTGACCGCGCGCGCAAGCGAGGCAGCGACCGCTTTTATCCACCAAATGAAAGAGCCGGATGAAGGCTGGCACAGCCGGATAATGTAGGAAAGGCCTATTTGAAGGCGACGCCTGCTTTCGCCGGAGTGCACGTCATTATCGGCAGCAAGCGGTCGACGGCCTGAACTAGAGCAGATCCAGACTCCCCAGCGCCAGCGCCTGCCGCGCCGGGCGTTCGGCCATCACCGCGAACATCTCGTCGCCGCGGGCCGTGCGTTCGACACTCATCGAGGCGAAGACGGCCATGAAATAGCCGCTCAAGGCGCCGACGCGATAGTCGGCCCATAGCGCTTCGCCATCGGCCGCGACGCCGGCCGCGGTCAGCGCCGCGATCCAGTGGTCGAACGCGGGCCGGTCGGCGGCGGCGCGATCGAACGGATCGGCGATGCTGGTGCCGATCAGATAGGCGAGGTCGGCGGCGCCGCTGCCGCGCCCCAGTGTCTGCCAGTCGACAAGCCAGCAGGCTTCGCCGCCGGGCGCAAACAGGATATTGTCGATCCGCAGGTCGCCATGGATGATCGTCCGCGCCGCGGGTTCGTGTGCCAGATAGGCGTCGAGGCGGTCGACGATCCCTGCGCCCACATCGAGCAGGTCGGGCGCGAGCCTTGTCGCATAGCGCTCGCGAAAGCCCAGATAGAGCTGCGGAAAGAGCGCGCGGACCAGATCGCCATTGTCGCGCGCGAGCCAGGGTATCTGCGCGAGCCGCGCATCGTTCCACAGATGGGCGTGGAGCTTCGCCGCGGCTTCGATGCAGGGGATGAGGCCGGTCAGTCCGATCCCTGCCAGCTGGTCGCCCTGCCGCGCCGGGGCAAGGTCGGAGAGGATCAGAATGAAATCGACGTCGTCTTCGGCGATCTCGCCATAATGGCACAGAGGCGCCGGAACGCCGCTCGCTTCGGCCATTTCGCGATACCAGCTCACCTCCTTGACATAGGTGCCGGTGAGCTTGGCGATATTGCGGCTGGCCTCGTCATGGCTCGGGAGTTTGGCGATCACGCTGGCAGGCGCGTCGACGCCATCCTCCCAATCGAGCGACAGGCGATAGCTGTCGCACATCTGACCGGTGCCGACCTTCGCGGAGGTGAAGGCCCGCAGCTTTTCGGGATACCCGAGCGCGGCGCCGAGCCATTGCGGTTCGATCGCCCCGGGCGAGGTCGGAAAACTCACGCGATGGGGTCCAACAGGCCGGTGAGACCGGTCGGTGCGTGCGGGCCGACGAACAATTGCTCGAGCACGCCTATACCGCGCTCGCTGCGGTCGCCGTCGCTCAGCTCGGCATGGACCAGCGCCTGCACATGCATCGCGAGCGGATTGCCCCAGTAACGGTCGGCTTCGGACAGGCTGTCGTGTGCGACATCAAGGTCGCCATGATCGAAGCCATGCCCCCAGACGGGATGGGTGTAACCGAGCCCGCTCATCGCAAACATCGGTCCGCTCGGGGTGAGCGTCAGGCGGGTGCTGGCATCGAAATCGGCGGTCAGCCGGTTCAGGCGACGCGTTCTCGGCAGCCATTCGGCGGTGAAGCCGGGGTCGGCATAGTGGCGCTCGCCCCCGTTGCTGCCGACAAGCACCGCGCGACGGTTCCAAGGGGTCCCTTCGCCATCGTCGTTGCTGTGGAAAAAAAGCGATCGGTCGGCGAAATTGCACGGCGTCCACAACCAGAAAAACTGGTGGAAATTGCCCTGCGGCGGGGGTTGCGGTTCAGCGGCACCCACCGGGCGGATGCCCCAGCTGCGGTCGCGTGTTCCGGCCCAGTCCTTGTCGGCATCGATGCGCTGCCCGCCAACCGAGAGCCACCCCGACCAATGGCCGTTCTGGGTCATGCGCGTATAGTCCATGAACAGGCGCGTCCCGTTGCGGCGGGTGAAACGCGGCTCCTCGATCGGAAAATGGCGCGCGGTAAAACGCAGCTCGCCGGCGAGCGGCCCGTCGTTGGCGGCGATACGCAGCGTTAGCGTTTCCAGCGGCGTGTCGATGCTGATCGCGATCGGTCCCGCCGACAGGTCGAGCCGCTCGCCGCCCGACCGGCGGCTCGCGCGTAAATTATGCTGCACGCCATCGACCAGCACGCAAAAGGCCGCATCGACGATGCCAAGCTGTGGATAGAAGCCCATCGCCGCGGCGAAAAAGACCGATCCGTCGGGCGAATAGCCGTTGAAGAAATAGCGGTCGTAAAAATTGCGGTCGGTGCCCGCGAACGCAATCGGCTCGGCACTCTGGTGCAGCGGGAAATCGTCGCCCTTGGTCAGCATCGTTTATCATCCCATTTCCGTTTTTTGTTGCAACGTAACGGGATGCCGAGATGCGTCAATGGGCGGCGTCAGTGCACGGGTGGATCGACCGGCGGCACGGCATCGATGGGCGCGACCGGTTCGCCCGGTGCGCGGGGCGGCAAGGCGTCGGGCGGGACGTCGGCTATCTGCATGTCGGGGGTCGGCACTGCCTCGACATTCCGGACGCGCACTGCGATCGCGCCCTGTTTGACGCGAAGTTCGTTGAAGCCGGGCGGGGTCGAGCGGATGCGCTGCGATAGCGTGCCCGCGCCGATCATGCGGATCGGCCCGTCTTCGGTTTGCATGACGAGATCGAACGCGTCATGGACGTGGCCGGTGAGCACCGCCGCGACGCCGCGGGCCGCGAGTTCGCGCAAGGCGCGGGCGCCGCCGCGGGTCAGCGCGCGGCCGCGTGTCCCTGCCTCGACCAGCGGATGATGCGCGGTCACCAACACCGTCGTACCGGGCGGAAGCGCATCGATCGCGGTCAGCGTTCTGGCCAGCGCTTTCGCCGTCACCCAGCCTTTCGACCAGTCGAACCGCCATTGCGCGCGCGCCGTCGTTTTGAGCGGGATGATCGCGACGCCGGCCAGATCGAGTTCGCGTTCGACCAGCCGCTCGATCCCGCGAATCCGGCGATAGGGGTAAAAGAAGCGCGCAACCGGGTTGAAATAAGGAAGGTCATGGTTGCCGACCTCGACGGTGACAGGCACATCGAGGCCGCCGATCCAGTCGACGGCGGCAGCGAATTCCCGGCTTCGTGCGCGCATCGTAAGGTCGCCGGTGATCAGCACCGCGTCGGGTTGTTCGCGGCGCACGCACTCCTTGAACCATGCGAGCGCGGTGCGATCCTCAAGTCCGAAATGCAGATCGCTGATGTGAAAGAGCCGCGTCATGCCGTCGCCACAAAGTCCACCACGCTCGTTCCCAGCGCGAAGCGGGCGGGCGAGGCCGTCTCGGCCAGTTCGCCATCATATTCGAGGCTGATGGCCGCGTCGCTTTCAAGAATGATCGTTTCGCCCGTCGCAATTTCTTCGCTCGGTCCGTTGCGAAAATCCCCGCCCAGCCAGGCGAGGCCGTGACGCAACACATCGCCGGTGCCTTCGGTCAGGATTCCGTCGGCGCGGATGCCGTCGGGGGTGGGGGTGAGGATGACCGCAGGATAGGGCTGCTCATCGCCCGCGACCTTGACCCCGGGTGCGTTCGTCATCGCATCCAGCGCGTCGGGTGCCGCGCGGCTTGCCTCGATCAGCCCCTCCTGGCGCATCGTCTCGCGCACCTCGGCCCAGCGTGTCGCCGGCCCCGCGACGACGGTGATGAAGGCTTCGCCTGTGGCGGACCGGATCGTCGGGATAGGGCTGCGCCGGCCTTTGCCCTGCAGCGTGTCCGCCAATATCACGGTCGCCTGGCGGTCGCCGTGCAGCGCTTTCGACAGCAGGTTGAGCGTGCCGCCGGGTAGCGGCAGGATCGCGCCGTCCCAGCCTGCCGCCTTGGTCGCCGCGGTGTTGATTGTCCCGTCGCCCGTCCAGACGAGCAGTAGGTCGATGCCCTGCCGGCCGAGGTCGGCCGCGCCTGGAATCTCGTCGTCGGGGAGCGCAAAGACGGCGACGAGCGGCGCGCCCGCAACGCGGCAGGCTTCGACAATCGCCGCGAGTACGGCGTCGTCATGACTTCCGCTCTGGCTGTTGCAGATAAGGGCGGGACGGGAGAAGGAACTGGCCATTGCCCTCTCCTACGCGCGAGTGGCAAAAAGGTGGCGGCCTATATCGTGTAGCCGTCTTGTTCGCCGCCTCGCCGCCCTGTAGGGCGCGGAAGATGGCGGGGCCGGTTTCCAAAGGACGACGGTTGATCAAATTCCTCTTCGTGGTGCTGTTGCTCGTGCTGCTATTCGGTGGCGGCGCCAAGATGATCGTCGCGGGCGGTGCGAAGTCTCTCGACATGGCCGACCGGCTGCTCGGACAGGGCGACGGCACACGGCTCCTGCTCGGGGACCAGCCCTATGGCAACGGGCCCCGACAATCGCTCGACATCTGGGTGCCCGAGACCGCCCAGGCGGGCGATCAGCTGCCGGTGATCGTCTTTTTCTATGGAGGGGGCTGGGACAGCGGCGAGCGCGGCAGCTACGGCTTTGTCGGGCGTGCGCTGGCGCAGCAAGGATTTGTCGTCGTGATCCCCGACTACCGGCTCGTGCCCAAGGCGCATTGGCCTGACTTTATCGAGGATAGCGCGGCGGCGGTCGCATGGACGCACGAGCATATCGCCAAACTTGGCGGTGACCCCGACCGGATCGCGCTGATGGGCCATTCGGCAGGCGCCTACAATGCCGCTATGCTCGCGCTCGATCCGCAGTGGCTGCGCTCGGCGAAGAGCGATCCGTCGATCATTCGCGGTGTTGCTGGCCTTGCTGGCCCCTATGACTTCCTTCCGCTCGAGAAGGGCGGCCGCGGGGACAAGGCGATGGGCAAGGTCAAACCGATCGAAAAGACCCAGCCGATCCATTTTGCGCGCGGCGACGCGCCGCCGCTGTGGCTGGCAAGCGGCGACGAGGATGACACTGTGCGTCCCCGCAACAGCCAGAATCTTGCGGCGGCGATCGAGCGCGCCGGCGGTCCGGTGGCGCTGCGCATCTATCCCGGCATGGGGCATACGGGCATCGTGATGGCGCTGGCTGCGCCTTTCCGTGGCAAGGGACCGGTGCTCGAAGAGGCGACCGACTTCCTGCGCGGGGTCACGGCGCGCCGCATCGTGCCCGCGGCGAAGGTGGCACAGTGACCGGCCAGATTCCGGCCATCGTTCTCGCGGGCAGTCGCCCCGGTTCCGACCCGCTGCTGACGGGTAGCGGCGTGTCGACCAAGGCGCTGTTGCCGGTCGGAGGTCAGGCGATGCTTGTTCATGTCGTCGGGGCATTGCGTGCCTCGCCGCTGATCGGTCCGATCATCATCCTCGCGCAGAACAGCGCCAAGCTGGCCGCCGAGCCGGGTCTCGCGAACCTCCCCGACCTGCATTTCGCCGATTCGGGGCAGGGGATCAGCAGTTCACTCGCTGCGGCGCTTCCTCCGGGCGACGACCCATTGCTGGTAACGACCGCCGACAATGTGCTGCTGACGCCGACGATGATCGCTGAATTTCTGACGGGTGCCGAGGATAGCGACGTCGCCGTCGCGATGGTCGAGCGCGATGTACTGCTTGCGCGCTATCCGCAATCGCAGCGGACCTGGCTGAAATTCCGCGGCGGTTGGTGGTCGGGCGCAAACCTGTTCCGCCTGCGCGGGCGCCGCGTGCTCCCTTTGCTCGATTTTTGGGGTCGCATCGAACGCGATCGCAAAAAGGGGCTGAAGATCATCGCCGCCTTTGGGCCGTGGTTGCTGATCGGCGCGCTGCTCCGCCTCTTCACGATCCAGCAGGGCGTGGCGCGCGCGGGGCTCCGTTTCGGGCTCAGGGCAAAGGTGGTGCCGATGTCCGAAGGCGAGGCGTGCATCGACGCCGATAAGCCCGCCGACATCGAGCTGATCGAAGCCATATTTGCCGCACGGCGGTAAGGCGCTATAGGGCGGCCCCTATGAGCATCGATAAAGCCATCATCCTGTCGGCCGGGCAGGGCTCGCGCCTGCTGCCGCTGACCCGCGACATCCCCAAATGCCTGATCGACCTGAACGGTCGCACGCTGATCGGCTGGCAGGTCGCGGCGCTCGCCGCGAACGGCATCAAGGACATTGTCGTTGTGACCGGATTCCGCACCGAGCGGGTCGAGGATCATGCGTTGCAGCTTTACCGCGACACGGGCGTGCGCATCCGCACTTTATTCAACCCCTTCTTTCAGGTCGCCGACAATCTCGGCACCTGCTGGATCGCACGCGAGGAGATGGACCGCGACTTCATCATCCTCAACGGCGACACCATCATTTCGGAAGAGATTGTCGCGAAGCTGATCGCGGGCGCGAACGAGCCGATTACCGTCACCGTCGACGTCAAGGCCGACTATGACGACGACGATATGAAGGTGAACCGCGACGCCGAAGGGCGCCTGCATCATATCGGCAAGCGGTTGCTGCCGCCCGATACCAATGCGGAGTCAATCGGCATGCTGGCTTTCGTCGGCGACGGCCCGTCGATCTTTCGCAATCAGGTCGACCAGATGATGCGCACCCCCGAAGGGGTCGAGCGCTGGTATCTGCGCGCGATCGATGTCATCGCCAAGGGCAACCGTGTCGGCACCGTGTCGATCGAGGGGCTCGAATGGCAGGAAGTCGACTTCCCGCAGGACGTCGAAGCCGCCGATGTGCTTACCGCCAAATGGGCGGAAGAAGGCCGTTACGCGAAATAGGGTTTGAGCCAGCCGACGAGTGCGGCGACTTGAGCGTCATCCAGTTTTATAGCCTGCCCGAGGTCGGGCTGCGCCGGCCAGCCTGCGTCGGCGACCGTCAGTCCCGCGCCCGAGCGTTCGCCCTCATAGCGCGGCAGCACGTGAAAATGGACGTGCGGGTCGACCATCATCAGCATCAGATAGTTGATCCTCGCATAGCCGACCGCCTGGCGCAGCGCGGCCTCGATCGCGGCGGTCGCGATCTTGAGTTCGGCATGGGCGTCGACGGGCAGCTCGCCGAACGCCGTGGCGTCCGATTTCGCCGCCAGCACCAGCGCGCCGAGTGTCGGTTGCGCGGGACGGAGAAGCACGACCCAATGATCATATTCGGCGATCAGCGTCGCCGGATGGCCGAATTTTGCGATGGTCTCGTTCATGCTTCTTCCATCCAGCTGACAATGGGGCGTCCGGCGCGCCGCGCAGCATAGGCCTGCATCAGCTGTATTGCATGGACGATCAGAGAGATGATGGTCCACCATGCAACCGCGATCAGGCCGATGTCGGGACGTCCGGCAAGTGTGGCGAAGAACAGGATCGCGATATTCGGATTGCGGCGCGCGGTGATCAAGCGGAACTGGCTGTCGAAAGGCCGCCAGACATGGACGTCCATGCCGAAATCCTTGATGAACATCCCCTCGATCACGCGCTGGAGCACATAGCCTGCGACCACCGCGATCATCACCAGGATGAACGTCTGGTTCGACAGCGCGAGACCCCAGGTGCCGAGCCCGACGCCCCAGAAATACCACCAGAAGGGCGGATGGATCAGATCGACGCCATGGTCGGCGACATTGCCCCATTTCGACGAGGTGATCGTGCAGCGCGCGAGCTTTCCGTCGACCGTATCGAGCACCATGAAGATGAAGCCCGCGAGCATCCCCTCCCAATAATGGCCGTAAGCGAAAAGATATGTGGCATAGACGCAGAGCGTCGCGCCGATCGCGGTGACCATGTTGGGCGTCATGCCGATGCTCGCGGCGATCCGCGTCAGCCACAAAGCGAGTTCGGGCCACAGATATTTGGTCAATGCATCGGTGACGCCCTTATAGGCGCCAAAATAGCTTTTCCGTTCGATCGCGCGCCGCGTCTCGGGGATCAGGCGCTCGATGAACGGGCATTCGAGCTTGCGCAGCTGGCGGTTATAGATTTGCGGATTGTCGCGATAGTTGATGACCGTAAGCGCGCCGCGATGCTGCGCCATATCCTCGGCCATATTCTCGGGGCGCATGCCGCCGGTCAGATACGCCATCACCAGTTCGTCGCCATCCATCACCACCGTGCCCGGCAGCGTCAGGATATGGCGCAGCCATACCGGATCGAACACATAAGCCAGATTGACGAAAAGCTGTGCGCCCGATTGTCCGGCGGTTTCGGGCAGGCCTTCGGCTCGCGCCAGCCGGCGCAGTCGTTCGGCATTGGTCATACCCCACAGCGGCGTCGAATTTTCACCGATCAGCGAAAGGGCGGGCAGGGAGGAGGCTTCGGTCATCCGCCGCTCTTATCCTGTACCGTGCCCTTTGCAAGGAAGCGCGAAATCGCTTCGGCCCCGCGCTGGGCCGCACCCGCGGGATCGCCGCCTATCGATTCCGCCAGCCTTTCGCATTGGGCGTCGGCATAGAGCGGGTGGCGCGTGGGCGCCTGATCGAGCGCCTCGGGCAGCTCGGCAAGATCGTCAACGACATCGCCCAGCGTCCAGAACAGATAATCGGGATCGCCGTTCCAGTCGACGCGGTGGGCATTGAGGAAGACGCAGGGGCGCGGGGTTGCGAGAAATTCGTAAACCTGGCTGCTGACATCGCCGAGATAGATGTCGGCGCCGCTTGTATAGCTCATGTCGAACAGGCGGTCTGATTCGAGGTCGACCCGGATTTTTCCGGGTACCGCCAGCGCAGCCACGGCTTCGCGCTCGGCATCGCTCGCTTCGGCAAACAGGCGCACGTGCGGCGCGACCACGAGGTTGTAGCGATCCTGCGCTGCGAACCAGCCAATGATATCCCGCCCGAACCGGTCCCACGACGACAGCTCGCGCCGGAAATGCGGCGCATAAAGGATCGTCGGCCGGTCGTTTGCAAATAGCGGCTCGCGCGCCGCCTGCAGCCGCGGCATCAGGTCGAGTTTCACATAGCCGTTGACCGCATAATGGCCCGGCCGGATTGTCCCGGCATCGAGCAGGCGATGCTCGCTCTTCTCGCCCGCGACCAGCACGAAATCGAAATGCCGATCGCGCGGGTCGAGCATGATCGCGCGGTCCCCTGCGCCGTGGGGGGTGAAGATCAGGCGCGTTTTGCGCGGCAGGAAGTGCCGGATTGCCGTGGTCGTCCGTTCGGGCACGACGATCGCATCGAACTGACGCAAGAAAGGCAATGCATCAAGCAGGATCGGCAGGCGCGGGTTGCGAAACAGCCCGCGCCTCCGCAGCCACCCGGTGAGGCCTTTCTGCCCCAGCAGCGTGACGCGCGGGGCAAAGCCGGGATAGGCGAGCGAGACCTGATCGACCATGCGCAGATGGTCTGCGCTCGCGACGGCCACTTCGACATCATGCCCCGCGGCTGTCATTTCGGCGGCGATCGGCAGCGCGTGAAATATCTGGTGCGGTTCGCCGATGAACAGGAAGAGCGAATGCATTATCGAACTCCAGCAAGGGCGCTTGTCGCGGCATCCTCGAAATCCGCCGTCTGCCAGCCGTGCCGGGCCGCCAGCCGTCTGAATCTGGCGCCGTGCCCGACCAGCCAGGCTTCGCCGGCGAGCGCAAAGGTCGGCGCGTCGCTGGCATGATCGGAATAGGCGCGGATATGGGCGGCGCCGCCCGCCGTATTGGCATCCAGCCATTCGGTGACGCGCCGCGCCTTTTCGGCACCGTAGCAATTCGGCCCGTCGAGCAAGGGCAACCAGTTCCCGGCGTCGTCACGTTGGTGGCGCGAGGCAACGATCGCGTCGAAGTCGAGGGCATCGGCGATGGCGCCGGCGTAGAATTCGGGTGCCGCGGTCGCCATCAGCAAGCGATATCCCTCGACCCGGTCGCGCGCGATGCATGCTGCGGCGCCCGGCGGGACGTCGCCGGGCACGCGCCATGCGGCGAAGCCGGCGGCGAGTGCCTCGGCCCGCGCCGGGGCGATGCTCGCGCCCAGCATCAGGCGGATCGCTGCCGGTTTGAACCGGTCGCGGCCGTAGAAGCCTAGCGCGTAGCCGATCATCAAGGCGGCGAGCACGGGGAGCAGCAGCAACCGCCAGGGCGCCTCGCGCCATGCCGCCCACAGCAGGAACAGGGTGAAGGTCGGCTTGCGCAGCACGGTGCGATCGAGATCGTAGATCGCGACGCGGATGGGTGAGGTCGTCTCGATCATGCAGTTTCGCGTTCGAACAGTCGAAGCTGGCGGCCGGTCTTGCCCAATGACATGCGATCGGCGAGCGGCAAGGCAAAGCGCAACGAAAGCCATATCGAAGCGACGGCGATCAGTGCGAGCAAAGGCAAGGACAGCGCGTCGGGGAGGAGGTCGGCGAGCATGGCGGCTGTTCCTGCCACCAGGGTGATCGCAAACCCGCGGAGGGCCACCGCCGGAAATTGCGCGTCGAAGGGATGGAGTTTCTCGACCAGCGCCAACTGAAGCGTCGGGATGGCGGCCATCACGACAAGGCCGATTGCGGTGGCCAGCGTCACCCCGGTCAGGGCATCGAGGTGGCCGACGATCAGCCACCCCGTGCCAACCGCGACGCCGACGCCGAAAATGCTGGCGGTCAGTTGCTGACGGAACGCGGCGACGACCTGCAACACCGGCGCCGAAATCCCGAGCACCGCTTCGGCGGCGCGCGCGAACAGCAGGATGACCAGCGCCGCCTGTGCGGCCTGTGCCTGATGCCCGAACAGCCCGAGCAGCGAGGCACTGCCCGCCGCGAGTACGGCGGCAAGCGGAAGCGCGATCGCCGAGATCAGCCGCGTCGCATAGGCATAGATATCGGCGACCTGGCGCCGGTCCTCGCGCTCGGCGCTCGCCGCGAGCGGCGCCATCACATAGGTGAAGGCGATGCGCACCAGCTGGACCACGCTCGACAGTTTTCGCGCGATCGTGAACAGGCCCGCCGCCGCCGCGCCCGCTGCGCCGGGCAGCAACATGTTGAGGATCAGCGCGGGTGCGTCGCCGAACAATCGCGCGATGATGTTCGACGGCAGGATCGAAAGCCCGGCCAGGAAGGTGTTGCGCGCGGTGTTCGATGCCCATGGGCCGCGCCACAGGTCGGCGAAGCTATAATGTTTGGCGAGCAGGCGGACGCAAAGCGCCGCCGCGATCGCGAGCGAGCACAGATGCGCGATAAACAGGCCCTTCAGACCGAGCCCGCCGGCGAAGAACAGACCCGCGAACACCAGTCGCAACATCTGTTCCCAGACGATCCGCAGCCGGATTTCGGCCCCGAACACCATGCGCGCGCGCAGCGCCGAGGTCGCGATCTCGACAAACGCCCAAAGCGGGAGCGCCCAGACAAAAATGCGGATAGCGGGGGTGACGAGCGCGCGGTCATGGTCCGCGACATTGAGCAGCGGGCCGAGGTCGGCAGCAAAGAGCGCGATCAGCGCCGCGACGATAATGCAGGGCCCGACGCCAAAGATCATCGCCGTGCGCAGCGCCGCTGCGGCCTCCGCATCGCTCGCCGATTGCGGTACCGTGCGCTGCATCGCGCTCGTCATGCCCATGTCGAAGATATTCTCGAGCAGGTTCACAGCCGCCCACAACACGGCATAGAGACCATAGCCCGCGAGGCCGAACATCAGGACGTAAAGCGGCTGCGCGACAATTTCGACCACGGCGCCCAGTCGCGCCAGCACGGTCGTGCCAAGTCCGCGCGCGACGCTGCGGCTGGTTACGGCGGGTTGGGCGACGTCTTCGCTCATCGTTGCCGCACCTAGCGGCTCGTCTGCCGCGCCGCCAGCGGCTTTCGTGCGCTCAACCCCTCTTCACCCTCTTGTCGACTCCGCCAATCGGGTCTAGGCAGCCCGCAATTGCATAGGGAACCCCGCGATATGGCCGAATTCCGCCTGCCCAAGAACAGCCGCCCGCAAAAGACGGGCAAGGTCCACAAGGCCGACGGCGCCGCGGCAGTGAAGAAATTCAAAGTCTATCGCTACGACCCCGACAAGGGCGAAAATCCGCGCTTCGACACGTTCGAGATCGACACCGAGAAATGCGGCCCGATGGTCCTCGACGCGCTCATCAAGATGAAGAGCGAGCAGGATTCGTCGCTGACCTTCCGCCGTTCGTGCCGCGAAGGCATCTGCGGCAGCTGTTCGATGAACATGAATGGCAAGAATGGCCTCGCCTGCACGACCGCGATCGAGGATTTGAAGGGCGACGTCACGATCACCCCGCTGCCTTCGATGGACGTGATCAAGGATCTCGTTCCCGACTTCACCCATTTCTACGCGCAATATGCCTCGATTGAGCCCTGGCTGAAGACCAAGACGACGACGCCGAGCGGCAAGGAGCGGCTGCAGTCGCCCGCCGAGCGCGAAAAGCTCGACGGGCTCTATGAGTGCATCCTGTGCGCCTGCTGCTCGACGAGCTGCCCTAGCTATTGGTGGAACAGCGACAAGTTCCTCGGTCCGGCGATCCTGCTTCAGGCGTATCGCTGGCTCGCCGACAGCCGCGACGAAATGACCGGCGAGCGCCTCGACGAGCTCGAGGATCCGTTCCGCCTCTATCGCTGCCACACGATCATGAACTGCTCGAACGCCTGCCCGAAGGGTCTCAGCCCCGCGCGCGCGATCGCCGAGATCAAGAAGCTCGAGGCCGAGCGGCAGGTGTGAACGACGGGATCGAGGACCCGAAGCGCCGCGACCATTTCAGCGCCGAAGAACTCGAAGGCGGCTGGCTGAGCTGGGACCTCAAGGACCCGACGCGCTTCAACAGCTTCATCGAACCGTTGATGGTGCGCGCCGAACCGTCGGCCTCCGATGGCCGTCCGTGCGCGCGGGTGCGCATGCTACCGGAACGCAAGCACAGCAATCTTGGCGACAATGTCCATGGTGCGGTGACGCTCGCGCTCGTCGACATCGCGCTGTTCGCGGCATCGCATCAGTTCGGCGCGCTCAATGCGGGCCATTCGGTGACGCTCGACCTGTCGACGCAATTTGTCGGCGCCGGCCGTGTCGGCGAGCCATTGGACGCGGTCGTCGAATTGGTGCGCGAAACCGGCCGACTGATTTTCCTGCGCGGGCTCGTCGTTCAGGGCGAGGGGGATGAGCATATCGTGCTGACCTTTGCCGGAACCATTCGCAAGGCGAGCAAGGATCGCGGCTGATGGCGGTGCTGGCAGCTTATGATGCGCTGGTCGCCGCGGGCGAACTGAGACCCGACCCCGAACAGCGCGCCGCTGCCGAGCGGCTGAACCAGCTACAGGCCGAGTTGGAAGCCGTGCCGCCGCGCGGCAGCCTGCTCTGGCGCCTGACCGGTCGCAAGCCGCAGGCATTACGCGGCGTCTATCTGTGGGGTGCAGTAGGCCGCGGGAAGTCCATGTTGATGGATCTTTTCTACGACCATCTCTCCATCCAGCGGAAGCGGCGCGTCCATTTTCATGCCTTCATGCTCGACGTCCATGCGCGGATGCGCGATGTCCGGAAGAGCGAGAGCGGCGATCCGATCCCGCTCGTTGCCGATGCTCTCGCCGCCAACACGCGCTGCCTGGCGTTCGACGAGATGGTCGTGAACAACAGCGCCGACGCGATGATCCTGTCACGCCTGTTTACCGCGCTGATCGAACGCGGGGTGACGATGGTCGCGACCTCGAACCGCCCGCCGCAGGATTTGTACAAGGACGGGCTCAACCGCGAGCATTTTCTGCCCTTTATTGCGCTGGTTGAAGACCGGCTCGACGTGATGAGCCTGAACGGTCCGACCGATTATCGCCGCGACCGGCTGGGCGACGGCGCCCGCTGGTTCGTGCCCGCCGACGACATAGCGAGCGCGGCGCTGTCGGCCGCCTTCTTCCGCCTCACCGATTACCCGCCCGAGGATCGTGCGAACGTCCCGACGCTCGAACTCGACGTCGGCGGCGGCCGGATGCTGCATGTGCCCAAGGCGCTGAAGGGCGTCGCGGTTTTCTCGTTCAAGCGGCTTTGCGGCGAAGCGCGCGGCGCCGCCGATTATCTGGCGGTCGCGCGGCATTTCCATGCGGTGATCATCGTCGGCATTCCGCGCATGGGGCCGGAGAATCGCAACGAGGCGGCGCGCTTCGTCACGCTGATCGACGCGCTCTATGAATATAAGGTCAAGCTGCTCGCGAGCGCAGCGGCGATGCCCGACCAGCTCTATATCGCGGGTGATGGCGCGTTCGAATTCGAGCGAACCGCGAGCCGCCTCGCCGAAATGCAGTCGGACGATTATCTGGCGCTGGGCCATGGATCTGCCGAAGGCGCGATCGCCTAGGCGATCATCCGGCCGGTGTCGCGAGCGCCTAGGCGATCGCGAGGACGACGCCGCTGGCAATCTTTCCCCACCGTGACGTATTGACCGTTACATAGATAAGGTTGCGCACATAGCGCACCTCGTGCGCCAGATGGCCGTAAGCCTGCTCGATCGTGCGGCGCAGCGTGCGCAGCGGCTTGGGCGCGGCGATGCCGATGCGGGCGGGGCGCTCGGGCGGGCCGGGCAGCGTCGCGAAGCCGCCGCTGGTGACGCGTGTGTCGTCGGCGACCGCGCGGCACAACGCCTCCATGCGCGAGATGGCGAGGCCGTTGGGCACCTCGCGGTCGCGACTCAAAAGTTCGAAGCTGTGGCTGAAGGCCGAAAACTGGATCGCGCCGCTTGCGGCCGAATGGTCGAGCGCGTCGCGCATTTCCTCTTCGGACATCGCGCAGAGCTGTGCGGGGCGAAAGCGGTTCGCGCGGTCCATCAGGCCGCTGAGCGGCACTTCGCAGACGCCATGATGCGTTCGCATGCCGAGGTTGCCGGCATCGAGCGAGATCGCGCAGCCATGCCCCTGATATGCGCCGTTGAAGCTGCTGTCGAAACGGAAACCCAGCGCGGCGAGCGCGCGCAGCGTGTCGTCGTTGGCGCCGAAATTGCCCGCGCGAAAGGCCGTCGGTTTCGGGGCGCCCGCACCGGTCAATATGTCGCGGGCCAGCGCGATCAGCTTCTTTTGGGCCGGCAGGGGGAAGTCGCCGATGTTGCGGCCCGTCAATCGTCCCACCGGGTTGAAGCGCGCAAAGGCGAGCCATTCGGTGTGGATATGGACCTGCACCTCGTGCCCGCGTTCGATGACCGGCTGGACGATCGCGTCGATCACTTCGGGTCCGTAAACCAGCGCGGGCATCGGATCGACGAAGAAGACCCCGGTCAGGCCGTGGCGTTCGAGCATGTCCATCTGGAAGTGGATGCCGAAATCGCCGTCGCGGCACCGGCCGAGGATCGAGCTTTCGAAATTGGTGCGTGCGTCGGCGCCGCGCTGGTAGAGGCCGGCCGACAATTCGGTGTCAAAGCTGATGATTGCGCGTGTCATCGTCCCGCGCGTAGCACGGCTGCGATAAGGGAGGGTTAACCGATGCCTGCGCGATCGCCGCGAAAACGGAGGTGGGCCCTTGCTTCGTTCTTGTCACATGAGCCGGCTATTCCCAGCTATGGCCGACCGCACGGCATCGGGTTATTGTTATTGCGAACTATTTGCAAAAAAAGGCAGATTTTGGAGCTTTTCGCGGTTGTTTCGTTAAGGGAATCGGCGTAGGGGCGACCCCATCATTGGGACCGGCAAGGGGTTTAAGCCCGTGCCTCCGTCGGTCTGTGACGCATTGCCGGGCTTGCCAGGAAGGGAGTGCCGCGCACCATGGGACGCAAGAAGATCGCTTTGATCGGAGCCGGGAATATCGGCGGAACGCTGGCGCTGCTCGCCGCGCAGAAGGAACTCGGCGATGTCGTCCTGTTCGACGTGGTCGAAGGCGTGCCGCAGGGCAAGGCGCTCGACCTGTCGCAGGTTGGCCCCGTCCAGGGTTTTGACGCGAAGATCACCGGCACGAACGATTATGCCGACATCGCCGGCGCCGACGTCATCATCGTCACCGCCGGTGTCGCCCGCAAGCCGGGCATGAGCCGTGACGACCTGCTCGGCATCAACCTGAAGGTCATGAAGGCCGTCGGCGAAGGCATCAAGGCCAACGCCCCCGACGCCTTCGTCATCTGCATCACCAATCCGCTCGACGCGATGGTGTGGGCGCTGCGCGAATTCTCGGGCCTGCCGCACAACAAGGTTGTCGGCATGGCCGGCGTCCTCGATTCGGCGCGCTTCAGCCATTTCATCGCCGACGAATTCGACGTCTCGGTCAAGGATGTGAACACCTTCGTGCTCGGCGGCCATGGCGACACGATGGTTCCCGTCACGCGCTATTCGACGGTCAACGGCATCCCCGTTCCCGACCTCGTCAAAATGGGCCTGTCGAGCCAGGAAAAGATCGACGCGATCGTCAAGCGCACCCGCGGCGGCGGCGGCGAAATCGTCGCGCTGCTCGGCACCGGTTCGGCTTTCTATGCGCCCGCCGCGTCGGGCATCGCAATGGCCGAAGCCTATCTGGGTGACCAGAAGCGCATCCTGCCCTGCGCCGCCTATGTCGACGGCCAGTACGGCCTCGACGGCCTGTATGTCGGCGTTCCGGTGCTGATCGGCGCCGGCGGCGTCGAGAAGATCGTCGAGATCGCACTCGATGACGAAGACAAGGCGGGCCTTCAGGTGTCGGTCGACGCGGTCAAGGAACTGCTCGATGCATGCAAGGCGCTGGATCCGTCGCTCGCATGATATCGCGCATCGCCATATTGGCACTTGGCTTGGGCATTGCTCAAGGCGCCTCGGCGCAGTCCGTGACGCTAACGGTCAAGGATGGGCGGGCACTGGTCGTCGGCGGCGAGGCGCTTCTCGGAGCCGGCCTTGCCGCCACCGATCTCGACGCTGCCGCAATCGTTGCGGAGTTTGGGCGACTTTGCCTTGACCCCGCGACCGTTGGCGACCGGGTAGGAGGGTCGCCTTTCGGTCTGGCAGAGGCCGATGCCGTATTCGCTGCGGAAGGCAAGCAGGGCGAGGCGCGAGTCAAGCAGTGGCGTGGCTCGGCAGCGGCTGTGTCGGCATGGACCGGCGATGATGCGAACCTCAAGAATCGCGCGATTGCGATGCCGAGCCGCGCCGGGGTGACAACGGGACCCTATGGTCCGTTCCGGGCCTTTGGCGCACAATGCAATCTGGTGTTCGGCGTTCGCGATTTTTCGAGCGTTGGCCCTCTCGTCGAGACGCTTCGGGCAACATATGGCGAACCGGGCAAGCTGGTTGTCAAAAATACTTTTGCCGACGGTTTCTGGGTGGTGAGCACGGGCGGCGCGTCCGCCCGCGTCAATCTGAACACACCCACGACACGAAATGGAACGCAGCCGGTGCATCTGTCGGTGCAGATGGTCGAGCCAACGGCAAAATAATGGTTTGAGCCCTGCCATGGGCACCTCCAAGGAGTTATACAGGTTATGAGCATCCTCATCGACAAGAACACCAAGGTCATCACGCAAGGGATGACCGGTGCCACCGGCACCTTCCACACCGAACAGGCGCTGGCCTATGGCACGCAGATGGTCGGCGGCGTGACGCCGGGCAAGGGCGGCACGACGCACATCGGCCTGCCGAACTTCAATACGGTTGAAGAAGCCAAGGCCGCGACCGGCGCAACCGCATCGGTCATCTATGTTCCGCCGCCGTTCGCCGCCGACTCGATCCTCGAGGCGATCGACGCCGAGATCGAGCTGATCGTTGCGATCACCGAAGGCATTCCGGTGCTCGACATGGTCAAGGTGAAGCGCGCGCTCTCGGGTTCGAAGTCGCGCCTGATCGGCCCGAACTGCCCCGGTGTGCTGACCCCGGGCGAATGCAAGATCGGCATCATGCCCGGCAGCATCTTTTCGAAGGGCAGCGTCGGCGTCGTCTCGCGCTCGGGCACGCTCACCTATGAAGCCGTGTTCCAGACCACGAATGTCGGCCTCGGCCAGACGACTGCGGTCGGTATCGGTGGCGACCCCGTCAACGGCACCAACTTCATCGACGTGCTCGAACTCTTCCTCGCCGACGAGGCGACCAAGTCGATCATCATGATCGGCGAAATCGGTGGCGACGCCGAGGAACAGGCAGCGCAGTTCCTGATCGACGAAGCCAAGCGCGGCCGCAAAAAGCCGATGGCCGGCTTCATCGCGGGCCGCACCGCGCCTCCGGGGCGCCGCATGGGCCATGCCGGCGCGATCGTGTCGGGCGGCAAGGGCGACGCCGAAAGCAAGATCGCGGCGATGGAAGCCGCGGGCATCAAAGTGTCGGCGAGCCCGTCGGAACTCGGCACCACGCTCGCCGAAGTGTTGAAGGAACGCGTCTGACCGGAGGCCCGCCGGCACCCTTTGCCGGTGGGCCTCCGCTCCCCATATAAAACCCACCCCTATCTCCCCGTGGAAAAGCAGATGAACCTCGAACGACAGAGCTTTGACATCGACGAGCCGCAAGCCGGCCCGAGCTGGGCGCCCAAGAACTGGCCCCAGATCGACAGCGACGACCTGACCGCCGCGCTCGATCCGCAGCAGATGCAGGTCGCGGTGAAGGCTGCCGCCGCCAAGGCGGGTGCGCCACTGTCGAACGCCGAAGTCGAACGCGCCGCGGACGATTCGATCCGCGCGATGATGCTGATCCGCACCTATCGCGTGCGCGGGCATCTTGCCGCCAATCTCGATCCGCTCGGGCTCAGCCAGCGCGAGCTGCCCGCCGACCTGACGCCGGAATTTCACGGCTTTGTCGGTGCGGATCAGGATCGCCCGGTGTTTATTGGCGGGGCGCTGGGCCTCGAAAAGGCGACCATTCGCGAGATCGTCGCGATCCTGCGCGCGAACTACTGCGGCAATGTCGGCCTCGAATATATGCACATCTCCGACATCGAGGAGCGTGCCTTTCTTCAGGAGCGGATGGAAGGCGCCGACAAGATCATCGAATTTTCGGTCGAGGGCAAACGTGCCATCCTGAGCAAGGTGATCGAGGCCGAGGAGTGGGAGAAATTCCTCGCGCGCAAATATGTCGGGACCAAGCGCTTCGGGCTCGACGGCGGCGAAAGCATGATCCCCGCGATGGAAGCCATCATCAAATATGGCGGCCAGTACGGCGTGAAGGAAATCGTCTATGGCATGGCGCACCGCGGGCGCCTCAACATGCTCGCGAACGTGCTCGCCAAGCCGTACAAGGTGATCTTCCACGAATTCGCCGGCGGATCGGCGAACCCCGACGATGTCGGCGGATCGGGCGACGTCAAATATCACCTCGGCACCTCGACCGACCGCGAATTTGGCGGGGCATCGGTGCATATGTCGCTGGTTCCCAATCCGTCGCACCTCGAAGCCGCCGACCCGGTCGTGCTCGGCAAGGTGCGTGCGCAGCAGTTCGTGCGCGACGATCTCGACAAGCATGAGCAGGTGCTGCCCGTGCTGATCCACGGCGACGCGGCGTTCGCAGGGCAGGGGATCGTCTGGGAATGCCTCGGCTTCTCGGGCATCCGCGGTTACAACACCGGCGGCTGTATCCATTTCATCGTCAACAACCAGATCGGTTTCACGACCAGTCCGCAATTCGCACGCTCGTCGCCCTATCCGTCGGACGTGGCGAAGGGCGTAATGGCGCCGATCCTGCACGTCAACGGCGACGATCCCGAAGCGGTGACCTTTGCTTGCAAGCTCGCGATCGACTTCCGCCAGCAGTTCAAGCGCGACGTCGTCATCGACATGTGGTGCTATCGCCGCTTTGGCCATAACGAGGGCGACGAGCCTTCGTTCACGCAGCCGCTGATGTACGCGATCATCCGCCAGCATCCGCCGGTATCGCAATTGTGTGCGGCGAAGCTGGAAGCTGAAGGCGTGATCGATGCGGGCTGGGCCGATGCCCGCCGCGCCGAATTTGTGGCGCGGCTCGAAGGCGATTTCGAGGCGGCAAAAAGCTACAAGCCGAACAAGGCCGACTGGTTCGCTGGCCGCTGGTCGGGGCTACACGCCCCTGCCGATCCGGAGAATGCGCGCCGCAACATCTCGACGGGCGTCACCGACAAATTGTTCGACTCGATCGGCCGTGTGATGACAACGATCCCGGGCGACCTCGACGTGCACAAGACGCTGCGCCGCGTCATCGACGCGCGCGGCGCGATGTTCGCCGACAAGAGCGACACCGAAGTGTTCGACTGGGCGACCGCCGAAAGCCTCGCTTTTGGTACCTTGCTCAGCGAAGGCTATCAGGTGCGCCTGTCGGGCCAGGATTCGGGCCGCGGGACCTTCAGCCAACGCCATGCCGTCTGGGTCGACCAGAAGGACGAGCGTAAATATGTCCCGCTGACGACTGTGCCGCACGGCCGGTTCGAAGTGCTCGACAGCCCGCTTTCCGAATATGGCGTGCTCGGCTTCGAATATGGCTATGCGATGGCCGATCCGAAGAGCCTCGTGCTATGGGAAGCGCAGTTCGGCGACTTCGCCAACGGCGCGCAGATCATGATCGACCAGTTCGTCGCGTCGGGCGAAGCCAAGTGGCTGCGTGCCAACGGCCTCGTGATGCTGTTGCCGCACGGGTATGAAGGACAGGGGCCCGAACATAGCTCGGCGCGTCTCGAGCGTTTCCTGCAGCTGTGCGCGGGCGACAATATCCAGGTGTGCAATATCTCGACCCCGTCGAACTATTTCCACGTCCTGCGCCGCCAGATGCTGCGCCCTTTCCGCAAGCCGCTGATCATTATGACGCCGAAGTCGCTGCTCCGTCACAAGCTGGCGGTGTCGCAGCGGTCGGACTTCATCGGCGATGCGCATTTCCGCCGCCTGATGTCCGACCGCACGCCGCCGGCCGACGCCGACGTCAAACGTGTCGTGCTGTGTTCGGGCAAGGTCGGTTACGACCTGATGGAAGCGCGCGATGCCGCGGGCCTGACCGACACGACGGTGGTTCGTGTCGAGCAGATCTACCCCTTCCCGGGTGAGCCGCTTGCGGCGCGTCTGAAGCGCATGCCGAAGCTCGAAGAGGTGGTGTGGGCGCAGGAAGAACCGCGCAACAATGGCGCGTGGTTCTTCGTCAACGAACTGATCGAAGAGGCGCTGACAGAGGCCGGCAAGAAGGGGATGCGGCCGCGTTACGCGGGTCGTACCGCCGCGGCCTCGCCCGCGACGGGCCTGATGAGCCGCCACCAGACCGAACAGTCGGCGCTCGTCGCCGATGCGCTCGGCCTTTCGGTTCGCGCCGAAATCCGCCGTACCAAGAATAAAGCCTGAGCCCCCCAAGGAACTGCACCTATGAGCACCGAAGTCAAAGTCCCCACGCTGGGCGAAAGCGTTACCGAAGCGACGATCGGCGAATGGCTGAAGAAGCCCGGCGAAGCGGTCGCGCTCGACGAGCCGATTGCGAGCCTTGAGACCGACAAGGTCGCGGTCGAAGTGCCGTCACCCGTCGCCGGCGTGATGGGCCAGCAGCTCGCCGCGGTCGGCGATACGGTCAATGTCGGCGCGGCGATCGCGACGATCGAGGCCGGTGGCGCTGCCGCAGCCCCGGCGCCTGCGGCCGCTGCGCCCGCTCCGGCGAAAGCCGAAGCGGCGGCGCCTGCCCCTGCCACGGCAGCGGCCGAGGAGACCGGCGACGGCGTTACGACGCTCTCGCCCGCGGTCCGCCGCCTCGTCCTCGAGCATGGCGTCGACCCGAGCAAGATCAAGGGCACCGGCAAGGACGGCCGCCTGACCAAGGAAGACGTGCTTGCCGCTGCGAACAATGCGCCCGAAGCCGCGCCTGCTCCGGCTGCCGCTGCACCGGCCCCCGCCGCCAGCGGCGCGTCCGGCCGCCGCGAGGAGCGCGTCAAGATGACGCGGATGCGCCAGACAATCGCCAAGCGGCTGAAGTCGGCACAGGACACGGCGGCGATGCTGACGACGTTCAACGACGTCGACATGTCGGCGGTGATGGCGACGCGCGACAAATATCGCGAAAGCTTCGAGAAGAAGCATGGCGTCCGGCTGGGCTTCATGAGCTTCTTCACCAAGGCGGTCGCGCTCGCCGCGCATGACATTCCCGCGGTCAACGCGCGCATCGACGGCGGCGAGATCGTCTATCACGACTATCTCGACGTGTCGGTCGCGGTCAGCGCGCCGAATGGCCTTGTCGTGCCCGTCGTCCGCAACGCCGACAGCCTGTCGTTCGCCGACATCGAAAAGGCGATCGCCGACCTTGGCAAGCGCGCCAAGGAGGGCACGCTGACGATCGACGACATGACCGGCGGTACCTTCACCATCTCGAACGGCGGCGTGTTCGGGGGACTGATGTCGACCCCGATCATCAACCCGCCGCAGTCGGCGGTGCTCGGGCTTCACCGCATCGAGGATCGTCCGGTCGTGCGGAACGGGGAGATCGTGATCCGCCCGATGATGTATCTGGCCATGAGCTATGACCATCGCCTGATCGACGGGCGCGAAGCGGTGACCTTCCTGAAGACGATCAAGGAAGCGATCGAGGATCCGACGCGCCTGCTGATCGATCTTTGATCCGATGATCGCCCTCTCTCCTCGCGCGATTCTGGCCTTCGCCGCCGCTGCCGCCCTTGCGGGTTGCAGCGAAGGCGAAAGCCGGATGCAGAAAGGGTTCGAAGACGGGCTCAAGACCAGTTTCGTCGAGAGCTTCGGTGAATCGTGCCGTACGGCGGCCGAGGGTGGCGGAGCTGCGGCAGACATCGCGGCCAAGGTGTGCAAATGTACGGCCGACGAATTGATCAAGAAATATAGCGCATCTGAACTGATCGGCCTGTCGCCCGAAATGGCAGCGCCGGTTATGAAGTCATGCGCCGCGAAATCCGGGCTGCCCATTTGAGCGGATTCGCTCGTTGACGGTGCCAGGCAGAAAATTGAGGTAGATTGAACATGGCTGATTACGACTACGACGTCCTTGTCATCGGTTCGGGCCCCGGCGGCTATGTCGCGGCGATCCGCGCGGCGCAGCTGGGCCTGAAGACCGCGTGCGCCGAAGGGCGCGAGACGCTGGGCGGCACCTGCCTCAATGTCGGCTGCATCCCGTCGAAAGCCATGCTCCACGCATCGGAATATTTTGACGCTGCCGCAAATGGTTCGATGGCGAAGATGGGGATCGACGTGACACCCAAGCTGAACCTGCCCGCGATGCATGGCCAGCGTATCGACGCGGTGAAGGGCCTGACCGGCGGCATCGAATTCCTGTTCAAGAAGAACAAGGTCGACTGGCTGAAGGGCTATGCGAATTTCACGTCGGCCGACACGGTCGAGGTCGCGGGCAAGGCCTATCGCGCCAAGAATATCATCATCGCGACGGGCTCGTCGGTCACCCCGCTGCCCGGCGTCGCGGTCGATAATGACAAACAGATCGTCGTCGATTCGACCGGCGCGCTGGAGCTTGCCAAGGTACCGGGCCATATGGTCGTCATCGGCGGCGGCGTGATCGGGCTCGAACTCGGCAGCGTGTGGCGACGCCTTGGCGCTAAGGTCACCTGCGTCGAGTATCTCGACCAGATCCTGCCCGGCATGGACGCCGACGTCCGCAAGGATGCGAACCGCATCTTCAAGAAGCAGGGCATCGAATTCAAGCTGAAGACCAAGGTCACCAAGGCCGAGGTTAAGGGCAAGAAGGCGGTTCTGACGCTCGAACCCGCCGCCGGCGGCGATGCGGAAACGCTCGAGGCCGATGTCGTGCTCGTGTCGATCGGGCGGCGTCCGAACACCGACGGGCTGGGTCTCGACAAGGCGGGGATCGCGGTCAATCAGCGCGGCCAGATCGAAACCGATCATGATTTCAGCACGCAGGTTCCCGGCATCTGGGCAATCGGCGATGTGATCCCCGGCCCGATGCTCGCGCATAAGGCCGAGGACGAAGGCATCGCCTGCGCCGAAAATATCGCCGGGCTGACCGGCATCGTGAATCACGATGTCATCCCGTCGGTCGTGTACACCATGCCCGAAATCGCCGGTGTCGGCCTGACCGAAGAGCAGGCGAAGGAACGCGGCGAGGTCAAGGTCGGCAAATTCCCGATGGCGGGCAACAGCCGCGCCAAGACCAATCACGAACCCGACGGTTTCGTGAAGGTGATCGCCGACGCCAAGAGCGACCGCGTACTCGGCGTCTGGATCATCGCCAGCGTTGCGGGCACCATGATCGCGCAGGCGGCGCAGGCGATGGAATTTGGCGCGACGTCGGAAGATATCGCCTATACCTGCCATGCGCATCCGACGCATAGCGAGGCGGTCAAGGAAGCGGCGATGGCGGTGACGGGCAAACCGATCCACATCTGATACGGATAAATGGGGGAGAGAATGATGGCGAAGCATGGGCTCTGGGCAGCGGCTTCGCTGGCCCTCTCCCTCACCGCAACCGCGGCTGAGGCCGCGCCGGATTTGAATGCGGCGAATGCGCGGATCACGGCGCTGCTCGACAAGAATTACCCGGCGCTCGACGCGCTCTACAAGGATCTGCATCAGAACCCCGAACTCGGGCTGCAGGAGGTCCGCACCGCGGGCATTCTTGCGCAGCATCTGCGCAAGGCGGGCTTCACCGTCACCGAAAAGGTCGGTGGCACAGGCGTTGTTGGCGTCCTCAAAAATGGTGCAGGTCCGACGATCCTTATCCGCGCCGACATGGACGCGCTGCCGATGGAGGAAAAGACCGGGCTCGCCTGGTCGAGCAAGGCGCGTGCGACCTATGAGGGCAAGGATGTGCCCGTGATGCACGCGTGCGGCCACGACACGCATGTCGCCTATCTGGTCGGCGTCGCGCAGGCGCTTTCCGCGATGCGTGACAGCTGGTCGGGCACGATTGTGCTGATCGGCCAGCCCGCCGAAGAGATATTGAAGGGCGCGAAAGCGATGCTCGACGACGGGCTGCTGACGCGCTTTCCGAAGCCCGACTATGGCTTTGCGGCGCATGTGCTCAACGGCCCGACAGGCACGATCGGGATCAAGGCGGGGACCGCCTTCTCGGCATCCGACAGCTATTCGATAACCTTCCACGGACGCGGCGGGCACGGTTCGATGCCGTCGGCGGCGCTCGATCCGATCCCGATTGCGGCACGCTTCGTCACCGACGTGCAGACGGTGATCAGCCGCGAAAAGGATCCGGCTGCGTTCGGCGTGCTGACGATCGGTGCGATCAATGCGGGCAGCGCCCCCAACATCATTCCCGACAGCGCCGAGGTGAAGGTCAATATGCGTTCGCTGACGCCCGAGGTGCGCGAATTGCTGCGCGCAGGGGCGCAGCGTTCGGCCAAGGCGGCGGCGGCGATGGGCAACGCGCCCGAGCCGACGATCACCTATCTGAGCGGCACCGCCAGCCTCGTGAATAATGAATCGATGGCCGCCAACGGCCTTGCAACCCTGAAGCCGGTGTTCGGCGACCGGTTGCTGTTCGCGCCTGCGAGCGCCGCGCCGGTGTCGGCGAGCGAAGATTATTCGGAGTTCGTCGATGCGGGCATCCCCTCGCTCTATTTCGCCATCGGCGGTTATGATCCCGCGGTGCTGGCCGACCTGAAAGCCAAGGGCCAGCCGGTGCCGACCAACCATTCGCCCTTCTTCGCGCCCAAGGCCGAGCCGGTGATCCGGAACGCGGTCGCCGCGATCGTGCTGTCGGTCATCGGCGGCGTGCGCCCCGCCGCGAAGTAACGCCGGCCGATGGTCGACATCGACAATGTGCTGATTGTCCGCCTGCTCGACCTCGCCGGGATCGGCGTGTTCGCGCTGTCGGGCGCGTTGATGGCGGTGCGGTTGCGCCAGACACTGGTCACCGCCGCCTTCTTCGCGTTGGTGACCGGCGTCGGCGGCGGCAGCGTGCGCGACCTGCTGATCGGTGCGCCGGTGTTCTGGGTGCAGGATGGAGCCATTGCCGCAGTCTGCATCGCGATCGCGCTGATCGTCTGGCTCACCCCCGAACGCTGGTGGCCGGGGCGATTGCTTGAATGGGCCGACGCTGTCGGACTCGCCGCTTACGCCGTGTTCGGTACGGCCAAGGCGCTGGCGTGGGGCGTTCCGCCCGTCCCGGCGCTGATGATGGGGGTCATCACCGGCTGCGTCGGCGGGACGATCCGCGACATCCTCGCCGGCGTGCCGTCGATCATCATGCGGCCCGAAGTCTATGTGACCGCCGCTGCGCTCGCATCGGGCCTGTTCCTGCTGCTGCAATGGCTGGGCACGGGGACGCCGGTCGCCGCGGTCTCCGGCGCAATTGCCGGCTTCATCCTGCGCGGCGCGGCGATCCGCTGGTCGCTCGCGCTGCCTGCCTATCGCGATCCCAAGGCGGGCGCCTAGGCGCCCGCCTTGACGTTCGCGTCAACTGCGTCATGTTGGCCGGAATCTGGCAAAGGATTTCCCGTACCATGACGATCACACAGACGACCGCCAACGGCATCAGCATCACCTATGAGGACAAGGGGCCACGCGATGCGCCGGCGATCCTGCTGGTGATGGGGCTGGGCGGGCAGTTGACGCTGTGGCCCGACGAGTTTGTCGATGCGCTGAACGCGCATGGATTTCGCACGATCCGCTATGACAATCGCGACGTCGGCCTGTCGACACGCTTCGAGGCAGCCGGGGTGCCGAACGTCAAATGGATGGTCGTCAAATCGATGATCGGCCTGCCGGTCCGCCCGGCCTATACGCTGGCCGACATGGCCGCCGACGGCATGGCTTTGCTCGATCATCTGGAGATCGCGCGGGCGCATATCGTTGGCGCGTCGATGGGCGGAATGATCGCGCAGCATATCGCGGCGCGCTATCCGGACCGCGTGCTGTCCCTGACCTCGGTGATGTCGACCACCGGCAACCGCCGCCTGCCGCGCGCGCGGAAAGAGGCCATGCAGGTGCTCGCGAACCGGCCGATGAGCGGCGATCCCGAGGATATGATCGCCTATTCGATCCGCGCCGCGCGGGTGATCGGCAGCCCGGGATATCCGGCGGCCGAAGACCGGCTGCAGCGCCGGGTCCGCGCCGATTTCGAACGCGGTTTTTATCCGCAGGGCGTCGCGCGACAGATGGCGGCGATCGTCGCCGATGGCGACCGGCGCGCGTTGCTGAAGGACATCAAGGCGCCGACATTGGTGATCCATGGCGAGGACGATCCGCTGGTGCCGATTGCCGGTGGGCGCGACACCGCGGAGAATATCGCCGGGGCGCGGCTGCTGACGATCCCCGGCATGGGGCACGACCTGCCGCTGGCGCTGGTCGATACGCTGGCGGATGCGATTGCGGGCCACGCGAAGGACAGCGTCGTCGCAGCCTAATTCCCCCCTCCCATTTATGGGAGGGGTTGGGGGAGGGCATGTCGCTGGGAGGCCCGTCGAAACAGGCCCTCCCCTAACCCCTCCCGCAAGCGGGAGGGGGACTTAGCGCAGCAAAAGCGCCATCGTCGCGAAAAAGCCCTTCGTCTCGGCCTTGCCCGGCCGCGGGACCGCGGGCAGATAGGCGCGGCAGTCGAGGCACGACGCCTGCACCGACCCCACCTGCGTCAGCATCGTCAGATCCTGGATCAGGCGTCGCTCGGTCAGCTGGCGGTTCATCGCCGCGATACCGAACCAGCCGCGCGGGAGGGCGGCGGTTTCCTTTTCGGCGCCTGTCCAGCTTGCGAGCATTTTCGAGAATTCACTCGGCTCGTCCTCGAAATATTTGGCGTGGAAATTGCCTTCGACCTTGGCGAGCTTCGCCGCCGCGGCCAGCGCGTCGGGCAGGCCGCCGAACTGGTCGACAAGGCCAATCTGCCGCGCGGTACCGCCCGCCCAGACACGGCCTTCGGCGATCGTCCGGATCTTTTCGATCGGCTGCTTGCGGCTTTTCGCGACGAGGCCGGTGAAGCGGCCGTAAACATCCTCGACGCTGGCCTGCGCCAGTGCGTTGAACTCGTCGTTTACGCCGCCGAACACATCGGGCTGGCCCGAGAGCGGCGTCGTCGCGATCCCGTCGGCGTTGACCCCGATCTTGGCAAGCGCCTGATCGAAGCTTGGCAGGATGCCGAACACGCCGATCGATCCGGTGATCGTCTCTGGCTCGGCAAAGATGCGGTCGGCGGGGGTCGAGACCCAATAGCCGCCCGAGGCCGCGACATTGGCCATCGATACGATGATCGGCAGCTTCTTCGCCTTCGCGGCAAGCAGCGCCTGCCGGATTTCTTCAGACGCCATCACCGATCCGCCGGGCGAATCGACGCGGAGCACGATCGCCTTGATGCTGCTGTCGGCAGTGGCATCGAGGATGTGCTGCGCGATGGTTTCGCCGCCGGCGACCCCCGTCGGGGCCTCGCCATCGACGATTTCCCCGACGATCGGGACGACCGCGATTGCGCTGCCCTTTTGTTCGGGCGGGTTGGCCGCGACCCAGTTTTCGAGCGGGATCGCATTATATTCCCACGGTTTGCTGTCGTCGGGGGTGCCGCTTATGTCGGCGATGCGGCGGTTGAAGGCCATGCGGCTGCCGAGCTTGTCGACGAGGCCGGCGTCGAGCGACGCTTTTGACAGGTCGTTGCCCGCCGCGCGGACCGCGCCGACGGTATCGGCGATATAGGTGTCGATCTTCGCCGCGGGCCGCGCCTTTTTGACGTCGGCCAGCCAATTGTCCCAGAGTACGCTGGCATAGGCGAGGTCGGCTTCCTTCGCTTCGGGTGACTGGTCGGTGCGGAGATAGGGTTCGACCGCGCTTTTGAAGGTGCCGACGCGATAGATATGCGCGGTGATGCCGAGCCGGTCCATCAGCCCCTTGTAATAGAGGCGCGAGCCGCCTGGTCCGGCAATCGCGACGCCGCCGATGCTGTCGGCCCAGATTTCGCTGGCGTGCGCGGCGACCTGATAGCTGTCGGTGGTGTAGGCGGTGGCGAAGGCGAGCACCGGTTTTTTCTTCGCGCGGACCTTGTCGACTGCGGCGCCGATTTCGGCAAGCGACACCTGTCCGCCGCCGAGGAAGCGGTCGAGGTCGAGCACGACCGAGGTCACGCGCTTGTCGTCGGCGGCAGTCTCCAGCGCATGGACGACGTCGCGGACGCGAATTTCGCGGAGCTGCTCGCTGCCCGACAGCGCGGCGAGCGTATCGACTTCGGCGGGCTGTTCACTGACGACCCCGTCGAGTTCGATCAACAGCGCGCCCTGGCTGACCGGCAGCCCGGCATTGGGGCGCCCTGCGAGCAACCCGAACAGCACGACAAAGAAAAGCAGCAGGAAGATGAGGGCCAGCGCGTCCTTGATCCCGACGAGCAGGTTCCAGACCTTGCGTGGAAAGCTGGTCGTCGACCTGGGTTTGTCGTCGCCGGGCAGCGGCCGGCGGACGGGAATGGCCCAGGGGCCGGCGGGATCGTTTGGGGCGCTCGTGGTGCTATCGGTCATGCCCGCGAACCTAGGGATGCGTCCGGCCCTTGGCAATGCACGCTTCGACGGGCGGGCGATGCCGCCGTACCGGCGACGTCAGAGCCAGCCTTCGCGGCGATACCAGCGCACCGTTTCGGCGAGTGCGTCATCGGTGTCGCGCTCGGGGCGCCACAGATCGGGGGGAGGGCAGGCGCCCTCGGCCGCGACCCAGTCGGGGTGCGCGATGTACCGCGCGCGATCGGGGGTGAGCTTGGCGCGGCTGCGGCGCACCAGTCTATCGAGCCGCCCGCCCGCTTTGAGCAGCAATGCCGGCGTTGCGACGGTCGCGAGGCGATGGCGTCCGACGGCGCGTCCGACGGCGCGGGCAAAGCTGCGGTGCGACCAACCGGTCGCGCGGCCATCGTCGGGTTCATAAATCTGACCGACGCTCGCACCGCGATCGGCCGCGAGCGCGACGAGCAGCCGGGCGAGCTCGTCGACATAGATGGCCGACATGCGCCCACTCGGCACCAGGGCAACGCCGCGCCGCGCCATACGGAACAGGTCGAGCATTTCGGTGTCGCCCGGGCCGAAGACCGCGGGCGGGCGAACGATCGTCCAGTCGAGGCCGCTGTCCCGGACGATGATTTCGGCGCGCTCTTTCGACCAGCCATAGTTGGAGATGCCGGGTTCGCGTGCGGCGAGCGATGAAACATGGATGAAGCGCGTGACGCCCGCACCGCGCGCGGCGTCGACTACATTGTGTGTCGCCGTTGCATTGCCCGCCTCGAAGGCAGCGCGGGTCGGCACATTGACGACCCCGGCGATGTGCATGACGACGTCGCTGCCCGCCGCCATTTCGGCGAGGCTGTCGGTGTTGTCGAGCGCGCCAGCGATCCATGTCACGCCTTCGCGTTCGGGCTGCGGGCGGCGGGTGAGAGCGCGGACGTGCCAGCCCGCAGCGACCGCATCGCGCATCGTCGCGCCGCCCACGAAACCGGTCGCGCCGGTCATCGCGAGAATGGGGGCACCCATTAAATCCTCCCCTTGCAGGGGAGGATCACAACAGCACCATATGATCGCGGTGGACCATGGCGCTGCGCGGTGCATAGCCGAGCGCGGCTTCCTGCGCGTCGCGGCCGAGGCCGAGGATCGTCGCGATGTCGGCGGCCGGATATTCGGACAGGCCGCGCGCGATAACGCGTCCATCGGGTCCGGCAATGTCCAGAATATCGCCGCGAGCGAAACTGCCGGTGACAGCGCTCACGCCCGCCGCAAGCAGGCTCGCGCCGCCGCGTAGCGCACGGACCGCGCCGGCATCGATCGTCAGCCGACCCTTGGCGGTCAGCCCGCCCGCGAGCCACGCCTTGCGCGCGCTCGCGCCCTTTTCGGCAACGAACAAGCTGTGCCGCGCTTCGGTCGACAGCGGCCGGTCGATGCGGCCCGAGGCGATGGCGAGGTGCGCGCCTGCTGCGTTGGCGATGCGCGCGGCGGCAATTTTCGACACCATGCCGCCCGACCCCATGCCCGACGCCGAGCCGGTGTCGGCCATCGCTTCGATGGCGGCGTCGATCCGTTCGATGCGCGCGATGTGGACCGCGCCGTCCTGCGCCGGATTGCGGTCGTAAAGGCCGTCGATGTCGGAGAGCAGGATGACGCCGCCCGCCGCCGCCGCCTGCGCGACGCGCGCGGCGAGGCGGTCGTTGTCGCCGAACCGGATTTCCTCGGTCGCGACGCTGTCATTCTCGTTGATGATCGGGACGACCCCGAGCGACAGCAGCCGGTCGAGCGTCGCGGCGGCGTTGAGATAACGGCGGCGATGTTCGAGGTCGTCGAGCGTCACCAATATCTGCGCCGCGGTCAGCCCTTCGGCGCCCAGAACGTCGGCCCAGACCTGCGACAAGGCAATCTGTCCGGTCGCGGCGGCGGCCTGCGCATCTTCCAGCGACCCGCGCCCGCCTTTGGCCAGCCCCAGCCGCCGCGCGCCAAGCGCAATCGCGCCGGAGGAGACGACCGCGACCTGCTGGCCTGCGTGCGTCCGTTCCGCAATGTCGGCGGCAATCCCGACCAGCCAGTCGCGCCGCACCGCGCCATCCGGATCGACGAGCAACGCCGATCCGATCTTGACGATCAGCCGGGGACAGGAGGAGGGCGGAAACAGGCGCATGTCCGGCGCCGCTTAGCGCGCGTCGCGGCCCATGGCTATTCTTTCGTCGCGGGCATGTCGCGGCCGCCTTGGTGGAGGACGAGGCCGGCGATCGTGCCCGCCGTGTTGCGGTTGAAGCTGACCTGCGCATCGACGACGCGCAGGAAAAAGCGATCGGGCGTTTCTGCGAATATCTCGTTCGGCTGTTGCCCGCTGAGCTGCGCGGTTAGCTTGCCATCGGCAAAGGCGATGGTGATCGTGCGCGTCGGGCTGACCCGATAGGTCCCTTCATATTGGCGCAGCGTTGCGGGGGCGATCACGATTGCCTTGCGTTCGCTGGGCAGGGTGACGCTTTCGCCGCGCGCCAGCGCCATCATCGACACACCGAGTCGCGCCGGGGCAGGGCCGTTGAGGTTGCCGAGTACCGCGACCGTGATCTTCGCGTCGGGATCATAAGCGAGATAGGCATTGAAACCATTTATCCCGCCCGAGTGGGAGTAAAGGCGCCGATCACCGGTGGCCTTCACGTTAACGCCGAGCGCATAATCGTTGCGGCCCGGGGTGATGAAGGCGGCGAGGGTTTCCCCGCGCAGGAGGTGGCCGCCGTACAGGCCCTGCTGCCACTTCAGGAGATCGCGTGTCGTCGAGTAGAGACCGCCGGCGCCTTGCGGGACCGACATGTCGACAAAGTCGGCGTTCGCGACGCCCTTTTTTGTGGGCGAATAGCCCGCCGCCCGGTGCGGCAGGATCGTTGCCGCATCGTCATAGCCGCTGTCGGCCATGCCGAGCGGCTGGAAGATGTTCGCGGTGACGAAATCGGCATAGGATTGGCCGCTGACCTTTTCGATGATCGCGGTCGCCACCACATAACCCGAGTTGGAATAAGCCCAGTCCGCACCCGGCGCGAAGTCGAGCGGCTTGTCGCGAAAGCGGGCGATCAGTTCGTTGGCCGTCGTCGGCCGCGCCTGTTTTTCGAAATAGTCCGGAAAGCTCGTGAAATTGGCGATGCCCGACGTGTGACCCAGCAAATGCCGTACGGTCACGGCATCCCATGCGGTGGGCGCGTCAGCAAGATAGGTCTTTACCGGCGCGTCGAGGTCGATCTTGCCCCGGTCGTGAAGTAGCAGGACCGATACGGCGGTAAACTGCTTGGTGACCGACGCCATCCGGAAACGTGTCGCGCCATCATTGGGAATATTCCATTCGCGATTGGCGAGGCCATAGCCCTTCTCGAGCAGCAGCTTTCCGTCCCGCGCGACAAGGATGGCGCCCGAAAATTCGTCGCGGTCGACATCTGCGTGTGCGACCTGATCCATGCGCGCGGGATCCTGCGCGATAGCGGAGGCCAGCGGCAACAGCGTCAGTGCGATCAGTGCCGGGAAGCGGGTGAACATGCGCTCTACTCTCCATCTTATGAATGCGATGGATGTGTAATAGTGATATATATCACCAACACAATAACTTGTGCAGAATTCCTGGCGCGATCCGCCGAACTCGTAGCTGAACGCAAGACCGGCCGATCGCGGTAGCGAGATCGCGGT
Source organism: Sphingopyxis sp. GW821-FHT10B01 (assembly GCF_059415685.1). NCBI lineage: Bacteria > Pseudomonadati > Pseudomonadota > Alphaproteobacteria > Sphingomonadales > Sphingopyxidaceae > Sphingopyxis > Sphingopyxis sp. GW821-FHT10B01. The sequence goes on along the minus strand of NZ_JBWKNS010000001.1, from coordinate 690,250 downwards.
TCGGTTCAGTCTTCGGCGGAGTGACAGACAAATTCGACCAGTCGTCCATCGGGATCGCGGGCGTAACCGGCATAATAATCGGGGTGGATGTGCGGAGCGAGTGCGGGCGCGCGATCCTGTTGGCCGCCGTTCCCGTTGGACCGCAAAAAGGCATCCTGCACGATCGCGCGCGTTGGCGCACCAAACGCATAATGAACTTCGATCGAGGGATCTCCATCGACGAGCCAGAAGTCGAGGCGGCCTTCGTGGCCAAATCCCTTGGTCGGGCCATCGATGACAAGCTCATAGCCAAGCGGTTCGAGAATGGTTCGGTAAAAGGCGACACAATCGTCCATGCGGCGCGTGCGGATTTCGAGATGGTCGAGCATAAGGGGGCTTTCCGGAAGACGGTTGGGAAGCCCAGTTTAGGGAGCGCGTCCGGTGATTTTCCGCGTTGATCGACATCAAATAGCGGGCAATCGGCGGAAAGTGCCCCTATCATGCCGGACATGGCCACAACCGACCTCGATCGTTTTGACCGGCAATTGCTGGCCGCGATGCAATCCGACGCGACCGCGACGTCGGAAAAGCTTGCGGAGACGATTGCCCTGTCGCCCTCGGCGATCCAGCGCCGGTTGCGGCGGCTGCGCGATCTGGGCGCTATCGTCCGCGAAACCGCGATCCTCGACCCTCGCTTCGTCGGCAACCCGACCCTTTTTGTGGTCGCGCTTCAAGTCGAACGCGAGCGCCCCGAGTTGCTGGCGCAACTCCGCCGTTGGCTCCTGGCGGAAGAACATGTCCAGCAAGCCTTTTATGTGACGGGCGAGGCCGATTTCATCCTGATTGTCACCGCGCCGAGCACCGAGGACTATGATGCGTTGATGACGCGGCTGGTCAGCGAAAATGCCAATGTCCGACGCTTCACGACCAATGTCGCGCTCGGCGTGGTCAAAAGAGGGTTGATGATTCCGATCGCCGAAGATTGAAACGGTTGCGGAAAATCCGCTGCCCGATCGCCAGCATCACTCAAATTCCGCGTGCGGCAATCCCGAAATGCGGCCTGTCACTCTAGGCCGATGATAAAATCGCGGCATGGAACAAATATCTCAGCAACCCGGCGATGGGATCTCCGATCGGCCCACGTCGCTCATCGATCTGCCATGGCTCGCCGAGCGATGCGGCGTCGCAAAAATATGGGCGAAACTGGAAAACGAAAGACCACTCGGAAATTTCAAATCGCTGGGCGGTACGCATGCCGCGCTGTGGGCGCTCGCAACGGCAACGGGGCATGAGGATGTCCCGACCTTTCTGGCCCGCCTGCCCATGCCGCTTCCCACCCTGACTTGCGCAAGCGACGGCAATCATGGTCTCGCGGTCGCGGCCGCCGCCCGCCGCGTCGGAGCGCCCGCGCGCATCTATCTTCCCGCTTCGGTGGGTGGAGCGCGCGCGGCACGGATCGAGGCGATGGGGGCCACCATCATCCGTATCGAAGGAACCTATGACGAGGCGGTTGCCGCTGCTGCCGCGGCAAGCGACGGTGTGCAGACCCTGCTCGTGGCCGACACCACCGACCGCATGGACGATCCGGTCGTTGCCAAGGTCATGGAAGGATATGGGCGGATCGCAACGGAGATTTGCGCCCAATTGCACGCCGCCGATCGATCCGCTTATCCCACCCATGCCTTTATCCAGGCGGGCGTCGGCGGACTGGCAGCTGCGATGGCGGAAGGCCTCGGTCCGCATGGAGAGGGACCCTGCCAATTGGTCACGGTCGAGCCGCAATCGGCGCCGTGCGTCGAGCGGGCGCTGCGCAATGGTTCGCCGATCCATGTAGACGGGTCGCTCGAAACCGCGGCCGAAATGCTGTCCTGCGGCCTCGCATCGGCGCCCGCTGTCGCTACGCTGCTTCGGTACGGCGCGGTGCCGCTGCTGGTCGACGAAGACATACTCGTGGAAGCGGTCGAAGTGCTGGATCTTGCAGGTGGTCCTCGGACCACCCCGTCGGGTGCAACGGGGCTGGCCGGGCTTCTCCATGCGTCGCGCGACGGGGAGGCGCGTGTTCGGTTAAAGCTCGATGGTCAGTCGCGCGTCCTGCTTTTGGTAACCGAGGGCGTCTGAAACGGGTAAGCCTGTTGTGTCACCGGTCTCCGCCGAAGGTGTAGCTGAGGGCGAGGCCGGCCGATGGCTGGTTGCGCGACCCGAGTTCGCGCGTGACGGGGGAGTCCGCGGCGTCGCCAACGAGTCGGTCGTAGCGACCATAGACGGCGATGCCCCAGCGCTTGCCGAGCATGCGGTGGTAGCCGGCCGTGACGCCGACCGACTGGATGCCGCCGCCGGCATCGAAAGCGGCCAGGCCCGACGTTGCTGCCGCGGCAGGGGTCACGCCGAAATAGGCATTTGTGTATTTGGCGTCGCCCAGTGTGACGCGCGGGCCGACCGAAAAGAGCCAGTCGTCGCCCTTGCGCGCGACATAGTCGGCGCTGACTTCGCCGGTCCATCCCTTGTGGCCGCTCAGCCCCTTGCGTCCTTCGAGACGCACGCGGAGTTCGGGGGTCAGATGGACCTGCCCGAACGCGCCGGCCTCGACCGACAAGCCGACCTTGGGCAGGTCGGCGCCGATATCGGATGCCTTGCGCTTGCCAATGAAGCCGAAGGCGGGGCCGAAAGCGAAATTGCCCGAATAGAGCAGGGGCGAGCCGAAGCTTTCATCGGGGGCTTCGAAGGCGAATTCGCGGTCGCGGGTGCGCGAGACGTCGATATAGGGACCGACACTATATTTGTCGGCGCCCGGCCAGGACGGCGATAGCTGCGGGCCGAAAATAATGCGGGTGCGCTTCTCGCCGCCGTTGTCGGCCTCTTGCGAATAGGCCGGAAGCGAAGTCAAAACGAGAAATGGGGAAGCATAGAGGAGCAGGCTGGGGGCATTTCGGCGACTGGCCATTCGTTATTCCTTGTTGTTCCCGGATAAAGCGCCCGCCCGGCTCATTCGTTCCTAGATCGGCGACCAGTCGGCGGTTTCTTCGCCTTCGCTATCGTCTCCGCCCGGGGCCGCCTTGCGCTTTTCGGGGCCAATGATCTCGAGCAGCTTGTCGAGTATCGCGGGTACGCCCGCGCCGCTCGCGCCCGACAATGCCATCACCGGATGCCCGCTTTCTGCGGCGAGTTCCGCCGAAAGCGCCGCGACCAGTTCGTCATCGAGCGTGTCGATCTTGTTCAGCGCGACGATCACCGGCTTGTCGACGAGGTCGGCACCATAGGCCTCGAGCTCGTCACGCACGATACGATAGCTGGTCGCGACATCCGCGTCATTCGCATCGACGAGGTGCAGCAACACCCGGCAGCGTTCGATATGGCCGAGAAAACGGTCGCCGACCCCGGCGCCATCAGCGGCGCCCTCGATCAGGCCGGGGATATCGGCGACGACAAATTCATGCCCCTTGTGGCTGACAACGCCAAGCTGCGGGCGCAGCGTCGTGAAGGCATAGGCGCCGACCTTGGCCTGCGCGTTGGTCACGCCGTTGATGAAGGTCGACTTGCCCGCATTGGGCAGGCCGACAAGGCCGGCATCGGCGAGCAGCTTCAGCCGCAGCCACACCCACAATTCTTCACCGGGCCAGCCTGGACCGTGCTGGCGCGGGGCGCGGTTGGTCGATGTTTTATAGCTGGCATTGCCGCGGCCGCCGTCGCCGCCGCGCAGGAAGACGATCTGTTCGCCCTCTTTGGTCAGGTCGGCGAGCAGGCTGCGGTCCTCGTCATCGTCGAGGATCTGGGTACCGATCGGCACCTGGATGACCAGATCGGGGCCGCCCGCGCCTGTGCGGTCGCGCCCCGCGCCGGGGGTGCCGCGCTTCGCCTTGAAATGCTGCGTGTAGCGAAAGTCGATCAACGTGTTGAGACCCGCCACCGCTTCGAAAATGATGTCGCCGCCCTTGCCGCCGTTGCCGCCGTCGGGGCCGCCATATTCGACATATTTCTCGCGCCGGAAGCTGACGGCGCCGGGGCCGCCATCGCCGGACTTGATATAAATCTTGGCTTGGTCGAGGAAATGCATGGCGGGGCCTTTAGGGCGTAAACTTGACTACATATCAAGCTCCGTTCGTGTCGAGCGAAGTCGAGACACCCATCGAATTGGCGCAAGGCCGATGGGCATCTCGACTTCGCTCGATGCGAACGGAATGAATGGATTGCCGCGCCCCCTAGCGTGCGCGACACAAAATTGCCAGCCCTTAGCCCTGCGGCTTGCCGCCATGCTCGCTCCAGAAGTTCGCGATGCGTCCGGTGATCAGCTCGGTCGCGAGCACGCGCGACGTGTCACGCGGCAGGTCGAGTGCCTCGGCCATCGGTCCGCCAAGCTGAGCATCGCCGAGCGCCATCAGCACCAGCGCCAGCGTATCCTCGTGCATCAGCCGCTTTTCATGCGCATCGGGTGACATGCCGTCGATCAGCTTGTGGATCGCAGCGACGATCGGGTCGAGCGCATCGTCATTGCCTGTTGCCGCCATCCACGTCGCGAGCGCGCCAGCGCCGCCCTCGTTAAAGGCGTCGAAGGCGAGGTCGACGATCTCGCGTACATTACGCTCGCCCGGCGGCGATTCGGCCATTTTCTGGCCGATCGTCGCACATACGGTTTCGGCCTGATAGGCGGCGAGGGCCTTTTGCAGCCCGGCCGCGCTGCCGAAATGGTGAAGCAGATTGGCATGCGTCCTGTCTATGCGCGCCGCTACCGCTTTCAGCGTCACCGCCGCCGGCCCCATTTCGATCAATATATGGCGCGCCGCCTCGAGTGCCGCCGACCGGCTTTCCTCGGGACTCAGGCGCTTCTTCACTATTGACATATATGTAAGTAAACCCTATTTGCTGGCCCCAACGCCCCTTTTCGACGGTATGAGCCATATGTCCAGCCTTTCCCAATCGCCGACCCCGCAGGATTTGTCGATCACACCGCGCGACATGCGCTTTGGCCGCGACGACAAACAGGGCCGCTGGTGGCTGAACGGCGACCCGATCGCCTCGGCTTTCCACACCGCGCTGTCGGTCACCTTCCCGCGCGGCGAGGCAATGTTCATCGAGGCGGTGAAGGCCCACCGCGACGGGGTGGACGAGAAACTGGGCCGCGAAATCCGCGCCTTCACCAAACAGGAAGTGATCCACAGCCGCGAACATGTCGTCTTCAACAAGAAGGCGGCGGAAGCGGGGTATGACCTGTCCGAACTCGAAGCCGATGTGAATCAGGTCCTCGACCTCATCAAGACGCGTCCGCAGATCGTCAACCTGATGGCGACGATCGCGCTCGAACATTATACCGCGATGATGGCGGCGGTGATGCTGCGCGACGACCGCATGTATGCGGGCGCCGAGCCCGAATGGGCGGCACTCTGGAAATGGCACGCGATCGAGGAAATCGAGCATAAGGGTGTTGCTTACGATACCTGGCTGCATGCCACGAAGGACTGGAGCCGGTTCCGGCGCTGGCGCGCCAAGTCGCTGATGATGATCCTCGTCACCACGCGCTTCTGGCCGAAGCGGGTGAAGGGGATGAAGGCGTTGCTCAGGCAGGACGGCCTGACCGGCTGGCGCGTCACGGCGCGTATCTGGTGGTATCTGCTCGGTACGCCCGGCATCCTGCGCCGCAGCTTCCTGCCTTGGCTCGGCTATTTCATGCCTGGCTTCCATCCGTGGAACCACGACGACCGGTCGCTGATCAAGAAATATGAAAGCGATTATGTCGACGCGATCATGCCGGCGCGTTCGTCTCAGCCCGAACTGGCTGCGGCCGCAGCCTGATCCCACTCTCCGCGGTTGCGGGGGTCCAGAGCGGTTCTCTCTCCCTGTCTCTGGGCCTCCTCATCCGCGGAGAGGATATGCGTCAATGCCGGCTGGACGCGGTGGATGCGGTCCCATATCCCGTTGCGGGTGGAGGGGACCATGCAACCACATATGACCGCGGCCGAAGTCACGCAGTTCGAACTGCAACTGGCGGGGCTCGGATCGCTGCTCGAATTCGGGTGCGGCGGCAGCACGCTGGTGGCGGCGCGGCAAGTGCGACGGATCGTCAGCGTCGACAGCGACCCCGTCTGGCTGGCTAAGGTCCAGGCCGAAGTGGCGCGCGAGGCCGTCGAATTTACCCCTGTTCATGCCGATATCGGCCCCGTCGGAGAATGGGGCTATCCGATCGACGAAGGCCGGATCCGCGACTGGCCGCGCTATCACAACGGGATCTGGCGCAGCATGGCGGGCAGTCCCGACGCGGTGCTGATCGACGGGCGCTTTCGGGTCGCTTGCCTGTTGCAGGCAATCATCCATTGCAAACCCGAGTGCATTTTCCTCTTCCACGACTTTAGCGATCGGCCACACTATCATGTCGTGCTGAAACATGTTGATGTGCTGGCGCGCGTCGACACGCTCGCGGTGCTCCGCGCGAAGCAGCAGGTCGACGGCAAGGCGGTGTTGCACGACCTGTTCGACCATTATCTGATCCCCGATTGACCGGCGGGGTGGGCTTGGGCACAGCGGCATCCATGTCGTTCAAAACCATTTCAGCGCCCCCCGTCATCGAAACCGAGCGCCTGCGCCTGCGTCCGGGGCGCCTGTCCGACAAGGATGTGCATATCGCGATGTGGGCCGACGAGCGTGTGACGCGCTTCATCGGGGGTGAACCGCGTGCTCCCGACGTCAGCTGGGGAAAATTCCTCAGTTCTGCGGGGCTGTGGCCCGTGATGGGTTTTGGCTATTGGGTGTTCGCCGACCGGCTAAGCGACGCGCTCGTCGGCATGGGTGGCCTTAGCTATTTCTGCCGCGGCATTCCCGAACTCGAAGGATTGCCCGAGGCGGGCTGGGCGTTCGATGCCGACCATTGGGGGGCGGGTTATGCGACCGAGGCAATGCGCGCGGCGCTTGGCTGGGCTGATGCAAATCTCGACGCGGCCGAAGTGCGCTGCATCATCGACCCAGGCAATGATGCGTCGGAACGCGTTTCGGAAAAGCTCGGCTTTCGCCGCATCGGCGACAGCGACGCGCTGGGGCATGTTGTGGCGATTTATGCGCGGCCGCGCGGCGGTTAGGCCGCCTCGACCACCAATATGCCGCCGTCGGCGCTGACGACGCGGACCTTGCTACCCTCGGCCGCATCGGGGCCGCGGACCGGCCATTCGCCGTCGCCGACCTTGGCGCGGCCGCGGCCGTCCTCGATCGCCTTGGTCACCGTCAGCACTTCGCCGATCAGCCGGCCCGCGCGCTGGTTGAGATAGGGGTCGGTTGTCGTGATCGGGTTCGCCTTGAGCCAGCGGCGTGCGCCATAGAGCGCGACGAAGGATAGCACCGCAAAGATGCCGAGTTGCGCCGGGATGCCGAGCGGCACGACCCAGGCGATCAGGCCGGTAACGATCGCCGCAAAGCCCAGCCAGATGAGGAAGAAGCCGGGCGCGACGATTTCGGCGGCGGCGAGCAGGACCCCGAGCGCGAGCCACGCCCAATGCGGTTCGAGGTTGGCGAGCCAATCGGGCATGTCAGGCGCCCGCCTTGCGGTCGAACGCGTCCTTTGCGAGTTCGCCGATACCGCCGAGCGTGCCGATCAACTGCGTCGCCTCGACCGGGAACAGGATCGTCTTGCTGTTCGGGCTGGTCGCGAACTGGCTGACCGCCTCGACATATTTCTGTGCGATAAAGTAGTTGATTGCTTGCGCATTGCCGCCCGCGATGGCGTCCGACACCATCTGCGTTGCCTTGGCCTCTGCCTCGGCTTCGCGCTCGCGCGCTTCGGCGTCGCGGAATGCGGCTTCGCGGCGACCCTCGGCCTGCAGGATCTGGCCCTGCTTCTCGCCCTCGGCGCGGAGGATTTCGGATGCGCGGGCACCTTCGGCCTCGAGGATGTTGGCGCGCTTTTCGCGTTCGGCCTTCATCTGCCGCGCCATCGCGTTCGAAATGTCGGCGGGCGGGCGGATGTCCTTGATCTCGACGCGCGTGATCTTGACCCCCCACGGCGTCGTCGCATCGTCGACGACATGCAGCAGGCGCGTGTTGATCTCGTCGCGCTTCGATAATGTTTCGTCGAGGTCCATCGAACCCATCACGGTGCGCAGGTTCGTCGTCGTCAGGTTCATGATCGCCAGATAGAGATCGCTGACTTCATAGGCGGCCTTGGCGGCGTCGAGCACCTGGAAGAAGACGACGCCGTCGACGGCGACCATCGCATTGTCCTTGGTGATGATTTCCTGGCCCGGAATGTCGAGCACCTGTTCCATCATGTTCACCTTGCGACCGACGCGGTCGAAGATCGGCATGATGAAGTTCAGGCCGGGCTGCGCCGTGTGCGTGTAGCGGCCGAAGCGCTCGATCGTATAGGCAAAGCCCTGCCGCACGGGCGTCAACGCCCACAGCAGGAACACCAGCGCGAGCACGACCGCCGCAATCGCAACATAACCCATCGATTATCCCCTCGGAAAATTCCGGTCTGAAAACGCCCTTCCTTATTGCGGCAATGGTCCGGCTGCGCCACAGAAAAGCGCATGACCCCAAGTGAATATGCCCCGCGCTCGCTGCTCTATGTTCCCGGTTCCAACGCCCGCGCGCTTGAAAAGGCGGCGGGCCTCGCCGCCGATATGCTGATCATCGATCTTGAGGATGCGGTGCCTGCCGATCGCAAGATCGAAGCGCGCGGCGCGATGCGCGCGGCGGTGACGACGGGTTTTCCGGGGAAGCGCGTCGCGGTGCGGATCAATGCGACAGATACGGCCGAGCAGGCGGACGACATTGCCGCGCTGGCCGGGTTGAGGCTCGATGCCGTGGTGCTTCCAAAGGTCGACGCACCGTCCGATCTCGATCCGCTGCGCGGCCTCGATCTGCCGATCCTCGCCATGATCGAAACGCCGGCCGCCATCTATGCCGCGCCGGGCATTGCCGCCGATCCCGCGGTCGCCGGACTGATTGCGGGGCTCAACGATCTGGCGCACGAACTGAAGCTGCCCGACGGAATGGACCGTAGTACGATGAGCCATGCGATCCAGGCGATCGTCCTCGCAGCGCGCGCCGGCGGTGTCTGGGGCTTTGACGGCGTTTATAACGCGATCGACGATGCGCAGGGCTTTGCGGCCGAAGCGGCCGAGGGGCGGCGGCTCGGCTTCGATGGCAAGACGCTGATCCACCCGTCGCAGGTCGCGCCGTGCAACGCGGCCTTCGCGCCGTCGGCGCGCGAGATCGCCGCTGCCAAAGCGTTGGTCGCGGCGGCGACCGGCGGGGCGCAACGGCACGACGGCCGGATGATCGAGGATATGCATGTCGCGGCGGCGCGGGCTCTGCTCGAACGGACCGGCGGGGCGGCCTGACGACCGTTCGTCTTTCGACGAACGTGCCTTGCCTGTCATTGGCGGAAATGCCATGCGGCGACCCCATGAAAACTACCCAGTTCCGTGCTGCCATCGCGGCCGTCGCCCTCGTCGCCTGTTCCCCCGCCATCGCTTCGGCCGCGCCTGCCAAGGTTGATGCTCCGGTTACCGAGGCGCAGCTTGCCGAGCATATCAGGATATTGGCGAGCGACGCCTTCGAGGGTCGCGCTCCGGGGAGCGAAGGCGAGGATCGCACGATCGCCTATATCGTCGGCGAATGGGCGAAGGCCGGGCTTGAGGCTGCCACCGGCAGCGCAACCCCCTGGCTCCAGCCGGTCCCCTTCGTCGAAACGCAGGCGCTGAGCAGCAGCGCACTGTTCAAGGTCAACGGCCGCGACTTCGCGCTGGAGGATGACGGGGTCATTCTGACTGGCCGCGATCCGTCGGTTGCGCTGACCGATGTGCCCGCGATCTTCGTCGGCTATGGCGTCGATGGGGCAGGCAACGTCAATGCCGACGTCAAGGGCAAGCTGGCGATCATGCTGTTCGACAATGCGCCCTTTGGCGAAAAGCTGCCGCGGTATCGCGAGCGGCGGCAGATGCTGGCCGATGCGGGTGCGAGCGCCGTGCTCGTGATCGCGACCGATGCGGTGCCGTGGGCGCAGCTGCGCAAAAGTGCAGGCAGCAAGGCGGTGCGTCTCGCGAGCGCGAAGCCAGGCGCGCCGGTCACGGGCTTCCTGTCGCTCGAAGCCGCCGATGCCTTGCTCAAAAAGGCCGGGCAGGATGGCGGCGCGGTGCGCGACGCGGCGAAGTCGCCCGACTATAAGGGCGCGGCGCTGCCCGTGACCGTCAGCCTCGCGACGCAATCGGCGATTCGCTCCTTTGCCAGTAACAACATCATCGCCAGGCTTCCCGGCGCGAAGCCCGACGGCAAGGCTGTGCTGTTTCTCGGGCATTGGGATCATCTCGGCATTTGCGGAGCCGAGGGCGATGCCGATCGCATCTGCAACGGCGCGGTCGACAATGCGAGTGGCATTGCGGTGCTGATCGAGGTCGCCAAGCGGCTGGCTTCGGGCGCGCGTCCCGACCGCGACATCTATTTCATGGCGACGACGGCAGAAGAAAAGGGCCTGCTCGGCGCGAATTATTTCGCCGATCATCCGGTGGTGCCGCTCGGCGACATCACTGTCGCGCTCAACGTCGACACCATCGCCATTTCGCCGCGCGGTACCCCCGTCGCGACGATCGGGCGGGGCAAGCCCGCTTATGACGCGGTGGTCCGCGAGGCGGCGACCAAGCTTGGCCGCAAGCTCGACGAGGATGGCGAGGCCGATGCGTTTATCCAGCGGCAGGACGGCTGGGCGCTAGGCGCCAAGGGCGTCACGTCGCTGATGGTCGGCGGCAGCTTTTCGGATATGAAGCTGCTCGAGGCCTTCCTCGGCAGTGACTATCATACCGCCGCGGACAATTTTTCCGACAAGATCCCGCTTGGCGGTGCCGCGGAAGATGCCGACCTGCATGTCGCGCTGGGCCGGGCTTTCGCCGATACCAAGCGCTGGTCGGGAACGGCGAAGTAAAAGGAAAAGGCGTCGCCCCCACCTTCGCGGGGGCGACGCTATTCTATAGGGTAAGTCCTTACGCCGCCTGCTTGGCGCGGTCGGCCATTTCCTGATTGAGCATTTCCGCCAGCAGGAACGCGAGTTCCAGCGACTGCCCCGCGTTCAAACGCGGATCGCAGTGCGTGTGATACCGGTCAGCCAGATCCATCTGCGTCACGTCCATCGCGCCGCCGGTGCATTCGGTGACATTCTGGCCAGTCATTTCGATATGGATCCCACCGCCATGCGTGCCCTCGGCGCGGTGCACCGCAAAAAAGCCGCGTACTTCGGCGAGGATGCGTTCGAACGGACGCGTCTTGTAGCCGTTGGGCGTCTTGATGACATTGCCGTGCATCGGGTCGCACGACCAGACAACGGGGTGGCCCGATTCCTTCACGGCGCGCACCAGCTTGGGCAGATGCGCCTCGATCTTGTCGTGGCCATAGCGCGTGATCAGCGTCATGCGGCCCGCGACATGGTTCGGGTTGAGCGTGTCGAGCAGGCGCAGCAGCACGTCGGGCTCGAGGCTGGGGCCGCACTTCATGCCGACCGGATTGCCGATACCGCGCAGATATTCGATATGCGCCGAGCCTTCGAAGCGGGTGCGGTCGCCGACCCACAGCATATGGCCCGACGTGTCGTACCAGCCGCCGGTCAGGCTGTCCTGACGGGTGAGAGCCTGCTCATAGGGGAGCAGCAGCGCTTCGTGGCTTGTGTAGAAGCTGGTGCCCTTGATCTGCGGCACCGTTTCGGGGGTCACGCCGCATGCTTCCATGAAGGCGAGGGCTTCGGAAATGCGCGCGGCAGTTTCCTGATATTTCTTCGCCCACGGGCTGCGATCCATGAAATCGTGCGTCCAGGCGTTGACCTGATGCAGGTTCGCATAGCCGCCGTTCGCGAACGCGCGCAGCAGGTTCAGCGTTGCCGCCGACTGGTTATACGCCTTGATCATGCGCTGAGGGTCGGGCTCGCGGCCCGCTTCCTCGAACGCGATGTCGTTGATGATGTCGCCGCGATAGCTCGGCAGCGACACGCCATCGACATCTTCCATGTCGGCCGAGCGTGGCTTGGCGAACTGTCCGGCCATACGGCCGAGCTTCACCACGGGCATTTTCGATGCAAAGGTCAGCACGACCGCCATCTGCAGCAGCACACGGAAGGTGTCGCGGATGTTGTTCGGATGGAATTCGGCAAAACTCTCGGCACAGTCGCCGCCCTGCAGCAGAAACGCCTTGCCCTCGGCAACACGGCCGAGATCGGCGGTCAGGTCGCGCGCCTCGCCGGCAAAAACCAGCGGCGGATAGTTGCTGAGTTCGCGCTCGGCCGCCGCGAGCGCATCGGCGTCGCGATAGGTGGGCAGCTGGCGAGCATCGTGCGAGCGCCAGCTGTGGGGTTGCCAATTTTTCGTCATCTGCCTGTTCTTTTCGCGTTCGAATCGAGCGCCACATGGCGCTTATGTCCCGCGGACGCAATGTTTGCGGCACGGGCAAACCGCAAAATTAGCATTATCGTGACGTTTGCGCACCTATGCTTTTCTTGGGCGTCAAAAACTGATAGTTTGTTACGCGCTTTTGAAACGATAATCGGGATGCAACCAAGGCATTTGGCTATCGGTAACGTTATCACCCAGTGACCTGACTTCGGGTCTCGACGCGAAGCGATTGGCTATGGCGAATTTCGATTCCGCTTGGTTTCTATATGGGGCGCTGGTGCTGCTGCTGGCGACAAGCTTTGTCGTGCGCATAGACTATGTTCGCATCGGCTTGGCCGGGGCTGCGCTGGTGGCCTTGCCGCTGGTGTTGTTTCGCGGCCCGGACGTGGGTTATGGCCTGCTCGTGCTCGCCATTCTCGTCGTCAATATCGGTATATTGGCACGCCTGTGGCTACGCGGCGCGAAGATACGGTTCTCCGCCGAAGAAGAAGAATTGCGCCGTCAGCATTTCGGCGGCCTGGGCGCCGTAGCGGCGCGCGACCTGATCGATCAGGGGCACTGGATCTCGGCGCGGCGCGGTGAAGTGCTGATCCGCGAAAACCAGGCGACACCCAGCCTTTTCTATCTGGCCGAAGGGCAGGCGGCGATCTTGCGCGACGGTATCGAAGTCGGGAAATTGTCCGATGGTGCGCTGATCGGCGAAGCGACCGTACTCGACGGCACCCATGCGACGGGAACCGTGCTGCTTGGCTCCAACGCGCGGCTGTGGTTCGTTCCTGCCGCGGCGTTGCGCGCCTATCTTGCCGCAAATCCGGGCATTGCCGGCACGCTGCATGAAGGGTTCGCGCGCGCGCTGCGCGGCAAATTGGCAAGCGCAAATACGCGCATCGCCGACCGCGTAACGATTTCATAACGTCAAGATTGTTCTGTGCCTCGAATATGCAACTCGCACCTGCTAACCTTCTCGACATGACGCTGATTCTCTATGGCATTTCGAACTGCGACACGGTGAAGAAGGCGCGGCGCTGGCTCGACGGGCAGGGTGTCGCATACCGCTTTCATGACGTGCGCAAGGATGGGCTCGACCCCGCGCGGCTCCAGAGCTGGATCGACGCGCTCGGCTGGGAAAGGCTGCTCAACAAGGCGGGCACGACCTTTCGCAAGCTGCCCGACACGCAGAAGGACGGGCTCGACGCCGTGGCGGCCAAGGCGTTGATGCTGGACCAGCCTGCGATGATCCGCCGCCCGGTCGTTGAGGCGGTGGACGGGATTAGCGTGGGCTTTTCTGTGGATGACTGGCAGGCACGTTTTGCAGCATGATCCGGTGGCTTGTGGCCTTCACGGTCCTGACGCTGTTGGCCGGTTGCGGGGCTGAGCCGGTGACAGCCCGCGCTACTCTCGATGGCCAGCCGCCGATCATCATCGCGCATCGCGGTGCGTCGGGCGAGCGCCCCGAACATACGATCGCCGGCTATCGGCTCGCGATCGAACTCGGCGCTGACTATATCGAACCCGATCTGGTGCTGACGAAGGATGGCGTGCTCGTCGCGCGACACGAGAACGAGATTTCGGAAACGACAGATGTCGCCGCACATCCTGAATTCGCGGCGCGCAAGGCGACGAAGACAATCGACGGGCAAAAGATGACCGGTTGGTTCACCGAGGATTTTACGCTTGCCGAACTCAAGACACTCCGCGCACGCGAACGGCTGCCGAAACTGCGCAGCACCGAATATGACGGTCAGTTCGAAATCCCGACTTTCGAGGAAATCCTGACGCTGCTCGCAGAGGTCAACAAGGGGCGCAAGAAACCCGTCGGTGTCTATCCCGAAACCAAGCACCCCAGCTATTTCGTTTCGATCGGCTTGCCGCACGAGGCGCCGTTGCTCGCGATGCTCGATCGCTTTGGCTATCGTGGCCGTAGCGCGCCGGTTTTCATCCAGAGCTTCGAAGTCGGCAATCTGATGGACCTGCGTGCGGAAAGCGATCTGCCGTTGATCCAGCTGATGGATGCCGAAGGTGGCCCCGCCGACCGACCGGGCACCAGCTATGCCGCCATGACGTCGCCTGCGGGGCTGAAAATGATTGCCGCCTATGCCGACGGCATCGGCCCCAACAAGGCGATGGTAATCCCGCGCGGCGCGCTGGGCCGGCTGGGCGATCCGACAACATTGGTGCGCGACGCCCATATCGCGGGGCTCAAGGTTCATCCGTGGACGTTCCGGCGCGAAAATTATTTCCTGCCGCTCGGCGACAAGGGCGGGGTCAATCCTGCCGGGCACGGCGATCTTGCCGGCGAGATCACTGCCTATCTGAACACCGGTATTGACGGCCTGTTCAGCGACAATCCGCGCGAAGCGGTCGCGACCGTGAAGGAGGAGCGCGGGCAATGACCGAAAGAGCATTGGGCAAGAGTGGCTTGTCGATCCGGCCCTTCGTCCTCGGCGGCAATGTCTTTGGCATGACGGCGGGGCGCGATGCGAGTTTCGCGGTTCTCGACCGCTTCGTCGAACTGGGCGGTGGGATGATCGACACGGCCGACGTCTATTCGGCCTGGGTTCCCGGTCACAAAGGCGGCGAGTCCGAAAGCATGATGGGCGCCTGGCTGAAGGAAAGCGGTGCGCGTGACAAGGTTCTGATCGCGACCAAGGTCGGCATGATGGCCGGTGGTCTGAAGCCCGACCGCATCCGCGAAGGCGTACAGGGCTCGCTCGATCGTCTGGGCGTCGATGTCATCGACCTGTATTTCGCGCACAAGGACGATCCCGACGTGCCGCTGGGCGAAGTGCTGGGTGCTTTTGCCGAACTGATCGATGCCGGGACTGTGCGCGCGATCGGCGCTTCCAACTATTCGGCCGGGCGGCTGGCAGAGGCGCTGAGCGTGGCGGACGAAATGGGCTTGCCGCGCTTCACCGCGATGCAGCCCGAGCTCAACCTGCTGGACCGCGAGCAATATGAGGGGCCGCTGCAGCAATTGTGCATCGACGAGGGACTGGGCGTCGTCACCTATTTCAGCCTCGCGTCAGGCTATCTGTCGGGCAAATATCGCGGCCCCGATGATCTCGGAAAAAGCCCTCGCGGCGCGCGGGTCAAACCCTATCTGGAAGGCAAGGGGCCTGCCATTCTTGCGGTAATGGACCGCATTGCCGCTGAAACCGGCGCCACCCTGTCGCAGATCTCGCTCGCGTGGGTCGCGCAGCAACCGGGCGTGACCGCGCCGATCGCGAGTGCGACGACAGTGGCACAACTCGACGAGCTTCTCGGCAGCTCGGACCTGACGCTCAGCGCCGAACAACTCACGGCGCTGGGCGCCGCCTAGCCGCGGCGTTTCCGCCCTCGCTGCGCTGCAGCAAAAAAGGGGCTTTGTCGCTTTCGTCTTGTCATTTTAGCGGCTAGACCCTCGCGCCATGTCCACACTCCCTAAAACGCTCACCTTCGACACCTCGACCAGCCGCGCCAATCCGACGCCGCAGCCGATGAAACGCCTGACCGTGCCGCGGATCCGGCAGCGCAAGGGCGGCGAACCGCTCGTGATGCTGACTGCCTACACCGTCCGTATGGCCCAGTTGCTCGACCCGCATTGCGATATGCTGCTCGTGGGCGATTCGCTGGGGCAGGTGATTTATGGTTTGCCGCACACCGTCGGCGTGACGATGGAAATGATGGCGCTGCACGGCGCCGCGGTGGTGCGCGGCAGCTATCATGCCGCGGTCATCGTCGACATGCCCTTTGGCAGTTATGAAGCAAGCGCCGAACAGGCGTTCACCAACGCCGCACGCCTGCTGAAGGAAACCGGCGCCGCTGCGGTGAAGCTCGAGGGCGGTCGCGCGCTCGCTCCAACGATCGAATTCCTGACCCAGCGCGGTATCCCGGTGATGGGGCATGTCGGGCTGACGCCACAGGCGGTGAACATCCTTGGCGGCTATGGCGTGCGTGGCAAGAGCGACGAAGAAGCCAGGGCGATCGTCGAGGATTCGATTGCCGTCGCACAGGCCGGCGCCTTTTCGCTGGTGATCGAAGGCGTTCTCGAATCGATTGCGATCGAGGTGACGAACAAGGTTGCGTGCCCGACCATCGGCATCGGCGCATCGGCGCAATGCGACGGCCAGGTGCTGGTGACCGAAGACATGCTGGGCATGTTCGAGCGTGTCCCCAAATTCGTGAAACGCTATCAGGACATGGCGGGTGTCGTCGAAGGCGCGGTCAAGGAATATGCCGGCGAAGTCAGGTCCCGTTCATTCCCCACCGCCGATCAGATCTACGCTGGCTGATACCGGGCGGCGCAGATCGGGGCCAAGTGAATCGCTTGGCCTTTTTCAGTGCTGTCGCTAAGGAAGCGGCCGGCCCAGAGCCATGACGAGTATATGGAGGTTTGATTGGCCCTGAGCCCGACGAACGACGCCGCGCTGTTGCAAGAGGTCGACGAGGCCGTCCGTAAGGACCGCCTCGATACGATCATGCAGCGCTATGGTCGCTGGATCATCGGTGGCGTTCTCGCCGCGTTGATCGCGTTCGGTGGCTATCTTTTCTGGAACCATCGCCAGGATGCCGCGCGCGGTGAGCAGGCCGAAGAGCTGATTGCAGCGTTCGAGAAACTGGCAACCAACCAGCCCCGCGCTGCCACCACCGAGCTGCAGAAGCTCGCGGCTGAAGGCGCGCCCGCGTATCGCGGGGTCGCCATGATGCAAGAAGCGAACATCAAGGCGCAAACCGGCGATCTGAAAGCCGCCGCCGCGTTGATGGCAAAAGTCGCCGCTGATACGAAACTCGACAAGTCGCTGCGCGATCTGGCGCTGATCCGCCAGACGGCGTTCGAATATGATTTGTTGAAGCCCGAGGTGGTGATTGCCCGGATGAAGCCGATGGTCGATGCGAAAGACCCGGTGTCGAGCTGGTTCGCCAGCGCCGCCGAACTGTCGGCCACCGCGCATTATCAGCTTGGCCAGTTCGATCAGGCCGGTGCGCTCTATGGCCGCATCGCCAAATTGCCCGGCGTTGCCAAATCGCTGCAATCGCGTTCGGTGCAGATGGCGGGCATGCTCGGCGTGGATGCGGTCGCAGATCGGGCGGCGGACAGTGCCGACGCCGACAAAAAAGAGGCGCCTCAGGGCGCCGGAGCCAAACAAGAGGCGTCGCAGGGCGCCGCCGGGGACCAGAAAGGCAGTGCTGCGCCTAAGGCAGCGGCCGCCGAAAAAGCTGAGGAAGCCAAGTAATATGCGGAAAGCGCGTTTTGGAATTTATGCGGTGCTGCTGGCACTGCCGCTTGCCGGCTGTGGCGCACTGAAGGGTGACGGCGGGCCCAAGACGCCGACGGTCGGCGATCGGGTGTCGATCCTGTCCAACGACAATAGCATCAAGGTCGACCCGGCCACGGCGGACATTGCGGTTGTCCTGCCCGAACCGGCGGTCAACGCCGCTTGGGCACAATCGGGCGGTAATGCGTCGAAATCGATGGGGCATCCGGCGCTTGGCACGACACGCGCCAAATTGTGGCAAGCGAATGTTGCGGGTAGCACCAACAAGCAGCGCCTCGCGGCGTCGCCGGTGATTGCCGACAACCGTTTGTTCGTTGTCGATACCGATGCTGTCGTGACCGCCTTGGCCGCCGATACCGGCGCGCCGCTCTGGCGCGTGGCGATTGGCAGCACGGGCAAGGATTTCAAGAATTCGCTGTTCGGGGGCGGTGCCGGGGTCGATGGAAACGTCGTTTACGCAACGAGCGGTGCCGGCGATGTCGCCGCGCTGAACGTCGCCGACGGGTCGGTGATCTGGAAAGTGAAGCCCGCGGGTCCGCTGCGCGGCGCCCCGACGATCGCCTTCGGCGGCGTGTATGTGATCAGCCAGGACAATCAGATTTTTGCCCTTAATGCCGCCAATGGCGCGGTGCAGTGGCAGGCCACGGCGTCGATGGAAGCCGGCAGCGTATTCGGCGCGGCGTCGCCCGCGGCGGGGCAGGGGACGATCGTCGCGGGCTTCTCGTCGGGGGAAGTCCAGGCCTATCGCTACGAAAATGGCCGCGACCTGTGGGAAGACGCGCTGGCGCGTACGTCGATGGCGCTGTCGGTATCGACGCTCACCGACGTCGATGCCGATCCGGTCGTCGATCGCGGCCGCGTTTTTGCGCTCGGGCAGGGCGGCCGCATGGCGAGCTATGAGCTGGTCACGGGCCAGCGCAGCTGGGAAATCTCGATCGCCGGCATCTCGACGCCTTATGTTGTCGGCGAGTGGGTCTATGCGATGACCGATGACGGCAAGTTGCTGTGCGTCGCGCGTTCGACCGGCAAGGTACGCTGGCTCCAGCAACTCGCACGCTTCCGCGTCGAAACCGAAAAGAAGAAGAAGGACCCGATCCGCTGGACCGGCCCGATTTTGGCCGGCGGCCGCCTGATTGCGGTCAACAGCGAAGGCATATTGTCGGAATTCTCGCCGACCGATGGATCGCTGCTCGGCTCGACCGAATTCAAATCGTCGCTGTCGCAAACCCCGGTGGTTGCGAACAATATTTTGTACGTCCTGGCGGACGACGGGCAGATCACGGCCTGGCGCTGACACGGCGTCCGGGCCGGGGCGGCCCGGTGGTATAATAGGGATAAGTTTCATGTCGCGATTCGCGACGATTGCCATTGTCGGCCGGCCCAATGTGGGTAAATCGACGCTGTTCAACCGGCTGGTCGGCAAGCGCCTTGCGTTGGTCGACGATCAGCCCGGGGTGACGCGCGACCGGCGCGAGGGTGACGGCAAGCTGCTCGGGCTCGAATTCCGTATCGTCGATACCGCGGGTTTCGAGGATTATGACGCCGCGACGCTGCCCGGGCGGATGCGCGTGCAGACCGAAAAGGCCGTGCGCGAGGCCGACGCGGCACTGTTCATGATCGACGGCCGCGCCGGGGTGACCCCGCTCGACGAGGAAATCGCACGCTGGCTGCGCAGCGAAAACACGCCGATCATCCTCGTCGTCAACAAGGCCGAGGGGAAGCAGGGCGAAAACGGCCTGATGGAATCCTATTCGCTCGGCTTCGACAATCCGATCGCGCTCAGCGCCGAGCACGGCGAAGGCATCGTCGACCTGTTCGACGCGTTGCGCCCGATTGTCGACGGTTTCGACGCCGCTGCGTTCGAGGCAGTGCCCCCCCCGGTTGAGGGTGAGGAAGACGAAGACGCGCCGCTCGGCCCAATGAAGCTGGCGATTGTCGGCCGCCCGAATGCGGGTAAGTCGACGCTAATCAACCGCATGATCGGCGAGGACCGCCTGATCACAGGGCCCGAGGCCGGGATCACTCGCGACTCGATCCGTGTCGACTGGCAGTGGGAAAAGGACGGCGAGGTCCACGAGATCCAGCTGTTCGACACCGCGGGAATGCGCAAGCGCGCAAAGGTGCAGGACAAGCTGGAGAAATTGTCGGTCGCCGACGCGCTCCACGCGGTCGATTTCGCCGAGGTTGTTGTCCTGCTGCTCGACGCCACGAAAGGACTCGAGGCGCAGGATCTGCGCATCGCCGACAGGGTGTTGCAGGAGGGGCGGGCGCTGATCGTCGCGCTCAACAAATGGGACGTCGCCGAAGATCCGTCGTCGCTGTTCAACGGAGTTCGGGGCGCGCTCGACGATGGCCTTTCGCAGGTCAAGGGCGTACCGGTCCTCACCATTTCGGGCGCGACCGGAAAGGGCATCGATACGCTGGTCCGGGTCGCCTTCGAGCAACGCGATATCTGGACCAACCGCGTCTCGACGGCTCGGCTTAACCGGTGGTTCGAGGGTGCGGTCGAGAACAATCCGCCGCCGGCGCCGGGCGGAAAACGGATCAAGCTGCGCTATATCACACAAGCTCGGACCAGGCCGCCGACCTTCGTCGTCTTCGGTACCCGCACCGATTCGCTACCCGGAAGCTATGAACGTTATCTGGTTAACGGCATGCGCAAGGAACTGGGATTCCAGGGTGTTCCGGTGCGCCTCAATTTCCGCAATTCGCGCAACCCCTATGACGAATAACGTGTCGACGCTGGTCGTCGACGCGCGCGGTATGCGCTGCCCCTGGCCGGCGCTCCGGCTGGCGCGCGCGATGCGTGAGGTGTCTGACGTCTTGCTGATCGCCGACGATCCGCAGGTGGGACGCGAAGTGGCCGCGCTGGCGGGTGAACATGGCTGGCTGGTCGAGGGCGACGTTACGGCCGCTGACGAGGGATGCTGGCGCGTTCGGCGCGACTGACCCGAAACGGGGCGGCTTTCGTTGCCGGGCTGCAGGCTCCGTAACGTCTTTTTTACCGAACTTGGGCATGGATCGGTTGGGACCACGGCCGAATTTGAACACCAAGGAACGAAGCATTGGACGAAATCCTGGTCGATTGGGATGAATTTCGCGCGACGCGTACCCAACTGGGCGCTGCGTTTGTACGGATTCTGGGCTATTTTCGCGAAGATGGCACCAAGTCGGTAGCGGCGATCGAAGAGGCGATGCGCGCCCGCGACGCGCGAGGTCTCGTGATGCCGGCGCACACGCTGAAAAGCGAAGCGCGCCAGTTCGGCGGCGAAAAACTGGGGGCACTCGCCGAAGATATCGAGGTGTTCGCCCGACACTGCGTCGAAAGCCAGACCAGTCCTGAGGAATATCTGCCGCGCGTCGTCACGTTGCGTCCGCTATTCGAAGAAACGCTGGCTGCGTTGGAGCGCGAAGCCAATCCACTCGTTCAGCGCCGCGCCGGCGGTCTGGATCGCGCCATCGGTTACTGACGCATCGGTTGCAGCGACCCGCGCGCCAGACTGCGCCACAGCCATTCGAGCGGCCCATAGCGAAAGCGTTCGAGCCACGGCTTTGACCACAGCAGCATGACGGCCCACATGGCGGCGCAGACCAGATAGAGCGTCCATCGGCCGACATCGCCGAACAGACCGAGCCCATAGCCGTAGAAGATTGTCGTCATCGCGATGCTGGTGCCGAGATAGTTGGAAAAGGCCATCCGTCCGGCCGCCGCGACGCGGGCAATGGCGGCGCTGGCGCCGGCGCGCCGGACCAGCAGGACAAGCAGGGCGGCATAAGCGATCGTCATCATCAGCCGGCCTGGCCCGGTCCACGCCATGAAGGCGTTGACGGCGACGATATAGTCGAAGCCCGACCGCCACTGGAGCCAGCCGACGAGCAGGGTCAGCACCACTCCGGGGGGGAGCCAGCGCAGCGCGATCCGCCGATAGCCGGCGGTGGTCCAGCCGCCGGTCAGGAAGCCGTTGCGAAACAAGGCCATGCCCAGCATCATCAGCGGCAGCGTTTCGAGCATTGTCATCGGCACGCCGACGAACGGATTGGCGGCGCTGTCGAGCCGCGAGTCCAATATTGGCAGATAGGGGCCGCGGTACAGCGAGAGTTCTTCGGCAACCTCGGCATCGATTTCGGCATATTCGTCGCGAATGTCCCGTCCGGCTTCGGCCATCGGGGACGCCGGGTCATCGGCGGCGTTCGCGACGACGAGTTGCGCACCAAAAAAGAGCGACGTCAGGACGATGCCGAGGGTGAAGAGGCCGAGTGCCCATTTGATCAGGCGGCGCGGTTCCCAGTAGCGGAAACGGAACGCGATGCAGCCGACGGCGGCATAGAGGAACAGGATGTCGCCCCACCAGATGAAGAAATAATGGCAGAGGCCGAAGATCGCGAGCCACGTCATGCGGCGATAATGGACCGATGCCGGGTTTTGCCCCGATCCCTCGGCGCGATCGACGATCAGCAGCATGCTCGCCCCGAACAGGATCGAGAACAGCCCGCGCATCTTGCCATCGAACAACAGGAAGCCGAGCGCCCAGGCGGCGATGTCGGTGGAGGTCTCGCCGCCATAGGCCTTGGGCGAGACATAGGCCATTTCGGGCATCGCAAAGGCGACGATGTTCATCGCCAATATGCCCATCACGGCAAAACCGCGCAGCGCGTCGAGGGTGACGAGGCGTTCGCCGGCAGCTTCTCTGTCTTCGCGCACGTCGATCCCCTGCTGTATTATGAGAGCATTACGGTTGGTGGTCGATGCGGTCCAGCGGTTAAGTCATTATTGACATCTATGTCAGTAATGCTATTTGACCATCATCATCTGATTCGCAAGAGACCAGCCATGACCCCCACCATCTTCTCCCACCCCGACCGCCAGCCGCAGAAGTTCCGCCCGTTCAAGGCGTTCCAGCACTTCCGCAACCTCATCAAGGACAAGGAAGACACAGAACAGGTCTTCCACATCTTCGAGAATCTGCCGCGCAAGGGCTTTATGGACGACGCCCGTGCTTTCGTCGAAAGCGATTTCGGCAAGAAGCTGATGGAGCGCGAGCCCTATCTTCCCGACCTGCTCGACGACCATAGCTGGATCGACGAACTGCCCGAAGGCAGCGTCGGCCACGCTTATGTCACCTTCATGCGCCGCGAAGGCCTGTCGGCCGCGGGGCTCGTTGCCGAGGCCGACAAGATGGGCCGGCCGAAGTTCGACGACCAGGTACAATGGTATTCGAACCGCCTGCGCGACACGCACGACCTGTTCCATATCCTGACCGGCTATGGCCGCGACGCGCTGGGTGAACAGTGCGTGCTCGGCTTCACCTATGGCCAGACGGGCAATTATGGCAATTTCTTCATCGCCTATGCTGGCGGTTATGAAGTGAAGCGCAGCATCAAGAGCGATGCGCCGGTGATGGGCGCGATCCGTCAGGGTCAGCGCAACGGCAAGGCATCGAAGGCGATCATCGAGCAAGACATCCGCTCGCTACTCGCCGAACCGCTCGACGCCGCGCGTGCGCGCCTCGGCATCGGCAAGCCGACGCTGTATGAGGAAGCGCACCGCGCATATCGCAACCGCGGCATCGACCCATACAACTTCCTCGCCCCGCAGGCTGCAGCGGCCTGAGTCTCTTATTTCGACACCCCGGCGAAGGCCGGGGTGTCGATGTTTGTTTAGCCTGGCTGGCGATATCAGCTCGCGCTTTGCGGCCAAACGCGCGGGCTGCGCGGCGTCTCCAGCCTGTAGTCGGAATATGATCGGGAAAATATCTCTCGGCCCAGGCGTTCGGCGTCCCCGATCGGGTTCGCCGGATCGTTTTGCACTTCGCCGCGGCTGTTGCCGGCTCCACGCACTACGCTGACAAAGTCCGAATTTGTGTAGCGGGAAAATTCCTGGATCTGGTGGACGATGCCGAGGGCGACGCCGGGATATGTTTCCTCGGAGGCCAGCACCAGGCCGAGCCGTTTGCGTGCCATCGCTGCGAGTGCTTCCTTCGAACCCGGATAGGACGCGGCATAATAGCAGAAGCTGCGATCGAAGAACGCCTTGATCTGGGCGGATACGCCGTACCAATAGATGGGCGAGCAAAAAATCACACCCCGCGCCGGCAAAAAGTCTTCGAAGAACAGGGCGCGATACGGGTCGTCGATCGCGCACTCGCCATCGGGTCGACGGCATTTGCGGCAATCGCGCAGAAACCCGGAAATATGGTCATCCAGAAAACGCAGCGTAACATCGTAGCCTGCCGCCTCTGCGCCACGCCGAGCGGCTTCGGCAAGCGTTGCGGTGTTTCCGTTCCTGCGCGGGCTTCCGACAAGAATGAGCAGTTTTTCCGGCATATCGACCGATCCTTTCGTGTGGGCCGTGGCACGGCTGCCGGGCCTGTTGACGAAAAGGGGTGGCGTGATACGTTCGATTGATCAACTACCTACTATTTTGTCATATACTAACCTTTTGGTAAAAATTAGCGATCATGACGACACGCAAATTGCCCTATAATGACGGTCTTGGACCGGTGTTCGAGATTGTCGGCGGGAAGTGGAAGGCCCGAATTCTCTGGGAACTGCACGATACCCCGGTACGCTTCGGTGCGCTCAAGCGGCGCATTGCCGGGATCAGTGAGAAGATGCTGATCCAGCAATTGCGAGAAATGGAAGTCGACGGTCTTGTGCACCGCGAAATGTTTCATCAGGTCCCGCCGCGCGTCGATTACTCGGTTACCCCCTTGGGGGCATCGCTCAACGATGCGCTGACGCCGCTATGCGAATGGGGGAAGCACAATCTGGAAGAGCGCCGGTCATCGGATCAGATGCCCGACTGACGTGCCGCGGCGGGCGGGCGTTCTTTGCCCGGTCGTTCTTCGATCTCGACGTCGTGACGATGGCGGTCAGCCGAGCTTTGCGATCAGCGCCTGCGCCGCTGCCGGGTTACGCACTTTCGCACCCGAAATGAAGAAGATGTAGACGTCGCGGTCTCCTTTGGCCCAGTCGCCGGCCTGTTTTGCCCACTTGTCGAGCGCCTTGTCGTCGTAACCGGTTTCGACATCCTCCTGGCTGCGCTGCAGCCGCGCATAGGTGAAATCGGCGGTCTGTTCGTCGATGCACGGGAATTCGTCGCTGTCGGCATAGACGACCGCCATGTTCCTTTCGCGCAGCATGTCGATGAAGGCCGGATCGCGGAAGCTTTCGTCGCGGACCTCGATCGCGTGGCGCAGTGGCAGGCCATCCTGCGTATCGGGGAGCAGGTCGAGAAAGCCCGCAAAATCGTCGCGATCGAACTTCTTCGTCGCCATGAATTGCCAGTGGATCGGGCCGAGCCGGTCGCCGAGGCGCGTCAGTCCCTGAGTCAGGAACTTTTCGATCGAGGCGGCGCCCTCCTTCAGTATCTTGCGATTGGTCGTGAAGCGCGACGCCTTGACGCTGAACTTGAAGCCGTCGGGGACCGCAGCGGCCCAATTGGCGAAGGTTTCGGGCTTTTGGCTGCCATAATAGGTGCCGTTGATTTCGATGCCGGTCAGACGCTCGCCCACATATTCGAGCTCGCGCTTTTGCGGGTGGCCGGCGGGGTAGAAGGGGCCGCGCCACGGCTCGAAAGTCCATCCCCCGACTCCGACGTAAATGCTCATGCGTCTATCTCTCCTCGGATGACGTCTTCGTCCAGTTTTGCACGCGCTTGCGCACGACCATGGCAAGTTCGTTCATTGTCGCAACTTGCTCGACGCCATAGTGCTCCGCAGTGATATCGACATTGCCCTTGCGCCAAAAGCCCTCGGGACACAGCAGGACCAGTTTTCCGCTGCGGGCATGGAGGCCCATTTCGAGCAGGCTGACC
This sequence comes from Sphingopyxis sp. GW821-FHT10B01, assembly GCF_059415685.1. Taxonomy (NCBI): domain Bacteria; kingdom Pseudomonadati; phylum Pseudomonadota; class Alphaproteobacteria; order Sphingomonadales; family Sphingopyxidaceae; genus Sphingopyxis; species Sphingopyxis sp. GW821-FHT10B01. The sequence continues at coordinate 664,850 of NZ_JBWKNS010000001.1, read as the reverse complement.
GGGCTTTGTGACCCCGGCGCGAAATACATGACAATGATGTCGGCAGATTCGAGCGCGCCCAATTCCCATTCGACCTGACGGCGAAATTCGGGCTCTTCCACAACGGGCTTCCACTCGGGGTTCCAGTCGGGACGACGCGGGTTCAGAAACAGCACGTTGAGGTCGCCAAGCGATTTCACGAGCTCGGCCTGCCAATCCACTGCGCGGCCCATATCGATGCTGCCACCAAGAAAGATGCGCGGTCGATCGTGAATGGCGGGCAACGGCTGCGGCGAGGTCGCCATCGGTGCCGCAGCGTGCGCGGGTGCGGAGGTCGCCGTCAGCAGTGCCATTGCCGCTAGCGCCCCACGCATCAGGCGAGCGCCGCGTCGGCCCCCATCAAGGCCGGCAAGAAACCTTCATGCGCTTCGCGCAGTTCGGCGAGCGTGACCTGATGGTCGCTGCCCTCGAGTTCGAACACGATGCGGTCCTTGATCGTGCGGCCGACCGGGTCGACGGGCACGTCGGCGCGGCCGGCAGCATCGAGGAAATCGGCGAGGCAGGTGTCGCAGACGGTAACCAGATACAGGCCCTGATCTTCACCGAAGAAGCTTTCGGCGACCCCGAACGGCTGTTCTTCGCTGACGAGGACGCCGATGTTCGACTTCAGCGCCATTTCGGCGAGCGTCACCGCGATCCCGCCGTCTGACACGTCGTGGCAGGCGGTGATCCAGCCGGCGTTGATCGCGTTGCGGATGAAATCGCCGGTGCGCTTTTCGCAGCGCAGATTGACCTCGGGCGGCGGGCCTTCCTCGCGGTCGTGAATTTCGCGCAGCCAGATCGACTGGCCGAGATGACCCGCACGTTCGCCGACCGCGAGCACGATGTCGCCGGTGCGCTTGAAGCCGATGCCGACCGCCTTGTTCCAATCCTCGATCACGCCGACGCCGCCGATCGCGGGGGTCGGCAGGATGGCGCTGCCGCCGCCGGTCGCCTTGCTCTCGTTATAGAGGCTGACGTTGCCCGACACGATCGGATAGTCGAGTGCGCGGCACGCCTGCGCCATGCCGTCGAGGCAGCCGACAATCTGCCCCATGATTTCGGGGCGCTGCGGATTGGCGAAGTTCAGGCAGTTGGTGATCGCGAGCGGGGTCGCGCCGACCGCGCTGATGTTGCGCCAGGTTTCGGCGACCGCCTGCTTGCCGCCCTCGACGGGGTCGGCATAGCAATAGCGCGGGGTGCAGTCGGTCGACATGGCGAGCGCGCGGTTGGTGCCATGGATGCGGACGAGCGCAGCATCGCCGCCGGTCTGCACCGTGTCGGCACCGACCTGGCTGTCATACTGCTCCCAGATCCAGCGGCGGCTGGCGATGTCGGGGGTGCCCATCAAGGCTTTGAGGTCGGCGGCGACGTCCTTCGTCTCCGGGACGTTGGTCAGCTCGGGCTGCTTGGGCGTCGGGACGTGCGGGCGGTCATAGAGCGGCGCGTCGTCGGCGAGCGGCGCGAGCGGAATGTCGCAGACGATCTCGCCTTTATGCTCGAGCACCATGCGGCCGGTGTCGGTGACGGTGCCGATGACCGCGAAGTCGAGTTCCCATTTGTGGAAGATCGCGGCGGCGAAATCTTCGCGGCCGGGCTTCAGCACCATCAGCATGCGTTCCTGCGATTCGGACAGCATCATTTCATAGGCGGTCATATTGGCTTCGCGCTGCGGCACATCGTCCATCTTGAGATGGAGGCCGACGCCGCCCTTCGACGCCATCTCGACCGACGAGCTGGTGAGGCCCGCGGCGCCCATGTCCTGGATCGCAACGATCGCGTCCGACGCCATCAGTTCGAGGCACGCCTCGATCAGCAGCTTTTCGGTGAAGGGATCGCCGACCTGCACCGTCGGGCGCTTTTCCTCGGCGTCCTCGCCGAAGTCGGCCGACGCCATCGTCGCGCCGTGGATGCCGTCGCGGCCGGTCTTCGAGCCGACATAGACGATCGGATTGCCGACGCCGCTCGCGGCCGAATAGAAGATCTTGTCCTGTTCGGCGACGCCGACGGTCATCGCGTTGACGAGAATATTGCCGTCATAGGCCTTGTGGAAATTGACCTCGCCGCCGACGGTCGGAACGCCGACGCAATTGCCGTAGCCGCCGATGCCGTGGACGACGCCCGAGATGAGATGCTTCATCTTCGGATGATCGGGGCGGCCGAAACGCAGCGCGTTGAGGTTCGCGACCGGGCGCGCGCCCATTGTGAAGACGTCGCGGAGGATGCCGCCGACCCCGGTCGCCGCGCCCTGATAGGGTTCGATATACGACGGATGGTTGTGGCTCTCCATCTTGAAGATCGCGGCGAGCTTCTTGCCGTCCGGCCCTTCGCCGATATCGATGACGCCCGCATTTTCACCGGGGCCGCAGATCACCCAGGGGGCCTCGGTCGGCAGTTTCTTGAGGTGGAGGCGCGAGCTTTTATAGCTGCAATGCTCGGACCACATGACCGAGAAGATGCCGAGTTCGACAAGGTTCGGTTCGCGCCCGAGCGCGTGCAGGACGCGTTCATATTCTTCCGGAGACAGGCCGTGTTCGGCGACGATCTCGGGGGTGATGACGGAGGCGGGCGCGGTTGCGGTCTGAGTCATGGCGCGCCTTTAGCGGCCCGCGCGTAAAACGAACAGACCCCATGATGCGAAAACATCATGGGGTCTGCGGTCGGAGAGACGATTTAGCGCGAGGCGAGGGTCGCGGGCTTCACGAGCGGTTCGACGTCGCGCAGTGCGAAACTGACCTGCTGTGAGCCAACGGTGCCGCGGACGCGATGCTGGCCGACGCGGAGCGTGAAAGGCTTACCGGTCCGTTCCTCGACACCGCTGATGACGCGGGTGTCGCCGACTTTGGTCACGGTATAGCTGTAGGTGGCGCCTTCATGCTCGAAGCGCTGGGTCGGAGCGTCCTGCGCGATCGCGATGGACGGCGCCAGCGCGAGCAGGCCGAGGACGGGAAGAATGATCTTTTTCATGATGCAAGTCCTTGTCTAGCGAACAAAACTTGCCTTCGAGCCCCTCTCTTCTTGTGCGGTGCAGCATGACGGGCGGAGCGGGGCCCAGCAATTGCAAAAAACAGAACCGTGATTGCGCCGGACGACGGGATCAGGTGCGGGCGGACACCACGAACCCACGGTTGGCGCCCACCCATCCGGCGGTGCCGGCAAGCAATGCATAGGCGGTGAGCATCGTCGCCGGGATGGCGAGCGAATAGACCGGTTCCTTCGGCCCGAACCAGTCGATTGCCTGCACAAGCGCGAGCAGCGCCGCGAGTATCCAGAGCCGGCGGTTGCCGCCCGGGGCTTCGGTGCGCCGCATATAATAGATGAACGCGCCGCCGATCAGCATGATTTCGAGCGGCATCGCGACGAGCGGCTGGTTCCACAGCCCGAGCCCGAGCTTCGGCGGTGCGCCGAACAGCGTGAGGTCGGGAATATGGACGAGCAGATCGATAAACCAGTGCGAGACGACGACCAGCGCCGCACCGATCGCGGCCTCGCGGCGCTTTGTCGCGAGCCAGACGAGGAGACCGAAAACACCCGCCCATATCGCGGCGCCGAGCAGGCTGTGCGTATAGGGCATATGGTGCAGATCCATCGGGTTCATCGCCGTGATGCCGGGGACGATCCGCATTGCCTCCACTCCCGGGATCAGCAGTGCGGCAAAGCCGATGTCGACAAGCTGCGCGGCAACGAACAACGTCCCGAGCCCCGCCGCCCTGGGGCGGGCCGCGGCGATCAGCGCCGGGGCGAAATGACCGATGAACATGGCAGGATGCTATAGGGCAAAAGCGCGACGTCAAGCTTGACCGAACGGGTATGAAGGGGCCAAAGCAGGGCGCATGACGGACACCCCCGAACCCGCCGCCCCTTCCGCCATTTCGTCGCTGTCGTTCGAGGCCGCGATGGGCGAACTCGAAACGATCGTGCGGCGGCTCGAAAGCGGCGACGTCAGTCTCGAAGAATCGGTTGCGCTCTACGAGCGTGGCCATGCGCTGCGCGGACATTGCGAAGCGCGGCTTGCGGCGGCGCAGGCGCGCATCGAACAGGTCAGCCTGGGCGCCGACGGCCGGCCGGCTGGAACCACCCCCTTCGGCGAAAGCTGATCCGGCATGGCGTTCGACGACGACGAAGTTTCGCGCGGAACGCAATTGCTCCTTTCCACGCAGGCCGAGGTTGTCGCGGGGATCGATCAGTTGTTCGACCGGCTGCTGACTGTCCCTTCCGACCCGCGCGGGCCGCTTTATGAAGCGATGCGCCACGCGGCGGTCGCGGGGGGCAAAAGGCTGCGCCCGCTGCTCGTCCGCGCTGCGGGCGACCTGTTTCACGTCGACCGCACGCTGACCCTGCGCGTCGGTGCGGCGGTCGAGGCGATGCACGTCTATTCGCTGATCCACGACGATCTGCCGTGCATGGACGATGACGACCTGCGTCGCGGCAAACCGACGGTGCACAAGGCCTTCAACGAGGCGACGGCGGTTCTCGCAGGCGATTCGCTCCATGCGCTGGCCTTCGAATGGCTGTGCGATCCGGTAACGAGCAGTGACCCGTTCGTGCGCGGCGAACTGTGCTGCGAACTTGCGCGCGCCGCTGGCCCAGCGGGTATGGCGGGCGGGCAGATGATGGACCTTGCCGCAGAGACGTCGAATTTCGACCTGCCGACGGTGACGCGCCTGCAACAGCTCAAGACCGGCGCACTGATCGCCTTTTCGGTCGAGGCGGGGGCGATCCTCGCGCGTATCCCGCCCGAAAGCCGCACGCCGCTGCGCGGCTATGCGCGCGACATCGGGCTCGCCTTCCAGATCGCCGACGACATCATGGACGTCGAGGGCGACGAGGCGCTTGCGGGCAAGGCGCTGCACAAGGATGATGCGGCGGGCAAAGCAACCTTTGTGACGCTGATGGGGTTGGAGCGCGCGCGCGAACAGGCAACCGCGCTTGTTGAACAGGCGATCGGACATCTGTCGAATTTTGGTGAAGAGGCGACGCTGCTGCGTGCGATTGCGCGTTATGTCGTGGAAAGGGACCGTTAATGCGGGTGGGGGTTTATCCGGGCACGTTCGATCCGATCACGCTCGGGCACATGGATATTATCCGGCGCGGCGCGAAGCTGGTCGACCGGCTGGTCATCGGCGTCACGACCAACATCACCAAGTCGCCGATGTTCGACGATGACGAGCGGATCGCGATGGTGAAGGCCGAGGTTGCGGGTATCGACGGCGACATCCGCGTCGTCGGTTTCAACGCGCTGTTGATGGACTTTGCCGAGCGCGAGGGCGCCAGCATGATCGTCCGCGGGCTGCGTGCGGTCGCCGATTTCGAATATGAATATCAGATGGCGGGCATGAACCAGCAGCTGAACGACCGGATCGAGACGGTGTTCCTGATGGCCGATGTCGGACTCCAGCCGATTGCGTCGCGACTGGTCAAGGAAATCGCGATCTTTGGCGGCGATATCCGCAAATTCGTGACGCCTCCGGTGCGCGATGCCGTCGTCGCCCGCATCGCCGAGCGCGGGCTGCTCCAGGGCGACCGCTGATACCGATCATTGAGCGTTCAGCTTTTTCCGGCTAGGGCGCGCCATCGGGGCGCAAATCCAGTTTATTTTTCCAAAGGCCGATCCAGCATGAAATCTTCCTTCCGCCCCTTGGTTCTGACGGCGATGGCGTTCGGTCTTGCGGCTGCTGCCGTTGCGCAAGAGGCGCCGCCTGCGCCCGCACCGAATCCCGAGCAGAGCCTGCCGGAACCGCCCGTGCCTGCGCCTGCGCCGGTCGAAGCTCCGCCCACCCCCGCGCCGGCTGCGGACGCGGCAACCCCGGCGACAGAAGTCCCCGCGGTGCCAGCGATGACCCCCGATCAATATATCAACAACCCCGAATATATGCTCAATATCGACCTTTCGACGGGCGGCCGGGTCGTGATCCAGCTCTACCCCAATGTTGCGCCGAACCATGTCGAGCGGCTGAAGCAACTGGCGCGCGCCGGTTTTTACGACGGAGTGAAATTCCACCGCGTGATCGACGGCTTCATGGCGCAGACGGGCGACCCGACTGCGACCGGGCAGGGTGGTTCGCAGCTTCCCGACATCAAGGCCGAATTCAACGTGACCCCGCACTTGCGCGGCACGCTGTCGATGGCGCGCGCCGAAAGCGAGGACAGCGCGAACAGCCAGTTCTTCATCATGCTCCAGCCGCGCTTCTCGCTCGACCGCCGTTATACTGCCTTCGGCCGCGTTGTGTCGGGGATGCAATATGTCGATGCGATTCATAAGGGCGAGCCGCCCGAAGTCATGTCGCGCATGGTGCAGGTTTCGGTCGCCGCGGACAACAAGCCGATGCCGCCGGCATCGATGCTGACCGAGGCGGCGCCCCCGCCCGCTGCAGCGATCACCGCCGACCAGCTCAACGCTCCGATCAAGCAGTAAGCGCGGGGACGCGCGCGAACCCTTATGCGCGTCGACGCCTTCGATTTCGATCTCCCCAACGAGCGTATCGCGCTCCGCCCCGCGCGGCCGCGCGATGCGGCGCGGATGCTCGTGGTCGATGGCGGCGAGATCGTCGAAGCGGGGGTCGCCGACCTCCCCGCATGGCTGCGCCCTGGCGACTGCCTTGTGTTCAACGACACGCGCGTCATCCCGGCGCAGCTCGAAGGCCGGCGTGGGCCAAGGGAAGAGGACGGCGCGCAGGGCGCGCCTGGGGCGAGGATCGGGGCGACGCTGCATAAGCGCATCGATCTGCGCCGTTGGCAGGCGTTCGTGCGCAATGCGAAGCGGCTGCGCGCCGGCGAGACGGTCGATTTCGGCGCGGGGGTCACGGCGCTCGCCGAGGAGCGGCTGGCCGATGGCAGCTTCATTCTCGCCTTTGCCGGCGACGAACCGGTAGAGGTCCTGCTCGAACGCGCCGGTACGATGCCGTTGCCACCCTATATCGCGGGTAAGCGTGCGACCGACGACGACGACCGCGCCGATTATCAGACGATGTTCGCGCGCGAGGACGGCGCTGTCGCAGCGCCCACAGCGGCGCTGCACTTCACGCCGAAGCTGCTCGCCGCTCTGGCCGCGGCGGGTGTCGCGAGCGAAACGCTGACGCTGCACGTCGGCGCCGGAACCTTCCTGCCCGTGAAGGCCGACAACACCGAAGATCATGTCATGCACGCCGAATGGGGGCGGATCGACGCCGATACCGCCGCCCGGCTCAATGCCGTGCGCGCGGCGGGGCGCCGCGTCATCGCGGTCGGCACCACCAGCTTGCGCCTGCTCGAAAGCGCGGCGCAGGACGACGGCATGATCGCGCCCTTCGCGGGCGACACCGCGATCTTCATCACCCCGGGCTATCGTTTCAAGGCGATCGACGGGTTGATGACCAATTTCCACCTGCCGCGCTCGACCCTGTTCATGCTGGTCAGTGCGCTGATGGGATTGGAGACGATGCAGGCCGCCTACGCCCACGCCATCGAAAGCGAATATCGCTTCTACAGCTATGGCGATGCGAGCCTGTTGCTGCCCCGTCAGAGCGATCGGTCGGCGTAAATCGCCATCGCGTCTGCGATGAATTCGGGGCAGCCGGGTAACGCGTCATCGTCATAGGTGCCCCGGAATTCGGGGTTCTCGACATAATAGCGGCCGAGCCCCTTGAACGCCGCGGCATCGGGAGTCCAGCTGTGCGATACCCAGCCATAGTGGCGGCGGGTTACGGTCTGTACCGCGTCTGAGGCCGGGTCGGCGCCCTCGCGAAACAGGCGCAGGAAATCGTGCCGGATCGCCTCCATTTCCGCCTGGATCGCGGCGACCTGCTCCTTGCTGAACGACCGTGCCTTGGCCTGCGCAGCCGCAACGGCGTCCTTGCCCCAATAATCCTCTGCCTCGCGCTGCCAGTGCTCGCGCGTTTCGGGGGCGATGCCTGCGTAATAGTCGTTGGCGTCCATGTCTTCGTCCTTTTCCAGTGATGCAATCGTGCGATCTATGGTCTGGATGAGGGTTCGATGGTGCGCGATCCGGCCCTCGAGCGCCGCGCGGTGCCCGCGTAGCGCCGCCAGCGGATCGAAGGCGGGATCGTCCAGAACGGCGGCTATCTCTGCCAGCGGCAGGCCAAGCTCACGGTAAAAGAGGATCTGCTGCAGTCGCAGCAATTCCTCTTTCCCATAATATCGGTAACCATTGCCACCGATATGGCCGGGTTTCAGCAGGCCGATCGCATCATAATGATGCAGCGTCCTGACGCTGATCCCCGCAGCCTTCGCGACCTGCCGAACCGTCCGCATTCACCGTCTCCTCATCACAGGACCTGCCTATCGGCGATGACGCAGCGTGAGGGTCAAGCGCTTTTGTGCCTTTTGATCGACGGGCGCGGCGCGGCAATATTTACACTATTGCAAGGCATTGTCGGCATAGCGGCCGAAGTGTGGGGATCAGTAAAGAGTTTGTTTAATGGAAGCGCCATCGCGGATGGACTCCGGCGACCGGGGGGATGATCAAGCCGATGAAGGCCAGCGCGGCTTTTTAGGCATGTTCGGCTCCCGTATCGGCAAACAGCGCGGCGATGTCGTGCCGAACCTGCACACCCGTGAAGCTCTGTTGCTGCTCCAGAACTATGAGGAAAGCGGCGAGGGATGGTTCTGGTCGACCGATGCCAGAGGGCAGCTGACCTATATCACCGATTCGGTCGCGCGGTTGATGGGCCGAACCGCCGGAAATCTGCTCGGTGTGGTATTTACCGAATTGTTCCTGCCCGTCGACGGCCGTGGCGAACGGCAGCGGACATTGCCTTTCCTGCTGACCAAACAGTCCAAGTTCGACAAGCTGCCGCTGCGTAGCGCGTTCGAGGGCGACGATCGTTGGTGGGCGATATCGGGGCGGCCGCAGTTCGACGGGGCTGGCAAGTTTACCGGTTATCGGGGGAGCGGTGCCGATATTACCGCGCAGCGCCGCTCGGCCGAGGATGCGTCGCGGCTGGCGCTTTATGACTCGCTGACCGGGCTCGCCAACCGGTTCAACATATCGAAAAAGCTCGACGCGACGCTCGCGGCTTTTGCGCAGCAGCAGCGGTCCTGCGCCATCATGCTGCTCGACCTCGACCGTTTCAAGCAGGTCAACGACACACTCGGCCATCCGGCCGGCGATGCGCTGCTGAAACAGGTGGCCGAACGCTTGCTGAAGATCGTCGGCGACAACGAGATGGTAAGCCGTCTCGGCGGCGACGAATTCCAGATCATCCTTCCCGACATCGAGGATCGCGGCAAGCTGGGCGACATGGCGGCGGACATCATCGCCAGCCTGTCGCAACCCTATTCGGTCGAGGGCAGCCGTTGCATCATCGGTGCGTCGGTCGGCGTTGCGATCGCGCCCTTCGACGGCCTTAGCAGCGACGACCTTGTCCGCAATGCCGATCTCGCCCTCTATGCCGCGAAGGGCAACGGACGCGGCCGGTTCGCCTTCTATTCGAGCGATCTGCACCAGGCGGCCGAACAGCGCCGGGCGCTGGAGCATGATTTGCGCGACGCACTGGCGCGCGGCGAAATTACGCTCGGCTATCAACCGGTCGTCAACGCCAGATCGAATATGGTGACGGGGGTCGAGGCACTTGTCCGCTGGACGCACCGCGACCGCGGCGCGATATCGCCCGCGGTGTTCATCCCGATTGCCGAAGAAGCCAATCTGATCTGGCCGCTTGGCGAATGGGTGCTGCGCAAGGCATGCGAGGATGCGGCCCGCTGGCCCGGCGACATGCGTGTCGCTGTCAACGTCTCCCCCATCCAGTTCGCGAACGCCGACCTGCCCAGAATCGTAGCGCAGGCGCTTGCGGCGGCCGGCCTTGCGCCCGATCGGCTGGAACTCGAAATCACCGAAAGCGTGTTCCTGGGCGATTCCGCCGAAACGAACCAGATGTTCAAGGCGCTGAAGGATCTGGGGGTTCGCCTCGCGCTCGACGATTTCGGTACCGGCTATTCATCGCTCGGCTATCTTCAGTCGGCGCCGTTCGACAAGATCAAGATCGACCAGAGTTTCGTCCGTGATGCCACTGTGCCGGGATCGCGCAACGGTGCGATCATTGCGGCGATCGTCGCGCTTGCCGAGGCATTGGAGATGGAAACGACCGCTGAGGGCATCGAATCGCTCGACCAGCTCGAATTGGTCTGCAAGTTGAACGTCAGCCATGTCCAAGGCTATGTCTATAGCAAGCCGGTGCCCCAGGACGAACTGCTGGAACATGTCGACGCAGGGGCCTGGACGATCAAACCGGCTGGCCCGGCGCGTCAACGCAACGACCGCTTCTCGCTGTTCCGCCAGGTCGGCGCGATTCACGACAATCATCGCTATGCTGTCGTCATCCGGAACTTGTCGTCGACCGGCGCTTTTATCGAAGGCATATTGGACGTGCCCGTCGGCACCCGGTTCGTGATCGATTTCGGCGAAGGCCAGCTCATCACGGCGACAGTCCGGCGTTCGATGAAGCATCAGCAAGGCATCGAATTCGAACAGACGATGGTCAGCGACGGCAATGGCGGATTGTGCACGCGTCATCGCGTCTCGCCCTATCTGATCGCTGCGGCGACCCAGCCGACGTCGGCCCTGGCGCTGCCCTCCTTTACGACGACGAACGACTGGAAAGCGGTCTGAGCCGGAACCGACCACCGCGTGAGCCGTTCTTTTTCCGGAAACGGAGAAGACTATGGCTGAGACCAAAATCTTTGCACGGCTCAAGGCCGATCACGATCGCCACCGCGAGCTTCTCGACCGGATCGACGAAACGCAAGGCGGCAGCGACGACCGTCGCTATCTGTTCGAAACATTTCGTGTCGAGGTGACCGCGCATGCCGCGTCGGAGGAAATGTCGCTTTATGCGACCATGCTCGGCAAACCCGATTTGCGCGAAGACGCGCAGCACAGCGTATCCGAGCATAAGGAAATCGACGAGCTTCTGACCGAACTGTACGAGATGGACTTCGCCTCGACCGGTTGGCTGACGCGCTTTCGCACGATGAAGCACCGCTACCTTCACCATATCGATGAGGAAGAGGAAGAGATGTTCCCCGAGGCCGAGGACGGCCTGTCCGAGGCGAAGAAGAAAGAACTCGTCGCCATTTTCGAAAAGCAAAAGCCGAAGGAAAAGGCCAAGGCAGCGGCCGATGAGCCGTCGAGCGACGACGAGAAGGAATAATCCAATTTCTCTGTCATCCTGGCGAAAGCCGGAATCTAGGCACCGAATTTGAACGCGACAGTGAGATCCCGGCCTTCGCCGGGATGACGATATGGGTTGTGTCGCGACCCTCGATCCTCGACTTTCCGCGCCTGTCCCGCCATAGGCGCGCGCGATGACGACAAGATTCGCCTTTTCGATCGCCGCGACTGACGGCGCCGCCCGCACGGGCACGATTTCGATGCAGCGCGGTGAGATCCGCACGCCCGCCTTCATGCCCGTCGGTACAGCGGCGACGGTGAAGGCAATGCGCCCCGCCGATGTGCGCGCGACCGGCGCGGATATCATCCTTGGCAATACCTATCATCTGATGCTCCGCCCGACCGCCGAGCGGATGGCGCGGCTGGGCGGGCTTCATAATTTCATGGGCTGGGACCGCCCGATCCTGACCGACAGCGGCGGCTATCAGGTGATGAGCCTGTCGGCGCTCACCAAGCAGAGCGAGGAGGGCGTCGCGTTCAAGAGCCACCTCGACGGCTCGCGCCACATGCTGACCCCCGAACGTTCGATGGAAATCCAGCGCCTGCTCGGCAGCGACATCGTGATGGCGTTCGACGAATGCCCGCCCAACGGCGTCGATGCGAAGCGCGCCGAGGCGAGCATGGAGCGATCGATGCGCTGGGCGGCGCGCAGCCGTGCGGGCTTTGACGCAGGCGAGGAGCATGCGGCGCGTTCGGCGCTGTTCGGCATTCAGCAGGGCTCGCTCGACGAAAAGCTTCGCGCGCACTCGGCCGCGGCGCTGACCGACATCGGTTTCGACGGCTATGCGATCGGCGGCCTTGCGGTTGGCGAAGGCCAGCAGGCGATGTTCGGGGTGCTCGATTTTGCACCAGGCCAGCTTCCCGCCGACAAGCCGCGTTACCTGATGGGGGTCGGCAAGCCCGACGATCTGGTCGGTGCGGTCGCGCGCGGGGTCGATATGTTCGATTGCGTGCTGCCGACGCGGTCAGGGCGCAATGGGCAAGCGTTTACGTGGGACGGCCCGCTCAACATCCGCAACGCGAAGTTCGCCGAGGATCAGGCGCCGCTCGACAGCGATTGCGCCTGCCCCGTCTGCACCACTTGGTCGCGCGCCTATCTGCACCACCTCGTCCGGTCGGGCGAGATGCTGGGCGCGATGCTGATGACGCAGCATAATCTGCATTTCTATCAGGATCTGATGCAGCGGATGCGCGACGCGATCGGCGCGGGGGCGTTCGCGGCTTTCCAGGGCGATTTCGACGCGCGCTACCGGCGCTGAATTCAGTCGAGCTTGCTGAGCAAATCGAGCAGCGAATCCGGAATCGCTTCGTCGACCGTGGATTCATAGGCACGGCGCAGGGCGCCATTGACGTCCTGCCCCTTGGCGGAAGGTTTTTTTTCCGCGTCCTTTCCCGAAGCATCGCCGCGTGGCGAACTGGTCTTAGACGACATTATCGGGGTATCTTCTGGACATGGGGCCTTTTGCTAACCGCGCGTACACCAAACTGCAATGGCGCGTTTGTTCCTTCGCGATGAAACTATTTTGCGGCTGAATCGTTCCCTAAGGTCGAAATATATCGGATGTGGGAGGGGATTCGGGGTAATTCGTCCCTTTTCCGGACGCATTCGCAGCACATTGTGTCGCTATCAGGAGGTAAAATATGTCATTGGGTCAGTCGGTTGCGCCGCATCTTCCGTATCTGCGGCGCTATGGCCGGTCCATTTCGGGGAGTCAGCAGAGCGGAGACGCTTTGGTCGCACGCCTTCTCGAAACGCTGGTCGCGAACCCTGGGGCGGTCGATACCGGCGCCGATTTGCGAATTCAGCTTTACCGGATGGTTCATGACAATTTCGGATTGATGACCGAACAGGCGGCGGCGAACGCCGAAGGCGCGCTGAGCGATATTGCGATCGCCGACGCGCGGTTGCGCCGGATTCCGTCGCTAGCGCGGCAAGCCTTGTTGCTGACTGCCGTCGAGGGTTTCAGCTTCGAGGATACGGGGCGGATCATCGGCCGCGATGCCGAGGCGGTGCGCGCGCTGATTTCCGACGCCACCGACGAGATCGACCGCCAGACACGCGCGCGCATCCTGATTATCGAGGATGAGCCAATCATCGCCATGGATATCGAGATGATCGTCCGCGATCTGGGCCATGATGTCGTTGGTGTCGCGACCACGCACCGCGAGGCGGTCGACGAAGCGCAGAAGCACCAGCCGGGCCTTGTGCTGGCCGATATCCAGCTCGCCGACAACAGCTCGGGGATCGAGGCGGTGCAGGAAATCCTGACCGATCTGAAAGTCCCGGTCATCTTCATCACCGCCTTCCCCGAACGGTTGCTCACCGGCGACCGGCCCGAACCCGCCTTCCTGCTGACGAAGCCGTATCAGCCGGCGACGCTGCGCGCGGCGATCTCGCAGGTGCTGTTCTTCGACGAATCGACGATTCCGGCCTGAGGTCGATCTGGTGGGGGTTGCGAGGTTATGACCGGCGGGCGATAGCGGCGCTCGATGACACTCGTGGACGCTTCCAGCCGCCAGTCGGCGCTCGACCGGCTCACCGCGCACGCACCTTTCCTTGCGCGGCTCGCCGAACTCAATCCCGACGACGTCGAGCGCTTTCTGAATGACGGCACCGATGTGGCGCTGGCGGCGGTCACAGCGCCGCCTGCCGGAGACGACATCATGCGGTCGCTCCGGCAATGGCGCGGGCGGATAGCGCTGCTCCTCGCGCTCGGCGATCTGTCGGGTGAGCATGATGTTGCGACGACGACGCGGCTGTTGTCGGACTTTGCCGATCAGGCGTGCGACGCCGCGCTCGCTGCGGCCTTTGCCGAGCGCGTGCCGGATGAGGCGCCGCGCGGCCTTTCAGTGATCGCGCTCGGCAAGCTCGGCAGTTACGAACTCAACTATTCGTCGGACATCGACCCGATCCTGATCTTTGACCCCGAAACCTTGCCCCGCCGCCAGCGCGACGATCCCGACGAGGCGGCGGTGCGGATCGCGCGCCGGATGGTCGAAATCCTGTCGGCGCGCACCGGCGACGGGCATGTGCTGCGCGTCGATTTGCGTCTGCGTCCGCATCCCGAAGTGACGCCGATCGTGCTGCCGGTGAACGCGGCGATTTCCTATTATGAATCCGAAGCACTCGCGTGGGAGCAGGCGGCGTTCATCCGCAGCCGGGCGTCGGCGGGCGACCGCGCGCTCGGCGAGCAGTTCCTGTCGGCGATCCAGCCGTTCATCTGGCGCCGCAGCCTCGATTTTCGTCAGCTCAAGGAAATCGGCGCGATGAGCGACCGGATCCGTGACCATTTTGCGCAAGGGCAGGCGTTCGGTCCGGGTTTCGACCTGAAACGCGGACGCGGCGGTATCCGCGAGATCGAGTTTTTCGCGCAGGTCCATCAGCTCATCTATGGCGGGCGCGACCCGTCGCTACGCGTTCCGGCGACGGTCGACGCGCTGGCGGCGCTGACGGCTGCGGGGCGGATCGAACCCGAAGATGCCGCGCGCCTGTCGGGCCATTATGCGACGTTGCGGCGTATCGAACACCGGTTGCAGATGATCGAGGACCAGCAGACGCATTGCCTGCCGACGCAGGAGGCGGCGCTCGACTGCGTCGCGCGGCTCGATGGCGAGGCCGACGGTCCGGCGCTGCTCGCGGCGCTCGAACCCGTCGTCGCCGACGTCGGGAGTTGCTACGACCGGCTGGTCGCCGAGCGCGCGGTGACGACGGGCTTGCCGCGCGACGAGGATGGGCTGGCGGCGCAGTTGGCGGCGGCGGGGTTCGACCCGCCGGGTGCGGCGCTCCGCACCATCGCCGAATGGCGCGGCGGCAAGCTGCGCGCGCTGCGTAGCCCGGCCGCACTCGACGCGCTCGAAACGATGCTGCCCGAACTGGTCAAGGCGATCGGCGCCGCGCCCGATCCCGACGCGACGCTGACGGGCTTCGACAAGCTGGTCGCGGGATTGCCCAGCGCGATCAATTTCTTCCACCTGCTCGGCGCGCAGCCAGCGCTCGCACGGATCGCGATGCGCATCCTGTCGCTGGCCCCGACGCTCGCCGACGCGCTCGGCACGCGGGTCGAACTGATCGAGGGGCTGATCGACCAGCGCGCTTTTGATGCCCCGGCGAACAAGGACCAGTTGCTTGCCGAATGGGCGCCGGGGCTCGCCGCGCTCGATTATGAGCGATTGCTCGACCGGGTGCGCGACCATGTCGGCGAACGGCGCTTCGCCTATGGCGTCCAGCTCATCGCGGGGGCGACCGATCCGCTTGTCGTCGCCTGCGGCTATTCCGAGCTTGCCGAGGCGGCGCTCGGGGTGCTCGCCGACGCGACGGTGGCCGAATTCGTCGCCGCGCACGGGCATATCCCCGACAGCGAATTGGTCGTGCTCGCGCTCGGCCGGCTCGGCGGGCGCGCGCTGACGCACGCGTCGGACCTCGACCTCATCTATCTGTTCACGGGCGACCATCTCGCCGAATCCGACGGGCCGCGACCGCTCGGCGCAACGACTTATTACAACCGCCTCGCGCAGCGCGTGACGGGCGCGATGTCGGTGCCGACCGCGGCGGGCAAGCTCTACGACGTTGATACAAGGCTGCGGCCGCAGGGCGCACAGGGCCCGCTTGTCGTCACGGTCGACAGCTTCGAACGTTATCAGCGCGAAGAGGCGTGGACGTGGGAGCATATGGCCTTGCTCCGCGCGCGGCCGGTCTATGGTTCCGACGCGGCGAAGGCCGGGGTGCAGCGCATCATCGACGCGTTGCTCGCGATCCCGCGCGATCTCGCAAAACTGGCCGCCGATGCGGCGGAGATGCGCGACAAGATCGCTGCGCACAAGCCGCCGACCGGCGCGCTCGATATCAAGGGCGGACCTGGCGGGCTCGTCGACCTTGAGTTCGCGATGCAGGTGACGCAGCTCACCAGCGGGCAATGCCATGACCCGAATATTTCGGCGGCGCTTGCGTGCATGAAGGCCGCAGATCTCGTCCCGCCCGAGGTGATCGACGCGCATGGTCTGCTCGCGCGGATGCTCGTCATGCTGCGGCTCACCGCGCCCGAAGGGGAGCCACCGACTGCCGCGGCGCGGCAGCTGGTGGCAAGCCAGTGCGGCGAACCCGGCTGGTCGCAACTGCTTGCCGCGCATGACGGCGCGCGGCAGGAGATCGCGGACTGGTGGGGTTCGATTCGCCCCGAAAAGGAGAATGAAACATGAGCGGTCCGAAGATTGGCGACGCCATTCCTGCGGTGAAACTTCTCGACGCCGACGGCGCCACGATCGACCTTGGCGCGATGACCGGCGCGCCGCTGGTCGTCTATTTCTACCCCAAGGCGGATACGCCGGGCTGCACCGTCGAGGCGCAGGATTTCACGCGCCTCGCGCCCGAATTTGCGCATCTGGACGCGCAGGTCCTGGCGGTGTCGCGCGACGCGCCCGCAAAACTCTGCAAGTTTCGCGATAAATATGGCCTGACCGTCAGCCTCGCCTCCGATGAGGATGGCGCGGTGTGCGAGGCTTTCGGGACATGGGTCGAAAAGCAGAATTACGGCCGCACCTATATGGGGATCGAGCGCTCGACCTTCCTGTTCGATCGCGACGGCAAGCTCGCGAAAGAGTGGCGCAAAGTGCGCGTGAAGGGGCATGCGGACGCCGTGCTGGAGGCCGCAAAGACCCTCTGATGCAATCGCTGGGTGAAGCCGCGCGCACAGTCCTGCTGACGCCGGACCCGCACGACAAGCGCCGCGCGGCGCGCAGTCTGGCGCGCGCATGGCGGCAGGGGAGGCTGGCGCATCGCTGCGATACGCCGATGCCCGACCAGCCGGCGTGGCCCGCAGTGCCCGAACTGCTCGCACCGAACCAGATGCCCAAACGCGGCAAGGGCGGGTCCGAACGCGGCCGCATCGCATTGCTCCACGCGCTCGCGCATATCGAATTCGTCGCGATCGATCTGGCCGTCGACCTGGTAGGCCGTTTCGGCGGTGAATTTCCGCGTGCGTTCGTCGACGACTGGATCGGCGTCGCCGCCGACGAGGCGATGCATTTTGCGCTGCTCGACCGGCGACTGCGCGCGCTTGGCAGCCATTATGGCGCGATGCCGGCGCACGCGGGATTGTGGGAATCGGCGCAATTGACCGCCGACGATGCTCTCGCACGGCTCGCGATCGTGCCCATGGTGCTCGAAGCGCGGGGGCTCGACGTCACCCCGGCGACCATGGGCCGCTTCCGCAGCGGCGGAGACGAGGTCTCGGCACAGATTTTGTCGCGCATTTACAAAGATGAAATCCGCCATGTGACCTCGGGCACAGTCTGGTTTGGCTGGCTGTGCGACGAACGGGGATTCAACGCCGTTGAAACGTGGCACGACCTCGTAAAATCGCGATTTCGGGGGGTGTTGAAACCTCCGTTCAACGACTCGGCGCGCCACGACGCCGGTTTAACGCAAGAATTCTACGCAGTTATTGCTTCGTAAGCTTTGGACCAGCACACAGGCTTCTGCGGGGGATGAGCAATCATCCAAACCAATAAGCACCGGCACCAAGGTCCGATCTGGACTTTGGCGACATGGCAAATGTGGGGTCGTCGTTTTGATAAACACTCTTGTGGCGCAGAAGTTGCACCAGGTCGCAATCCTCTGCGCAGCAGCATGTTTCGGACTGGCCGCACCGGCTGTCCACGCTGCCGAAACCAGCGCCGACGCCAGTATCGTTGTTCCCGACGAACCCGATGATGACAGCTTTACCGCTGGCGTTCCTTCGACCGGCGAAAACACCGAAGCCCGAGCAATCTTTCAGGCGTGGAAACGCCTCGACACCGGCCTGACCGCGTCGATCGGTATTGCGGTGCCCTCGCGCCGCCCGATCGACCAGATGTCGCTGTCGTCGTCGTACGGCATGCGCGTCCACCCGGTCACCGGCAAGCTGGCGCGCCACAATGGCATCGACATTCCGGCGCCGCACGGCACCCCGATTTACGCAACCGCCGATGGTATCGTCGGCCGCGCGCAGCGCCTCGGCGGCTACGGCAATTATGTCGAAGTCGAGCATGGCAACGCCATCCAGACGCGCTACGGCCATATGTCGTCTTATGTCGTCATCCCCGGCCAGTCGGTGAAAAAGGGCGACATTCTCGGTTACGTCGGATCGACCGGCCGTTCGACCGGCAACCACCTTCACTATGAAGTCCGCATCGAAGGCGCGCCGGTCAATCCGATGCCGTTCGTCCGCTCGGACCAGATGGCGATCGCGGCACTCACGGGCGACAAGCTCGCGATGGGCGGTCCCGAATAACAGCTTAACAGGGTCGGAGAGGAGGGGCGCCAGGCGGGATACCGTCGAGGCGCCCTTTTCATTTGCGCGCGACGCCCTATCTAGCGGTTATGGCCACGCAGCTTTCCGATATCACCCTGTCGCCCTCCGCGGCGGCGCGAGTCCGCTGGATTGCCGAGCGCAAGGGCGGAACCGAACCCGCGCTGCGCCTCGCGGTCGATGGCGGCGGCTGCTCGGGCTTTACCTATCGCTTCGGGCTCGCCGAAAGCATCGATGCCGATGACATCGTCACCGAAACCGACGGGGTGAAGCTGGTCGTCGATCCGGTCAGCATCGATCTGGTGCGCGGCTGCATCGTCGATTTCGTCGATTCGCTCGGCGGCTCGTCGTTCAAGGTCGAAAATCCCAACGCGGCCTCGGGCTGCGGGTGCGGGTCCAGCTTCTCTATCTGACGCCTTTCACAGCGCCGTGCTTGCTGGCATAGGTGCGCCATGAAAATCGCGACCTTCAATATCAACGGGATCAAGGCCCGTTTGCCGCGCCTCGTCGAATGGCTCGAGGAAACGCAGCCCGATATCGCCTGCCTGCAGGAACTGAAATCGAGCGACGAAACCATGCCGACCAAGGAAATCGAGGCAGCGGGTTACGGTTTTCTCTATCACGGCCAAAAGGGCTTCAACGGCGTCGCGATCCTCGCGAAGGGGACGCAGCCGGTCGAAATCCAGCGCGGGCTCGACGGCGAGCCGGAGGATGAACAGTCGCGCTATCTCGAGGCAGAGGCCCACGGGCTGCGTGTCGCGTCGATCTACCTCCCCAATGGCAATCCGCAGCCGGGACCCAAATTCGATTACAAGCTGCGCTGGATGGCGCGGCTCCGCGAGCGCGCCAAGGCGCTGCTGGCGTCGGAAATTCCGACGATTCTGACCGGCGACTATAATGTCATCCCGCATGACGACGATGTCTGGGACCCGCGTGTCATGGCAACCGATGCGCTGATGCAACCCGAATCGCGTGACGCCTGGTTCCGCCTGCTCGGTGACGGCTGGACCGATGCGCTGCGCAGCCGCCATCCGGCGGGCGGCGTCTGGACATTCTGGGATTATCAGGCGGGCGGGTGGCAGCGCGATCATGGCTTCCGTATCGATCATCTGCTGCTCAGCCCCGCGCTCGCCGACCGGCTGGTCGATGCGGGCGTCGACAAGGATCATCGCGGGCGCGAGAAAGCGAGCGATCACGCGCCGACCTGGGCAGTGCTCGCCTGAGGTCCTAGGCGACCCTGTCCATCAGGATGAAGGTCCCGTCCTGCCGCTGATGGGCGTTGATCAGCGGCACCAGCCGTGTGAAATGTTCGGTCTGGCAATGCGCATCGAGTGCCGCGCGATCAGGCCACTCCTCGACGAAAACAAAATGACCGGGGTCCTTCTGGTCTTCGAACAGGTCATAAGCGATGCACAGCGGCTCGGCTCGCGTCGCCTCGACCAACTCGCGATAGAGCGGCAGAACGATGTCGACGGCGTCGGGCTTG
Organism: Sphingopyxis sp. GW821-FHT10B01; assembly: GCF_059415685.1. Classification (NCBI taxonomy): domain Bacteria; kingdom Pseudomonadati; phylum Pseudomonadota; class Alphaproteobacteria; order Sphingomonadales; family Sphingopyxidaceae; genus Sphingopyxis; species Sphingopyxis sp. GW821-FHT10B01. Next base: position 644,893 of record NZ_JBWKNS010000001.1, on the reverse strand, counting down.
ATGAAATCCTGCGCAATGACCTTGAGCATGAGGGGGCTAGTCCAGCCGCTTGTCGTAAATCTGGTACACCCGGTTGACCTTGGCCTCGATCGCCTCGGCGACCGCGTTCATCCCCTGATTGTCGTCGAGTACCCAGCCGATATCGCCGCGCTCGGTGCCATAATCGCGCACGGCGTCGCGGCGGATATATTCGATCATCATGAAGGCGAGGGTGCTCGCCATGCGGCTGTTCTGCAGCTTCCGCGCGACCCCCATCAAGGGCACGCGCAGGATATGGCTCTTGGGTTTGTGCAGCCACCAGAGCAGCCGCGCCCAGTTGAAGGGAAGCAAGGACCCGTCCATGTCGACCAGCAGTTCGTTGATGTTGGGCAGCACGATCATGAACGCGACCGGTTCGCCGTCGACTTCGGCAACGCGGATCAGATCCTCGAAGACGATGTCTTTCAGCTTCTTGCCGACATAGGCGATCTCGCTGTCGGTCAGCGGGACGAAGCCCCAATTGTCCGACCAGGCATCGTTGAGCAGCCCCATGATGAGCGTCGCCTCGGCAGCGAAGCGGCGCTTGTTGACCTTGCGGATGCGGATGCGCGAATTCTTCTCGCCGGCCGCGACGATGCGGTTGACGATCGGAGGGAAGCCGTCGGCGATCGCGACGTCATAGTTGAGGAGCTGCTTGACCGGGTTATAGCCCGCCGCTTCGATCCAGGCGCGATAGAGCGGGCTGTTGTGCCCCATCATGACCGTCGGCCGCTCGTCAAACCCCTCGATCAGCAGGCCGGGTTCGTCCCAGATCGAAATCGACAATGGGCCGAGCGAACGGTGCATGCCTTGGGCGCGCAGCCAATCCTCGGCGCGGACAAGAAGCGCGCGGGCGGTTGCTTCGTCTTCGGCCTCGAGCAGGCCCCAGTTGCCGGTGCCCGGTCCCATGCCCTGTTCGACAGGCTGGGCGAGCGCCAGTTCGTCGATATGTGCCGAGATGCGGCCGACCGTGCGACCATCGCGGCGCGCAAGAAAGAACTGCGCCTTGCCATGTTCGAACCATGGGTTCTTGCCCGGGGTCAGCAGGCCGTAAACTTCGCCTTTCAGCGGCGGCACCCACGCCGGATCGCCGCGATTGAGACGAAAGGCCAGCTCGACGAATTCGCGCAGATCGGCCTTGCCTTTGACCGGGTGGATGGTGATCGGGCCTTCCGAATGTCCGCTCATACTGGTTTCCTGCATTGGACGTCTTATATGTTTGGCGACGCATTAGGGCATTGCTGTGGCGCTGACGACCCGCATTCGGCCATTTTGCTGCCACGAAAATATGGTTCTGGACGCACTATGACGACGATCAATCCCCCCGCCGATCGGGTCGCGATGCCTTTCGCGAAAACGATCGCCAAGACGCCCAAATCGGCGATTGCCGACGATATGGCGATGATCCGCGCAGCATCCGAGCTGACGCGCGACCTCGTGCAGCCTTCGCCACGCATCTACTGGACCGATATGCTGGCCTCGACCTTCGTCGGCTATGCCGGCATCGCGGCTGCGATCCTTGCGCCCTCGACCGCGTGGATGCTGGTCGCCGCGGTGATTTCGGTTGTCGCGCTCTATCGCGCGGGCAGCTTCATTCACGAACTGACGCATATCCGCAAAAATTCGCTGCCGGGCTTTCGCCTTGCGTGGAATATCCTCGTCGGCGTGCCGATGCTGATCCCGTCGTTCATGTACGAGGGCATCCACAGCCTGCATCACAATCGCACCAAATATGGCACGGTCGAGGACCCCGAATATCTGCCGCTTGCGCTGATGAAGCCGTGGACGGTGCCGCTCTTCGTCGTCGCCGCGGCGTTTGCGCCGGTCGCGCTCGTCTTTCGCTATGCGGTGCTCACCCCGCTGTCGTTCCTGATCCCGCCGCTGCGCCGGATCGTCGTCGAACGCTATTCGGGCATGATCATCAATCCGATGTTCCGCCGCAAGCCGCCCGAGGGCGAGTTCCGCCGCCAATGGGCGTGGCAGGAAGGCGGCGCGTGGGCGTGGTCGAGCTTGTTGATCGCCGCGGGCGTCTTCGGCTGGGTGCCGCTGCGCGCACTGCTCATCTTCGGCGCGATCGCGGCTGCGACGCTGGTGCTCAACCAGATCCGCACACTCGTCGCGCATCTGTGGGAAAATGACGGCGCGGTGCTGACCGTGACCGGCCAGTTCCTCGACAGCGTCAACGTGCCGCCGCCGGGCCTATTGCCTGAATTGTGGGCGCCGGTGGGCCTGCGCTATCACGCGCTGCACCATCTGCTGCCAGGCGTGCCGTACCATTCGCTCGGCGAAGCGCACCGCCGCCTGAAGGACGCGCTGCCCGCGGATTCGCAATATCATGGTGCGAATTACGACAGTCTGCCCAAGCTGGTGATGAATCTGATTGCGGGGTCGGCGAAGGGCGCTGCGGCCTGACGAAGGGGCGTTACAGGGGTGTCCGCCTCGGGGCGGTGGACCGCTGGCGCCTTCTTTCGTCACCCCCGGTTGGATCCGGGATTCAGCCGGTTCAAGGACCGCGTGATATTCCAAAGTTCAGGAAAGTTCAGCCCAATGAGCACCCTGATTTGGCTCTCGCGGCGTGCTGGACCGCCCGGCACGTCCCGCCGTGGCTGCGCCCGAAAGTTGGGCAGCGACCAATTTTCTATACCAAATGAAAAGGCCGGATGAAGGCTGACACAGCCGGATAATGTAGGAAAGGCTTATTTGAAGGCGATCCTGCCTTGGGGTGGGAAGCGGTCGTTGCCTTCCCCGCTTCCGTCATCGCGGGTTTAACCCGGGACCCGCCTTTTCTGTCAAGAAGCCAAGCCCCGGACCAAGTCCGGGGTGACGATGATAGACGGGGGCAGCTTTTGGTCGCAAGCCGCCGTCCGCCGGACCTATTCCTCGGTCCGGATCAGGATCATCTCGCCGATCAGCGCAAACAATATGAACGGCCCCCACGCCGCTAGGAAGGGCGAGTAGGCGCCGAGGTCGCCCATCGCGAGCGCGAAATTGTCGGCGACGAAATAGGCGAAACCCAGCCCCATGCCGAGGATCGCGCGGATGAACAGCTTGCCCGAGCGCGCGAGGCCGAACGCCGCGACCGCACCCAGAAGCGGCATCAGGATCGCTGACAACGGCCCCGAAATCTTGTGCCACAGCACGCCCTTGAGCGCATCGACCGGGCGCCCCGCGGCCTCGAGATCGGCGATCGCCGCCTTGAGTTCGAGGAAGGGCAGTTCGTCGCCATCGACCTGCGCCAGCGTGAACTGGTCGGGGCGCACACCCTTGGCCGCGATGATCGTGCCGAGCGGTTCGAGCGTGCCCGAGCGGCGGATGAAGCGCCGGGCGTTGGTCATTTCCCAACCGCCGGCCACCGCGCGCGCGCTGTCGGCCGACAGCATCGACGACAGGACGCCGCCGGTACGTTCATAGATCGTCACTTTGCGAAGGATGATTGCCGGTCCGCCGGTTTCGACCGTTTCGGCGTTGATCAGATCGTCGCCGTCGCGGACCCAGATGTTGGTCCGCACCCCGCTGTCCTTGGGAACGCGGGCATATTCGACCTTTTGCCAGGCGCTGAGCGCCGCGGTCGAGCGTGTGACGATACGTTCGTTGAACGCAAAGCTGATCCCGGCGACGAGCAGCGCGGCGAGGAACAGCGGCGCGAGCACCTGATGCGCCGACATGCCCGACGCCTTCATCGCGACGACTTCGCTGTTCTGATTGAGCGTGATCAGCGTCAGGATCGTCCCGAGCAGCACCGAAAAGGGCAGGAAGGTCTCGACAATCTGCGGCAGTCGCATTCCGACATAGCGCCACACATCCGAATCGCTGTTGCCCGCGACCGCCAATATCTTGCCGCTCTCGCCAAGCAGGTCGAGCGTCTGCAGGATCAGCACCAGCGCGAACAGGATCGAGAAGGAGCGGACGAGAAAAAGACGCCCGACGTAAAGCGCCATCGTGCGCGAGGGGAAAAAATGGAGCTGATGCATTTAGGCTACATTCTCCACGGCACGCGGCTTGCGTTGGAACATCGTGAGCATCCCGCGAATCTTCTGCGCCGCCTTGGCCGCGACGCGCTCGAGCGCGCCGATCGGCTGCCCGCCGGGGACATGCGCGACGGTGTAATACATCCAGATCGCCAGCGCCGAGAACAGCAGGAAGGGCACCCACAGAGCGATGAGCGGGTCGATCACCCCGCGTGCACCCATGTCCTCGGCATATTGGTTGATCTTGTGCTGGGTCACCAGCAGCACGATCGACAGGAAGACCCCGAGCGACGAGGTCGATCTTTTGGGAGGGATTGCGAGCGCGATCGCGATCAGCGGGATCAGGAACATCGACATCACTTCGACGATGCGGAAGTGGAAATTGGCGCGCGATTCAAGCCGCGTCTGCACCGACTGGCTTTTGTCCTTGCCCGCGACGAACAGCTCGGGAATCGTCATTTCGCGATCGGCGCCGCCGCGCAGGCGGAACGCCTCGATCTTGGGCAGCGGGATCGGCAGGTCGTGATTGTCGAAGGTCAGGACGCGCGGCACTGCAAATTTGGGCGATTCATGGATCAGCACGCCTTGCGACAGCCGCAGGATGATCGTGTTCGGGTCATCGGTTGCAAGGAACTGGCCGCGCGCCGCGGTTGCCGACACGCGCTGGCCATCCTTCTGCTCGCCGCGCACGAATATCCCGCGCAAACTGCGCCCGTCATCATAGCTTTGTTCGATCCGCAGCGTCATGCGGTCGCCCAATTTGGTGAATTCGCCGACCTTGATCGAGGCGCCGAGAGCGCCCGAGCGGAGTTCGAACTGCAGGCCTTCATAGGCGTAGCGCGCGACGGGCTGAATAAAGCCGACGATCGCCAGATTGAGCGCCGCGAGCGCGATGGCATAGGCAAAAGGCACGCGCATCAACCGCCCGAAACTCATGCCCACGCCCTTCAGCACGTCGAGCTCGCTTGAGGTTGCAAGCCTTCGGAAAGCAAGGAGAATTCCCAGCATCAGCCCGATCGGGATGCCGAGCGAGAGATATTCCGGGATCAGGTTGGCGAGCATGCGCCACACGACGCTGACCGGGCCGCCCTCGGTCGCGACGAAGTCGAACAGCCGGAGCATTTTTTCGAGCACAAGCAGCATCGCCGACAGGACGAGGGTGCCGAGCATCGGGAAGAAGATGAGCCGCGCGATGTAGCGGTCGATGGCAGGAAGCTTATTCAATCTTTGGTCGCCCCATCACCATGATTTGGCCGCAGTTGTTTCCGATATGCCGATTCAAGGGCGACAGGGACCCATGTCAGCGCGCGCATTTGCGCTTGCTGGGGTGGCTATAGCCTCTGGAGGTTTTGAGGTCATGTCGAAAATGTTTCTCGCCGGACTGCTGGCCGCCGGCGCCGCTGGAGCGCTGATCGTGCCCGTCGCGGCGCAGGGTGCCGCGCTGGGTCCGAGCGCTGCGCTGTGCAACAGCAACGCGACCGCGGTCCAGGTCGATGTGCGCGGTTTCAAGCAGCGCACCGGCACCGTGCGCGTGCAGATCTACAGCGCGAACAGCAATTATCTGGAAAAGCGCAAATGGCTCGAACGGGTCGATGTGCCCGTGTCGCGCGCCGGCACCATGTCGGTCTGCGTGCCCGTCAAGCAACAGGGCAATTATGTCATTTCGGTGCGTCATGACATGAACGGCAATGGCAAGTCGGATCGCAGCGACGGCGCAGGCCTGTCGGGCAATCCTGACATGAAAGTCAGCGATTTCATCTTCAAGCGGAAGCCCAAATTGACGCAGGTCAGTTTTGCGGTCGGCGGCGCTACCAAGCGCGTGCCGGTCGTCCTGAACTACGTCAACGGCCTTTCCTTCGATCCCGTAGAATAGGGGCGTCATGGCCAGCGTCGCGCTTCTTTCCAACCCGCACTCGACCGGCAACCGTGCCTTGTTGCCGCGGGTGCGCGAATATTGCGCGGCGCATCCCGACATCTTTCATTATGAAGTCGAGGACGTCGACCAGATCGAGAAGGCTATCCGCACCATGGCGATGGTCGGGCCGCGCGTTGTCGTGATCAACGGCGGCGACGGCACGGTGCAGGCTGCGTTGACCGAAATTTATTCGGGTGGCCATTTCGGCGGTTCGCCGCCACCGGTCGCGGTGCTTCCCAACGGCAAGACCAATCTTATCGCGCTCGATCTTGGCGCCGAGGGCGACCCGATCAAGGCGTTGCAGCGCGTGATCGATCTTGTCGAGACCGGCCGGCTCGAGGATCATGTGGTCGAACGCCAGCTGATTTCGCTCGACAGCGGCGGCGAAGCGCGGCCGGTACTGGGCATGTTCCTTGGCGGCGCCTATCTCGCCGATGTGATGCTGTATTGCCGCAACCGCATCTATCCGCTTGGTCTGCCGAACGGCGTGTCGCATTTCCTCGCGGCGATTCTCGGGCTGTTCGCGATCATCTTCGGGGTCGGCGGTGGGCGCCTGCCGCCCAAGCCCGAGCATATGACCGTGTCGTTGATCCGTCAGGGCGAGTTCAAGGGCAAATTCTCGCTGCTCATCGTGACGACATTGGAAAAATTGCTGCTGAGCATCCGCACGAGCGACGGCGGCGGCACCAACGGTCACATGAAACTGCTTGCGACGGACAGCAATGTCGGCGCGATGTTCCGCATGCTCGGCGCAACTTGGCGCGGCACGCTGGGACAAAAGCCGCTCGACGGTGTGCATTTCCAGCAGGGCGACGAAATCCGCATCGAAGGCGATCGGTCGAACGTCATTCTCGACGGCGAAATTTTTCAGGCAAAGCGCGGCATGCCGATCATCCTGACCTCGACGCAGCCGGTTCCCTTCCTGCGCCTCGCCGCCTGAGCGCTCGCCGGTGTCCGACCTGATCGATCTGGTCCGCGCCGAATTATCGACTCAGGTCGAACCGCGTGTCGCCGCCATGGCGCGGGCGATTGCCGCCCAATATCCCGGCAGCGCGCGCGCCGTACTTTTCTATGGCAGCTGCCTTCGCGAAACGCAGCTCGACGGGCTGATGCTCGATTTCTACCTGATCGTGTCCGATTATGGCGACGCCTATCCCAAACGCTGGATGGCGGTCGCCAACCGGCTGATCCCGCCGAATGTCTTTCCTTTTCAGCATGACGGGCTGATCGCCAAATATGCGGTGCTCAGCGAGGCCGACTTCCATCGGCTGAATAGCGCGGAGACGCGCAATGTGTCGGTGTGGGCGCGTTTTGCCCAGCCGTCGCGGCTGGTCTGGGTGGTCGACGATACGGCCCGCGACCGTGCGATCGCGGCGGTGGCGCGCGCGGCGCCGGCCTTGCTTGCGGCGGCCGGCTCGATCGAGGGCGAGGCACCGCTCGACTGGTGGCGTCGCGCTTTCACACTCACCTACTCGGTCGAGCTGCGCGCCGAGCGGACCGGACGCGCGCAGTCGGTGGTCGACGCCGATGCCGAACGGTATCAACGGTTCAGCACCCCCGCGATCGCTGCGATTCCGCCCGATGCGCGTGGCGGCGGCTGGACGCGCCGGCGGCTAGAAGGCAAGGCGCTCAGCATCGTCCGGCTTGCCAAGGCCAGCCTGACCTATGCCGGCGGGATCGACTATCTGGCTTGGAAGATCAATCGCCACGCGGGAACGAAGATCGAGATCAAGCCGTGGCAGCGCCGCTGGCCGCTTGTTGCCGCGTTGACGCTTGTGCCGCGTCTGATGAAGAGCGGTGCGATCCGCTAGGCATTGTCCACCGGGAAAATGCGGCAAACCAACTTCAGCTTGCCAGTCGTCGGCCCTCGGTGTGGCGCGCATCGCCGCTCCGCCGGATCGCCTGATCGAGCGCCGCGAGGGTGAAGGGTTTGCGCAGCACGTCATGGTCGCCGAAACTGGCGATCTCGCCCGCATCGCCGGCATAGCCCGTTACGAACAGCACCGACAGTTCGGGCCAGCGCTGTTTCAGCTGCGCGACCATTTCGGGGCCGGTGAGTTCGGGCATCAGCACGTCGGACAGGATCAGGTCGAAGCCGCCCTCCGTCAGCCGTCCCTCGACCAGCGCTTCGGCTTCGAGCGGGTTGCCGCATGCAACCGCCGTGTGGCCCAGCTCGCTCACAGCGTCGACCGTCGCGGCGAGGACGCGTTGGTCGTCCTCCACCACCAGGATGCTCAGCGCATGGCCGGGGGCGGGGGCGGCATCGACATCACCGGGCGCCGCGTCGGTTACGCTGTCCGGCTGCGGCTTGGCGACGGGCATCAGCATGGCGACGCTCGTACCTTCGCCCTCGACCGACGAAATCTGCACCTCGCCGCCCGACTGGCGGCAAAAGGCAAAGACCTGGCTCATCCCGAGGCCGGTTCCCTGACCCGCAGGCTTGGTCGTATAGAAGGGGTCGAAGACCCGCTCGAGCACCTCGGGCGACATGCCGCACCCGGTGTCGATCACCTGCACCGCCAGCGCCGCTGATTTCTGTTCGCCGTCGTCGATGGTGCGGATCGTCAGCGATCCATGGCCATTCATCGCATCGCGCGCGTTGACCGCGAGATTGAGCAAGGCATTTTCGAATTGCTGGCGGTCGACCCAGCAGGCGAGGCCATCGGCCTGAAGGTCGAGCGTCAGCGCGATCCGGTCGCCGATCGTGCGTTCGATGAGCTCGGAAAAACCTCCGATACAATCGTCGATCACGGTCATTTCGGGACGCGCAGGTTCGGACCGCGCGAAGGTGAGCAGGCGCCGCGTCAGATCAGCCGCGCGGTTGGCGCCGTCAAGCGCATTGGCGAGGTGCCGTGGTGCCTTTTCAGGTGAGCGCTGTGCCAGTTCGAGCCCGCCGACAACGACGGCAAGCATATTGTTGAAATCATGGGCGATGCCGCCCGTCAGCTGACCGACGGCTTCCATCTTCTGCGCTTGGCGAAGCTGGGCTTCGGCCGCCTCGCGCTCGCTCATTTCGCTACGTAGCGCAATATTGGCCTGTTCGAGCTCGGCGGTGCGGGCGTCGACGGCCTCTTCCAATTGCATCGCGCGGTCGCTTTCGGCCACCTGTTCGCGGCGGGCGACGCGGCGTTCGGCTTCGGCGCGGACGAGCGAGAAGGTCGCGCCGATCGCGACCACCGCTGCCGCGGCGCCGAGCAGCGAAAAGAGCAGGATCGCCTGGTTCAGGCTGGCACGGTCGGCGGCCGCAAGGCGGTTGCGTTCGCGCAGCAGGCCGCGCTCGTTGGTGATGACGTGGTTCAACAATTTGTCGATGCGGCCGAGGCCGGCATCGTGACCCGCGGCATGATATTTTGAAATCGCGGCGATGGTCTGGTTGTAATTGGCGCTGAGCGCGGCGTCGCCCAGCTGGCTGCCGCGACGGTCCATCTCCGCCGTCAGCTCGTCAACCAGCTTCTCTTGCGCCGGATTGTCGCGGACATTGCGTTTGAGCAGCGCCAGATATTGGCGCGCGAGGCCCCATTGCTGTTCAAAGACGCGCCCATCCTCTTTCTGCAGGCCGACGGCAAAGCGCCCGAGTGCAGCTTCGGCGCGCGCGAGCGCGGCGTCGAGCGAGCGGGTCTGCGATATGACCTCGAGGCTTTGAGTCTGCCAACCGAGCGAGCGGTCATAATTGTCGTTGGCACGCGCGAGCAGCATAACGAGCGCCGCGACGACGCCCGTCAGCATCGTCGCCATCCCGATGGTCAGCCAGAAGCGTATCCGCTCCCGCCGGCTTTCGGTTTCCGTATCGCCATCCCTCTCGAACACGCGCATCTCTTACCGGACAAGCGCGACGCCGCAAAGCGTGGAAGCCCTTAGGCCTTCGACCCTGCTTCAACTCGCCCCGAAAAGGAATCCGCTGGTCGGCGTGCGGTCTCGTTTCAGCCGATAATCCCGACGCGCTTGCCCGCGCGCTCGAACCGGCCGAGGATTACCTCGACCTGCTCGATCGTGTGTTCGGCGCACAGCGAGCAGCGCAGCAAGGTCATGCCCGCGGGCGTCGCGGGCGGGCGCGCGAGGTTGACGTAGAGGCCTTCTTCCAGAAGTGCTTCCCACATCATCGCGCCCTTTTCGAGGTCGGGCATGATCACCGCGATGATCGCCGACTGCGGCTCTTCGGTGCCGAGCTGGAAACCGAGATCGCGCAAACCTTTGTGCAGCACCTTTGAATTTTCCCAAAGGTGCGCGCGCTTGTTCGACCCGTGCATCAGCTTGCGGATGCTCGTCGCCGCGGTCGCGACGACGCTCGGCGGCAGCGACGCGGTGAATACGTAAGGACGGCAGACGAGCCGCAAAATCTCGAACTTCGGGTGGTTCGACACGCAGAAGCCGCCGACGGTGCCGACGCTCTTCGAAAAGGTGCCGATGACGAAATCGACATCGCCCAGCACACCCTGCGCCTCGGCGACGCCGCGGCCATTCTCGCCGATGAAGCCCATCGAATGTGCCTCGTCGACCAGCACCATCGCGCCGGCTTCCTTCGAAACGCGGATCATTTCCTTGAGCGGCGCGACGTCGCCGAGCATCGAATAGACGCCTTCGAGCACGACGAGTTTGCCCGCTTCGGGCGGCAAACGCTTCAGGCGCTTTTCGAGCGCTTCGACGTCATTGTGGCGGAAGGCGACGATTTCGGCGTTGCCCATCGCACAGCCGTCATAGATCGAGGCATGGCTGTCGATGTCGAGGATGACATAGTCGCCCTTGCCGGCGATCGTCGAAATGATGCCGAGGTTCGCCTGATATCCGGTCGAAAACACCATGGCATGATCCATGGCGTAGAATTCTTTCAGCGCCTCTTCGCATTCCTTGTGGCCCTGATAGGTGCCGTTGAGGACGCGGCTGCCGGTCGTGCCGCTGCCGAATTTGTCGAGCGCGTCCTTGCCCGCGGCGATGACATCCTCGTCGAACGTCATGCCCATATAATTATAGGTGCCGAGGAGAATCGTCTCGCGCCCGTTGCAAATCGCGACGGTCGGCGAGACCACTTTTTCCATCACCAGATTATAGGGATCGGTGACCCCGGTCGCGAGCAGATCCTCGCGCTGCTGGATCAGCGGGTCGAATTTCGAGAAGAGATCGGTCATCGCGCTGTCAGCCCTGCAATTTCTCGACCGCGGCGACCAGCTGGCCGACGGTTTCGATTTCGGCCTGCATGTTCATGCTGATGATGATGTCGAACGTGTCCTCGACTTCGGCGACGAAATCCATCACCGTCAGGCTGTCCCATTCCAGGTCGCCGGCAAAGGTGGTGGCGTCGGTCAGTTCGACGCCCTTCTTGTTGAACGGGCCGATCAGGCCAAAAATCTGGTCGCGCAGGGCGGTGCTCATGTGGTGCGTCCCATATAGGAATAAAGTTGCGTGCGGCATGCCGCGAAGGCTTCCGATTGGCAAGCGAATGCGGCGGGAACAGGGCAGCATCTTGCCGCTGGCGGGACTTCGTGGCATCGCTGTGACGGGTCGCCAGCAGGGGCAGCTTGGCATGGACAGCGCAGATTCAAAGACATCGCCGGAACGACCGGCGATTTCCTTTCCGCCGAACGCGGTGCACCTTGTGCGCACCAACCAGCAGATCACGATGCAATTGTCGCAGATGGCCGACCAGAAGGCGTCGATCCTGATGGGTGCGACCTTCGTCGTCTTCACGCTCGCGATCGGGCAGGCGCGGGCAGGCGGCGGGGCGCTGGCGATGCCGCTCGCTATCCTTGCGACCTTTTCCTTCCTGTCGGCGCTGCTCGCGGTGTCGGCGGTGCTGCCGCGCGTCGGCAAGGCGCCGCCGGTCGTCTACAAGGACGGCAAGGATCACAGCAATATCCTGTTTTTCGGCCGCTTCGAGCAGATGGAAGAGGATGAATTCATCGCCGCGGTGAAAGCACGCCTGCGCACCGAGGAAGATCTCTACGAAACGATGCTGCGCGACACGTACCAGAACGGCGTTGTGCTCGCGCGGCGCAAATATCGCTATCTCGCTTATGCCTATCGGTTGTTCGTCATCGGGCTGACGCTGACCTTCATCGCTTTCGGGGTGGAAATGGCGATGTCGTGGGCCTGAAAACCCCCCATGATGGGGGAGGCAGCGAGACTTGCCAGCTTGCTGGCTAGTCGCAGCGGTAGGGGGGGGCATCGGCCTGAAGCGGCGGTGCAAGGATGCGCCATCACCCTCATCCAACTCCGCCTAGCCGCTTCACGACAAAGCCGCGTATCCTCTCCCATCGAGGGAGAAGGTTCAGGCTGTTGCCTTTCTGCCACCCTCGCGGCCAAATGACCCGCTGAAGACAGGCCGGTATTGAACCGCCGGACCCCCGCGCCTATCCGGTCCGGCCATGTTGCAGCAGGCCAGCCCTTTGACCGCGGAGACGCCGCAGGGTCTTCGCAAGGAATTCCGGGCGACACTGGCGCTGGCGGTGCCGCTGGCGGCCGCGAATCTCCTGCAGATGCTCGTCCATGCGATCGACGTGATTTTCGTTGCGCGGCTGGGCGATGCCGCGCTTGCCGCTTCCTCGCTGGGTGTGGCGATCTTCGGCCTTCTGCTCTGGACCGGCTCGGGCCTCATCGGCGCGTCGGCGCCGCTGATTGCCGCCGAACTCGGGCGCCGCAAACATGCGGTGCGCGAAGTGCGGCGTACCGTGCGAATGGCGCTGTGGCTGGCGGCGCTGGTGTCGATCTTCTTCATGGGCATCTGTGCCGCGGGCGGGCCGATCATGCTCGCCACCGGGCAGCCGGCCGAAACGTCCGCGCGCGCCGCCGGCTTCCTGCTGATCCTGATGTGGGGCCTGTTTCCGATGATCGCGGCGGCGGTGCTGCGTATCTTCGTCTCCGCGCTCGGGCGCCCGACCATCGCGACGGCGATCACCTTCGGCGCGCTGTTCGTCAATGCGCTCGGCAATTGGACGCTGGTGTTCGGCCATCTCGGTATGCCCGCGCTCGGCCTGCACGGCTCGGCGATCTCGAGCGTGATGACGAGCGTCCTCATGCTTGTCGCCTATGTCGTCGTCATTCAGAGCGACCGGCGGCTGCGGCGCTATCATCTGTTCGGCAACTGGTGGCGGTCCGAATGGTCGCGCTTTTTCGACATATTGCGCATCGGCACTCCGATTGCCCTGACCATTTTGGCAGAGGCGGGGCTGTTCACCGGCGCGGCGTTCCTGATGGGCCGGATCGGCGAGACCGAGTTGGCCGGGCACACGATCGCGTTGCAGGTCGCCGCGCTTGCGTTTCAGATCCCGTTCGGGGTGGCGCAGGCGGCAACGATCCGCGTCGGGCTTGCCTATGGCGCGCGCGACCACCGCGGCATTGCGCACGCGGGGCAGGCGTCGTTGGTGCTTGGTATCGGCTTCATGGCCTTTACCGCCTTGCTGATGTGGCTGTTTCCCAGCCTCGTGCTGTCGATTTATGTCGATGTTCACGCGGCGCGCAACGCGGCGCTCGTCGGCTTCGCGATGCAGTTCCTTGTCGTCGCGGCCGCCTTCCAGCTGTTTGACGGGGCGCAGGCGGTTGCCGCCGGCGTGCTGCGCGGCCTGCAGGACACGCGCACCCCGATGATCATCGCGATCTGCGGATACTGGATCGCGGGTTATGGCACCGCCATCTATCTCGGCTTCTGGACCCCGCTTGCCGGTGTCGGCGTGTGGATCGGGCTTGCCGTGGGGCTGGTCGTGGTCTCGGCGGTGCTGCTTACGCGGTGGCGGATGCGGGCGCGGCTGGGGCTGCTTCCGGCGTAATTTTCACTGACGTGGAAGGGCTGCGCCGCCCCGCTCCCCCTCCCGGCCTCCCATAGGCTACTATCGTCAGGGAGGACGGGAGGGGGAGCGGGGCGGCGCAGCCCAACGTTTCAGCTTTGCTGAAACGAGATCTGACGCAAAAACTTCGCAAGAATCTTGTACCCCGGCGCTTGACGCCTATCTGACTCCCACCCATATGGCCGATTGTTAGCACTCGCACCCTGTGAGTGCTAAATGACATCCATTGCATTACCGGAGAGATATCCATGCAATTCCGTCCGCTGCACGACCGAGTGCTCGTCCGCCGTATCGAAGCCGAAGAAAAAACGGCCGGCGGCATCATCATCCCCGACACCGCCAAGGAAAAGCCGCAGGAAGGCGAAGTCGTCTCCGTCGGCACCGGCACCCGCGCCGACGATGGCAAGGTGACCCCGCTCGACGTCAAGGCGGGCGACCGCATCCTGTTCGGCAAATGGTCGGGCACCGAAGTCAAGGTCGACGGCGAAGAGCTGCTGATCATGAAGGAATCGGACATTCTGGGCGTGATCGCCTGAACCGCTTCCGCGTCCTCACCGGACGCGATTTCAGAGTAAAGTTGCGCAGTTTTCTGCGCCTTTTAAAGGAAAAAGCACATGGCTGCTAAAGACGTAAAATTCAGCCGCGACGCGCGCGAGCGCATTCTGCGCGGCGTCGACATCCTCGCTGACGCGGTAAAGGTCACGCTGGGCCCCAAGGGCCGTAACGTCGTGATCGACAAGAGCTTCGGCGCGCCCCGTATCACCAAGGACGGCGTCACCGTCGCCAAGGAAATCGAACTCAAGGACAAGTTCGAAAACATGGGCGCCCAGATGCTGCGCGAAGTCGCATCGAAGGCGAACGACAAGGCCGGCGACGGCACCACCACCGCGACCGTTCTGGCGCAGGCGATCGTGCGCGAAGGCATGAAGTCGGTTGCAGCCGGCATGAACCCGATGGACCTGAAGCGCGGTATCGACATCGCGGTTAGCAAGGTCGTCGAAACGATCAAGGCGCAGTCGAAGCCCGTTTCGGGCACCGCTGAAATCGCCCAGGTCGGCATCATTTCGGCCAACGGCGACACCGAAGTCGGCGAGAAGATCGCCGAAGCGATGGAAAAGGTCGGCAAGGAAGGCGTGATCACCGTCGAGGAAGCCAAGGGCCTCGATTTCGAGCTCGACGTTGTCGAAGGCATGCAGTTCGACCGCGGTTACCTGTCGCCCTACTTCATCACCAACCCGGAAAAGATGCTCGTCGAGCTGGCCGATCCGTACATCCTGATCTTCGAAAAGAAGCTCTCGAACCTCCAGGCGATGCTGCCGATCCTCGAAGCCGTGGTCCAGTCGGGTCGCCCGCTGCTGATCATCGCCGAAGACATCGAAGGCGAAGCGCTCGCCACGCTGGTGGTCAACCGCCTGCGCGGCGGTCTGAAGGTCGCAGCCGTCAAGGCACCGGGCTTCGGCGATCGTCGCAAGGCGATGCTGCAGGACATCGCGATCCTCACCGCCGGTGAAATGATCAGCGAAGACCTGGGCATCAAGCTCGAAACCGTCACGCTGAACATGCTGGGCCAGGCCAAGCGCGTCACCATCGACAAGGACAACACCACCATCGTCGACGGTGCCGGTGAAGCCGCAACGATCAAGGGCCGCGTCGAACAGATCCGTGCGCAGATCGAAACCACGACCAGCGACTACGACAAGGAAAAGCTGCAGGAACGTCTGGCGAAGCTCGCCGGCGGCGTTGCCGTGATCAAGGTCGGCGGCGCTTCGGAAGTCGAAGTGAAGGAACGCAAGGATCGCGTCGATGACGCGCTGCATGCGACCCGCGCTGCGGTCGAAGAAGGCATCGTCCCCGGCGGCGGTACGGCGCTTCTGTATGCCACCAAGGCCCTCGACGGCCTGTCGGGCATCAACGAAGACCAGACCCGCGGCATCGACATCATCCGTCGCGCGCTGCAGGCTCCGGTTCGCCAGATCGCTGAAAACGCGGGCTTCGACGGCGGTGTTGTCGCCGGCAAGCTGTTCGACCAGAAGGACACGAGCTTCGGCTTCAACGCTTCGACCGATGTCTATGAAGACCTCGTCAAGGCCGGTGTCATCGACCCGACCAAGGTCGTCCGCATCGCGCTTCAGGATGCTGCCTCGGTTGCCGGTCTGCTGATCACGACCGAAGCCGGCATTGCCGAATCGCCCGAGGACAAGCCCGCCATGCCCATGGGCGGCGGCGGCATGGGCGGCATGGGCGGCATGGACTTCTAAGTCCGACCCGTTCGGCACTCAGCCAACGAAAAGAGGGCCGGGGGAGAAATCCTCCGGCCCTTTTCTTTGCGCTTTACTATCTTCGTCACCCCGGACTTGATCCGGGGGCCATTTGGGCGGGCGTCGTTATGGATGCCGGATCAAGTCCGGCATGACGAAAATGGGATGACGAAATAGGGGAGGCGGGACATTGCCAGTTAAGGCGATGCGGCATAGCTTGGCCGCGATGATATTCGTCCTCGCCCTTGCGCTGCTCGCCGATCCCGCCGTCGCTACGCCTCCGGCTCCACCGCCGATCGAGCGCTGCGGCTATCGCATCGTGCAGAGCTATCCGCACGACGCGACCAGCTTCACACAGGGGCTCTTCTGGGACGAGGGGCATCTGTACGAAGCCACTGGCCAATATGGTCAATCGCGGATCGCGCGGCTCGACCTCAAGACCGGCAAAGCGCTTGCCCAGACAAAACTGCCGGCGGACCAGTTCGGCGAAGGCGTCACGCGGTGGCGCGATCAGATCATTGGTGTGACCTGGCAGGGCGGCGTCGGCAACCGCTGGCAGATCAAGGATCTGAAGCCCGTCGGCACGTTCAAATATGAAGGCGAGGGGTGGGGGCTCACCATGGTCGGTGACGCTCTGGTGCTCAGCGACGGGACGTCCGCGCTGCGGTTTCTCGACCCGGCGACGATGAAGGAACAGAAGCGCGTCACCGTGCGCTTCGGCGGCCGGCCGATCACAATGATCAACGAGCTGGAGACGATCGACGGGCAGGTCTGGGCGAATATCTGGATGACCGATTTTATCGTCCGTATCGATCCCGCCACGGGCAATGTGGCTTCGCTCGTCGATCTTTCGGGTCTGAAAGCGGACGCGGGCGCGAGCGGAAACGACAGCGTGCTCAACGGCATCGCGTGGGACGCGAAAAAGAAGCGGCTATTCGTTACGGGCAAATATTGGCCGAAGCTCTACGAGATTGCGCTGGCGAACTGCCACTAGCTTCCCGACAGCGCCGCTTCCATTCGTGCCGCGGCGGCGTCATAGACATGCTCTTTCAATCCCGCGGTGATCGTCTTCGGCGCCCGGTCGGGATGACCGCCGCGAAACGGCGGCGCGGGATCATATTCGATCGCGAGCTGGATCGCCTGCGCGACCGCATCGCCGCGTAGCCGGGCAATCAGCGTCAGCGCGAAATCGAGCCCCGAAGTTACCCCGCCGCTGGTCACGACATGTCCGTCCTCGACAACGCGCGCCTTCACCGGTTCGGCGCCGACGAGGGGTAACAGATGCGTATAGGCCCAATGCGTCGTCGCGCGCTTGCCGCCGAGGAGCCCCGCGCGGCCAAGCAGGAAGGCGCCGGTGCACACGCTGGTCACCCACTGCGCCTCTGCGGCTTGCCGCGTGATGAAATCGATCGCCGCCGTGTCGCCCAGCGCGCCGACAACGCCGTGGCCGCCGGGGATGCAAAGGATATCGGCCAAGGGGGCGCTTGCGAAATCATGCGTCGGGATGATCGAGAAGCCGCTGTCGGTCGCGATCGGGTCGAGGGTCGCGGCGGCGCCGGCAATCACGGCGCCGGGCATGCGTGAAAGCGCCTGCGCGGGAGCGGTGAAGTCGAGTTGGGTGATGCCCGGAAAGAGCAGGAAGACGATATTGGTGGTGGGCGTCTCGGTCATGCGGATGTCCTTGCGCTGGCAGTGGATCACCCAGGCGCGCGGCTCATATCGGCCTGCCGGCCAGCCTCGCTTCCCGATGGGATCCCATCTTCAGCGCCAGTCACGAGGCGGGGTCAGCCTAGCCGCTCGGCATGGCGAGGGGAAGGCGCTATTTGTCCGCCTTTGCGGCGTCTTCCGCCGGTTTCGCCGCAGGCGGGCTTTCGCGGCTTTCAAGCATCTCGGCGGCATCGTCGAGTGCCTTGGCCTCGCTGACGGTCACGCCGCCCGGACCGGGTTCATTGTCGGTGCGGCTGCACCCCGTCGTCAGGGTCAGTATCGCGAGCGCGGTGCTCGCCATCCGGAGGCCGGCCATCATATGCGCTCCCACGAAAAAGGGCTCCATCCGACATGGATGGAGCCCCCTTAACAGCCCGAAGGCGTGCCGACGACTTACTTCTTGTCGTTGGCTTCGGCCTTCTTGGTTTCTTCGGCGATCTTGTCGCCAGCCTTGCTGGCGGCATCGCCAGCGGCCTTCACGGTACCTTCGACGGCGTTGCCGGCGTCCTTGGCGGCAGCGGCAGTCGCATCGGCAGCTTCGCCAGCGGCAGCGGCGGTCGCGTCGGCAGCACCGGCGGCGGCGTCGGCGGCGGTGTCGCCCGCGGCGGCGGCGTCATCGGCGGCCGACGTGGCAGCTTCGGACGCAGCGTCCTGGGTCTTTTCCGAGCAGGCGGTGAGGCTGAAGGCCGCAGCGGCCATCGAAGCGATAATGATCTTGCGCATGGGTATTCCTTTCAAATGCAATGGCCGGCGGCTGGCCACTGGTGAGAGAGTTAACTGCGGTTCAGGGGCTTGGCAACTGCGCTGCTTGAGGCCTGTCCCAAAAGGAAAAGGGGCCACCGGCGGACCGGCGACCCCTTCCTGTTCTTTCGGCCCGAAAGGCCAAAAAGATGCTTACTTCTTGGCTTCTTCCAGCGCGCCCTTGGCAGCGTCGGCAGCTTCCTTGGCAGCACCAGCAGCTTCGGTTGCCTTGTCGGCAGCCTTGGCGGCGTCGCCAGCAGCGGCAGCATCGCCAGCCGCAGTCGCGGCAGCACCGGCTTCGCCAGCGGCAGCAGCCGTTGCGTCGGCAGCGCCCGTGGCAGCTTCCATCGCGCCGTCAGCAGCGCCTTCAACGGTCGCGGCTGCGTCTTCGGTGGTTGCTGCAGCGTCGTCCTTGGCCTTGTCGGCGCAGGCAGCGAGGCCCAGCGAAGCGGCGAGGACGAGCGACAGAGTGATCGATTTCTTCATTTTGGGAATACCCCTCTCGGTTTGAACTGATCGACCGGCGCAGGAACAGATCGATCCCGGAATTTGCCAATCGCGCGCAGAATTACTCCCTCGCCACATGGGGCGCAACGTCCTTTTTCCGAGAGCTTGCGTCTTTCGTCGCAATTCCTTCACGGCCGAATCGCGCGCCGCAGAAATTGTGGCGCGGCGCTTGGTTGACCAGATATAAAGAAAGCTTTATATGTTGATCGATGAGCGAGCTGATCGACATTTTTCGCGCCCTGGCGGACCCGACGCGATTGCGAGTCGTGGCACTTTTGCGCGAGATGGAGTTGGCGATCGGCGAACTGGCGGTCGTGCTCGACCAGAGCCAGCCGCGCGTGTCGCGGCACGTTCGCATTCTGGTCGAGGCCGGGATCGTCGAACGCCGCCGCGAAGGCAGCTGGGTCTTCCTGCGGATCGCGAAGGGCGGGCCGGTTGCAGGCATTATCGGCCAGGCGGAAAAATGGCCCTTTTCGGCGCGCGAGGCGTTGGTCATCGCGCATGACGCGCGGCGGCTGGCGGCGGTCCGCGACGAACGCATTGCGGTGGCCGAGCGCTATTTTGCCGAACATGCCGCCGAATGGGATGCGATCCGGTCGCGTCATGTCGCCGAAAGCGAAGTCGAGGCGGCGATGCTGGCGATGATGCACAACCGCCGGCTCGGCCATCTGCTCGACATCGGCACCGGCACCGGCCGGATGGCGGAAATCTTCGCCCCGACCGCGCGCCGCATCACGGCGCTCGACCGCAGTCCCGAAATGCTGCGCATCGCGCGCACGAAGCTCGAGGGTCAGCCCGTTCCTGTCGACCTGCTCCAGGGCGATTTCCTGAACCTCCCGGTCGACGATGCGAGCATCGACAGCATCGTCATCCATCAGGCGCTGCACTTCGCACACGAACCCGACCGCGTGATTGCCGAAGCGAGCCGTGTGCTGCGCGGCGGCGGCCACCTGCTTGTCGTCGATTTCGCGCCGCATGAGGATGAAGGGCTGCGCAATCTCGCCGCGCATGCGCGCCTCGGCTTTTCGGATGCCCAGATCCGCGGCTGGTTCGCTTCGTCGGGGCTGTTGCTCGAAACCACCCAGACACTCGAAGGTGGAGAGCTGGCGGTGAAACTCTGGCTCGGCCGCCGTCGCAGCGATGAAGATCAACCCCCCGTCACCGGTGACGGACAAAGCAAAAGGCTCGCGGCATGACGTCGAATTTGAACTCGCTGGCGGAAGCGCGCCGCGCCGCGGCCTCGCCGTTGTTCGCCAATCTCGAAGGCGATATCGGCGTCAGCTTCGAATTCTTCCCGCCCAAGACCGAGAAGATGGAAGCGCAGCTGTGGGACACGTTCCGCACGCTCGAACCGCTGGCTCCGAGCTTTGTGTCGGTCACTTACGGCGCGGGCGGGTCGACGCGCGAGCGTACCCACGCGACTGTAGCGCGGATCGCCGCCGAAAGCCGCGTGCCGCCTGCGGCACACCTGACATGCGTCGAGGCGTCGCGCGCGGAGATCGACGAGGTCGCGCAGGCCTATTGGGACGCCGGGGTACGGCACATCGTCGCGCTACGCGGCGACGTGCCCGGTGGTGCGGCCTATCGTCCGCACCCCGACGGCTATGCCAATGCGATCGAACTGGTCGCGGGGCTGAAGGCGATCGCGCCGTTCGATATTTCGGTTGCCGCCTATCCCGAGGTTCATCCCGACGCCGACTGCGCCGAATCCGACCTCGACAATCTGAAGCGCAAGCTCGACGCGGGGGCGACGCGCGCGATCACCCAATTCTTCTTTTCGCCCGACAGCTTCTTGCGCTTTCGCGATACGGCGGCCGCGGCGGGCATCGACGCGCCGATCATCCCGGGCATCCTGCCCGTGTCGAATGTGTCGCAGACCCGCCGCATCGCCGAGATGTGCGGCACCGCGATCCCGGCATGGATGGTATCGCTGTTCGAGGGGCTCGACGATCATCCCGCCGCTCGCCAGTTGGTGGCGGCGACTGTTGCCGCCGAAATGTGCCGCCGCCTGTATGCGGGGGGCGTGCGCGACTTCCATTTCTACACCCTCAACCGCGCCGAACTCAGCTATGCCATTTGTCATCTGCTGGGTCTGCGGCCGGTCTTGACCGCAAAGGATCAGGCAGCATGAGCGCCAATTCGAAAATGGGGGCACGCGAAGCCCTGCAGGCGGCGGCGAAGGAGCGCATCCTGCTGACCGATGGCGGCTGGGGAACCCAGATCCAGATCCGCAAGCTGACCGAGGCCTGCTATGCGGGTAATCTTGGCCTGACGCATGATCAGAAGGGCAATAACGACATCC
The DNA here is from genome assembly GCF_059415685.1 of Sphingopyxis sp. GW821-FHT10B01. Taxonomy (NCBI): domain Bacteria; kingdom Pseudomonadati; phylum Pseudomonadota; class Alphaproteobacteria; order Sphingomonadales; family Sphingopyxidaceae; genus Sphingopyxis; species Sphingopyxis sp. GW821-FHT10B01. The sequence goes on along the minus strand of NZ_JBWKNS010000001.1, from coordinate 623,702 downwards.
TCGCGTTGACGCGCCCGGACGTTGTGGCCGCGATCGGCGAGGCCTATCTGGCGGCCGGGTCCGACATCGTGTCGACCAACACCTTCAGCGCCAACAGCATCAGCCAGGCCGATTATGGCGCCGAACATCTGGTCGCCGACATCAACCATGAAAGCGCGCGGCTGGGCCGCGAGGCGGCGGACAAATATGAGGCGATGGACGGCCGCCGCCGCTTTATCGCGGGCGCGGTCGGGCCGACGAACAAGACGCTGTCGCTGTCGCCCGACGTCAACAATCCCGGTTACCGCGAGATCGATTTCGACGAGCTCAAGAATGTCTATATGGAGCAGGTCGTCGCGCTTGCCGAGGGCGGCGCCGACTTCATCCTGATCGAGACGATCTTTGACACGCTGAACGCCAAGGCGGGGATCGCCGCGACACTCGAGGCCGAGGCGAAGGTCGGGCGCGAATTGCCGCTGATGATCTCGATGACGCTGACCGATCTCAGCGGCCGCAATCTGTCGGGGCATACGGTTGAGGCCTTCTGGTACGCGGTGCGCCACGCGAAGCCGCTGACGATCGGACTCAATTGCTCGTTCGGCGCGTCGCAGCTTCGTCCGCATGTCCGCGTGCTCTCCGATATCGCCGACGCGCTGGTGATGGTTTACCCGAACGCGGGGCTGCCCAACGAACTCGGCGAATATGACGAGATGCCCGACACGACCGCCGCGCTGGTGCGCGAATGGGCTGAACATGGGCAGGTCAATATTCTCGGCGGCTGCTGTGGATCGACCCCCGCGCATATCGCGGCGATGGCGAAGGCGGTGCAGGGGCTCCCGGCGCGGCATATTCCCGAGGTGCCGGTGCGGACGCGGCTTGCAGGGCTCGAGCCCTTCACCATGGCGGCCTGAACCGATGGCCGACAGTCCGACATGGACGATCCGGGAGGCCGGAGACGATGACGCGCCGGCGCTCGCGCTGATCGGCGCGGCGACCTTTCTCGAAACCTTCGCGGGCATTCTCGACGGGGATGCGATCGTTGGCCATTGCGCCGCGCAGCATACCGCCGCTGCCTATCGCGACTATTTTGCGGCGGGTACGCGTGCGTGGATCGCCGAAGCCCAGCCCGGCGGTGCACCTATCGGTTTTGCGTTGATGGGAAAGCCCGACCTGGCGGCCGCAGGCGAAGGCGATATTGAATTGAAGCGCATCTATTCGCTGTCGCGGTTCCACGGCACGGGGATGGGCGCAGCCCTGATGAAACAGGCTTTGGAGGCTGCGAGCGGCCATCGCCGCCTGCTGCTCGGCGTCTATGCGCGCAACGAGCGTGCGCTTGCTTTCTACCGCAAGCAGGGTTTCGTCGATATCGCCACCCGCCAGTTCAACGTCGGCGGCAAACTCTACGACGATCTCGTCCTCGCCCGCCCGCTCGCCGCCTAATTTTTCTGTTCAGGATTACCCGATGACCACCGCCGCCGCCTCCAGCTTCGTCAATATCGGCGAGCGCACGAACGTCACGGGCTCTGCGGCGTTCAAGAAATTGATCCTCGCCGACGATTATGCGGCGGCGGTCGAGGTCGCGCGCCAGCAGGTCGACAATGGCGCGCAGGTCATCGACGTCAACATGGACGAAGGCCTGCTCGACGCCGAATATGCGATGACGACCTTCCTCAAGCTCATCGCCGCCGAGCCTGACATCGCACGCGTGCCGGTGATGATCGACAGCTCGAAATGGAGCGTCATCGAGGCGGGGCTGAAATGCGTTCCCGGCAAGCCGATCGTCAATTCGATCAGCATGAAGGAAGGCGAGGACGCCTTCCTCGTCCATGCGCGCAAATGCATGGCCTATGGCGCCGCGGTGGTGGTGATGGCGTTCGATGAGGTCGGGCAGGCCGACACGATGGAACGCAAGATCGAGATTTGCGAGCGCGCGTACAAGCTATTGATGACGATCGGCTTTCCGCCCGAGGACATCATCTTCGATCCCAATGTCTTCGCGGTCGCGACGGGTCTGGAAGAGCATGACAATTATGCGGTCGATTTCATCGAGGCGGTGAAGGTCATCCGCGTTCGCTGTCCGCACGTCCATTTTTCGGGCGGCCTGTCGAACCTGAGCTTCGGTTTTCGCGGCAACGAGACCGTGCGCCGCGCGATGCACAGCGTCTTCCTCTATTATGCGATCCCCGCCGGGCTCGACATGGCGATCGTCAACGCGGGCCAACTCGACGTCTATGATACGATCGACCCCGAACTGCGTCAGGCGGTCGAAGACGTTGTGCTCAACCGCAAGGTCGAGGGCGAAGCCGAAAGCCCGACCGAGCGGCTGATCGCGCTCGCCGAACGCTATAAGGGTAGCAATCCCGCGCAGGAAAAGGCCGCGGAGGAATGGCGCGGCTGGCCGGTCGCCAAGCGGCTCGAACATGCGCTGGTCAAGGGCATCGACGCCTATGTCGTCGACGATACCGAAGAGATGCGCCTGCTGATGCCGCGCCCGATCGAGGTGATCGAAGGGCCGCTGATGGACGGGATGAACGTCGTCGGCGACCTGTTCGGGTCGGGCAAGATGTTCCTGCCGCAGGTGGTGAAATCAGCGCGTGTGATGAAGAAGGCGGTGGCGCATCTGCTGCCGTTCATCGAGGCGGCAAAAGAACCGGGCGCGAAGGGCAAGGGCAAGGTCGTGATGGCGACCGTGAAGGGCGACGTCCACGACATCGGCAAGAATATCGTCGGTGTGGTACTGCAATGTAATGGCTTCGAGATTGTCGACCTCGGCGTGATGGTGCCCTGGTCGAAGATCCTCGACGCGGCGAACGAGAATGACGCCGACATGATCGGCCTGTCGGGGCTGATCACCCCTTCGCTCGACGAGATGGTGACCGTCGCCGAGGAGATGCAGCGCGCGGGGATGACGATGCCGCTGCTGATCGGCGGCGCGACGACGTCGAAAGTCCACACCGCGCTGCGCATCGATGTGGCGTATAAGGGGCCGGTGCTCCACGTGCTCGACGCGAGCCGCGCGGTCGGTGTCGCGACGGCACTGGTCAGCGACACCGGACGCGATGCCTATGTGAAGGGCTATAAGGATGACTATGAGCATGTTCGCGACGTGCGCGCGAACAAGGGGCAGAGCGCACTGATCCCGATCGAGGATGCGCGCGCCAACGGCTTTGCGATCGACGAGCATATCCGGCCGTTTCCGCCCGAGAAGCCCGGCGTGCATGTATTCGACAGCTGGGATCTGGCCGAACTGGTCGAGTGGATCGACTGGACGCCCTTCTTCCGCGCGTGGGAACTGGCGGGCAATTATCCGGCGATCCTGACCGATCCCGTCGTCGGCGAGAGCGCGTCGAGCTTGTACGCCGATGCGCGTGCGATGCTGGACAGGATCATCGGCGAAGGCTGGCTGACCGCGCGCGGTGTCGCCGCACTCTGGCCGTGCCGCCGCGAGGGGGACGACGTCATCATCCACCTCGAAGAGAGTGAAGAGCATGTCCGCATCCCCTTCCTGCGCCAGCAGATCGCCAAGCGCGAAGGCCGTCCGAACATGTGTCTCGCCGATTTCGTCAGCGAAGACGGCGACTGGATCGGTGGTTTCTCGGTCGCGATCCATGGCATCGAGCCGCATCTCGCGCGCTTCAAGGCGGCGCACGACGATTATAACGACATCTTGCTGAAGGCGCTCGCCGACCGCTTCGCCGAGGCCTTTGCTGAACGGCTGCACGCTCATGTGCGCACCGACATATGGGGCTATGCCCCCGGTGAGCAGTTGACTCCCGAGGCGATCGTCAAGGAAGAATATCGCGGCATCCGGCCCGCGCCCGGCTATCCTGCGTGCCCCGATCACAGCCTGAAGCCGATCCTGTTCGACCTGCTCGACGCGGGCAACAATTCGGGCGCGATCCTGACCGAGAGTTTTGCGATGCTGCCGACCGCCGCGGTGTCGGGCTTCTATTTCGGGCATCCCGACGCGAGCTATTTTGGTGTCGCCCGGGTTGGGCCGGATCAGCTGGCGGAATATGCCGAGCGGCGCGGCGTCGATATCGAAACGGCGACACGCTGGTTGAGACCCAATCTCGATTAACCGGCGACGGTGCACCTGTCCGATATGGGGACAGGCGCGCGGTTAACCAGCTTCGCGAACGACTGGCGGCGCGGAAGTTGCTATAAAGCGGCGATGTTCCAGATGTTGATCCGCCGGCCCCTGCTGCCGCTGCTCGCCCTTCCGCTGCTTTTCGCGCCGGTGCCGCTACCCGCCCAATCGGGTGCCGGCCCCTATGTCGTTGCCGAAAGCGGCCGCAGTTTCGGGCGACTGCAGGACGCTGTCGATGCGATCGGCGAGGGCGCGGGGACGATCCGCGTCGCCCCCGGTTATCATCGCGACTGCGCGATCCAGACGGCGGGGCGTATTGCCTTCGTTGCGGTCGAACCCGGCCGGGCGATCTTCGACGGCGTGACCTGCGAAGGCAAGGCGGCGTTGGTGCTGCGCGGCGCCGGCGCGCGCGTCGACGGGCTGGTGTTCCAGAATATGCGTGTGCCCGACGGCAATGGCTCGGGCATCCGGCTCGAAACGAGCGACCTCGACGTTGTGAACAGCCTGTTTCGCAACAGCGAGGAAGGCATCCTGTCCGCCGACGACCCCGAAGCGACGCTGACGATCGACCGTTCGACCTTTTCGGGCCTCGGCCGCTGTGATCGCGGCCTCAGTTGCGCACATAGTGTTTACACCGGCATCTATGGCCGCGTTATCGTCACGCGCAGTCGTTTTGAAAAGGGCCGCGGTGGGCACTATCTGAAAACGCGTGCGATCCAGGTCGACATCAACGACAATAGCTTCGACGATACGCAAGGCAAGGCGACCAATTATATGATCGACCTCTCGTCGGGATCGGTCGGGCGGGTTTCGAACAATTTGTTTGTGCAGGGACGCGACAAGGAAAATTATTCGGCGTTCGTCGCGGTCGCCGCCGAAGAGCGCAAGAACCCGTCGCGCGGCCTGTCGATCGCGGGCAATCGCGCAAGCTTGCCTGCCGGCATCGACCGCAGATCGGTGTTCGTCGCCGACTGGAGCGGCGAAGCGCTGGCGATCGGGACGAATGAATTGGGACCGGGACTGACGCGCTTCGAAAAGCGGTAGGCGATTAAGCCTCGCCGCGCGTTTCGATCAGCGACGCGGCGAGCGCCTCGGCGGGTGATTTTCCGCCCCACAAGACGAACTGGAACACCGGATAAAAGCGCTCGCATTCGTCGATCGCGCTCTCGATCAACGTTTCGGTCAGGTCGAGCGGCATCGAGGCGTCGGCGCCGAGCAGCATACCATGGCGGAACAGGATCGTGCCGCTGTTCGACCAGAGCTCGAAATGACCAAGCCACAATTGCTCGTTGATCAGCGCGAGGGCTTCGTGCGCGACGGCCCGCTTGTCTTCGACGACGCGGATGTCGGGGAAGGCGAGCAACTGGATGACGCCATCGTCGGCGCGCCAAACCGCACGCAGTTCGTATGTCGTCCAGCTGCCCTGCGCGGTCGCGACGATTTCATCCTCGCCGACCATCTCGTGCGGCCAGTCGTGCGCCGCGAAATAGGACGCCAGCATCTCCATCGGTGCCGCATCCTGGCCGTCATCGTCGTCGTAAATATCGTCACTCATGCGCGCGCCCTTAGCGGCTCTCGCGCATCGTGGCGAGTCCGCGAATATTCGTTCCCCCTGCCTTCACAGGGGCGACGACATCTGTCAGGCCTTGGGCTTGCGCGCCGCAGGCTTGGCTACCGGCTTGACCGCCGGCTTCGCAGCGGCAGGCTTTGCCGCTGCCTTCGGCGCCGCAGCTGCCTTGGCGGTCGCTGCGGGCTTCTCGACGCCTTCCAGCTTGTCGAGCCGCGCCTTCAACGCTTCGGCCTCGGCGCGCGCCGTGGCGGCCATCTTCTTCACAGCCTCGAACTCTTCGCGGCTGACGAAATCCATACGGCCTACCCATTCCTTGGCGCGGTCGCGCATCGCGGACTCGGCTTCGCGGCCCGCACCCGCAACGGTTCCGGCGATGCCGTTCACCATCTTGGCCAGATCGTCGAAAAAGCGGTTTTCGCTCTGCATGTCATATTCCTTCGTCGGGGACTGGCCCCCAGTTATCCCTTGCCACTATCCTATTTGGGTGCTGGCGGCGGCGGGGACAAGGGTTTCGGCATCGGGATTGCGCTGATCGATCTGGAAATTCAGGATCGCCGCAAAGCTGAGCCAGATCATATACGGCACCAGCAGCCACGCCGCGGCCTTGCGGATCGGCGCAAAAGCAAAGGTGGTGGCGACCGTCACCATCAGGATGAAAATGATGAGATAAAGTGCCGTCGTCACCTGATGCTGGCCGAAGAAAAGCGGCGACCAGGCAAAATTGGCGATCAACTGGACAAAGAAGAGCAGCAGTGCAAAGCCGCGCCCCCTGGCACCGCGCGCGTGCAGAATCATCGCCAGCGACAGGCCAAGGCAGATGTAGAGGATCGGCCAGACCGTACCGAACACCCAGCCCGGCGGCGTAATCGGCGGCAAGTCGAGCGCGGCGAACCAGCGATTGCGATAGCCGCTGTTCGACAGCAGCCCGGAAAGACTGCCGACCAGGACGACCGCCGGAACGGTCACCAAGGCCCAGCGCAAATAGGACATGCGAAGCTGGCCCTGCGTAGCAATCTCGCTCATGCGCTCTGTCGTCCCCACCGATTCTGCGGGGTCAAGGTGTTGCGGCTGGCGGGCCCAGCGTCAAGCGGCTCGTCGCGTCGCCGCGATCAGGAATTCGACGTTGCCCTCGGGCCCCGTGATCGGGCTTTCGACGAGGTCGAGCACCTGCCACCCTTCGCCCTCCAGCCAGCCGCGCACTTCGGCGCAAACGCGTGCATGGACCGCAGCATCGCGGATGACCCCTTTTTTGCCCACCTCGTGCCGTTCGGCCTCGAACTGCGGCTTGATCAGCGCCACCATGCGCGCGCCCTCTTTGGCGAAAGTCATTGGTACCGGCAGGACCTTCGACAGCGCGATAAAGCTCGCGTCGCAGACGATCAGGTCGACGGGTTCGGGGATGTGGGACGCGGTCAGGATCCGCGCGCTCGTTTGTTCATGGACGATGACGCGCTCGTCCTGCCGCAGTTTCCATGCAAGCTGGTTGGTGCCCGAATCCACCGCATAGACGCGCACCACGCCGCGGCTGAGCAGCACGTCGGTAAAGCCGCCGGTCGACGACCCGACATCAATCGCGACCGCACCGGCGACATCCCAGCCGAGGTGCGTCAGCGCGTGGTCGAGTTTGACCCCGCCGCGCGACACCCACGGGTGGTCGCGGCCCTTCACGCTGATTTCGGCATCATCGGCAACCTGCTGCCCCGCCTTGTCGATCTTGCGGTCGCCGACAAAGGCGAGGCCGGCGAGGATAAGCGCCTGCGCGCGCGTCCGGCTTTCGGCGAGGCCGCGGTCGACGAGCAACTGGTCGGCGCGCTGCTTCGCCATCAGAGCTTCGCCTTGTCGGCGAGCATGGCGGGGGTGAGGATCTGCGGCAGGATTTCGGGTTTGGCCGCGCCGGGGGCGTACCAGAGGTAGAGCGGCACGCTATTGCGCCCATGCTCGGCAAGCGTGCGTGTGATGGCCGGATCGCCATTCGTCCAGTCGCCGACGAGCGTCACGACACCCTTGTCCCTAAATACTTCCTGCACCGCCTCGCGATTGATCGCGCCCGCTTCGTTCGCTTTGCACGACAGGCACCAATCGGCGGTGAAATAGACGAACACGGGCTTGCCGGTCGCGCGCGCGCTCGCCAGAGAGGCAGGCGTGAAGATCCGCCCTACGGACGCCGAATTACCGGACGACGCCGGTGCGCCCATCAACTTTGCGGCGTTGCTTCCACCTATATAAACTGCGCTGATCACCACCAACGCGACGAGCCAGCCTCGCTGCCCCTTTTTTTGGTAATATCCCAAAGCCTGAAAAGCGATCGTGCCGAAGATCAACGCCTGCAGCGCCGCTTTCCAGCCCGCATCGCCGGCTTGCCGCCACAACAACCAAGCCAACGCCAGTGCCGTCAGCCCCATGGGTAGCGCCATCCATTTTCGGAAGGTCGCCATCCAGGGACCCGGCTTTGGCAGGCGATTGCGGAGTGCGGCGATAAAACCGATGGCGAGAAAGGGCAGGGCAAGCCCCAGCCCCAAGCCACCGAAAATCGGTAGCGCCGCCCAAGCGGGCAGTACAAGTGTTGCGCCGAGCGCGGCGCCGAGCAACGGCCCGCTGCACGGCGTCGCGACGAAGGCGGCGAGAGCTCCGGTCCAGAAGCCGCCTGCCGCACCGCCTTGGCTCACCAGCTTCTGCCCGCCACCGAAAGACGGGAGTTCGAAGGCGCCCGCGAGATTGGCCGTGATAGCCAGCGCGAGCAGCATCAGTATAAAAACGCTAAGCGGATGCTGGAGCTGGAACGCCCAACCGACCTGTTCTCCCGCCGCGCGCAACGCGAGCAGGATGCCGCCTAGAAGCAGCGAGACAAGCACCGCGCCCGCGGTATAGGCAAGCGCCTCGATCTTCGCCTCGCGCGCATCGCCGCCCGAGCGCGCGAGGCTCAGCGCTTTCAGGCTCAGGATCGGGAAGACGCAGGGCATCAGGTTGAGGATCAGCCCGCCGAGAATCGCGCCGCCGAGCGCGGTCCAGAACAGGCCCTGGTCGATGTCGTCGGTTTTCCCGGCGATCACCTCGCCGGCGGCGGGGACCGCGCCGGGTTCGAGCATCAATGACAGCCCGCGCCCACCGCCGAGCTTCAGTAGCGCCGAAACCGGCCCTGCCTTTTCACCCTTCACGCGCGTCTCGACGACGATGTAGTCGCCGTTGCGGCTGAAGCTCTGCGGTGCCGCATAGTCGACGACGTTTTGCGTTTCGACGAACAGGTGTGGCGCGTCGAGCGGGGTACCGGCGGGGAGGGGAATTGCGAACCGCACCATAGCGCCCCGTCGCTCCCACATACCGTGGCGGTCGAGCGGCTGTGGTAACAACGCTCGCCAGCCGTCGAAACGTTCGCGCGATGCGGCAGAAGTCGCTCCATCGCCCGCCTTCAACGCGACCGAAATCACCGCGCGTTCGGGGACGCAGACCTTGTCGGTGCAGGCGAGCCAATTGGCGACCCCCGACAGCGTCAGATCGGTGCCGCGCGCGATCGACTTATCGATGCGGACGTCGGCTAGCAGCGCATAGGGATGCTCATAGACATGGTTCATCATGCCGAAGAGGACCAGTGCGTCGGGGACCGGATAGCGGAACGGGGCAATGGTGACGCCTTCGGGGGTATTCCATTCGACCGACAGGCCGAAACCCGCGTCACCGCCATTGGCCCAATAGCCGTGCCAGGTCTTTTCTGGCGTCATCGTCAGCGCAAGCGTCGTCGCGCCGCCGGGCGCGGGTGCGGGCGACTCGGCAACGAGCTTCGGCTGGATATGCGTCGACCGTGCCGCCGCCGGGCTGAGCGCGAGCAGGATGATCGTCAGCAGCACCAGCACCGCACGCCATGCCTTAGTCATAAAGCCGTCTTCCCAGCGATCCATGCCCGTCCTCAAGGGATTCTGACCCTTCTGCCTGTCGTTCGAGGCTTGCCATATAGGCGGCTTTCGTCGAGAGGACAGCCCGCGCTGACACCCCTCTGATGGAGAAGCCGCCCGTGAAGCTGAAATATCTGTCCACCGCCCTTGCTACCGCGCTTTGTCTTGCCGCTGCCGGAACCGGTCTCGCGCAGAATTCGGCGCCCCCGGTACAGAAGGTGACGGCCGCAACCCCGCCGCCGAAGCTTGTGGTGATGATCGCGGTCGACCAGTTTTCGGCCGACCTGTTCGCCGAATATCGCGGCCATTTCACTGGCGGCCTCGCGCGGCTCGCATCGGGCATCGTTTTTCCATCGGGCTATCAGGCGCATGGTGCGACCGAAACCTGCCCCGGCCATTCGACGATCCTGACCGGCAATCATCCCGCGCACACCGGGATCGTCGCGAACAATTATTTCGACCTGTCGGTCACGCGCGAAGACAAGCGTGTCTATTGCGCCGAGGACGAGACGGTTGCGGGCACGACGTCGAAGAGCGGCCAATATGCGCCGTCGGTAAATCACCTGCTCGTGCCCACGCTCGGCGACCTGATGAAGGCGCGCGATCCGAAGGCGCAGGTCGTCTCGGTCTCGGGCAAGGATCGCTCGGCGATCATGATGGGCGGGCGGCAGGCTGACGAGTTGATGTGGCTCGCACCCACCGGCCTTACCAGCTATCGCGGCACGACGCTGTCGCCGACCGCGCTGCAGGCGAGCGCGGCGATTGCCGCTGCGATCGGTCAGGCGCGCCCCGCGCTGATGCTGCCCGCCGATTGCGTAACCCACGACATCGCGATCCCGCTCGAAAAGGGCGGTTCGGTCGGCACCGGCCGGATGGCGCGCGATGCGGGCGACTTCCGCCGTTTCCAGGCGTCGCCCGAAGCCGATGGCGCGGTGCTGGCGACCGCCGCGGCGCTGCGTCAGGTGCGCAAGATGGGTGAGGGCAGCAGCACCGACCTGCTCATCGTCGGCCTGTCGGCGACCGACTATGTCGGCCACAGCACCGGCACCGAAGGTAGCGAAATGTGCATCCAGATGGCGGGGCTCGACCGTGAGCTCGGCGATTTCTTCGCGCGGCTCGATTCAACGGGGATCGACTATGTCGTCGCGCTGACCGCCGATCATGGCGGCCACGATCTGCCCGAACGCAATCGCCAGAACGCCTGGCCCGATGCGCAGCGCGTCGACAAGGCTCTGAACCCCGGGGCAATCGGCAAGGAGGTCGCCGAAAAGCTCGGCCTGCCGCAGCCGCTATTTTATGGCGACGGCGACGACTATTATCTGTCGAAGACGCTGACTGCGGCGCAGCGCAAGGCGGCGCTTGCCGAAATCCTGCCCCGCCTGCGCGCGCATCCGCAGATCGAGGCCGTGGTGACGCGCGACCAGCTCGACGCGCATCCGATCTCGAAGCGCGCGCCCGATACGTGGACGCTGATGGACAAGCTGCGCGCCTCCTATAATCCGCAGCGTTCGGGCGACTTCATCGTCGTGCTGAAGCCGCGGGTCACCCCGATTCCGGAATCGGGTATCGGATATGTCGCGACGCACGGGTCGGTGTGGGACTATGACCGCCGCGTGCCGATCCTCTTCTGGCGCAAGGGGCTGACAGCGTTCGAGCAGCCGAATGCGGTGATGACGGTTGATATCATGCCGACGCTCGCGTCGGTGATCGGTCTGCCTGTCGATGCGGGCAAAATCGACGGCCGCTGCCTCGACCTGCTGTCGGGTCCCGAGAGCAGCTGCCGTTAAGGACAGAAAAGAAGTATCTATGACGAAAGCTTTGCGGAATTTTTCCGGCCGACTCCTGCTGGTTGGCTGCGGCAATATGGCGGGCGCGATGCTCGATCGCTGGCTGGCGGCGGGCCTCGACACGGCGCTGGTTGCGATCGTCGACCCCTATGCGACGCCGCGCGCCGGCATTGTCCAGCATGAGACGCTGGATGCCTGGCAGGCGGCCGGCGGCGCCGCCGACTGGATCATGCTGGGGATGAAGCCGCAGCAGCTGGGCGAGGTCGCCGACATGTTGGCACCGCTCGCGACGGGTGAAGTCCATCTGCTGTCGATCCTAGCCGGCGTGTCGCTTGCCGATCTTTCGGCGCGCTTCCCAGACGCTGGCGCACAGGTCCGCATCCTGCCCAATCTTGCTGCGCGCATCGGTGCCGGCGTGTCGGCCGTCGCGACATCGGGCGATGCCGACGACAAGGCAATCAACGCGTTGCTCGATCCGCTCGGCAAGACGGTGGTGCTCGCCGATGATTCGACCATGGATCTTGTGACAGCCTTCACCGGAAGCGGTCCCGCTTTCGTCTTTCGCCTGATCGAATCCTATGCTGCCGCAGGCGAACGCCTCGGCCTGTCGGCCGAAGATGCGCTGGCGCTTGCCACCGCGACCTTCGGCGGCGCGACCGCACTGCTCGCCGACAGCGGCGAAAAGCCAGGCGTGCTGATCGCGCAGGTTGCGAGCAAGGGCGGTACGACGCAGGCGGGACTCGATGTGCTCGACAGCGACGGCCAGCTTGCCGCGCTGCTTACCAACGTCTTGCGCGCGGCGCGCGATCGCGGGCGCGAACTCGCCGACCTCGCACGCGGCGACAGCTGAGATTCAGCGCGGATCGCGGCCCAGTTCTGCGATCCGGCGCCGATCACGGGCGGGGACGAGCGCCTCGCTGACCTGCCAGAAACCGGTCACCGCTTGCTGCCCTGCATGGGTATAGGCGCGGCTCATCGTGTCGCGCAGCATGGTGAAGATGGCGGCTTCGGCCGCGCGGCCGGTGTCGGTCAGGCGCAGCTCCTTTTGCCGCCGGTCGCGATTGCCCGGCCGCGTCGTTAGATAGTCGCGCGCCTCCAGCTCCTTCACCACGCGGCCGAGCGACTGTTTGGTGATGCCGAGCAGGGCGAGCAGATCCGAAATTGTGAGACCGGGTTGCCGCGCGATGAAATAGAGCGCGCGGTAATGCGCGCGGCCCAGTTCCTTCTCGGCAAGCCGTGCATCGATCGCGCGCCACAGCGAGGCATGGGCGAAAAACAGAAACTCGATACCGCGCCGTACCTCGTCTTCGCGCAAGAAAAGAGCAGAGGCGGCGGGTACTTGTGAAAGAAAATTTTCATCCGGCATAGTCGCTACCGTTGCGCGCCACGCCGGTCTTTGGCAAGAGGCGCGCTCCATAAACCCGCAAACACAGGTGTTTCCGCATGTCCGCTCCCGCCTTTACCCATCTGCCGCACCCCAATCTGATCGCGGACGATGTACGGGCGGCGGCGATTGCCGATCCGGCGTTCGGGCGCGTGTTCACCGACCATATGGTGTCGATCCGCTATACCGAGGGGCAGGGCTGGCACGACGCGCAGGTGATGCCGCGCGGGCCGCTGTCGCTCGATCCCGCGACCGCGGTGCTCCATTATGCACAGGAAATTTTCGAAGGGCTGAAGGCCTATCGCCTCGATGACGGGTCGATGGCGCTGTTCCGGGTCGAGGCCAATGCAGCACGTTTCAACGCCAGCGCGCGCCGTATGGCGATGGCCGAACTGCCCGAGGATCTGTTCATCGCCGCAGTGAAGGAAGCCGTTGCATCCGACGCGCACTGGTTCCCGCCGGTCGATGGCGGCGCATTGTATCTGCGTCCCTTCATGTTCGCGAGCGAAGTCTTCCTCGGCGTGAAACCCGCAGCCGAGTATCAGTTCCTCGTCATCACCTCGCCCGTCGGCAATTATTTCAAGTCGGGCGCGCCTGCGATTTCGCTGTGGGTTTCGGAAGATTATACCCGCGCTGCGCCCGGCGGCACCGGCGCTGCCAAATGCGGCGGCAACTATGCCTCCAGCCTCGTCGCGCAGCGCGAGGCGATCGCCAAGGGGCACGATCAGGTCGTCTTCCTCGATGCCGCCGAACATCGCTGGATCGAGGAACTGGGCGGCATGAACATGTTCTTCGTCTTCGACGACGGTAGCATCGTCACTCCGCCGCTGACCGGCACGATCCTGCCCGGCATCACGCGCGACACGATCATCACGCTGGCGCGCGACGCCGGCCTGACGGTGCGCGAGGAACCCTATGCGATCGACCAGTGGCAGGCCGATGCGGAAAGCGGCAAGCTGACCGAAAGTTTCGCTTGCGGCACCGCCGCGGTCGTCACTCCGGTGGGGAAGGTAACGCGCGGCGATACCAGCTTTACCATCGGTGCCGGCGGACCCGGACAAATTACGACCACGCTGAAGGACAGGCTCGTCGACATCCAGCGCGGGCGCGCCGAGGATCCGTACGGCTGGGTGACCCGGCTCTAAGGGTCGCCTTGCCAACAGGCATCGAGACGCTATAGACGCGCTCGCACCGGCCCGTTGGGGCGTCGCCAAGTGGTAAGGCAGCGGCTTTTGATGCCGCCATTCGCAGGTTCGAATCCTGCCGCCCCAGCCAGCCGGTAAAAATCAATGAAATCAGTGATTTGTGTCATTTCAATGGTCGAATCCGACAGCCAGATTGACACCGGCTCGTGATCTTTGGCGTCTTTTGCAGGCATCCTTACGCTGTCTTTACTGAGCGGAAGAGCTGGCGGTGTTTGAGGCGTATCGCAACGATGCGCTTGGTCACAAGGGCAAAGGAGAGGGGGCGCTCGCTTTGCCAAGGCTGCGCGCGGGGCCAAAATCAAAGCGTGGGCGGACCAAATTTCTATCGTGACGGATCATTTGCCCGACTATCAAGAGACGCACTTGCTCCCTGTCTCCAAACGGTAGCCTTGTGCGCGCCATGTGCGGAATTCAAAGAGCGCTGCCCACTGATGAGATCGCAGTAGGCGGAATCCGCAACGTCTCTTTTGCGCCTGATGCCAGCCGCTCCGGCCGTTCTCGCGCCATGCCCGAAAGCGATCGCGGGATTGGTACACCCCAGCGACGCGCGGGTGATGTCTGAACTCGCCTCTCGGGTTCCATCGGATGGCGGGTCAAAATATTCGAAATGGATGCGGGCCTTGTTGCGGAACGCGACTTCGCGGCGGTAGAGCTGCGTTATGTCTCGTCGATGATCGCGTGCAGCTGCGGCCTGATTTTCCTGCAGGATGTCAAGGTCGCGGGCTGCGACGCTTTCCCAACGGCCGCGCGCGAGCGTCCGATCGATAGGCGTATCCCGTTGCGTGCACTATGGCATCGGCCTGCAGCGCCCCATCGAATTTCATGGCAGGCGCCGCCTGATGAAAGAGCGCGTCATTTCTGAATCTTGACTCGCCTCAGATCTTCGGGGTCCGGTCGAGAAAGGTATTGGCGTCCCGGTCCAGGCCAAGGCGGCGGTTCAATACCGCTTCGGCGATCACCATCTCCACGAGCACGTCGGGGTCGAGGCCCTCCGGCGCGATAATGCACGTTGCCGAGATCGAAGCCGGCACATTGGCATTGTCGCCAAGCATCGCCTTCCTCATCGAGCGATTGGTGACCTTCCGGCGGAGAATATCTGCATGGTTCAGGGAGTGGTGCAAGCCAACCGGCGGCGCTACCCGCCAGCCCGCTTTTGCTCGCCGCAACTCAAATAATCGAACCCGATCCTTGCCGATTTCGCGGGGTCTGACGGGAAGTCGAACTCATAGACATAATAGGCGATCTGCGGCCCTGCTGCCTCGATCACGCGGCGCCAGTCAGTCGTCCCGGCGCCCATGTCGGTGACCGCGCCATTGGCGGCGAGGTCCTTCATATGCAGAAGCGCGATGCGGCTGCGATATTTCGTCAAGAAGGCGAGCAGGTCGTCGAGACGGTCGGGCTTGAACGCAAGGCGTGCCCAGAAGATGTCGACCTCGAACTGGACGAAGCGCGGGTCGGTGTTCGCGGCGACGATTTCCCAGGCGCTCGTCATCACCGGCTTGCCGTCGCCATGGTCGTACAGGAAGCGATTGTCGAACTCGCCGGTGTGATTGTGAACGTACAGGGTGATGCCCTCGGCTGCGGCGGCTTTGCCGAGCGTGTCGAGATTGCGTGCCGTCTCGAGAACATGGTCGAGCGTGTCGAGCCCCGGCGCCCCGAAGCCTCCCGAGCCGATAAAGCGCTGTCCGCGCGCTTTGGCGGCCGCAAGTGTCGCGGGCCATTTATCCTTGTCGAGGCTCGTATGGCTCGCCACCGCTTGCAAGCCATTGTCCTTGAGCAGTTTCGCATAGGCCGCGGGGTCGCTGCCGCCGATCAGGTCCATGCCCTCGATATTGCGATAGCCGATCGCCGAAATCTGTTTGAGGACCGACTCGAGCCGTGCGGGATCCGGCTTCGCGCCGGCGAGCTTGGCGAAGGACGGTTTTAGTCGCTCGAACTTCTCGCCGACGGGCAGTGTGTCCCATTCGACAGGGACGGGGATGTCCGCAAGCGTGCTTGCGAAGACATAAGCCTGGATCGCGATCTTCTCGACCGGAAGGCCGAGGCACCGGGCCGTGGCGGGCGCTTTCTTGTGTGCACTATGGTCGTGGGCGGAGGCGCCTGCGGCCGCGAGGGCCGACGATATCATCAAAAGCGGAGCGATGTGGCGACCCTTCATAATCCTGTCCCTTTCAGTTGTGTTTTTTGGCCGGTGTCAGCGAAGGCCTTGTATATAATCGATGATCGCGGCCCGCTTGGCGGGGTCCGAAACGCCCGGATAGCTCATGCGATTGCCCGGCACGACCGCCTTGGGATTGGCGATGAAGGCGTCGAGCGTCTTGCGGTCCCAGCGCAGCTTCGCTTTCGCGAGCGCGGGCGAATAGCGAAAACCCGTCGCCTGCGTCGACGGCTTGCCGAAAATGCCTGCGAGGCTTGGCCCCAGCCGGGTGACGCCGGCCTTGTCAGAATGGCAGGCTGCGCAGGCCTGAAATGCGACGCGCGCCTTCGCCGGATCGGCGGGCGCCGCGCTGGTGGCGGTCACGCTGGGTGCCGCGAAAAACAGCGTGGCGGCCGCAATCGCCAATGCGATGGCGATTCGCGGCAAGGGCATGGCCTTCAACGTCATCCTCGTCCCTCCTTTCCCGCGTTCCGGCATATGTAAATGATTACATATTTCATCGTCACGGAGGCATTCATTCGTATATTTATATCGATTTGTCCTCTTGCACGGGCATTTGCAATCGATTACGCAATGATCATAACATAAGCAAGGGAGAGGTCAATGCCATCCGCCCAGACTGCCGGCGGCGTCCTGACCGGGCGTCGTGATTTGCTGAAGCTTGCCGCCTTTCTCGGCGTCGGGCTGGTCACTCCTGCGGCGCGTGCCGCCATGGTGGCGTCGGAGCCCTGGTCTCCCGACGCCCACGCACTCATCGCCGACATCGCCGAAACGATCATTCCTGCGACCGATACCGGCGGAGCGAAAGCGGCGGGCGTGCCGGCTTTTATCGAAATGATGGTCTCCGACTGGTTCGACCCGGCTGAACGGACGCACTTCATGGAGGGGATGGCGGCCTTTCGCGATGGCGCGCGCGCCGAACATGGCAAGGCGTTCACCGAACTCGCGCAGGCCGCGAAGGACGCATATTACGGCAAGCAGCTTGCCGCCGCTGCGACCGCGATGACGGTGCCCGGCGCGGAGGGGAGGCCGCGCACGCCGTTCGCGGCGCTGATGAAGCGGCTTGCCGTCTATGGCTACTACACGAGCGAGCTCGGCGGGTCGGTCGAGCTCCGGCTCGACATGGTCCCGAACGAATATCTTCCCGACGCGCCGTTCAAGCCGGGCGACCGGGCCGATTCCTTCATCCTCTACTCGCTGTCGCCTTTCAGCGCCTTTTGACCGGGAGCATCACCATGTCGAATCAGGATTTCGATGCGATCGTCGTCGGCTCGGGCATTTCGGGCGGCTGGGCGGCGAAAGAGCTGACCGAAAAGGGGTTGAAAGTCCTGCTTATCGAGCGCGGGCGATCGATCACGCCCGAGGATTATGTGGGCGAGCACAAGGCCGATTGGGAATTTCCCTTTCGCAATCTCGGCGACCGGCATCGCTACGAGCGCGACTATCCGATCCAGCGAACCTGCTACGCCTTTGGCGAGGCGACCGATCAGTTCTTCGTGAACGATAGCGCGCATCCCTATGGTCAGGACGCCGAGCATCCGTTCAGCTGGATTCGCGGCTATCATCTCGGCGGGCGTTCGCTCACCTGGGGCCGTGTGACACCGCGGCTGGGCCCGATTAACTTCACCGAAAATGCCGAGGACGGCCATGGCGTCGACTGGCCGATCCGCTACGAGGATATCCGGCCCTGGTACGATCATGTCGAACGCTTTATCGGCGTCTCCGGGCAGTCGGACTATGATGCGCCGACGGCGCCGGTCGGCCGCTTTCAGCCCGGCATGCCGCTCAACCGCTGCGAGGCGCATGTCGCCGAGGGGATTGCGAAAACCTATCCCGACCGCCGGCTGATGATTGCGCCTTCGGCGATTCTCACGCAGGATCTGGGCGATCGTGCGGCGTGCCACTATTGCGGGCCGTGCCAGCGCGGCTGTTCGACCGGATCCTATTTCAGTTCGATCAGCTCGACGCTCCCCGCCGCCGAGGCGACGGGCAACCTGACCATCGTCACCGACGCGATCGTGGAGGGGCTCGATCACGATCCCGGTACGGGCAAGGTCTCGGGCGTGCGCGTCATCGACTCCGCCAAGGGAACGCGCACGACGTACCGCGGGCGGATCGTGTTCCTGAATGCCTCGACGCTTGGTTCCACCCAGATTTTGCTCAATTCGACGAGCGAGCAATATCCGGACGGCATCGGCAACACGAGCAGGGTACTTGGCCATTATCTGATGGACCATCTGATGACCGGCGGCGCCTTCGGCATCGTGCCGGGAATGCTCGACAGCCAGCCGATCGGCAACCGTCCCGCCGGCCTTTACATGCCGCGCTTCCGCAATGTCGGAAAGAAGGATGCGCCCTTCCTGCGCGGCTATGGCCTGCAGGGCGCCGCCGCGCGCTCCAACTGGACACGCGGGGCGATGACGCCGGGCTTCGGGGCGCCGCTGAAGCAGTCGCTGCGCGAACCGGGACCGTGGTTCATTTATATCGCCGGTTTCGGCGAGTGCCTGCCCTATTATGACAACCGGTTGAGCCTCGATGCGCAGAAGAAGGACAAATGGGGCATCCCGATCCTCAACGCGCGGTTCGAGTGGGGCGCGAACGAGAAATTGATGGCCGAGGACATTTCGAAAGAAGCGGTGGCGATGCTGACCACGGCGGGCGTCGTCGGCGTGACGGCGATCCGGACCGCTATCCCGCCCGGCGGCTTGGCGATCCACGAAATGGGCACGGCGCGGATGGGGCGCGACCCGAAGACATCCTATCTGAATGGCTTCAACCAGTCGCACGAGGTTGCCAACCTGTTTGTCACCGACGGCGCGTGCATGACGTCGACTGCGGCGCAGAATCCGTCGCTCACCTATATGGCGCTGACGGCGCGGGCGGCCAATCATGCGGTCGAACGGCTCAAGGCCGGCCAGCTCTGACGGGGCTGGTCGCGACTTCAGCGAACCGATGGCGCCGCCGTGCTTGCACGCACCACCAGTTCGTGGGGCAGGGTGATCGAGGCGAGGCCCTCTGCTTTCCTGGAAAGGATCGCGAGCAGCATCTCGACCGCCTTTCGGCCGATCGCTTCCTTGGGCTGGCTGATCGTGGTGAGCGCGGGATGAAAGGCGCGGGCGTAGCGAATGTCGTCGAAACCGACGACCGAGACATCGCGCGGGCAATCGAGGCCGCGTTCGCGAAGCGCCGCGATCGCGCCGATCGCCATTTCGTCGCTGAAGCAGAAGATCGCGGTCGGAGGGTTCGCGTCGGCCATCAATTCGTGCGTCAGCGCTTCACCCGAATCGACCGAGAAGTCGCCCGTCCGCACCCGCACTTCATCCCACAGACGCTGTCCAGCGGCGGCACCCTGCACGCCGCTCAGCCGGTCGCGGCTGATCGGGCTCAGCAGCGGGCCGGTGATCACGCCGATCCGCTTGTGCCCGAGATCATAGAGATGCTGCATCGCCTCCGCCGCCGCGACGGCGTTGGCGATGTGAACACTCGAGACGTTGAGCCCGGGCTCGAACTCGCAGCCGTTGACGATCGGCGCCTCTTCGCCCTGTTTCGCGACCAGCGCGACCATGGTCGGCGCCAGCCGGTGGCCGAGGAAGATCATGCCGTCGGCTTCGCGACGCGTCAGCATCGCGGCATAATATTCCTCGCGCTCGCTATCATGGTGCGTGTCGCCGATCAGCAGCGAATAGCGCGCGGCGAGCGCGGCCTCCTCGGCGCCGCGGATCACGGCGGAGAAAAAGGGGTTGGAAATGTCGGGAACGGTCAGAATGATCCGCTGCGACCGCGTCGTGCGCAGGCTTTGCGCGGCATAATTGGGTGCATAGCCGAGCGCCTTCGCCGCTTGCAGCACCTGGCTGCGCCGCGGTTCGTTGACCGCGTCGGGGTTGCTCAGCGCGCGCGATACCGTCGCGGTCGAAACGCCTGCCGCGCGTGCCACATCTGCAATCGTCGTCATTTGGAAAACGTTCTCTCATCGTGAAAAGCCTTGGTAAGCTTAGTATTATTGGCCTTGCGATTCAACGTCGCTGTGCATAATGTAATCCATTACATACAAAGGGGAGAGTTTGGTGAACGGGCCATTTGATTCGCGGCGGCGACTTTTCGGCATATCCTTCGCTGCCATCACGGCGACATCCTTCTGCTTCGTGCTGCGCGCGATGGTCGTCGATGAATGGGGTGTCGCCTTCGGACTGTCGGAGACCCAGAAGGGCGAATTGCTCGGCGTCGGCCTGTGGCCCTTCGCGATTAGCATCGTGCTGCTCAGCTTGGTGATCGACCGGATCGGATTTCGCCGTACCTTTGGTTTCGCCGCCGCCTGTCACATCGTCGGGCTCGCCATATTGGTGACCGCGGGCGGCTATTGGTCACTTTATGTCGGCACTTTCATCATGGCGCTGGGGAACGGCGCGGTCGAAGCCGCCGCCAACCCGCTCGTCGCGACGCTTTACAGCGAGGACAAGCCTCGCTGGCTCAACCGGCTCCACGCCGCCTGGCCGCTCGGGTTGATGCTCGGCGGCGTGATCGCCATCGCCTTTGGGGCGCATGTCGACTGGCGCGCGAAGACCGCGATCATGGCGGTCCCTGTGCTCATCTATGCGATCGCGCTATGGGGGCAGCGTTTCCCCGTCAGCGAGCGCGTCGCGGCAGGGGTGTCGTATCGTGACATGCTGAAGGAAGCGGGTTTCGTCAGCGCCTTCGTGATCCTGTCGCTGATGTGCGTCGAGATCGGGCGCGTCGCCGACCTGCCCGGGACGCTCGTGGTTTTCGCCATCGCGGCGCTGACCGCCCTTTATGCCCTCTATGCCCGCTCGGCGGGGCATCCGCTCTATATCGTCCTCGTCCTCGTGATGATCCCGCTCGCGATCACCGAGCTCAGCACCGACAGCTGGATCGTGTCGCTGATGGAGCCCGAACTGGCTCGCTGGGGAATCGAGGCGGGCTGGGTGCTCGTCTACACCGCCGCGATCGTCTTCGTGATCCGTCTGTTTGCGGGGTCGATCGTGCGTGTCGCGACGCCGCTCGGAACACTGGCGATCGCGTCGGCGCTCGCCGCGATCGGCCTGTTCTGGATGGCGGGCTCGAGCGGCGCGGCGCTGCTGGCGGCCGCAACGCTCTACGGCATCGGCAAGAGCTTCTTCTGGGGGACGAGCCTCGCGGTGGCGTCGGAGCGCTTCCCGAGGGGCGGCGCGGTGACCGTGAACGTCATGGCGGGTGCCGGGATGCTGGCGGCGGGGATCGTCGGGGCGAGCTTGCTCGGCACGATCCAGGATCGTTCGACCGCTGCCGGGCTCACGGCCTATGACCGTGCGCATGAAACGCGGCTCGCCGACACTCATCTCTCGGCTCCGAAGCGCGGTGTGTTCGGGTCGTATCGCGCGCTCGACGCGGCGTCGGTCGCACGCGCGCCCGAAACCGAACGGCGCGCGGTCGAAACGGTGGTTGTCGAGGGCAAGAAGGGCGCGCTGCGCGAAGTCGCGCTGCTGCCGGTGATGATGCTCGTCATCTACCTCGCGCTGATCCTCTTCTTCCGGTCGCGCGGCGGCTATGCGCCGGTTACGCTCGCGGCGCGGGGCGAGGCATGACTGCGCCCTTACGCCCTCCTGCCATGGCGCCGCTCGCCATGGCGATGGTGGGCGGCGGTCCCGGCTCGTTCATCGGGCCGGTGCATCGCATGGCGGCCGAACTCGACGGGGCGATACGCCTGCGCGCGGGTGTGTTCAGCCGCGATCATGCGCGTTCGCTGGAGGCGGCGGCAGGATATGGCATCGATCCCGAACGGGCCTATCCCGACGTCCGGGCGATGCTCGCGGCCGAAGCGCAGCGTCCCGACGGGATTGCCCTGGTTGCGATCGCGACGCCCAATGACACCCATCTGCCCATCGCGGCCGCGGCGCTCGCGGCAGGCATCCATGTGATCAGCGACAAGCCCGTGACGGCGACGCTCGACGAGGCGCTCGCCTTGCAGGGCCATGTTGCGGCATCGGACGCGCTCTATGCCGTCACCTACGCCTACACCGGCTATCCGCTGGTCCGTGAGGCGCGCGAGCGTGTTGCGCGCGGCGACCTTGGCCGCATTCGCCGGATTCATGTCGAATATCCGCAAGGCTGGCTGGCCGAGCCGGTCGAGCAGGGTGGCAACCGGCAGGCCGGGTGGCGTACCGACCCCGCGCGGACGGGCGTCGGTGGCTGCATTTCGGACATCGGTGTCCATGCGCTCAACCTGGCTGAATATGTGTCGGGCGAGCGGATCGATCATCTCCTCGCCGACCTTGTGGCGGTCGTGCCCGGGCGTCGGCTCGACGATGATGCCACGCTGTTGCTTCGCTTCGGCGGCGGCGCGCGGGGTTTTGTCGCGGCGACGCAGATCGCCGCGGGCGCGCGCAACGACCTGCGTATCGGAATCTGGGGCGAGCGAGGCGGGCTGCAATGGTCGCACGCCGACAGCCAGCACCTCTATCTACGCTGGCCCGACCGTCCCGACGAGATTGTAAGCGCCGGCGGGCCCTGGCTGGGGCCGGCTGCCGCAGCGGCAACGCGGTTGCCGGCGGGGCATCCCGAGGGCTTCATCGAGGCGTTTGCGAACATCTACCGCGATTTCGCCGGCGCGATCCGGGCGGCGACGCCGATCGCACAAACGCCGCTCTGCGGGATCGAGGATGGCGTGCGCGGGTTGCGCTTCGTCGATGCTGCGTTCCGATCTTCCGCACAAGGCGGCACATGGCAACCGGTCGAAGAAGCCGGGCCGCATAACTGACTCTCCCCTCCGAAAGGTTTTTCATGCGAACGATTAAAGGTCCCGCGATTTTTCTGGCGCAGTTCGAGAGCGACGAGGCGCCGTTCGACAGCCTTGCCGGAATGGCGGGTTGGGCGGCGGCGCTCGGCTACAAGGGCCTCCAGCTTCCCACGGGTGGGCGGCTGGTGAACCTCGAGCTTGCCGCAGAGAGCCGCGACTATTGCGACGAACTGTCCGGCACATTGGCCGAACATGGTCTCGCCATCACCGAGCTTTCGACGCATCTGCAGGGGCAACTCGTCGCGGTCGATCCGGCGCAGGACCGGTTGTTCGACGCCTTCGCACCCGCGCATCTCCACGGTAAACCCGAGGCGCGGCAGGAATGGGCGACCGGGCAATTGCTGCTCGCGGCGAAGGCGAGCCGCAATCTCGGGCTCGATACGCATGTTACTTTCTCGGGCGCGCTCGCGTGGGCGAATTTCTATCCGTGGCCGCAGCGTCCGGCGGGGATGATCGACGACGCCTTCGCCGAACTGGCGCGTCGCTGGCGCCCGATTCTCGACGCCTTCGATGACGCGGGGGTCGATGTGGCCTACGAGATCCATCCGGGCGAAGACCTCCACGATGGCGCCACCTTCGAGCGTTTTCTTGCCGAGGTCGACGATCATCCGCGCGCCAATATCCTCTATGATCCCAGCCACTTCCTGCTGCAACAGCTCGATTATCTTGCCTTCATCGACTTCTATCACGAGCGCATCAAGGCGTTCCATGTGAAGGATGCCGAGTTCCGGCCGAGCGGCCGGTCAGGGGTCTATGGCGGATATCAGGACTGGATCGATCGCCCCGGACGTTTTCGTTCGCTTGGCGACGGCCAGATCGATTTCCGCACGATCTTCTCGAAGCTCGCCCAATATGATTTTCCCGGGTGGGCGGTGCTCGAATGGGAATGTTGCCTGAAGCATCCCGAGGACGGCGCGCGCGAGGGTGCGGGCTTTATTGCCGACCGTATCATCCGCGTCACCGACCGGGCGTTCGACGACTTCGCTGGCGGGTCGGACAGGGGCTGAGGGGCGGAGGCGGGCG
Organism: Sphingopyxis sp. GW821-FHT10B01; assembly: GCF_059415685.1. NCBI lineage: Bacteria > Pseudomonadati > Pseudomonadota > Alphaproteobacteria > Sphingomonadales > Sphingopyxidaceae > Sphingopyxis > Sphingopyxis sp. GW821-FHT10B01. Next base: position 599,829 of record NZ_JBWKNS010000001.1, on the reverse strand, counting down.
GGCTCCTCCCGACTGTAAATGATAACGTTATCAAGAAGGAAAATAGGCATATTGATGCATATTTTGTAATCGATTACTTGACTCCGCCTCCAGCTTGGGTTTTACCCTTGAAAAACATGAACTGTAATCGAGTTCATGAAAAAGATAACAGGAGGGAGAGAGCCTATGGCACATCGTCTGCGTACCTATCTGTGCGTCACCGCGGCGCTGATCGCATCACCCGCACTTGCCCAAGAACAGCCCGAACCGCAGGACGGCGATATCGTCGTGACCGCGACGCGAACCGAGTCGCTTGCCTCGAAGACGCCGATCGCGCTGACGGCGATCGGGGCGGAGGGCCTCCGCGACGCGGGCGTCACCAATCCGACCGCGCTCGCCGACGTGGTGCCCAACCTGTCGATCGATCGCGCCAACGGGCTTCAGATCACCATCCGCGGCGTGACGAGCACCGACGGCACCGAAAAGGGCGACCCGTCCGCCGCTTTCCTGCTCGACGGCGTCTATATCGCCCGTCCGCAGGCGCAGGAGGTGAGCTTCTTCGACATCGAGCGCGTCGAGGTGCTGCGCGGGCCGCAGGGAACGTTGTTCGGCCGCAACACGACAGCCGGCGTCGTTCATGTTATTTCGGCGCGGCCGACCGACAAATTCTCGGCGTCGTTCGATGCGACCTATGGCAATTTCGATACGATCCAGGCGACCGCCGTGGTCAATGTGCCCGTCTCCGCCGGGCTCGCGCTACGCGGAGCGGTCAATTACGACCGCCGCGACAGCTATGTGATCCAGTCCGCGACGTCGCCTTTCGGACTCGATCCCGCGAAGAAAAATCTGTCGGGGCGGCTGTCGGCGCTGATCGAGTTCAGTCCGGACGTTACCCTGCTGGTCAAGGGCGATTATAGCAGCATCAAGGGGCGGCCGACGAACACCGTCAGGTTGACCAATTTCTTCGAACGGCCGTTTGTTGCCGAAGGCCGGCCGCGCTATATCGACATGGGCTCCGCTCAGCGCCGTACGCGCCTGCACAATGACGGGGTTGAATCCTTCTACGACAACGAAACCTGGGGCGTGTCGGCCGAACTCAACTGGGCTTTCGGGCCGGTCGATATGACCTATCTCGGCAGCTACCGCGAACTCACCCGTCACGAAGGCGGTCCGCAGGACTTCGGCGGGCCGATCGCGTTCCCCGGGGTTTTCGACGGCGAATATTGGCAGAATTCGCAGGAGTTGCGCTTCGCCTATAATGACGGCGGGCCGTTCACCGGTCAGGTCGGTGGCTATTATTTCAAGGAAAAGTCGGGGATCGGCGCCTATATCCTGAACCCGCCCTTCATTCCCGGCGCGACGGCTTACGGCTTTCCACAGGACCCGACGGTCTCCGAATCCAAAGGGGTTTTCGGTCAGGTCAGCTATGAACTGATCCCCGATCTGAAGCTCACCGGCGGCATTCGCTATTCGCATGACCTGAAGTCGCGGGTCGGTCAGACCGTCATCGTCTTTCCCGACCCGGTCGGGGTGGTCCCGACCCAGCAGAACACGGCGCGGCGAACCTTCAGCAAGGTGACATGGCGTGCTGGCATCGACTATAACATCGGCAACACCTTGCTCTATGCGACGGTTTCAACCGGGTACAAGGCGGGTGGTTTCAACGACGGATGCGAAGCGGGCTCCGGGACCGGATGCGTTCTGCCCGCCGACGTCCTTTATTATGACCCCGAAACGCTGACCGCCTATGAGGCGGGGGTGAAGACGCGCTTTGCCGATGGCGCTGTTCGCCTCAATGCATCGCTCTTTCATTACGACTATAAAGGCTTGCAGCTGAGCTTTCAGTCCAACAGCTGTGGCGGCCCGTGCCAGATCACGACCAATGCCGCCGCCGCCAAGATCGACGGGGTCGAGCTCGAGGCGATCCTTCAGCCGCATTCGGCGCATCGCTTCGACTTCAGCCTCAATTATCTGAACGCCCGTTACAAGCGCTTCCTGCCGCATCCGACGATCGACTATGCGGGCGTCGATCTCGACCGCTCGCCCTCGCTGACGGCGTCGGCCGGCTATAATTTCACCTATGAAATGGCGAATGGCGGCAAGATCGAGGCGGGCGCACGAATCCGGTTGAGCGATGCCTATTACATCACGGACTTCGCGGTCCCGCTGGCGACCCGGCCGACGGAGAAAGGGCCGTTGCAGTTCCGCCAGCCGAGCTTTCACAAGACCGACCTGACGCTGACCTACACAGCGCCCGATGATCGTTTCTATCTTCAGGCCTATGCCAAGAATCTGGAGAATGAGATCACGCTTTCCACCGCCTCGGCGCAGAACGGCACCAGCGCCGCCTTTGCCGACCCGCGGACCTATGGCGTGCGTGCGGGGGTCAAATTCTGACCCCACCCCCGTCGGGCAAAAGCGAAACCGGGAGAAATGTCATGAGAATGCTCGCCGCAATGGCTCTGGCCTGTTGTGCTATCCCCGCCGCAGCTCAGCAGGCGCCCGTCGCGACGGTGACGGGCGGAGAGGTGCGCGGCGCGGCCGGTGACGGCGTCACCGCTTTCAAGGGCATTCCCTTCGCTGCTCCCCCGGTCGGGCCGCTCCGCTGGCGGGCGCCCCAGCCGGTTCTTCCCTGGGCAGGCGTTCGCGACGCGACCGCCTTCGGGCATGATTGCATGCAACTGCCGTTCCCGAGCGACGCCGCACCCCTCGGCACCGCGCCCTCGGAAGATTGCCTGACCGTCAATGTCTGGGCGCCGGCCCATGCGAAGGGCCGGAAATTGCCCGTCCTCTTCTGGATCTATGGCGGCGGCTTCGTGAATGGCGGCGCCTCGCCCGCGGTGTATGACGGGGCAGCGTTGGCGCGCGAGGGGGTCGTTTTCGTCAGTTTCAATTATCGTGTCGGGCGTTTCGGTTTCTTCGCACATCCCGCGCTGTCGGCCGCCGGCGAAGGGCCGGTCGGCAATTGGGGGCTGATGGACCAGCAGGCGGCGCTGCGTTGGACGCGCGACAATATCGCGGCCTTCGGCGGAGATCCCGACCGTGTCACGATCATGGGCGAGTCCGCTGGCGGCATGTCGGTGCTCAGCCTGCTTGGCGCGCCCGCCGCTCGCGGTCTGTTCCGCGGCGCCATCATCATGTCGGGGGGCGGGCGTACCGCGAGCCAGCAGCGCGAGATATCGCGCGACTTGCCCGGCGCGCCCTCAGCCGAGACGATTGGTGTCAATTTCGCGAAGAGAGCCGGCGTCGAGGGCCGCGACGCGGCAGCCTTGGCTGCGCTGCGCGCGCTACCGGCCGATCGTATCGTGTCGGGCCTCAACCTCGCCAGTCTCTTCGCTCCCCCATCGGGTGCGCCGACCTGGTCGGGCCCTGTCATCGATGGTGTGACGCTGACCGCGAGCGTCGAGGCGATGTTCGACCGCGACGCGCAGGCGCCGGTGCCGGTGATAGTCGGCGCGACCAGCGCCGATATCGGCTTCGTGCCCGCGACGACAAAGGACCAGATATTTGCAAGCTTCGGCGCGAACGCGGCAAAGGCGAAGGCGATCTATGATCCCAAGGGCGATGCGGCCTTTTTCGAGGTGATGCTGAAGGTCGGCGGCGACCGGTTCATGATCGAACCGGCGCGCTATGTCGCGGGCCGCGTGGCCGCGACCGGACGACCAGCCTATCATTACCGTTTTTCCTATGTTGCGGAAGCGGTCCGTGACGGGGCGAAGGGCGCGGCGCATGCCAGCGACATTCCCTATTTCCTGGATACGGTGGCAACCAAATATGGGCCGGCAACGACCGCGGGCGATCGCGCCATGGCGGCGACGGTCAGCCGCTTCGTCGTCAATTTCGTAAAGACCGGAAATCCGAACGGGCCGGGCTTGACCGACTGGCCCCGTTTTCGTCCCGGCGAGCTGATGGATTTCGCGCCGGATGGCCTCGCGCGGCCCGGAAACGATCCGTGGACGGACAGACTCGACCTTGTGGGGCCAGTGCCGCGCTGACGACATCTTGGCGTCGATGTTTCAGCAAGGTCTGCATCCCACCATCGGCGCCGAAGAACGGACATGCCGCTAGCGGCCAATGACGGTCGTCGGCTAGCCGCTCCGAGCTCCGAGTCCCCGTCGGAATGACGTTCCCTGCGGGGCGACGAGTAGCTCGCGACTGCATGCCGGGTCCGATGCTAGAATGCATCTGCAACGCGCGATCTCTAAAGGTCGCGGTGCAGGTGTATACGATGTCGTTGCCCGGGCTCTCCGCGCTTCGCCAGTTCAGGCTTCGCGCAAACGCCGGTGTCGACCGGGGTACGGGGCTACTCAGCCATCTCGCAATTGTATCCCGCTTTGCTACTGGAAACTCGCGGCTGCGGCGGGATCGGCATCCCGCATATTTCTGCGGCGCCGCATCGAAGATGGACGCAGCGTCGGTTCACGGAAGATTGTAGCGTTGCGCCTGTCTGCTTTGCACCGCATTTCCGTTGCTTCCATAACCCTGGTCCTTTCCCGATAGCTGTCCGTGGAGAGCTGGTCATTATCCCGAAGATGACGTGCGCGCGGGCCCTCTGCTCCGCAACTTCGGCGTAGATGCGCTCCGGATTGACTCAATGCAAAATATAATCATATTATATGATGATTGATCTTGATTATAATCATATAAAGAATATCGCTTCGGGCGATCCATGCAGGAGAGGTGGCGAATGTCAGTGAAGGCTCTGGAGCAGCGTCTCGTCGAATTTCGCGAGCGCGGTTATACGATTTTCGAAGGCGCCTATGATGCAGAGCAGATGCAGGCGTGGAAGGACCGTTACGACGATATGGTTCGGCGCAATACGCCGCCAGGTGCGTCCGAGCCGCGCTTGCGCGTGACCAGCGCGCTGGAGCAGGAGCCCGGCCTGATGTTGCCGGCGGTCAATAATCAGGCGGTGCTCGATTTCGCCGAGCGGGTCATGGGCCCCTTCGCTCAACTCGACAATCTTACCTTCATGGCCTTCCCGTCCGAGTCGAAGGAGCAGGCGGAGGGCAAGGTCAGCTTCTGGCATCGCGACCGCTGGGGCTGGATGCCCGATGGGCCGCAATATATCCGGCCCATCGCTTGTAACGCGATCTGCTACCTGCAGGATCTCACCGATGAATATGGTCCCTTGCGCGTCGTCGAAGGATCGCATCGGCGACCGGTTACCATCGAATCCGATGGGCATCGCACCCTGCCGCATCCGGAAGAAACGGTGCTGAACGTCAAGGCGGGCGACGTGGTCTTCACGCATTGCTCACTGCTGCACACGGGCACGCCGAACACCTCGGGCAAGCCGCGCTATTTCTTCAGTAGCTATTATAATCGCGTGGGTCTGCCGACGCGCGACAATCACAAGGGACCAGCCGTCCAGCGGATCGTCGAAGCGGCGCGTGCGCGCAACGACCGGCGGTTGATGCGGCTTTTCGGTGTCGACGACCTGATCGAAGCGCGCGCGAACAGCCTGTTTCTCAGGCCGGATGAGGAGATGTGGGATCGGTGGATCGCCGAGGACCGCGCCGCGCTGGAGCCGTGAAAGCCGGTCTGCGAACCGCGCGTATGGGAGAGATTCCGCTTCTCTGGGCCGAGCCGGCAGGCGCGGGCCTGCGGCCGCTGGTGCTCTGGCTGCACGCCTTCAGCTGGTCGAAGGAGGATGTCGCGCCGCAACTGCTCGAACTTGCCGCGCGCGGCTTTGTGGCGGTGAGCTGGGATCTGCCGCAGCATGGCGAGCGAGGCGGCGAGACACCCGATGAAATCAGGCGGCGGGTTCGAAGCGACCTGCGCCGCCATTTCTGGCCGATTCTGGCCCAGGCCGCCGAAGAGGTGCCCGCCATCATTGACTGGGCCGCCGCGCATTTCGACTGCGCCGGGGCCGTGGGCATTGGCGGCATCTCGATGGGGGGGGATATTGCGGTCGTGTCGGCCGGGATTGATCGCCGTATCGCGCGAGTCGCGGCGGTTCTGGCTACGCCGGACTGGTTGCGCCCGGGATCGGATGAGCCGCAGGGCGTGGCGGGGGAAGAGCAATGGGCATTATATCGCCGGTTCGATCCGCTGAGCAATCCTGCGCATTATCGTCACTGTCCCGCGATGCTGTTCGTCTGCGGTGCGGACGATCGGCAGGTTCCCCCCGAGGGAGCGGAGGCGTTCGTCGCGATGCTGGGCAATATGCATCCGAACGGTTCGGGGCATATGACGATTGCACGCCAACCTGGAATTGCACACCGTTTCACGCCGTGGATGTGGAGCGAGGCCCTGGCATGGTTCGAGGCCGGCTGCGGTCACAACACCCCGTTGCTCCGCTAGTCCTGCACGCATCGCAATCGATGAGCATTCGGTAGAGCGGCTTGACGTCAAAAATAATTAGGCATATTAAATGATATGTACTGAGATAAACAATATGGTATTATGACTCGCTTCGGCGAGGATTGCGCGGTCTTAAGATAACGATAAATCGGCCGGAATCACGGGCCGGCCAAATGGGAGGAAAGCATGTTGCGTAGAGCACTATTCGTATCCGTGTCCGCAATGGCGATGATGTCGCCGGCGGGCGTGGCGAATGCCCAGGAGCAGGTCGCACCGGCAGCGCCGCCGCAGAGCGAGGCTTCGGGGACGGAGGATCCGGAGATCATTGTCACCGGCGTCTTCAGTGCGACCTCGATTGAACGGGCGCCGATTTCGATCACCGCGGTAACCGAAGATGCGCTCCGGCGTCAGGCGCCGATCAGTTCGGCCGACGCCTTGAAAAGCGTCCCCGGCGTGTTCGTCAACTCGTCGCTGGGTGAAATTCGCAACATCGTCTTTTCGCGTGGGGTGTCCGCACGCTCGCTCGAGGCGGCTGGCGGCTATTTCTACATATCGTTGCAGGAGGACGGCCTGCCCGTCGAGCCGGTGACGGCGACGAACTTCGGTCCCGATTATTTCAGCCGTCTCGATCTGATGAACAATCGCATCGAGGCGCTGCGTGGCGGCACCGCGGTGGTGACGGGGGCGAACGCCCCGGGCGGTATTTTCAACTATATCTCGAAAACGGGGAAATCCGCGCCCGGCACGCAGTTCCAGTTCAAACTCGGTCTCGAGGGCGATGGCAAATCGCCGCTTTACCGCTTCGACGGCTACACTGGCGGGCAGATCGCCGACAGCGACCTCTATTATGCGATCGGCGGCTTTTATCGCGTCAGCGACGGGGCCCGCTATCCCGGTTACAAGCTCAACAAGGGCGGTCAGATCCGCGGCAACCTGCTGTGGGACTATGGCGAAGGATCGCTGACGGTCCGCGCGAAATATCTCAACGATCACAACGGCTGGTTCGAGACGTTGCCCGCGCGCGACTTCAAGGATCCCAAGATTCTCGCGCCTTACACAAATTTGTCGTCGGTGCTTCCGCCCGCGTCGCCGCATAGCTATCCCGAGTTCGGCACGGGCGAATTGCGTGACTGGGATGGGTCAAACCTGGTCAAGAGCACGGCGGTGGCGTTCGACGTCGACTGGCGTCACGACCTGACCGACAACATCCAGATCAGCAATAGCTTCCGCTTCTCGCGCAACAAGGCGCACTGGAACACCGTCGCGGTCAATTTCGCGACGCCGCTGACCGATGCCGACGCTGGTATCCGTACCATTCAGGGCACCAGCGGGATCGACGGCACCTATACCTATCGCCTCCCCGACGGCTCGGTCGCCGCGGTGGTGTCACAGGTGGGCGCGACGCGCACGCTGGTTGTCAATAATCTGCCCAACCAGAACATCCTTGCCGGCGGGATCATGGCGGGTCTCGCCTATCAGCCGGATTTCCGGTCGCAGACATTTCAGGATCAGCTGACGATATCGGGGACCTTCGGGCGCCATCGCCTTTCGCTCGGCGCCTATTTTGACCAATCCACCTTTCATCAGCGTTTCTCAGGCGCCGGCGGCGGCGTCATGACGCTCACGCCGCGACCGGTGCTTTTGAGTACGACGCTGACGCGCCCCGATGGTTCGGTCTATCTCGTCACGGATTCGTCGGGCTGGGCGGGGATCGGGCAAGGCCTTGCCATTCGCGAGAGCGGAACGAAGATGACCGACATCGCGGTCTATGGCGGCGATACCTGGGAAGTGACGGACAAGCTTACCATCGATGTCGGTGGTCGCTATGAAAGCTTGAACTACGACTCATTCACTTATGTGCCCGTGGCGTTCACCGGCAACAAGCTGACGACCGGCGGGCGGGACGGCAACCCGTTGACGCTGTACGACAATGCAACCACGGCGCGCGGGGCGAGGTTGCCGTTCAAGCGCAAGTACGACTATTTCGCCTTCTCGGGTTCGGCCGCCTATCAATTCTCGGGCACGTTCCAGGCCTATGCGCGTTATACCAGCGGTAAAAAGGCGCCGGACTTCGGCATCTTGTCGGGGATTACGACCGCGGCAGCGATTGCCACGATTTTCCCTTCGGCGGAGAAAATCCAGCAGATCGAGATGGGGCTGAAATATCGCGATAATGGCGTGTTCATCCAGGCCTTCCCGTTCTGGAGCAAGAATTCGAACATCGCGGACAATCAGACCTTCACCTACAAGGCCGGGACGCCGAACGCGGGAACAAATTATTCGCCGCCACCGGTATTCGGTCAGGTTGAAACCTATGGCATCGAGATTTCCGGCGATTTCGACGTCACCGACCAGCTGAATCTCCACGCCGATCTGACATTGCAGGATCCGAAGGCGAGCGGGTTCAGCACCTACACCCAAGGCCCCAAGGGCGACGGCTCCGATGACATCGTCAGCACGGTTCCGGCGGGAACGGCGGACAATAATCCGAAGGTCATCGCCCGCGCGACGGCGACCTACCGGCCGGTCGAAGCGGTTTCGCTGTTCGCCACCTATTCCTATCTCGGCAAGCGCGCCGCGAACCGCCGCAATGCCTGGTATTTGCCCGCGTTCAGCACGGTCGACGTCGGTGTTGCATGGGACGTGAGCAACAACTTCAGCGTCCAGGGCAATGTCACCAACCTGTTCAACACCGTCGGCATCATGGGCTGGGCGAAGGGGGGCAGCCTGCTGACCGCCCTCGACCGGCAGACGTTGACGCCGGCACAAGTGCAGGCCGATCCGAACCAGCTGTTTTCGGTCCTGCCGAACCAGCCTCGGGCATTCTATCTCACACTCTCGATGAAGCTCTGAGCGAATGCGCATCTGGCCGCTGGCCCCAAGCCGGTTGCGCGCGAGCGACCGGTAGACGGGCCGCGGATCGGGTGCGCATAGCCGTACGGACGGGGTGGGGAGGAGCAGGCGAATGAATGACGCGAGCGGTCTGGAGCCCAAAACGAGGGGTTTGCTCTCGGGATGGCCGCTCGTCGCCATCCTGATGTTCTTCTACTTCCTGTCGTTCGTCGATCGTGCGTTGATCTCGTTGATGGTCGAACCGATTCAGCGCGATCTCGATTTCTCCGATGTCGAGATGGGCCTGCTGCTCGGGCCCGCTTTCGGTATTTTCTATGCCGCTGCCGGTATCCCTCTCGGCCGGCTGATGGACCGCTATTCCAAGCGCTGGCTGTGCATGGGCGTGGTGGCATTTTGGGGCCTTTCGACCGCGGTCTCGGGCATGGCGACCAGCTTCTCGCTATTCTTTGCCAGCCGGCTTGGGCTTGGCGCCGGGGAAGCGGGCCTGTCGCCCGCCGCCTATTCGCTCATGGCGGAGCAAGTGCCCCGCCGGCGCCTTGCCACCGCCTATTCCTTCTACACCATCGGCGCCTTTGCCGGAGGCGGCCTCGCGATCGTGGGGGGTGGCTGGCTCGTTCACAAGCTGGCGCATGCAGATATGGTCGCAGTGCCGCTGCTGGGACAATTTTATCCTTGGCAGCTGACCTTTCTGCTGGTCGGGGGGCTGACTATCCTGGCCGCGCCGCTGGCGCTTTTGTTGCGCGAGAATCTGCGTCCGGCAGCATCCGAAATGTCTGCGGATGGCGGGCAGGCGCCAGGCCTGTGGGCGTTGATCCGCACCGATCCGCTGTTCTACCTCGGTTACCCTTTCGCGTTTGGATCGGTGAATGTCATCGTGACGGCGTTCCACGTATGGACGCCGACCTTCATGGCACGCACCTATGGCTGGAACATCGAAGAAGTCGGCATCGCTTATGGTGCGACACAAGGGATTGCGGGGGTAATCGGACTGCTTGCGATGGGCTGGCTGGTTGAGCGCCTCTACAATCGCGGCATGACCGATGCGCATGCCAAGGTTCCGGCGATCGGCTTGTGCCTCTCGATCCCGGCGATGATCGCGGGCATATTGTCGGGCAGCCCGACAACCTTCCTGCTCGCCTCGACCCTTTTCTGGGGTGTGACCTATACCTATGCGGGTTATGCGCCGGCCGCGTTACAGCTCGGAACACCGGCGTCTTTGCGGGCCAGTGTCGGTGCGGTCTATGTGACCTTCCTGTCGGTGATGGGCCTGTTTATCGGGCCGACCATGGTCAGTTGGTTCACCGAGGGCGTCTTGCAGGACAAATCCAGGATCGGCCTGTCGCTGGTTTTCGTGATGGTCATATGGACGCCGATCGCGCTTGCTGCTCTTCTTCTGATCGCGAAACGGCTGCGCACCAGACACGCCCGCGACACGCTCTGACAGCGTGCTAGCGTTTCGACTGGCGGCGCGCTTCGCTTCCCTTGGCCGATACGCGGGCTACCGTGCCCTTCGAATAGTCGATCAGCTTGCGCATCGCGACGCGGGCCTCGGTGCCGTTGCGATCGACAATCGCGTCGAGGATCGCCTTATGCATCGCGAGCGAATGTTCGGTGCCGTCGGGATTGTCGGCCCCGATCCGGAAACTAATGACCAGCGCCGATTCCACGACCCGTCCCAGCGATGCAAACAGGTCGTTGCCCGAAGCCTCGATAATGGCGCGGTGGAAGGCGAGATCGGATTCGATGCTGTCGTGCGTGCGTCCCGCTGCGGCCATCGCATCGAAGGCTTCGCCCATGCGGCGGAAGTCGTGAAGTTTGGCGCGCGATGCGGCGAGAAAGGCGGCGGTCGGTTCGACCATATGGCGAAGCTCGTATAATTGCTCGAGGACGGCATCGCGATCCTCCGAGCGGAGCCGCCATTCGAGAATATCCGGGTCTAGAAAGTTCCAATTCTCCCGCGGAAGCACAAAAGTGCCTGCTTTCGGCCGCGCATCGACCAGTCCCTTGGCTGCGAGTACGCGCAAGGCTTCGCGCAGCACAGTGCGGCTGACCCCCAGCCGGGCACAGCATTCCTCCTGCCCCGGCAGAGTTGCCCCGGGCGCGAATTCGCCGGACAATATGGCTTGACCCAGATCCTGGATCACGCGGCCGTGCAGTCCTTTGTTTTCAACAGCTTTCATCGGCTTGTGGTTCGTCCGTTAACATATGAAACACGCGATTTATGGCACATAAATATGATCGAATATATAGTGGGCTGTTTCGGCTCCACTAGTACTGAGCGAGCATCTCGTGATCGAGGCCGGTTACGCGATCGACGCCGGTGAGGCTGAGGGCAACGCGCAGCTCTGCCTCGAACAGCGACAGCATGTGGTGCACAGCCGCCTCGCCGCCGGCGCCGAGCGCATAGGCCCAAGCCCGGCCCAGCAGCACGCAATCGGCACCGAGGCAAAGCAACCGCGCGACGTCCAGTCCAGAGCGAACCCCGCCATCGGCAAGGATCTTCAATTTTCCCGCCACCGCGTCGGCAATTGCGGGAAGCGCTTGTGCGGTCGATGGCACGCCGTCGAGTTGCCGGCCTCCATGGTTCGAGACGATGATCCCGTCGGCGCCGACTGCCGCGGCGGTGCTCGCATCCTCCGGGTCGAGTATCCCCTTGATGACCAGCGGGCCCACCCACTCGCTGCGGATAAAGTCCAGATCGTGCCATGTGACGCCCGGGTCGAAATTGCCTCGCATCCAGCCCAGAAAATCATCGAGGCCGCTCTTTTTGCCAAGCAATGGCGCGACATTGCCAAGGCTGTGCGGCCTGCCGAGCAGTCCGACATCCATTGCCCAGTGCGGACGGCGCAGCGCCTGAAATGCGCGGCGAAGAGTACCTTTCATGCCGGGAGCACCGGCAAGGCCCGACCGGTAGTCGCGATAGCGCGTGCCGGGCACGGGCATATCCACGGTGAAGACGAGCACTGCGCAGCCGTGCGCGCGTGCCTGTGCCAGCAGATCGCGCACGAAGCCGCGATCGCGCATCATGTAGAGCTGGAACCAGAAAGGCGCGCGCGCCGCTGCAGCTACTTCTGCCAGTGAACAGGCCGATACGGTCGACAGGCAGAAAGGAATGCCCGCTGTTTCCGCTGCGGAGATCGCCTGCCGCTCGCCGCGGCGGGCAAGCATGCCGGCGAGACCGATCGGCCCCAGTGCGATGGGCATGGACTGGCGTCGTCCGAAAATCTCGATCCCCAGATCGATGTCGGAAACATCGCGAAGCACGCGCTGGCGCAACGCTATGCGTTGCAGGTCGGCCCGGTTCCGATGGAGCGTGACCTCATCATAGGATCCACCATCGACATATTCGAAAAGGAATTTCGGCAGCCGACGCCGCGCCAGCTCGCGATAGTCGGATATCGATGCTGCGACCCTCATATTCCGGAAACCCTCCTATGCCTTCAATATTGGCTTGACAGTGGACATATAATCATACTTATTATGGGTATCAAAGGGTAATTAATAGAATGAGATTGCGATGACGACCCAAAGTTTCACCCTTGTCGAAGGCCGAAGTCATGCCGGGGCGAACCATTATGATTTTGAAGGCCGGGTGGCTGTCGTCACGGGGGGGGCGCAAGGGATCGGTTTCGGCGTTGCGCAGCGGATCGTCACCGGAGGTGGCTCGGTTGCGCTGTGGGACCGGGATGGCAAGATGCTCGACGATGCCGTCGCGCGGTTCGGGGATAGCGCGCGCGTGCTTTGTCAGCGCGTCGATATAGGCGATCTCGGCGCCGTCGAGGCTGCTGCGCAAGAGGCCGTCGATCATTTCGGCCGGATCGACATATTGATCAACAATGCGGCGCTGGTCGGACCGAATGTTCCGACCTGGGAATATCCGCCCGACGCCTTTCGCGATGTCGTGCATGTGGGCCTGACCGGCGCATTTTACTGCTGCCGCGCGGTGGTGCCGCACATGATGCAGAAGGGATATGGCCGGATCGTCAACGTGAGCTCGATCGCGGGCAAGGAAGGCAATCCGAACGCCGTTGCCTACAGCTCTGCCAAGGCTGGCCTGCTCGCGTTGACCAAATCGCTCGGCAAGGAACTGGCCGGCCATGATATTGCGGTCAACGCGGTGACTCCGGCGTTCGCAAAAACCGCGCTCGCCATGACTCAGTCGCCGCAGCATATTGAATATATTCTTTCGAAGATTCCGCGGGGCCGCATGCTCGATATCGCGGAAGCGACCTCGATGATCTGCTGGCTTGCGACCGAGGAAAACTCGTTCACCACGGCGGCAGTTTTCGATCTTTCCGGTGGCCGGGCGACCTATTGAGGCCATGAATCTGCCGGCAGGCGACACAATCAGAAGGGATAGATATGCGTATTGTAAGGTTCGGTCCGGAAGGGGCGGAGCGATATGGCCTGCTGGACGACGCCGGCGTCGTTCGCGACGCATCGTCGGCCCTCGGTGATGATATCGATGATTTCGGCCAGGTTGTCGAAGCCCTCGGTCGCATAAACCCACGCGACCTGCCTGCCGCGCCCGAAGATGTCCGGCTTGGATGTCCTGTGGCGCGGGTCGGGAAGGTCATTTGCGTCGGGTTGAACTATTCGGATCATGCGGCGGAAACCAGCATGGCGGTGCCGGTCGAGCCGGTCCTGTTCATGAAAGCGAATACGTCGGTTTGCGGCCCGAATGACGATATCCGCATTCCGGTCGACGCCACGAAAGTGGATTGGGAGGTCGAGCTGGGCGTCGTCATCGGCAAACGGACGACGCGTGTGAGCGAAGCGGAGGCACTGGATCATGTCGCCGGATACACGGTGGTCCACGATGTTTCCGAGCGCGGTTTCCAGCTGGAAGGAACCGGGCAATGGCTGAAGGGAAAGAGCCTGGACAGTTTCTGCCCCGTCGGCCCCTGGCTCGTCACGCGTGACGATGCCGGCGATCCGCAGGATCTCGCGATGTATCTCGATGTGAACGGCCAGCGCATGCAGGACGGCTCGACGAAAACGATGGTTTTCAAGGTGGCCTTCCTCGTTTCCTATATCAGCCGCTTCATGACGCTCGAGCCGGGCGATCTGATTTCCACCGGCACGCCGCCGGGTGTGGGCATGGGGAAGCAGCCACCGGTCTATCTGAAGCCGGGCGATCGCGTGACGCTCGGCATCGAGGGGCTCGGCACCCAGCAGCAGGTGGTGCGTCTGACGGATTAGGGGATCGGCCCGCTGCCTCCTTCCTGTCCTCGACGCCTTTTGCATCTTTCCAAGGAACAAACATGAAAATCACAGTGACCGACGCGACCTTTCCATCTCTTACGCACGAGCGCGCGGTTGCGGAGGAGTTCGGTGCCATATTCGTGGAAGCGAAATGCGCGAGCGCTGACGATGTCACCGCGGCGGCGGACGGCACCGACGTGCTGATCGTCCAGTTTGCGCAGGTCACTGCGGATGCGATTGCCAGACTGGCGCCGGGTTCGCTGATCGTCCGCTATGGCATCGGACTCGACAATATCGATCTCGCCGCGGCGGAGGCACATGGTGTGAAGGTCGCCTATGTGCCCGATTATGCCACCGGAGAGGTTGCCGATCATACGGTCGCATTGATCCTCACCATGCTGCGTTCGGTGGTGCCGCTGGACCAGTCCGTGCGCGATGGAAAATGGGACGCGGTAGGGGTTGCCGGCGCGTTGCGGGCCTTTCCTGAAACCATCGTGGGTTTTGTCGGGTTCGGGCGTATCGGGCGGGAGGTGCTCGCTCGCCTCAAGCCGTTCGGTTTCAAGGCTATCGTTGCGGACCCCTTCGCCGATCCGGCGATGTTGACCGGGCTGGGCGTCGAGGCCGTGGATCTCGACACGCTGTTCGACCGCGCGGATGTCGTCACGCTGCATTGTCCCCTCACGCCCGAGACGCGCCATGTGGTGAACGCCGCACGGCTGGCTCGGAAACCGGACCGGGCCGCACTGGTCAATACCGCGCGCGGCGGGCTGATCGATCCGGATGCACTCGCCGATGCACTCGGGTCCGGCCAATTGCGCGCGGCTGCGCTCGACGTGTTCGAGGTCGAACCGCTGCCGCAGGACTCCTCGTTGCGCCATTGCCCGAATCTGATCCTGACCCCGCACGCTGCCTGGTATTCGACCAGCGCGATCGAGCGTCTGCAGGCGCTTGCTGCGGACGAGGTCAGGCGGCATCTCACGGGACAACCGATGCGGCGATCCGCAACCGGCTGAAGTTTTCAATCCATATTCATCCCGATCGAAATACGCCGCGCCGCAGCGACGAGGTGCGGAGCCAATGCCAGCAACTGCTCCTCGCGCAGCCTGTCGGATGCGCCGGTGATCGAAAGGCCGGCAAAGGGTCGGCCGCGCTTGTCGAAGATGGCCGTGCCGATGCTGCTGCTCGCCGCGGGCGGGACGCCGATCGACATCGCAAAGCCGCGCTCGCGTATCTGCGCCAGTTCTTCGGCAAGCTGGCCGGGCGGAATGATTTCGGTCTCCGATTTCCGTCGAAAACGCGGCGTCTGCAGGTAGCGCAGCTGCTCGGCTTCGGGCAGGTGTGCAAGCACGGACTTGCCGCTGCTCGACCAGCTGAGATCCCAGCTCGTTCCAACTGGCAGGAATATATTGACGCTGTTCACGCCGTCGATGCGCTCGATCAATGCGATATTTTCGCCGTCGACAAGCCCCAGGTGAATCGTTTCTCCAGTGGCGTGGCGCAGTGCATCCATCACCGAGAGGGCCGCCATGCGCAGGCCGCTCTTGCGTTCGATCGCCCGGCCACCGACCGCGATCGGCCGCATCGACACCGACCATAAGGGCCGGCTTCCGCCGTCGCGCTCGAGCCAGCCGAAAGCTTCCAGCGCGAGCAGCAGGCGGTGCACCGTCGCCTTGGGCAGGGCGAGGCGACGCGCGATATCGCTCGCGCCGATCGGTTGCCATTCAGCGACTCGCTCGACGAGAAGAAGCGCCAGGCCGACTGGCCGCGAAGGCCCTTTAAGATCGGTCTCGCCCGCCGCGCGCGTCGTTTGCAAGCCTCGTTTTTCTTCGCCCATCGAACTTCCTTGCAACGGTTTCGCGTGGTGCTCCGGAGACAGCGCTACACTCAAATCTGCCAACCTCGAACCGATTTAATGTCTCATTATATGGTACAATGTATTATATAAAGAGACAATATAGATTGACCCGGGACAAAATAGACGGCACCCGAAAGGAACTGCGTGATTCGGACGGGAGATCGGCCGGTTTGCAAGCAGAGTAAGGTCGCGCCGGGAGAGGGCGGGATAGAGGGCCGCAAGCCACATAGTGGCTGACAGGTCGTCGACTTCCCCACCGTCTGTTTTCCGGAAGGACCGAGAGGGCAGGAATTGTCCGTTCGCGCGGACAACGGAGAGGGGACGAACATGACGATTCGACGCAACATGACGCGCGCCGCTGTAACGGGGTTGCTGATGACGGGGAGTTCGGCAGCTCTGGCGCAAGAGAGCGCCGCACAATCTTCGGCCAACGACGAAGGCGGCATCGCCGAAATCGTCGTGACCGCGCAGAAGCGCGAGGAAAATCTTCAGGACACGCCGATTTCGATCGTCGCCTTCGGCTCCGACGCGCTCGAACAGAAAGGCGTCAACTCGCTCAACGACCTTTTCACGGGGGGGATTCCTTCGCTGCGCATCTCGCCCTTTCTAGGCCGGGCCTCGGCGGTTTCGATCGGCATGCGCGGGTTGGTTCCGGTCGATGCAACACAGGTGACGCGCGATCCGACGGTGGGCATCTACATCGACAGTGTCTATGTTGGCCGCGTCTCGGGGCTCGGCATGGAGCTTTCCGATATCGAACGCATCGAGGTGCTGCGCGGTCCGCAGGGTACGCTTTTTGGGCGCAACACGATCGGCGGCGCGGTCAGCGTCGTCACCAAGCGCCCGACCGGCGAATTCGGCGTCGACGTGAAAGCGGGCCTTGGCAACTATGACAGCCGCACCGTTGCGGCGCATGTGAACCTGCCGCGGATCGCCGGGGTCGCGATCAAGCTCGACGGGCTTTACAGTGACCGCGGGGGGTTGGTGCTCAACCCCAATCCCGATTTCCACGACTATTCGGAAATCCGCAAATATGGCTTCAAGGCGACCGCGCTGTGGGAACCGGCGGACAATCTGTCGATCCTCTATTCCTATGACCAGTCGCATGACAAATCGACAAGCAACTACAGCGATATCACCGCGACCGATCAAGCCGCGGCGCTGCGGCCGAGTTTCATTACGCTGCGCGAGGGGCGCGTGCGGACCGCGCGCATCGGCGTGCCGGTGCTACGTAATCCACAGCGTGCGCGCGGGCATTCGTTGATTGCCGAATGGGATGTCGCCGACTCTCTGACGATCCGCTCGATCTCGGCATGGCGCGACCTGACGTCGGTCCAGTGGGACCAGGACACCGGCGGCGTTACCGCTTGGGGCCCAAACCGCCCGTTCGGGCGGCTGAGCTATGCGCTCGTCGACCAGAACCAGTTTAGCCAGGAAGTCCAGTTCGTCGGCGATACGGGCGATTTCAAATATGTCTTTGGCGGCTATTATTTCAACGAGAATGGCGCGGACGAGGCGACCGTCTTCTCGTCGGCCCGGCTGAACGCGACGAACAGCGGGATCACGCTGTTTCCCGAACCCGTACCCGATGCCGGTGCGGCGAATATCCCCGATCGCGCGGCACGCGTGAACGTCAAGTCGAAGGCCTTGTTCGGGCAGGTCACCTGGTCGCCGATGGCGCTGCTCGGCCTGCATGTGACGGTCGGGGCGCGCTACACCGACGATCATAAGGATGGTTTCCTCACCGCCATTCGCGGTGTGAATCCGAACCTCGACTTCGAGTTCAACTCGAGCCGCTTCGATCCAATGGCAACGATCGCCTATGATTTCATGGGCGACGTCAACGCCTATGTGAAGGTCAGTCGCGCCTATCGTGCCGGCGGCGCCAACACGCGTTCGTCGATTCTGCGGCCGTTCGGCGAAGAAGAACTGGTGGCATGGGAGGCCGGTTTGAAGGCCGACCTCTTCGACCGCCGGGCCCGTCTCAATATTGCCGCTTATACGAGCCGCCTTTCGAACCAGCAGGTGGACTTCATCAACCCGGCCTTTGTGTCGAATACCGAGACGGTCAATGCGCCCGAGAAGCGGCGATTGAAGGGCGTCGAGGTCGATCTGACTCTCGCGCCGGTTCGCGACCTGCTTTTCGCCATCAATTATGTCTATACCGACGCGCCCGCGACACCGGTCCGCAACATCTTTTCGGGGATGATCGAACAGGTGGACTCGGCCTTCACGCCGAAACATGCCGTGACGCTCACAGCGGACTACACCTTTCCACGCTTCTCCTTCGGCGAGCTCAGGGTCCATTTCGACGCGAATACGGCCGGCAATTATTTCGCCAACGGCACGGTCGATTACAAGGCAGAGAGCGCTTTCCTGATCAACGGACGCCTCACGCTGGGCGACATCGATGTGGCCGGCGGCACGTTCGACGTCGCGCTGTGGGCGAAGAACCTGACCAACGCCAATTATAATTATTTCGATTTCCGCGTCGCTGGCCGCAACACGACGACGCGTTACAACGACCCGCGCACCTATGGTCTCGAAGCGCGCGTCCGGTTTTGACGATCAGGAGAATATTATGTCCTTCCGCCTGAAGCTGCTCGCCGCCCTCGCGCTGCTCGCACCTGCGAATCCGGCATCGGCCCGCAATATCGTGATCGGCAACGATGATGGTCTTACGGCCAATGTGAAGGCGCTATACGAGGCGCTGAAGTCAGAAGGGCATGATGTTATCGTTGCCGTGCCATGCTCGCAGCAGAGCGGAATGGGCGGAGCGCTCAAGATCATGAAACCGCTGGGCCCGTTGGCGGCAGATTGCGTGAACGGCGCAGCAAAGACTGGTGATCCGGGTGCAGGGGTGATGACCCGACCGGGTCTCGGCAAGGATTTCTATTATGTCGACGGTACGCCCGTCATGGCGATGTTGTATGGCATCGACGTGGTCGCGAACGAGCGCTGGGGGAGGGCGCCCGATCTGGTCCTGTCGGGCCCCAACATCGGTCAGAATTCGGGGAATATCGTTGTCAGTTCGGGAACCGTTAGCAACGTCCAATATGCCATCATGCGGGATATTCCGGCTATCGCATTGAGCGCCGGTGAGAACAGCGCCAGCGGCGCCGATCTTGCCAACCCGCTCTCGACACGCGTCGCCAGCCGGTCGCTGGAACTAATCGACAGTCTGGAGGCGGCGTCACATGGGGGCAGGCTGCTTCCTCCCGGGCTCGCTCTGAACGTGAATTTTCCGGACGCGCCTGAAACGGCAAGCTGGAAATTCGCCCGGATCGGGAACTTCATGCGATATGAATTCAAATTCGTTTCGGATTTGCCCTCGGCAATGGGCAAGCCTCCGGTCGAGGGGCGAGTGCCGCTCCCCGGTCTGTTCGCTACCATTTCGCAAAAGGCGCCGGGCGTCGGGGAAGAGGGGGACGAGGCGGCAGTGGCTCGACATGCGATTTCGGTGAGTGTGCTACAGGTCGCCTACGACGCCGCTGACTCCCAGAGGGCAAAGGTTGAACAGCTTCTGGACGCACTGATCCGCAATTGATCGAAAGCGGCTCGCTTACCCGCGCTGCAGCTTCGTGCCTGTACCGGGCGACGCGTCGAATGGGCGGGGGCCGCCGGTCTGACGGAAACTGTTTTGCCTCGTCCCCGCTTCGTGAAACTAGGGTAGTCCCCGGGTTTGCCGACGCGCCTCAACCTGCGGAAACGGGGGCCAGCATCCCGAACCATGCTACCAATGCAAGGATGGCGAGCCCCGCCGACGCTTCCAGTATGAGGCTGGTGCGCATCGCTGCGACGGCGCGGGCCGGGTCGGCGCTCATGGCACCCGGGTCGACGGCGGCCCGCAAAGCTGGCGTGAGCCGCCAGCGGTTAACTGCGGCGAGGATGAGCATCGCGGCGAACAGAAGCAGCTTCACGGTGAGGAGCTGTCCGTAGGGCGACCCGGCCGATCGCGCAATATTCCCGGCTCCGATGACGATCTGGGCGTTCACCAGTCCGGTCGCTGCGATGACCAGCACGCACAGGGTTCCTACTCGCGTGAACTGGTCGAGGCCGCGTGCGGCAAAGGCCAAGCGTGCCTCGCTCGCCGGCTCAACGGGGCGAAGTAGCAGCAGGAAAGCGGCGATGGCGCCGAGCCAGATCGCGGCGGCGATCATGTGGGCGGCATCGTTCACGCGATGGAGCCAGCCGACCGCGCCTTCGGTCGCGCCGGCGTGGCCGGTCCAGAGCAATGTCACGAGCGCAGTCGAGCCGGCGGCGAAAAGAATCGAGGTGGCGAGCGTCGGGTTACGGCGAAACCGTAAGGTTGCGGTGATCGCAACAAGCAGCGCGGTCATGCGTACGATCCAGGCGATTCCGGTGTCGGTCTCGCGAACGATGGACAGAAACATTTCGTGATCGATTGCGAAGACGTTGACCCCCTGCATGGTGACGATGAGCACGACCATGCCGACGAAGGACAAGAGCAGGGCGAAGGCGCACAGCCACGGCTGGGGCTGATGCAAAAGCGATCCCGGCTCGCGATTGCTCCGCTCGGCCGGCCGGAGGGCATAAAGCGGAAAAGCGGCGAGCCCCGTGATGAGCATCAGGCTTGCGAAAAGCGCGAACCTGATGCTCATCAGCAAGACGTCGGTCATCGCCTTATTTCACGGTGAAGCTGAATTCGCTTCCCATGCGATGCGTATCTGCGCCTGCGGCGGACCATTTGACCTTATAACTGCCAGGTACGAGTGCGCGCTTGGCCGAGAGCGTCATCGACTTGCCGTCCTTGCCCATCATCGGCGTCACGGGAATTTTCATCGGCGCATGATTGGCCATGCCAGGCATTCCGGTCATCACCAGTTCGACCTTCATCGTCGAGGCGATGACCTTCTCGTTGAACCGCAGGCTGACAGAGGTCACCTTCGAGACGGTCGCGTTCGCAGCGGGGGTCGAGCCGACAAGCTTCGTGTGTGCGCCCGCCGCAGTTGGCGCAAGAAGCAGCGCGAGGGCCGCAGTGGCAACCGGGAGAATGGACTTGATCATAAATGCTCCAAATTTTGGTCTGTCCTGCTAATACGCAAGGCAGTGGCCAAGCCCTCGGAAAATCAGCACGGAGTTGTTGAATTATTTCTGAGGGATGATGTGACCGTGCGCGTATGATCTAGGTGAAGGACTGGCGAGAAAGCCTGATGGACGAATTGCGGATTTTGAATGAAGCCGAATTGCCGGCCGCGCTGGATGCGCTCGACGAGCGGATTCTCATTGCGCTTTCGGGACGCCAACGCGAGTCGTCAGCGACGCGGCGGATGATGGCGCTTGCGGCTTTCGTTTCGCTAGGCGGCGGCTTTGTCGTCGGTAGCGTCATGGTTCCGCCCGCTGTGGCCGCGAGTCCGATCACGCCGCTTATCCCGGCCAGCCCTCTAGCCCCCTCAACCTCGCTGGATTCACGTTGATGACCTCGTCGCGTCGCTTTCTTCTCTTTGGTCTGGTCGCTTTCCTTGCGGCGCTCGCTGGCGTGCTTGCCGGACGCTTCGTAGTCGAGGCGCCGCGCGCCAGCGAGACCGAACTGCACGCGCTTCTCCACAGCCAGTTGAAGCTCTCGGCCGCGCAGCAAGCGAAAATTGACCAGATCGAGACGAAATTCGCAGCCCGCCGCGATGCACTCGAACTCGATATGCGCGCCGCCAATATCAGGCTCGCTCAAGCGATCGAGGCGGAGCATGGCTATGGCCCGCGCGTCACCGAGGCGATCGACGAGACTCACCGGGTGATGGGAGAGCTGCAGAAGGAGACGCTCCAGCATCTGTTCGCGATGCGTGTCGTTCTGGATCGCGAGCAGGCGGCGATGTTCGACAAGAGCGTGGTCAAGGCGCTGACCGCCGATGCGCGGTGAGCCTCGATCTTTCGCAATGTAGCGACCGCGAGCTCGCCGCACTTGCCCATGCCGGACAGCAGCAGGCCCATCGGGAATTGCTGCGGCGCTACAAGGCGCCGGTCTTTCGCCTGATCCGCAACAATATCGGCGATCCCGACGAGGCCATGGACCTGACGCAGGAGGCCTTTGTCGCGGGCTTTGCGGCGCTCGGCCGCTACGATGCCGACCGGCCGTTTCGGATCTGGATTGCGCGTATCGCGCTCAACAAGTGCCGCGACTGGGCGCGGCGCCGCGCGGTTCGGTCCTTTTTTTCCCGGGCCCTGCCGCTCGACAGCGCCCATGATGTCGCAAGCGACGGGCCGGCTCCCGACGCAGAGGCAGCGGACCGCGCCGAGCTGGCCCGCGTCCGTGCCGCCATGTCCCGCCTGGCGCCGAATCTGCGCGAGGTTCTTGTTCTTCGCGGTATCGAGGAGCTCAGCCAGGCGGAAACCGCCGAACTGCTCCAGACAAGCGAAAAGACGGTCGAGACGCGGCTCTATCGTGCGCGCGCGAAATTGAGGGCTTTGCTGGGCGAAGCGTCGGCGCGCGCGGGCGGCTGATGTAGCATGGCAGAGACAGTTTTTTAGCTTGAGACGGTGAGGGGCGCGTAGGCGTGCCGCGTATGACTATAGAGATAAGGCAGAATTCGGGAATTTTATGCAGATAGACAGGCGTCGTTTCGTGAGTGGAGCATTGGGCGGGGGAGCGGTGGCCGCGCTGGCACCCTGGTTTCCCGCTTGGGCGCAGCCCGTTTCACCGGGTATTGTCGCGCCGCTTCCGACCGTCTCGGGCAATGACATCACGCTGCGCATCGCGCGCCAGACGATGCGCGTAGACGGCAAGATCAGTCGCGCGATCGGCATCAACGGCACCGTCCCGGCGCCGCTCGTTCGCCTGAAGGAAGGTCAGACGGCTAAGCTCACTGTTGTCAACGATCTGGATGAGGACAGCTCAATCCATTGGCACGGGTTGATCCTGCCGTTCCATATGGACGGCGTTCCGGGCGTCAGCTTTCCCGGCATCAAGCCGCGGTCGAAATTCGTCTATGAATTTCCGGTCGTCCAGTCGGGGACCTATTGGTATCACAGCCATTCGGGGCTTCAGGAACAGATCGGCCATTATGGCCCGATCGTCATCGATCCCGCCGGCCCCGATCCCGTCGCGCACGACCGCGAACATGTCATCGTGCTGTCGGACCATAGCCGGATCTCGCCCGAGGAAATTTTCCGCAAGCTGAAGGTTAATCCCGGCCATTTCAACATGCAACGCCAGACGCTCGGCGGGTTGCTCGCGGGCAAGGATCAACCGCTCAAGGACCGCGTCGAATGGGGCGCGATGCGTATGGATCCGACCGACGTCGCCGACGTCAACGGGTCTACCTATACCTTCCTCGTCAACGGCTATGGTCCGCGCGACAATTGGACCGCGCTGTTCACCCCGGGCGAGCGCGTCCGCCTGCGCATCATCAACGCGTCGGCGATGTCGATCTTCAACGTCCGGATTCCGGGGCTGCGGATGGCCGTGGTTCAGTCCGACGGGCTGAACGTCGTGCCGGTCGAAATCGACGAGTTCCAGATCGGCGTCGCCGAAACCTATGACGTCATCGTCACCCCGACCGACGACCGCGCTTACACCTTTGTCGCCGAGGTCAACGACCGCTCGGGCATGGCGCGCGCGACACTGGCGCCGCGCGCCGGGATGGCGGCCGAGGTTCCGGCGCTGCGCAAGCGTCCGCTCGCGACGATGACCGACATGGGTATGGGCGCGATGGCAGGCGGCGCGGTGGGCGACGCTACGTGTGCGCCCGAACATGCGGCGATGGGACATTGCACCCCCGCTGCCGATGCCGGAGCGGGCGATCATGCAGCAATGGGACACGGAGCCGCTGCTGGCGGCGCCATGAACCACAGTATGCGCGACTTCAGCGTCGCGCCGCAGGTCAAGCGTGATCCCAGCGTCCAGTCGATTTCGCCGATGCCGATCAACCGGATGGGCGAGCCGGGACAGGGGCTGGAGGATGTCGGGCACAAGGTGCTGACCTATCACGACCTGAAATCGCTCGATCGCAACCCCGATGTCCGCGCGCCCGAACGCTCGCTCGACATCCATCTGACGGGCAATATGGAACGTTTCATGTGGTCGTTCGACGGCGTGAAGATGTCCGATCATCACGAGCCGATCCCGTTCCTCGAAGGCGAGCGGGTGCGCGTCAATCTGATCAACGATTCGATGATGGTTCACCCCATCCATCTGCACGGCCATTTCTTTGAGCTGGTGACGGGCAAGGGCGATCATTCGCCGCGCAAGCACACGGTGATCGTCCAGCCGGGCGGCATCGCGACCTTCGACTTCACCGCCGATGCGCTCGGCGACTGGGCGTTCCATTGCCATCTCCTCTATCATATGCACGCGGGGATGATGCGCGTTGTCAGCGTCCGTCCGCGCGGAGACGCCGCATGAGCCGCGCGTGGACCCTGCTCGCCGGACTGTCGGCGATCGCCTTCGCAGTCCCCGCCGCGGCGCAGTCGGCGCATGAGGGGCATCCGCCGCGGAAGCCTGTTGTCGATGTCGGTTGTACGCCCGAGCATGCCGCGATGGGGCATTGCATCCTTGAGGGCGAGGGCACCACGACCAGCGCGCATGGCGAGCAGATGCCCACACCGGCTGAGGGTGATACCGGCTGCACTCCCGAACATGCGGCGATGGGCCATTGCACGCTGAAGGACGATCCCGCCCCCGCTGCGCATGGCGATCATACGCCTGCGCCGGTGGCAAGCGACCCCGACTGCGCGCCCGAGCATGCCGCCATGGGGCATTGCACCCCCAAGGCGGCGGCCCCGGCACCCGGCGCGGTCGGCACCGATCTGCCCGCGGGCGATGCGCCCGCGCCCGCGCCGCCGAGCGACTGGTACGCCGACCGCATTTTCCCCAAGGCCGAAATGGATCATGCGCGCCACGCGATGATGGTCGAAAGCGGCGGCCTGTTGGTCGGCTACACCAGCCTCGACCTCGAATATCAGTCGCGCAAGGGGCATGACGGTTTCAGCTGGGATGGCGAAGTCTGGTACGGCGGCGACATCAACCGGCTAACGATCAAAAGCGAGGGCGAAGGTGCCTTTGGCGAGGGGCTGGAGGGCACCGAGACGCAGTTGCTCTACAGCCGCGCGATCGGTCCCTATTTCAACGCGCAGGCCGGTATCCGCCAGGATTTCGGACCGGGTGCCGACCGGACCTATGCCACGATCGGCTTCGAGGGGTTAGCGCCTTACTGGTTCGAGGTCGAGGGTGCCCTGTTTTTGTCGGACAAGGGGGACGTGCTTGGTCGCATCGAAGGCTATTACGACCAGCGCATCACGCAGAAGCTGATCCTTCAGCCGATGGCCGAACTTAACCTCTCGGCTCAGGATATTCGCGAGAGCGGGATCGGCGCCGGTTTGTCCGACGTCGCACTCGGGCTTCGTCTGCGTTACGAGATCGTCAGGGAGTTCGCGCCCTATGTCGGGGTCGAATGGGCGCGCAAGGTCGGCGATACAGCGCGCTTTGCAAGGGCTTCGGGCGAGGGCGCGAGCAGCGTCAGTCTGGTCGCCGGGGTGCGGGTCTGGTTCTAGTTTCAGGAAGGCGCACGAGCATGACATCGCAATGGAGCCGGCGAAGCCTCCTCGGGCTGTTCGCCGCAGCGGGCGGTGCAGTTCTGGCGGGATGCGGCAGCGGCCCTGCGGATGCGCCGAAGCGAGCGGCCGCGGCTGAAAGCGAGGCTTTTGTCGTCTATCGCGATCCCGAGTGCGGCTGTTGCGAGGCGTGGGCCGGGATCGCCCGTGAAGCCGGCCATAAGGTAACGGTCGAGAACCGCGCCGACATGGCCGCGGTGAAAGAACGCCTGGGTGTTCCGCCGGACCTCGCATCCTGCCACACCGCGCTCGTCGGGGGCTATGCGATCGAAGGCCATGTGCCGATGGCGCATGTTGCGCGGCTCCTTCGCGACAAGCCAGAAGACATAAAAGGGATCGCCGTTCCGGGTATGCCCCGCGGCTCGCCAGGGATGGAAATGCCCGACGGGAGCCGCGACAGCTTCGAGGTGATGGCGTTCGATCGCGAGGGTCGTATTTCGGTTTTTTCCGCCTGATTGATGCGTCGGCCTGCGTGCTTGCCTGCTTTCAAAAAAATGTCATGTGAAGTGAGGGGTGGATGCTTCGGATGCGTATTATATGGACCGGCTACGCACTCATTGTATCGAATTAAGTCATTGATCTTCAATATAATTTTTAATTGACCTGTATATACATTTGGTGCTTTCTGGGGGTGGGTAACGCAACCAGAAGGGGGTTTCGCGATGAAGATCAGGACAGTTTTGCTCGCCGGCGCGGCGGTTTTTGCAGGCATTGCCGCACCAGCATTTGCACAGGGCGAGTCGGCAGCCGATACGGGCGTGGACAGCGCCGTCGGCGGCAACGACATCGTGGTGACCGGGTCGCGCATCCGCCGGCAGGATCTTGCCGGCGTCGGACCGGCGACGGTCGTTTCCGCCGAGCAGATCGAGAACACGGGCGTCGTCAATATCGAGACCGTGCTGCAGCGGCTTCCCGCCAACGCGGGCTTCGCGGGCAACCAGACCTCGGCCTATTGGACCGGCAACGGCTATGGTACGGCGCAGGTCAATCTTCGCGGTCTCGGCATCAAGCGCACGCTCGTGCTGCTCAACGGCCGCCGCCTCGTTGCAGGCGGCACCGGGGCCAACTCGTCGCCCGATCTCAACATGATCCCCGTTGCCGCGCTCGCGCGCACCGACGTCCTCAAGGACGGGGCGTCGGCGATCTATGGTGCCGATGCGATGGCAGGCGTCGTCAACCTTGTCACCCGGAGCGACTATGAAGGCCTCGGCCTCAGCGTGCGGCAGGGCCTCACCGAAAAGGGCGACGGGTCGGATTTTACCGCCGACCTGATCTGGGGCATCCGGAACGATCGCGGCGGCTTTATGGCGGCGGTGACGTACCAGAAGACCAAGGCGGTCAACATGGCAAGCCGCGCGCCTTGCTCGCTTGCCGAAACCACCCCGGGTTCGCTCAGCTGCGTCAACAGCGCGTCGACGATCGGCGGCCGCGCGGTGCTGCCGAACGGTCAGCAGATCAACTTCAACCAGATTCTGGGCGGCAACGGCAATTTCTTCGAGCCGTACAGCGCCGCCAAGCATAATTTCAACTCGGCGCCGTTCCTCAATGCCGTCAGCCCGGTCGAGCGCGTCAGCACGGCGTTCTTTGCCGACTATGATTTGACCGATAGCATCGAGGCGTTCGGCGAGTTCCTTTATACCTTCCGCAAGTCGAACCAGATCGCGACGCCGGGAACGCTGCGCAACCTGTCGATAGCGGCGAGCAACCCGACCAACCCGACCGGGCAGAATATCGTTCTCGTCCAGCGGCGCCTTGCCGAGCCCGGTGCGCGCCAGTTCTTCCAGGAAACCAACACCTGGCAGGGCACATTCGGGCTGCGCGGCAAATTGTCGAACGATTGGGGATGGGAAGTCGCCGGCGCTTTCGGACGCAACAGCGCGGTTGACGGTTCGACCAACGTTGCCAATCTCGAGCGCGTCCGCAACTCGCTCGATACGACGAAGTGCAGCCTTGCGGCGGGCGCCGCGATCCCCTGCGGTGACTATCTCGGCTTCGGTGACCTGACGCCGCAGGTGCTCGACTATATCCTGTTCACCTCGCGCGATCGTGGCGGCAACCAGCTGGCGACGGTCACCGCCGACCTCAACGGCGACCTGTTCAAGCTGCCCGCGGGGCCGGTCTCCTTTGCGGCGGGTGTCGTGTATCGCAAGGAAAAAGGCTGGCGCGATCCCGATCCGCTGACTGTCCTTGGTATCGCGAACACCAACCAGCAGAGCCCGATTTCGGGGACCAGCACCGCGAAGGAAGCCTATCTCGAGCTTTCGGTGCCGATCCTTGCCGATACGCCCTTCTTCCAGGCGCTGACCGCCGGCGGCGCGGTGCGCTATTCGAACTATGACCTGTTCGGCAGCGACTGGAACTACAAGGCCAGTCTCGACTGGGTGATCAACGACAGCGTCCGCCTGCGCGGAACCTATGGCACCGGCTTCCGCATCCCGAACGTCCCCGAACTGTTCGGCGGCGTGTCCGAAGGCAATCTGACCACCACAGATCCGTGCTCGCGCTATTCGACGAGCGGCAATGCGACGTTGATCGCCAATTGTCAGGCGTCGCGCGTTCCGGCGAATTATGTCCAGTTGGGCACGACGATCCTGACCACCGTGGGCGGCAACCAGAATCTCCAGCCCGAAAGCTCGACGACCTGGACGGTCGGCACGGTCGTCTCGCCGAAGGGCTTGATTCCCGGTCTGTCGCTGACCGCCGACTGGTTCGACATCACGATCAAGGACGCGATCCGCGCGATCCCGGGTTCGACCAAACTCGCCATCTGCTACGCGAGCACGAATCTGTCGCACCCGTTCTGCGACGATTTCACGCGCAGCCCGCTGACCGGCGAAGTCACTTTCCTCTCCGCCCAGCCGATCAACACCGGGCGCGAGGAAATGAACGGCCTCGATCTCGGACTGGTCTATAACAACGACATCGGCGGGGTGAATGTCTCGCTCGACGTCAACCTGACCTACCTCAACAAATATGTCGTCCTGCCTTTCCCCGGCGGCGCACCGATCGATTTCGACGGCTTCATCGGCGGCGGGAATGGCGGCTATCCGAAGTGGCGTGGTTATGGTGTGCTGACGGCGGAAAAGGACGGGATCAGCGCGACCTGGTCGACGCAGTGGATCGGCAAGGCGACCGACTTCAATGCGGACCCCGGCGAAATCGGGTACAAGACACCCAACGTCTTTTATCATAACCTCCAGGTCGCGTTCGAGATGACCGAGAAGACGCGCTTTCAACTCGGCGTCGATAATCTGTTCGATCGCAAGGCGCCCTATATCCAGAGCTTCACCGATGCGAACACCGACACCATGACCTATGATTTGCTCGGGCGGCGCTTCTACGTCGGCTTCCGCACGGCATTCTGAGGACAGGGGCATGACAATCCGCTGGCCGCTGCTCGTTCGGCGAACGCATAAATGGCTGGCCCTGGTGGTTGGCGTCCAGGCTTTGCTCTGGACGCTGACGGGGCTCTACATGGTCGTTGTCCATATCGACATCATCCATGGCGACAATCTTGTGCGCTCACCGGCAGCCGAACCGTTCAACCTCGCGGGTCTTGCGCCGCCCGCTCGCATCGTCACGGCAGCTCCCGGCGCGTCGGAGCTCCGCCTGCAACGCTTCTTCGATCGTCCGGTCTGGCGCGCGGAGACACCCGAGGGACCAAAGTTATACGATGCCCGCACGGGCGCGCCGCTGCCTGCCCTGACCGAGTCCCAGGTCCGGGATCAGGCGCGGCGCATCTATACCGGCGAAGGCAGGATCGCGTCGGTGCGGCTGCTGACGAAGGCGCCGCAGGAGATGCAATCGCGCAAGCCGCCCTATTGGCAGGTGGAGTTCGAGGGCTGGAACCGTCCGACGCTCTATCTCTCGCCGCAAACCGGCGAACTGATTTCGCGGCGGCATGCGCTGTGGCGTGTCTTCGACATCGCGTGGATGCTTCACATCATGGACTATGACAAGCGGACCGACGTCAACAATCCGCTGCTTCGCGTCGCGACCTGGAGCGCCTTTGCCATGGCGCTGACGGGGGCATGGCTTCTGATTTGGTCGTTCAAGCGCCGCAAAAGGAACAAGGCATGAAACGCATTCGCCTGACGCCGCTGTTTTTCCGGCGTATTCACAAATGGGTCGGGCTGATCCTCGGCTTGCAATTCCTGCTCTGGGCACTCAGCGGCTCGGTGATGGCGCTGCTCGACAAGGACAAGGTCGGCGGCCACGGCGGCGGAATGTCGCACGCGCACCCGTTGCCGGCGGGGGAATATTTCGACCTCGCGGCTCTGCCGCGCGGCGAACCCGTCACGGGCGTGGTCCTGCGCGATCTGGGCGCGCGCCCCGTTTACGAGCTTCGCTCCGCCAAGGGTGTCCGTCTGGTCGATGCGACAAACGGCGAACTGGTGCATGTCGATGGGCAAATGGCGCGCGACGTCGCTTCGATGATGAACGAGGCGCCGATCCGCAAGGTCAGCGTGCTAGCCAAGTCGAATCTCGAAACGCGCGACCACGAAGGCGCGATGTGGCGCGTCGATTTCGCCGATGCGGAGAATAGCAGCGCCTATGTCGCGCTCGATACCGCCCGCTTCCTTGTGATGCGCGGCGATACCTGGCGGACCTGGGACTTCTTCTGGATGCTGCACAATATGGATTATGTGAACCGGAAGAGCTTCAATCACCCGCTGATCATCTTTGTCGCCTTCGGCACGCTCTGGCTGTCCGGAACCGGCTTCTATCTGCTCTTCAAGAGTTTCGGTCGCGCCGATTTCCGCTGGCTGCGCCGGCGGCGCAAGCCGGTTGTGACGCGAAGCGCGGTCTGAGACGTCAGTCGTCGATCGCGAAGGCGGCCGAGAGTTCGAAGCGCGAGCCGGGATGCGTCAGCCAGGCGTGCGAGACGAGGCGCGAATGGCTCCAAGTCCGGCGCGTCATTCGCAGCACCGGTTCGACGGCGGACAGTCCGAGCATGCTGTGCGTCCGCGCGTCGGGCATCTCTGCGCGGACGCGGTGCTCGACGCGTTCGAGCGGCGCGGTGCGCGTCAGATACTCGTTCGGCGTCATCTGCGTGAAGTCGATCTTTCCATAGTCGGGGGCGACCGAGGCGAGCACGAAACGTTCTTCGAGCTGGATCGGAAACTCGGCTTCGTGGTGCACGATGATCGAATGGAACAGTTTCGTGCCGACCGGAACCTCGAGAAGGGCTGCTGTGTCGGCGTTCGCCCGTATCTCGTCATTCTGCACGACACGGGCGCGATAGACGTGGCCGCGATCGCGAATTTCGTCGGCAATATTCCGGATTTCGATCATCTGACCGATTGGCTTCGGTTCCGCGACGAACGACCCGCTGCCGGCGCGGCGAACCAGAATGCCTGCAGCCTGCAGTTCGCGAAGCGCCCGGTTTGCAGTCATGCGCGATACGTCAAACTGTTGCACCAGCTCGGCTTCCGACGGGACACGGTCGCCCGGTTTAAGAAGCCCGTCCCGAACAGCTTCGCAGATGCTCTGCTTGATTGCGGCGTAACGCGGCCCGGAGCGCCCGTCCTTGTCGTCGCTTTCACTCCTCCGGACAACGGCTGAACCATTTAGAAAGTTTGAACCGCTCCCGGGCGGGCGTGCGATGAATACCATAGCCCGTCTATACAGGTTGGCGTGCGAAAATTCCAAGCGGCTGAACGTAAAAAGCATATGGTATATGTTTGCGGTAGCGCCATTACCCAGGCCGTTCGCGCCATGATCGACTTGGCCCCCGCAAGCGGTCATTCCTTCGGCACAGGGATGTCGATGGCTTTGTGCGGCGATTTGCCTCCGGCCCCGTAACCAGCCTCAGCAATTAAACTATTGCGGAGCGTGACCCGGCCCTACTGGCCGACCAAGGCGGCGCGAGGGCGGCGGCCATGTCATCGATCATCTGGAAGAACGGGCGCAGCTGCTGGATCAAGGGGTTCAAAAAGTGGCCGCAGCATCTTTTAACTGTGACGAAAAGGATTCCACATAGGTTTGACGTTGTTGCGCGGAGGGCTGGGTCGTCGCGCAGGCACTGACGATGCGAATGTCCTGTACCCCCATCGACCTGAAAACATGCAGCAGATAGGGCAGCTGGAAATCCTGCTCGTCGCCGCTCGCCGTCGAGGAGCGGGTCAGAATGAACTGGACCGGGCGGTCGCGAAGCAAGCCCACATGCCGCCGCGTGGCGGCGTCAAAGCCGAAGGTGCGCCCCGGCTGCATCAGATTGTCGAGATAGCGCTTCATCGCCCAGGGAACCGAATAATTCCACATCGGGCAGGACAGCAGAATCTTGTCGGCGCGATCGAAATCCTCGATCAGCCGTTCGGTACCAACCCACGCCTGCTTTCCTGCATCCGTCTGTGGTTCGTGAAACAGCGGGGCCAGCTTGTGAATGGCGTGGATAGCGCCGAAATCTGGGTTCGCCCGGTCGTCGAACACATTGATGTGGCGAATTGCATGGCCGGGATGAAGAATGCGGTACCGTTCGAGAAACCCGGCTGCCAGCTTTTGCGAGTCGGACCGTTCGCCCTTGGGGCTCCCCGAAATATGGAGGATATTCATTCGGTTGTCTCCCATTTGTCGGTTTGGCCGCTTTATCCACGGTCGAGATTGGCGATGACGCGGCGTAGCAGATCTTCCAGTGCGGCCACTTCATGTGCAGGGATATCGCGCGTCGCAAGAATGCGGATGTCGCGGCTGACAGGAAGAAGCGCGCCTTCGAGCGCACGACCGCGCTGAGTCAGGAAGATCAGCACCTCGCGGCGGTTTCCGGCGTTGCGGCGCCGATCTATCAACCCCTTTTTCTCCAGTTCGCGCAAGGTAACCGTGGCTGTCGCGTCGGAAATTGCGAGTTGTCTGGCTAGCGTGTGCTGGCAGATTCCGTTGCTCTGCCACAATTGCCGCAGGAAACGCCATTGACCGGGCGAAATTCCGTGCGCGACCGTCTCCCGCTCCAGTTGTCGCCGGAAGGAATGGAAGGCGAGGCGGGCGAGGTCGTGAAGCACTTCACCCGTTCGCACACCGCACCCGTCGTTTCGCCGGCCCGCCACCGTCGCGTCAGAAGCCCTTGGTGATTTCCAGCGCGATGGTTCGCGACGGATTGACGAACACCGCCCAGGTCTGCGCGACGAGCGGCACGCCGAAGGACTGGCTGAACGACACCTTGTTGGTCAGGTTGCGGCCGATCAGCGCGATCTCGAGATCGTTCGCTTCCGACGCGAGCGCAAGCCGGGCGTCGATCTTTGTATAGGCCGGCATGATGTTGTTGGGATTCCGGTCGTCCTGATAGATGGAGGCCCCGGTATAATCCGCGGTGACGCGTCCCGTCAGCGCCCAGTCCGGCGACATCGGCACCCGGAGCTCGGCATAGCTGTTCCACTTCCACTCGGGCGCGCGGGTCAGCCGGTATCCCGCGAGGTTCATCGTCGTGCAGCCGGCAGGCGCGTTGTAGACGCAGGCCGCGCCGGGATAGTTGGTGTAATAGGCGTCGAGATAGGCGAGCGATCCGCCGAGGGTCAGCATCTCGCCGATCCGGACACTCATGTCGCCTTCGATACCGCGCGACCGCGCTTCGGCGGCGTTGCCTGTGGTGAAGGACGAACCGGTGAAAGACGAGACCTGAAGATTGGTGAAATCGGTCGTAAACGCCGCCACGTTGAGGTGGAGGCGGTTGTCGAGCAGCCGCAGCTTGGCGCCGACTTCCCAGGATTTTGCACGTTCGGGTTCGAATTCGACCCGGCCCGTGAGGCCGAGGCGGCTGTCGTTCGACACATAGCCGCCGCCCTTTGAGCCTGTGGCGTAACTGACATAGACTTGCGCCGCAGGGCCGAATTTGTAGCTGAGCTTTGCCGAATAATCCCACAGGGCCTCGCTGCGCGAGCGGATAAAGACATAGCTGGGATAGGCAAGCACGCCCATTTCGCCCGCGATGCGCGCCCGCTTCGATTCATGATTATATCGCAAGCTCCCGCTGAAGGTCAGCGCGTCAGTCAGGTGCCAGTCGATCGCGGCAAAGGGCGACAGCGCTTCGCTGGTCTGATGGAACGGCAAGCGTGCGGTTCCCTGCAGCAACGGGCCGATCGGCGGTGTGAGTATCTTGTCGGCGCCGTTCCAGTAGATTTCCTGGAGGATATCCGAACGTGCGTAGAAATAGGAGCCGCCGAAGAACAGGTCGACCGGACCGATGGTGCCCGAGACGCGGATTTCCTGCGACATCTGCGCGCTTTTTTCGGTGTGGATCGAATCCGAAAAGCGGATCGGACTGATGTCGATGTCGTTCTGCGTCCGCGCCCGCAGGCGCTGATAGCCCGAGATCGACGAGAGCTCGAAACCCCCGCCAAGGTCAAGTTTCGCGGTCAGCGTCAGGTTCAGATTATTGGTCCGCGAAAATTCGGGATAGATCGAGTTTTGAGCGCGTTCGAACGAAGGGCGTTCGGGCGGGCCGCCGACGGTCGCCGAAGCGGCGCGGATCTGGTTGCAGAAGGTGCAGTTGCCGAGCCCGTTGTAGGTCAGATTGCCGCCCTTGAAATTATTCTTGGCATATTCGGCCTTGAACAGGATCGAGCCGCCGCCGCTGGCAGGTTCGAACAGCAACTGGCCGCGCACGCCCATATTGTTGTTGCTGTTGTCGTCGCGCGCCGTGACGCGGTTGTACATATAGCCGCCCTCGTGCCCCGCCTGAAAGCTGAGGCGCGCGCTGAGGCTTTCGGTCAGCGGGCCGGAGACGAAACCGCCGCCGCCATAGCCTTCATTCTCGAACTCGTAGCGCCCGCGCAGTTGCGCCTCGAACTGCCGCGTGGGGGCGCGGCTGATCACGCTGATCGCACCGGCGTTGGTGTTCTTTCCGAACAACGCGCCCTGCGGGCCGCGCACGACCTCGACACGCGCGACATCCATCATCGCGGTCTGCATCGAGCGCGAGCGCCCCGAATAGACGCCGTCGATGAAGAATCCGACCGACTGTTCGAACGCGAGGTTACCGCCGCCCGAACCGAGGCCACGCATCGACACGACGAAATTGCCGTTGGTCTGGTCGATCTGGAGATTGGGGATGCTTGACTGAAGGTCGTTGAACTGGCGGATGCCCATCGCCTCCATGCCTTCGCCGCTGATCGCGGCCACCGAAAGTGGAACGTCGAGCAGCGTCTGCTCGCGTTTCGTCGCGGTCACGACGATTTCGGCGTCCCTGTCGGCCGATGGCCCACCGGTCTGAGCATAGGCAGATGTCGGCACGGCAAGGCTGGCAAGCAGCATCGAACGGAAAAGCGTAATCCGGTTCATTCTTCCCTCCCATATCCGGATGCCCCTCGCCCCGTCGTCAGGACGGATTTTCCGGGAGCACCCTTGTCGTTGGCGTTGCAGTCTTCCTTTTTCGGGCGCGCGAATTCGTTCGCGGGCGGTATGTCAGTAAATCAACGAATTGGGTTCCATCCCGAGCAGGGCGCGGCCGTGCAGTTCGGATGCCGCGTCGATGTCGTAGATGACGTGGTTGGACATGACGTTCACGTCGCGCAGGTGACGCTGTAGCGGATTGCCGCGCATATGCGCGCCCGCGCCCGCTGCCTCGACCAGCGAGCGGATCGCGCCGCGGCAAATCTCCACCGCGCTTGCGATCTGCAGCCGCATGAAGCTCCGCTGTTCGAAGTTCGCGGGCACGGGGCCGGCGGCCAGCTCCACATTGCGGTTGACCGCGGATCGCAGCAGCATCTCGGCTGTCGCGATCTGGACGTTTGCATGGCCGAGCCGCATCTGCGCTGCGGGCTTGTCCGACTGCCTGTTCGTGCTGCCGGGGATGACGCGATGCCGGAGCTGCTCGCCGAACGCGGCGACCGCCGCTCGCCCGATCCCCACCGCGCCGATCGCGGCGGTGACGCCCAGAAACGGCGTCATCGGCTGGCGATAAACGGGGTTGTCGTAGAGCCGCGCGCCGTGGCTGATACCCGCGCGCATATCGTTCATATTCATCGTCCGGTATTCGGGAATGAAGGCGTCTGCGATGAACAGGTCGTGGCTGCCCGTGCCCTCCATTCCGTCGATATGCCAGGTGTCGAGCACTGCGACGCCCTTCGTCGGCAGGGCGCAGAACAGCACGCGGCGCTCGGGGTCGTCGGGAATGGCGCAGGCCACCATCACCCAATCCGAGTTCATGATTCCGGTCCCCCATTTCCAGCGGCCCGAAATGCGATATCCGCCATCGACCGGGATTGCCTTGCCGGGGGGCGCGGTCACACCTGGCGCAATCACATAGGGAATGTGATCGCCGCGACCGCCGAAGATCTCGTCCTGAAATTGTTCGGGGAACTGGCACAGCATCCAGACATGTTCGACACAGAAGGCGGCGACCCAGCCGGTCGATGCGCAACCCTCGGCCAGCGGAAGCATGGCGTCGAGGAAGCTGTCGACGTCGAATTCGAGCCCGCCATATTTGCGCGGAAGGAAATGGTAGAAGCACCCCGTTGCGCGGATCGCGTTCCACACGTCGGTGACCGGATGACGCGCCCGTTCGCATTCTTCCGCGTGCCGCTGGAGCAGCGGTTTGAGCGCCGTCGTCCGCCGGACCAGTTCCTCTGGCGTGAGCGCCGCCAGTTCGGCGCGCGACAGGAAATCATCTCCGGCCGGAATCTCCGGCTGCACGGTCGGGGGTAATTCCATGTCGGCCACGGCCATTCTCTCCTCTCCTGATCTGGAGAGAAGTTTGTCAGGTAGACTGACAAAGTCAATAGTATTCTAACTATTTTTCGATGGGCGTCCGCAGGGCCGGAATCGGTCCCCAATCCATTGAAATTGCGTCGTCGAGCGCGCGGAGGCGATCTTTGCCCAGGCGCTCGTCCAGATGTTCGTGCAGCCCCTTCATGACGGTTTCGGCGGCATGGCGAAGCGGCGCCGAGTCGGGGTGGAACGTGATTTTCTGCGCGCGTCTGTCCTGCGGATCGGGTTCCGCTACGAGAATGTTGCGCTCGACCAGCCTCGCGATCAGCTGGCTCATCGACTGGCGCGTGATGCCAAGGTTGGTCGCGAGGCGGGCGGGGCGTGTTTCGCCCATGGCGATATTCGCGAACAGCATCGACTGGGTGCGCGTCGGCGTCGGCCAGCCCTCGCGGAGCAGATTGGATTGCAGCGCCTCGTCATACCAATAAACCGCCCGCAACAGGTGGATCATGGTCATCGGATAGCTGGGTGATTGCTTCATCGGCGCGTCCGGCCCTTTTTCTGGAACGAGCCCGCGATGGACCAGTTCGGGCAGGCTTGCCAAGCCCCTTGTGCCGCAGGGACATCCGGACGCATGGGTTAGTGGCCTCGCTAAAGCAGCTCAAACACGTCGTAGCGTACGGCGCCGCCAATGCTGGCGCCCAGGCCGACGGCGACGATGTCGTTGAGCCACAGGTAACGCTCGTCGCCGGTCTCGAACATCGGCGTCGTGCGGAAATAGACTTCGGCCTTTTCCTCGGGCGTCTGCGGTCCCCCTTTTCGCGCATGCTTGTGCGCCGCCGACAGCGGCCGCAGCACGCCGCGGTACGAGACATAGATCAGCGCGCCGTCGTGCGTTTCCATCGTGATGCGTGCGTCGAGCCGCAGCGTGTCATTGTCGTCGATCGTGGCCCAGTCGCCGCCGCTCGGCATCACGCGGCCGTGCAATCGCTCACCCTCGACTTCGCCGCCCGTCAATGCGGCGATCATCCGGCGTCCGAAATGCGCCTTTCCGATCATCTGCTGCGGTTCGGTGAAGGTCGCGATGTAGGAACAGAGATAGCGGAAACGGGGCTCTTCCATTGGTCATCCTCTCGAAAAAGGGGGGAGGGCGCGGCAGAATGCGGCCGCGCCCGCCGGTCAGATCTTGAACGCGACCGTCACGCCATAGGTGCGCGGCGGCGCATAGGGCGTCAGGATCTGACGAAACGCGCCAAAATAGGTCACGTAGGTCGGGGTCAGTTCGTCGGTCAGATTCTTGCCCCACAGCGACAATTCCCAACGCTCGTCGGGGCCCGAAAGCGAAAGGCGCGCGTCGAGATTGTCATGCGAAGGCCACAGCTGTTGGGGAATATTGGATGCCTCGAAATAGGCATCGTCGACCCAGCTGTAATCGACGCGCAGCTTGGCCGACAGGTCGCCGATCGGGGTTTCGAATTGGCCTCCGATGTTGAACTTGTTCTTCGGAGAGCGGGGCAGACGGTTGCCCGTGTAGTTCAGGCCCGGAATCGAATATTCGGTGAACTTCGCATCGAGATACGCATAGCTGCCGTCGATCTGGAATCCCTCGAAAGGCCGCGCGACAGCTTCGACCTCGATGCCCTTGATCCGCGCCTTGGCCGCGTTGCTGACGACGACGCAGCACAGCGGGATGAGCTGTGAGACCTGGAGGTCCGAATAGTCGGTGCGGAACGCCGCGACGTTGAGCCGAAGCCGGCGATCGAGCCAGTCGGTTTTCGCGCCGACCTCATAACCCCAGGCGAATTCGGGGTCATATGGCGTTGAAGCGCCCGACGCGGTGCCCGACAATCCCTGAAAGCCGCCGCTCTTGTAGCCCCGCGCGACCGAGGCGTAGAGCAGTACGTCGTCGGTTGCTTTCCAGTTGAGCGCGAAGCGCGGTGTGAAAGCCTTCCAGCTCTTCTTTCCGGTGACGTCGTATCCGCCGATCGATCCAAGCGGCGGGGGCAGGCCCGGGCCGGTGTCGGCCTTGAATCCCGCGAAGCGCCCGCTTTTGCGCTCCCACGTCATGCGCGCGCCGACCGTTGCGGTCAGCGACGGCACAATCTCGAAGTCGACCTGACCGAAAACCGCGACGCTGCGTGCGTTGACGGACTGCGGATAGATGCCCGTCCCCGAACCGGCGGGAGTCGGGAAATCCTGAATCTGTCCTTCGATACGGTCATTGTTTTCCTTGAGGAAGTAGGCGCCCGTCTGCCCTTTCAGGCGCCCGTCCCAAGCGTCGAAAGCAAACCGCAACTCCTGACTGAACTGGCTGTTGTCCTCTTTGCCAAAGCTGGTCGATTCGATTTGCGCCGGCGGATTGATCGGATTGCTGAAGAAGGGCGTGACGAAGTTGAACTTCACCTTGCGCAGCGCGGTGAGCGACGTCAGCGTCCCGAACGGCAGGTCCAGATTGACCTCGGCCGAATAGGTCTGGATCGTCCGCTTTACCTCGCCATCGATATACGCGTTTACGACGCGCGGATCCGGGTTGATGCCGACGCAGTGGATCCCGCCCTGAAAGCTGGTGTCGCAATTATTGTGGCGCGGATTGCCCTTCTGGTCCTGATGCGCGATGTCGGCGCGCAGGATGATGTCGAGCGTGTCGGTCGGCACAAAGCGCAGCGCGACGCGGCCCGTGGTCAGGTTGAGGTCGTTGACGTCGTTGCCCGTCGTTTCGTTATATTCGAAGCCGTCGCGTTGCTTGTGCGACACGCCTGCCGACAGATAGAGTTTGTCGGTCAGCGCCATATTGCCGCGCGCGGTCACGCCGAAGCGATCATAATTGCCGTAAGTGCCCTCGAAAAAGAAGCTCGTCTCATCGGTCGGCTTGCGGCTGATGAACTGAACCAGACCGCCGATCGCATTCTTGCCGAACAGCGTACCCTGTGGCCCGCGCAGCACCTCGACGCGTTCGAGGTCGAGCGCATCGAGGTCGGGGGTACCGCCCCGGCCGGCATAGACGCCGTCGATGAAGACGACCACCGACGGATCGCCGCCAGCGTTCTGGCTGATGCCCGGTGGGCTACCGATGCCACGCATCGCGAAGTTGGTGTTGACTGGATCGACCGCGCTGACCGCAAGGCCTGGGGTGCGGATCGCGATATCCTGCACCGTTTCGATGCTGTTATCGCGAAGCTGCTCGGCGCCGAAGGCCGTGACGGAGATGGGGACGTCCTGAAGCCGCTGTTCCTGCCGCTGCGCGGTGACGATAATGTCGCCGCTCATTTCTTCGGCGGTACCTTGCGCGGCGGCTGCCGCGGGCAGCGCGGCGACCGCCGCGCCGGCCAAGAACAGGACAGACTGCTTTCTTCCGAAATTTGTCATCTCGCGTCTCCCAACACGTTGTTTTTGTGCGTCCCGATCATGCTTGACTCGGGTGCAAATTTACTTAGTGTTCTAAGTAAATACTGATATATAACAGGCTGACTTGCAGCGCAAGAGCGAGCGGAGGACGGGAGTGATGGCGAGGGAGGGCAGGCATGTCGGGCCGAGTGTCGATGCGGACGCCGCGTCGCCGGAGTGGCCGCGTCCGATCTA
Organism: Sphingopyxis sp. GW821-FHT10B01; assembly: GCF_059415685.1. Lineage (NCBI taxonomy): Bacteria > Pseudomonadati > Pseudomonadota > Alphaproteobacteria > Sphingomonadales > Sphingopyxidaceae > Sphingopyxis > Sphingopyxis sp. GW821-FHT10B01. The sequence continues at coordinate 559,844 of NZ_JBWKNS010000001.1, read as the reverse complement.
TCGCTGGTACGTCGTCGGCGTCCTCTTGGTCGCCTATACGCTGTCCTTCATCGACCGGATGATTCTCAGCCTGCTGGTCGCGCCGATCCGTGCCGCGCTCGACATTTCGGATACGCAGGTCAGCCTGCTCATCGGGCTCGCCTTTGCGCTTTTCTACACGGTTCTGGGTCTTCCGATCGCGTGGATTGCCGACCGCTGGAACCGGCGGAATCTCATCGTCATCGGGGTGGCGCTCTGGAGCGTGATGACGGCAGGTTGCGGCTTTGCCGGAAGCTACGCGACGCTGTTTTTCGCCCGCATGGGAGTCGGAGTTGGTGAGGCCGCGCTTTCGCCTGCTGCCTATTCGATGCTCAGCGACACCTTCCCGCGCGATCGGCTCGCACGCGCAATGGCGGTCTATTCGATCGGTGTCCCGCTTGGTTCGGGCGTTGCGTTGATCCTTGGTTCCTTCGTCGTGCAGGCGGTTCTTGCGGCGCCGATGGTCGACCTGCCGCTGATCGGGCCGGTCGAGGCGTGGCGCACGATTTTCATCTGGGTCGCGACGCCGGGGCTGCTCGTCTGCCTGCTGCTCCTGACGATACGCGAGCCGCTTCGGCGGGGTCTCCGGGCATCCTCGGTCGGCGATTCTGTAAAGGCGCCGGGCTTGCTTGCATATCTGGCAAGCCAGCGCGCCGCGCTCGGGTCTCTGTTCGCGGGCATGTCGCTGATCGGCCTCGTTATGTACGGCGTCATTGCGTGGGTGCCGACCTTCTTCTCGCGAACCTACGGGATGGACGTGTCGCAAGCCGGCCTGTGGTTCGGTGTCATCATGGCAACGGGCGGCGCTGCAGGGCTGGTGGCGGGCGGGACGCTGGCTGATCGGTGGTTCGCAAAAGGAGTTGCCGATGCGCATCTGCGTGTGATGCGTCTGTCGATCCTGCTCGGCGGGCCACCGTTGCTTGCGGCGGCGCTGATGCCCAATGCGCCGCTCGCCTTCGCCATGCTCGCAATCGCCTTTCCCATGTTGACGATGCACGGCGTCGGAACGGTGGCGCTGCAGTTCATTACGCCGAACGAATATCGGGCCCGCGTCACGGCGCTCTATTTCTTTGTCGTCAACCTCGTGGGGCTTGGCTTCGGTCCGATGTTGATGGCGCTGCTCACGGATCACCTGTTCGGTGACGATACCGCACTGCGCTATTCGATTGCCTTGGTGACCGCCGTGGCACTGCCGCTGGCGGCGATCGTGCTGACCGCGGGGTTCTCGGCCTTTGCCCGCGATTTGACGAAGACGGCGGACGCCACTCGTTGACCCGTGCCTCTTGTGCAGCCGCCGTCACAAAATCAAATGAGTCGAGAATGGATATAAAGAGCGAACCTGCCGGCTCCATGTCCGCCTTTGCGGTTTCCTCACCAAAAGCCGTCAGTCCGCTACCGGCTGGACTGGGTCACCACTTTGTCGGTCAATCCACCTGAAAATGGAGAGCGAGTAGGTGTCGGCGGCATTCAAAAGGCTCGCGGCTCCAATTCCATTTCCGGAACGGCTCGCCGCTCGGTTCCTAGCATGCCCGAGCTCTCCCAGACGATTACGACCGTTTGCTGATACATCTTGCGTCTGACCTCAACAAATGCGCCAAGGATTCTGATAATCGCGCTGTCCGACCCGTTGCAGACTATTTCAACCCGGTCCAGCGATCCAAGAGGTTCGAGGGCGGCATCGACGATTTTGCGCTGCTCGTCAGAAAGCGTCCGGTAGAAACCTGCAATCCCGACCACAGTGACGGTTTTACGTTCGCGGTAGAACTCTGCTGCCACAACGCCGGCGTCTGGACAGGTCACGACCACTCGATCGGAGTTGGTCAGCGGCCCCGGCACTTCATATGCCGTTATCGGCGGCGGAAGCGCAGGGTCAGCGAAAATCAGGGTGAAAGCCGGAATCAGAAACACAAAATTACCTCTGGTTTGTCAACGCTCAGCCTATGGCGCGGCATTCTCGTCCGCAACCGAAGTGAGGCGCGTAAAATCGACCATTCACGATCCACGCCCCAAAGCCGTCAGGCTGTAACGGGCCAGGGAACGCTAACGGCGGTTTGGTTTCGAAGCACGAGGGTCGTTGAAGGCGCGGAGAACCGGTATCTGCCGTATCAGAGGATGGTCTGCGGGAGGGGGCGTCGCCCCTAAAGCCGTCGGACATAGGGGAACCACACCGAGATGGCCGTCCCTTTGCCAGCGGCGGATGACAAGGCGAATGTGCCGCCGATCGCTTCGGCCCTGCTACGCATTCCGCTGATGCCTTGACCGCCAGGTACGATATGATCCTTGTCAAAGCCTGAACCATTGTCCGCCATGGAAACAGCCACGCCGGGGATGCCGTCCCGGGTTTCCTCAACGCACGCCAGTTCGATCTGGTTCGCCCGCGAATGCATCATCACATTGGCGAGCGCCTCCTGGAACAGGCGCAGCAAATGGAGCGAGTTGGTCGCGTCGAGCCAGCCGATCCTTTCGCAACGGTCGACCTTCCAGTGGAGCTTGATGCCCGCCTCGACCAGATCGGGTTCGGCGCGGTGCCGAAAATTCCCGAGCAATGCCACGACATCCCCGGCGAGCGGTTCCAGCGAGTCCACGGTCAGTTTCAGATCGGACAGTGCGCGTTTCAACGTTGCGATCGATGCAGGCGGGTGATTCTGGCGCTCGGCGACTGTTAGCGCGGCGACAAGATTCGACCCGATCCCGTCGTGCATTTCACGCATGATCCGGCCGCGCTCGGTTTCAAGGGCCCGCGCGACTTCAAGTTTGCGCATCTCCTTGTCGCGTTCTTCGAGGGCGACGCGGGCATCCTCCACTCTGGCCTCAAGTTCGGCATTGACGCCTTCCAGCCTGCCAAAGGCGAGGTTGGCGCGTCTCCCGAACGACAGCAGCAGGACAAGGCAGAACAGGCTACCGATATAGGGTTGCAGAAAAAAGCCGAGGCCGTCCCAAAGGCGGCTGTCCCATTGCCGGCCAATGTCATGAACCGTACCAGCGATGATCGCCGCGAGGCACAATGTTATCAGCGCCGCCCCGGCGTTGCGGCTCCGCCACCAGTGGGTGAACAACAGAAAGCCGGTATAGGCGACGCAGGCCACGGCCAGCAAATTCCCGATCGAGTCGGTGCCAAAGGGGCCGGTCCAACCCCATTCAACCGTTACAAACCGGATCAGGCACAGGATCATGCCTGCTGTCAGCAGGATCGCGCCATGGAGTTTCCATCGCGGCAGCCGAACATAAACAAGGCAAAAGGCAAGGCTTGCCGACATCGCCGGATAGACGGTGTAATAGGTCATCGTCTTGAAAGCGATGATGCCGAATGGCGCCCTTACTGCCGTGAAATTATAGTCGCGGGCAAACCACATCAAGCCAAGGATCGCGAGCAGCAGAAGCTCCGTTTCGCCCCGGCGAAGCAGCCAGAACCACAGCGCTGCGGCTGCGAGCACGATCATCGCCAGATTGGCCGCCTGCACACCCGTAATGCGCCAGAAATGCATTCGCTCGTGCCGTGCATCGAGGACGGCGGCCGGGCCAAGATAATAATCGCCGCTGACTAGGTCGTAATTGCTTTCTATCCTGACCAGTAGGTCGTTGGAGCCATCGGCAAGCAAGGATCGGGGCAGGCGCACGATCTCGGGGCGATACCAGCCGAGCGCGCGGTTATCGCCTTCGGTGAAATTGCGAAAAATCTCCTGCCCGTTCAGCAGGACTTCGATCCGTTCATAGTTATTTTCTGTATAGAGTGCGACCGGCCCTGCGGGCAGCCGCCGACGATCGAAACGCAGCCGCAGCCAGAGTGTCTTGGTCGTCGATGTGGCACCCATTTTCTCGAAACCGAAGCCCCGGCGCGCCGCCCCGCGCTCCCATCCGCCAGTTGGTATCTGCGCACTGTCGGTGCGGGCATAATCGGCGTCGGTAAAGCGCAGAACGCCTCTGTCTTCCCTGACAAAGCTGTTGAGCGACGCTGCGGCCGATGCCGGTGCAGGCCCGGCAATCAACAGCAGCAGAAACAGCGCCCTAATTGCGCGTAATAAGGCCCTGGCTCCCCGCTTCAAACAATGCCTCCGCCCTGCTGTTTACTTCGAGTTTACGATAGATATTCTTGACGTGAAAACCAATTGTATTGAGCGAAACGTGCAGGATATCGCCGCATTCGGCATAGGAAAAGCCGCGCGCCAGCAGTTGCAGGACTTCGGTTTCGCGTTCCGACAGGGGCGAGATGGGGGGCGGTAGCGAAGGGGAACGATCCTCGACCATCTGCTCCATGATGCGGCGTGCGATGACCGGCGATATCGGGGAGCCGCCGCGCCGGATCTCCATGATCGCCTCGATGCACGATTCGATGCGCTGGTCCTTGAGAAGATAGCCCCGCGCCCCTGCGCGAATACTGTCGAGCACCTTTTGCTGATCGGCAAACTGGGTGATGACCAATATATCGGTGCCCCGCCCCTTGGCCGCCTCCTTGGCGATCAGCGTGGTGCCATCTCCATCGGGAAGGCCGAGGTCGCACAGCAGCACATCATAGCCGCCCGCATCGACGAGGCCGCTGCCGCTGACCAGGCTGTTCGCCCTGTTGACGACCATCATGCCCGTCGCCGCATTGACCGCATCGGCGAAACGTCCGGCCAATATCGGATCATCTTCGATAATCGCAACGCGGATCACCATCGCCGCCTCCGGTTGTGCCTGTTGGCCGGATGATAGCGGTCAGGTCCCCGCAGTAAACCCACATGAATATGTGGGGCCTGCCCACATGCTCATGTGGGGGCGTCCGCCGCGGTCTGCGCTAACCGCATCGCAGGGTCAGCCATCAGGGGGCAGCGAGCCGAGTAGACCGGCGTTTCCCCGCCTTTCTTGGGAGCGATTGAGATGAGCATGAAGATATGGAAAGACGCAGCGCGGATGGAACTCCGGGCAGCGCGTGCAGCAAGGCGCTGGAAGATCGCCGGGAGCATCGTGGCGCTGTCGGCGGCTTTGGGCGCTAATGCAGCGTGGGCCGACCCGACACCGGAATGCAATACCGCCGACGGACCGGGACCCGACGGGATTTCGGGTAACTCCGACGATATTTCGGGAACAACCGAATGTGGAGCCAATGCCACTGCCGCAGCCAGCTTCAGCACCGCGACGGGAGTAGGCAGTCTCGCGGGAGCTACCGGGATCAGCGGCGCTACGGCAACCGGAAATGATAGCCGCGCGGTTGGCAACTTGAGCACGGCGACCGGAAACAACAGTCGCGCCGAACAGGACGAAAGCACCGCGACCGGCGCGTACAGCACCGCCAACGGCCAACGCAGCACGGTGACGGGCACATACAGCCAGGTGGTCGGTCAGAGTGGCACGGCGACCGGGACCTTCAGCACGGTCATCGGCACATTCGGGACGGCGACGGGCGCGGCTAGCGCGGCGTTTGGCGATTCTAGCAGCGCCTACGGAAATCTGTCGAGGGCTGGGAGCAATGGTGGCGTTGGCAACAGCGGGGCCTATACGGCGCCGACGTTCCAGAACGATCGCGCCACCGCGATCGGCGCCGGGGCCGAGGCAGGCGCAGGGGCGGGCGGGCAGACCGACGCCACTGCCGTGGGTGCCGGTGCGATAGCGAATGCGCGCGATGCCACTGCGACCGGCGCGGGCAGTATTGCCGTGGGCGTCGGCGCCACAGCGACGGGCCGGGACAGCGAGGCGAGCGGTATCGATGCCACCGCCACAGGCCGGGGCAGCCGCGCAACGGAAGACTTCGCAACCGCTATTGGCTCCGACGCGGAAGCCAGCGGCATGCTCTCGTCGGCTTTTGGCAAGAGTTCCAGAGCGACCAGGCGAAGTGCAACCGCCATCGGCCTTTCAAGCAAGGCAACGGGTGATTTTTCGACCGCCGTTGGCACGCTGTCCGAAGCGTCGAGAACCGAAAGCACGGCGATCGGCACCGGCAGCAGAGCGATCGGGGCGCAAGCTACCGCGGTTGGTCAGGGCAGCAACGCCACACAAGTGGGCGCGACCGCATTGGGGCAGGATAGCCAGGCGCTCGCCGAAGACAGCATCGCGATTGGCCGCGCCAGCCGTGCCATGGACCGCTTCGCAACGGCAGTTGGCGGCGAATCCGAAGCGAGCGGGTTGTTCGCATCCGCTTTCGGCAACGCCTCCGGCGCAACGATGCGCAGCACAACCGCCGTCGGCGTTCTGAGCAAGGCGACCGCTGACTTCGCCACGGCGGTGGGCATGTCTTCCGAAGCATCGGTCATCGAAAGCACCGCGTTGGGCACAGGGGCCAAGGCGCAGGCCGCTGGCGCCGTCGCCCTCGGGCAGGGATCGATCGCCGATCGTGCCGACAGCGTATCGGTGGGTCAGGTCGGGCGCGAGCGTCAGATCGTCAACGTGGCCGCAGGGACGCAGGCGACCGATGCGGTCAACAGAGCCCAGTTGGACGTGGTGGAGGCCAAGGCCGACGCTGCGCAGGTGACGGCCAATTCGGCGCTGGCGGCGGCGGGCGCGGGCGCTGGAAGCGCGACCGCCGCGCAGGCCACGGCCGACGCTGCGATCGCCAACGCGGCCGCTGCCCAGACTACCGCCGATACCGCACGCGCCGAAGCGGCAGCGGCACAGGGGACGGCCAACACGGCGCTCGCCAGCGCTGCAACCGCGCAGGGTACGGCTGATACCGCACGCACCGAGGCGGCTGCGGCACAAACCACTGCGACCGGTGCCGCAACAAACGCCAGCGCGGCGCTGGCCCAGAATGTTGTGCAGGAAGGACGAATCACCGCAGTTGAGGATGTCAACACGGTGCAGGGTACGCAAATTTCGGCTGCCCAGACGGTCAACACAACCCAGAATAGCCGGCTCGTGTTGCTCGAAACAACCACCTCGACGGCCATCCCGGCGTTGCAGGCGCTGACCACAACCCACAGCGCCCAGATCGGTGAGCTATATGCGATTACCGATCGTGACCGGCGGGATGCACGGCGCGGTACCGCCACCGCAGTAGCGCTCACGGCAGCCCCGATGCCGTCGGAGCCCGGCAAGACGAGCTATACGTTCAACCTCGCCACCTTCCGTGGGGAACAGGCGGTTGGCGCGTCGATCGCCCATCGCTTCGATACGGGCGCGCCTTTCGCCTTCACTGCTGGTGTTTCCTATGCCGGCAAAAGCAATACCGCGGTTCGGGTCGGCGTCGCCGGGGAGTTCTAGGCTCCCACCGCCGCGATCATACTCCCGGTACGGCGACGGGGGCTGTGTCAGCAGCCACGTCGCCGTACCGGCGCTTCCCCTTGAACTGCGATGGTGATGGCTGCCTCAGTTCTTCCGGCGCAGCTTTCGACAGCGCGGGCGGGTGGTATGACGCGGAACAGAGGTTCAATTCTGGTTCCGGCCGACGTAATTTCGACTAGGCGGTCAGCCCTTGTTCCATGAGTCAGAAGATTGCTTTGCGACGATGCTTGTTTTCGCGTCGGCACGCTGATCGAGGCGCCCATCGTTGCCGCTTTAGCTTATTTGGTAGAGCACATCATTCGTAATGATGGGGTCACAGGTTCGAGTCCTGAAGCACCATCCTCCCTGAAATCGTTGAAAATAGTGTCTTACCGGACGATTGTCTGCCGACTGTGGCACCGTCGTTGTCGAACGATGGCCCGTCTCGCACTCGCCTGACCGTTTCAGAATCATGCAAGATGCCTCTGCCGCGCATGACTCGAGGATGTCACACAGAAAACAGATTGGCTGTGGCGGCGAGGCGGATTGATCGATATCGGCATGGCGCGCCGGTCCATCTGCGAGAGCTCGCAGGCAAAATATGCCTCGGCCGGTTTTTTGCGCACAGCTTCATATCCCGTCGCCGCACCTGCGGCCCGAAAGATGGCGTCCGAGATCGAGGGCCGTTTCAAGAGAATCGGCGAACAGGGCATTTCAGATTCAATTACTCCCGCACGCCTTGGAGCGCGTCCGATCCCGCCATCTCGATCGGCAGTAGCAGGGCGAAGACGGTGCCTTGCGGCCCAGACGCCAGTTCGATCACGCCGCCGATCGCGTCGGCTCGGCGCGCCTGATTGCCCAAGCCGCGGCCCTGTGTCTTGCCAGCCGGGTCAAAGCCGCTGCCGTTATCGATGATTTCGACACGGGCCTGCGCATTGTTCATCCCGGTTTTCAATATGATTTCGGTGGCGCCAGCGTGCTTGATTATGTTGGTGAAGGCTTCCTGAAGGATGCGCAGGATGTGGAGCGAATGGCGCTGGTCGAGCCAGAGGAGTGGAGGCAGGTCGACGACCTCCCAGCGGAGCCGGATGCCCGTCGCTTCGAGCCGCGGCTGGAGGCGGAAGCGGAGCGTGCCGAGCAACAACAGCAGATCGGTTTCAACGGGCTCCATCGAATCGATGGTGAGTTTCAGATCATCGATGCAGCTTTTCAGCAGCTGGGCGATGTCGGCCTCGTCAATGCGGCCGTGCTCAACGACGCGCAGGGCGCTGACCAGCGACGAGCCCAATCCGTCGTGCATGTCCTGCATCAGTCGTTGACGCTCCTGAAGCAGGACCTCGCGCCGCTCGATCTCGCGCAGCCGGCGATGGCTGGCGGTGAGTTCCGCCTCGCGCGCCGCAAGGCGATCGGCCAGCACGATATTGGCCTGCTCGATGTCGCCCATCGCCTTGGTGTAGCGGCTGAGCATGATCTGGCAGAAGGCGACGATCATTCCGACCTGCGCATAGAAGGTGAGGAACAGTCCTTCGATATCCACCAGATTGTTTTGAAGCATCATATCATAGCCGCCGAGCAGGACGGCGAGGACGCCGCAGCCGGCGAGTACACACCCCTCGGTCGAACCCGCCCGCCAGCTGCGGTGGAAGCCGAAGACAAGGGCGAGACCACCTAGCGACGCCATCGTGAGATACATGATCGGGGAGATGATCGTCGCGTCGAAGGTTCCCGCGAAAACTGGGAGTGTGACGAGCGCGAACAGCCCGCACATCAGGCTCAGCGCTGCGGTGAGCAGGGGCATGCGACGATGAATGAGGCGGGTCAGGAACAGATGGACGATCAGGACCATCCAGCCCATCGAATTGACCGTGAGCCAGCCGAACCAGGCATCAGAAACGGGGAGCCGGTCGAGGCCCATATACGCATGCATCAACCGCAGGAAGGTGGCCACGGTCATCGCCGCGAATAACAGGTAGAGCGTCTCGCGCCGGCGCCGCAACCAGACGAGGAAAGCGAAGACACCGGTCGCGAGAAACATACCCGAGCTGATATAGGGCAGCTCGGTCTGGAAGAAGCTGCGCACCAGATAGCTTGCGCCGAGCTGGTCATAGGTACCGACCCACATGGTCGACAGCGCGCCGCCGATGCCACGGACATGCCGCATGCGGATCAGGATATCGCGCGGCGGCTCGGTCTCCGCAGCGTCTTCGAGCGCGAGCCACAGCGGGCGGTTCGAACCGTTCCACTGCAGATTGGCGTGCGACTGGTAGAAAAGCCGTCCATCGACATAGATCGCGATCTCGCCGTCGGTTTTCCAGCGCGGGATATAGAGATAGGCGCCGCGCGGGACCGGATGGGCGGAGTCGAGGTGGACATGATACCAAGTGGTCCGGGTCGGGAGGCGCGCGGCATCGCCGGCCCCCGGCAACGTGTTCGGCCGGGGGGCGTGAGGCAGCTCCACCATCCGCCATGTCCCCGCGATCGCGCGTTTGTCGGCGGTGCGTGAGGGCGGGGGATAGCCTTCGCTGTTCTGGACGAGGATCTCGGCCCGGGTGAGATGCAGGCCTTCGGGACGGCTGACCCAGTAAAGGCCGGACAAGAGCAGAGCGACCGCACCCAAATAGAGCAGGAATACGCGCAGTCGGCGGTCCAGCTGCATCCTTACAGGATTCCGTGGTTGCGGGCCTCGTAGATGGCCTCGGCTTTCGAGCGCACCTCGAGCTTTTGATAGATGCGCCGCATGAAGGTCATCACGGTGTTGCGCGACACCTGCATCAGTTCGGCAATCTCGTCATAGCTGAACCCTTTGGTCGTCAATTCGAGCGCTTCGCGTTCGCGCGGCGACAAGGGCGAGGCGAGCGGCGGCAGTTCGGGCTGTTGTGGCTCGGGCGGGCGAAAACGCAACAGGATCTGACGCGCAATGCGCGGGCTGATCGGGCTGCCGCCGCCGTGCAGCGTCCGGATATCGTCGGTCATCCGCTCGGGCGAGCTGTCCTTGAGCAGATAGCCCGCCGCGCCCGCCTCGATCGAGGCGATGACATGCTTTTCGTCGGCGAAGGTGGTGCTGACCATGATCCCGCATTCGGGCCAGACGGCACGCGCGGCGCGGATCACCTCTATCCCCGATCCGTCGGGCAGGCCGAGATCGACCACCAATATGTCGAGCGGCAGACCTTCGAGCAGGTGCATCGCCTGCGCGACGCTGTATGCCATGCCGGTAAGCGTCATGTCGTCTGCATGGCCCACCGCAGCGGCGAAGCTGTTCTGAAAGGCGACGTCATCCTCAACCAGCGCGACTTTGAGAAGCGGTGGCAGGGGATCGGGCATCGGAACATCCTGGCGCGGCGGTCGGTTGGCGCGTCCGGCGACGCTTGCATCGCGGCACTATACCATCGGCTTGGCCGGATGCTGTCGCTACTTATAGCGACATATACAGGATTTCGTTTGCGATACAATTTTCCCGGTTTCTGCTAGGGAATGACGCCGTTCCGCCAGACAAAGGGCTGCGCCATGCCGATCCCCGCGCCGATATCGCCGATGTTAGCGGCCGAACTGGTCGGCGATATCTACGAGGCCGCGGTCGACGCGTCGTTGTGGCGTCCGTTCGTCGAAAAGATCGGCGCCATTTATCCGGACGTGCGTATCACGCTCTTTGGCCACGACGAAGCAGCGGGGCCGGCCACCGGCCTCGATATCAAGACCAATTTTTCCGAAGCGGCTTATCGCGACTATGCCGCGCATTACGTCTCCAACAGCCCCTATGTGCATTTTGTTCGGCAGAATCGGATCGGGCTGCCGACACGATCGGAGACGATTATCGACGATCAGATACTGTTCCGAACCGAACATTATAACGACTATCTGCGCCCGCACGGGCTGGGCCATTATGGTGTGGGCATGGTGCTGGAGCGCGAGCCCGACGGCTGGACCGCGTTGACGCTAGCCGATCTTCGCGACGACGAAGCGCGGCGCGACCATCAGATGGCATTGCTCGGCCTGCTCGCGCCGTATCTGCGCCGTGCGCTGAAGCTCAGGCGAACATTGACCGCGGCGCGGTCGGAAGCGCTGGTGCCGCAAGCGCTGTTCGATGCATGGACGCATGCCGCTTTCGTGCTCGATCGCGCGGGGCGGGTGGTCTCAATGAACCGCCGCGCCGAGGCGCTGGTCGCGAGTGACCGCGGCGTCGGGCTCAGCCGTCTTGGTCGACCCTATAGTTTCGACGCCAGAAGCAGCCGCGCGCTCGACGCGGCGATTGCTACATGTCGTACACTCGCGGGCGTGGGGGGAGACGAGGGGCTTGACGGCTTACTGCTGCCGCGCCGCGGCGACGGGTCGCCCCTTCACGCGATGCTGTGGCCAATCGCTTCGCTTGCCGAGTTCAGCCTGCCGGTCGCATCCGGCCGGATATTGCTCGTCGTGTCCGACCCTGACAGCACGCCGCCCGATGCCGTCCGATGGATTGCGCGCCGCTTTGGCCTTTCGCCTGCGGAGGCCCGTCTCGCCGGAGCGGTGATCGACGGGATGCCACTCGCCCACGCGGCAGAGCAGTTGGGTATCCGGCTGTCCACGGCGCGGACGCGGCTCAAGACCATCCAGGCCAAGACGGGATGTCATCGCCAACTCGACCTCGTCCGGCTGGCCATGTCGGTACCCTCGATCCAACGCGACTGACTTCCGGAGAAGCGGACGCGCGGCCCCCTCCCATATGGGAGCTATTTAACGCTTCTTCTGCTGCTTAGGCATCCCGCCGCAAGCTGGACGCGGGGTCCGGCATCGCGGGGGAAACGGGGTCGATGAGTGCGCGAATTGTCGAAACACAGATGTTATCCATGTCTTGGGTTTCGCGAATTAAGATACTGAAAAAAAGTAATTTTCATGGTGTCGAGAGCCCGGTGTCGCTATTAGTAGCGACAGACGTGTCATCTCGTTCCCGATACAATTTGTACATGAGGACGCCAGTCGGCGTTTTGGAGGCGGGGGCCTGCCTGACATGATTTCTCTCGAAGAATGCCCGCCGATGACGCGTGCGCAGCTCCGTGACGCAATCCGGCGCAAAGCCTTGCTCATCGCTGCGGCGCTGCTGTTGGCGGGTACGGCGCTTGCCGTGCCCGCTCAAGCGCAGCAACGAACCTTGCCCTCGCGGCAGGAGCTCAATCCCGCCCAGCAATCGCCGATCCCGGCAGCGCCGCGCGGGGAGCTGTTTCGCAACATCGAAGCCGGGCCATGTCTCTTCGCCGAAAGCAACCTCAGCTTCACACTCACCGGCGTCGATTTTCGCGGCGCCAACGGTGCTCTCGCACTTGATGGCGAGCGGCTGGCGCTGGCCTATGGGGATATGGTTGGTCGCGAACTGCCGCTGACGGCGATCTGCGCGATCCGCGATCGCGTCGCGGCGCTCTATCTGCGGCGCGGCGTGCTGGCGGCGGTGACGATTCCCGAACAGCGCATTGCCGACGGGCGCGTCGTGATCGATGTTACCGAGGCGCATGTGGCTTCGGTCAGCTATCATGGCGACGTCGGCCCGGCGCAGCGCCAGGTCGCGCGTTATCTCGACAAGCTCAAGGGCTTGACGCCTTTCGACCTCAACACCGCACAGCGCTATTTGCTGCTCGCTTCGGACATTCCGGGTGTGCAGGTGCAGGCGTCGCTCAAACAGTCGGCAGGCGGCAATGGCGCGGTCGATCTCGACATCGCGGTCAGCCGCGCCGCGGTAACGGGCAGCGTCAGCGCCAACGACTATGGTTCGAACTCCATCGGCCGCGGCCTCGCGACCCTGCGCGCCGATTTCAACAGTTTCACCACGCTTGGGGAGCGCACGTCGATCGTCGGATATGGCACGATAGACAGCACCGAACAGCGCGTGCTTCAGGTCACCGAAAGCATCAAGCTGGGCGGGGAGGGGGTTTCGGTTGATTTGTCGGGTTCCTTTGCACGTACCAAGCCGGGCGGGGCGGTTTCGGCGCTCGACCTGGTCGGGAACAGCTTTGCCGGCAATGCGCGGATCAGCTATCCGCTGCTGCGCCACCGCCGGCACAATCTCACCCTTTCGGCCGGCCTCGAATGGATCGACCAGAAGGTCGAGTTCGGCGGCGGGGCCGCGACGCTCACCGACGACAAGCTGCGGATCTATTTCGCCCGGCTCGACGGCCATCTGGCCCCGCGCGAACTGGCCGACCATTCGGTGGCGGCGACGGGTTCGGTCGAAATCCGCCGCGGGGTCAGCGGCCTGGGGGCGAGCCGTTTCGGCAACCGGAACGCCTCGCGATTCCGCGGGCGTCCCGATGCGACGGTGATGCGCGCCGAGCTTTCGGTCGGCGGCCGCGTCGCGGGTCCGCTGGTCGCGACGGTGGCGTCGAGCTGGCAATACACCGACACGCCGCTGCTTTCCTATGAAGAATATTCGGCCGGCACCATGTCGGTCGGCCGCGGCTATGACCCGTCGGCGGCGTCGGGCGACCGGGCGCTGACCTATGGCGTCGAGCTGTCGAGCGTGCCGATCGCGCTGGGCAAGAACGCGGCCTTCCGGCCCTATGCTTTCGTCGACGCGGTTCGGCTGACCAATATCGGACCGGGAGCGGGGGAAGACCGGTTGCGCTCGGTCGGCGTGGGGGTTCGCGCGCGGCTTGGGCCCTTGCTCGCGCTCGACGCCGCATGGGCGCGCCCGCTCGATCGTCTCGCGCCCGGCACCCCCATACCCGCCGATCGTTTTCTCGTCAGCCTTACCGCTTCGATCTTCTGAGGAAGACCATCATGCCCGTCCGCTCTTCGTCATCCGGTCTTCGTCGCAGCCGCCTCTTCACGACGTCGGCCTTCGGCGCGCTCGCGCTGGCCGCGGTGCTGTCCGCTCCCGCGTCCGCGCAGCTCAATCAGGGCGCCACGCCTGCACAGAGCAACGGTTCGGCGCCGACGATCGACCAGTCGGTCCCCAACACCACGACGGTGACGCTGGGCGGATCGCGCACGGTGATCGACTGGGACAAGTTCGACATCAACAGCGGCGAGCGCGCGGACTTCATCTTCGCCGACCGCAGCGATATCGTACTCAACCGCGTCGGCGGCGCGGGCAGCACGATCAACGGCGATCTCAACGGCCTGATCGGGGCGGGCGGTCCGGCGGGCGGCAACATCTGGATCTATAACGCCAATGGCGTCGTGATCGGCGCCAATGCGCGGATCAACACCGGCGGCCTGCTTGTCACGACCGCTGCGATCGACCGCGCCGACGATGCCACGCCCGGCGGTTTCCTCGACGGCAGTTCGACCGGTTTCGGTTTCACCGGTGCGGCGACGGGCAGCGGCATCACCGTGCGCAACGGTGCGCAGGTCAACAGCCATGGCGGCGCGATCGCGCTGGTCTCCACCACCGTGACGGCCGAGGCGGGATCGAGCATCTCGGCGCAGGACGGCGGCAATGTGCTGATCGGCTCGGCGGCGAAGTACAAGATCCGCTTCCGGCCGACGAGCACCGACGATCTCGACCTGCTCAGTTTCGAAGTGGCGAGCGCCGCCGACGGCACGAACTCGAACAACGGCACCGAGCTGGCGGGCTCGATCAGCGGCAACCGCGTCTTCGTCGCGACCATCGCCAAGACCGGACTGACCAACCAGATCATCAACACCGGCGCGATCACCGCGACCGACGCGGCGCTCGACGAGACCGGCGCGATCGTGCTCAGCACCGGCCACAACATCGTGAACGGTGCGGCGAGCAGCGCGACCTTCGTCACCGATGCCGGTTATGGCGACCTGGTGACCGGCACGGGCGCCAGCGGCTCGCTTACCGCGTCCAAGATCTCGCTGCTCGCGTCGAACACGCTCTACGCCAACGGCACGATCAACGCAGGCGCCGGCACGGTTGATCTCGTCGCGCACTATGGGGGGATCAGCAACGGCTTTGGCGCCAACAACGGCATTACCGCCGGCATGCTCACCGCCGACGCCAATTATGGCATCACGCTCCAGGCCACCAATCACATCGCCAAGCTGGGCGATCTCACCGTCCACGATACCGGCAGCCTGTTCATTGACGAGATCTACGTCCAGAATCAGGGCAATCTGGAGATATCCGGCGACATCCGCACCGCCGCCGGGGTCACGCTCTATTCGCCCACCGGCACGTTCAGCGGCACCGGCCGCGTTTATGCCGGCAAGGTCAGCGTCATGGGGCGCGGCCTGGTCAATGTGGATTCGGCCACGCGGCTGGCCTATGCCGACTCCTATGGCGATCTCGAGGTCCGCAGCAATGGCGACCTGACCGTCGGACTCGATGGTTCGAGCAGCCAGAACAACATCGTGCGGCTGACGGCGAACAGCGGCGCGATCACCCAGACGGGCGGCGCCGGGCTGACCGGCACCGTGATCGCCAATGCGCTGGGCGATATCAAGCTGAGTGCCAGCAACAGCTTCAGCAACGTCAGCGCGACCTCCGCCAATGCCGGCGCGATTGCTCTCAACGCGACGGGTAATCTCGATTTCAAGGTGAGCACCGGTACGGCGGTGCAGGTCACCACCGGCGGCGACGCTACCGCGTCGGGCACGAACGCGATCAGTGCCGGCCAGTTGAGCATCGCCGCGGGTGGCCGGATCGCCATCGACACCAACGGCGACGCCGGCGCCGTGCTCGGTGGCCTCGGCGCGGGCGGCTCGATCACGATTGCGATGGACGGCAATCTGAGTCTTGCCGACGACGTCAACGTGGGCCCGGGCGAAGTCGTATCCCTCACCTCGCGGAACGGCTCGATCAGCCAGGCCGCGGGCACGATCAATGCCGACTGGATCAAGCTGAATGCCGGCACCACGATCAGCCAAGGCACCGGCACCACGCTCCATAGCACGGCGCTCTCGCTGACCAGCGGCGGCAACGTCACGCTCGCCGGTGCCAACGATTTCGGTTCGCTCTACGATCTCTCGGTCGGGGGCGACCTGACGCTGCGCAACTCCGGCAGCATCAATCTCGATCCGACGAACAGCGGCGGCTATACTTCCGACGGCGCGCTGACCCTGACCTCGGACACCGGCAACATCACAGCCGGCAACATCGTTACCACCTCGAAGCTCACCGCATCGGCGGTGAACGGCGACATCCTGCTCGGCGGCAGCGGTCAGCAGATCGGCTCGCTCGGCACGATGGCTGCGGGCGGTAGCATCGAGATCGGCACCTCGCGCACCGGCTTCAGCCTGACCGGCGACATCACCGTCACGAATCTGACTCTGCTCGCGCAGAATGGCGGGATCACCCAGAACGCCGGCACCACGATCACCGCGGGCACGCTCAACGCCACCGCCAATGGCGACATCATGCTCGACCAAGCGAATGCAGTCACCACGGTGAGCGGCCTCAACGCCAGTCTGTTCACCACTGGCCACAACATCAGCTTCCGCAACGCCGGCGACGTCACGCTCGGCGGCGTCGTCGATGCCACGGGCGGCACGCTCCGGCTGACCTCGAACACCGGCGGCATCAGCCAGAACAGCGGCGCCAGCGTCTATATCCGCGCGGACCAGCTCTTCCTGAGCGGCGCCAGTGACCTGTTGCTCAACAGCACCGGCAACAACATCGCCACGCTTGGCGGCGCGTCGAGCACCAACGGCGGCATCCTCTATCGCGATGCCAATGGCTTCGACATCGCGGGCAATATCACTTCGACCAGCGGCGGGGCTTCGCTGCGCACGGCCAGCGCGGGTTCGATCACCCAGAGCGGCGGCATCATCGACGTCGACTATCTTGGTGTGATCACCATCGGCAGCGGCAACTCGGTCACGCTCAACCAGGCGAACCGCATCCGCAGGCTCATCGCCACCGCGGGCAACGGCACGCTTTCGATCAACAGCACCACCGACGTCCTGATCGACCAATCCGTCTATTTCGACACGATCTCGCTGCGTTCGGGCGGGGCGATCACCCAAAGCAATACGGGCTCGTTCGCGGCGGGCACCGCCAATCTGAGTGCCGTCACCGGCATCAACCTGCCGGGCGCATCTTTTGTCGGCAATAACAGCATCC
The DNA here is from genome assembly GCF_059415685.1 of Sphingopyxis sp. GW821-FHT10B01. NCBI lineage: Bacteria > Pseudomonadati > Pseudomonadota > Alphaproteobacteria > Sphingomonadales > Sphingopyxidaceae > Sphingopyxis > Sphingopyxis sp. GW821-FHT10B01. The sequence goes on along the minus strand of NZ_JBWKNS010000001.1, from coordinate 542,653 downwards.
AGAATTTCGGCACGATTACGAACACGACCAGCGGCGGCATCAACATCGTCAGCTATAGTGGCGGGCACACCAGCCTCACCGGCAACATCAGCGCGGCGGGCCAGACGGTGTCGATCTCCGATGTTGCGGGCTATATCCTCCAGACCGGCGGCGTGATCACCGCCGACACGCTGAACCTGTCGGCGACCGGCGGCATCAATGTCGGGGGCGCCAATCAGGTCAGCAATCTCGGCGCGATGAGCGGGGCGGGGCTGAGCTTCGCCAATGCCGGCAGCTTCAACGTCACCCAGTCGATCGACATGACCGGCGCGCATCTGAACCTGACGTCGAACAGCGGCGCGATCACGCAGAACGCGGGCACGACGCTCACCGCCGACACGATGGCGCTCAATGCCGGCACCACGATCAGCCAGGGCACCGGCGCCACGCTGCACGCCACCAGCCTGTCGCTGACCAGCGGCGGCAACGCGTCGCTGGGCGAGGCCAATGATTTCACCACCCTCACCGACCTTGCGGTGGGCGGCGACCTGACGCTGCGCAACCTCGGCAACATCAATCTCAGCCCGATCCTTGGGGGGACCGGCGGATATCGGTCGGGTGGCGCGCTTACCCTTATCTCCGATACCGGGAACATCCTCACCACCAATTCCGGTATCGCCACCTCGCGCCTGACCGTGAGCGCAGCGGGTTCCATCAGCCTCGACGGGACGATCGCGTCGCTTGGCGCCATCGCCGCAGGCCAGTCGATCCTGCTGAGCACCTATAACGGCAGCATGGAGCTGACCGGCAATGTCACCGGCCGGAACATCAGCCTCTATGCCGATACCGGGCTCAGCCAGAGCGGCGGCATCATCGATGCAGACCGCCTCAACGTCATCACCAACGGCGCCATCTCGCTGACCGGTGCGAACCAGATCGATGTGGTCGGCCGGCTCGACACCGATCGCTATGACTTCGGCACCGGCCACGACATCACGCTGCGCAATGTCGGCGCCATCGTGCTCGACTATCAGATCGAGGCGCCGGACGGCACGGTCACGCTGACCTCGGACACGGGCGGGATCAGCCAGACCGGCTTTAGCGACCGCTTCATCGCCCGCACGCTCAATGCCAGCGCGGCCGGCGATATCGTGCTCGACTATGCGGGGAACGATCTCGATCACCTGGGCGCGATCCGCAGCACCGGGGGCGCCGTCACCATCGTCGATACCGATGCTTTCGACCTGACCGGCCAGGTGCGCGCGGCGGGCGCGCTTTCGCTCAGCGCAGGCGGTGCCATCACCCGCAATGGCGGGCTGGTCGTCGCGGGCGGCGCGCTCAACGTGTCGGCAACCAGCGTCGACCTGGTCGCGGGCGGAAACATCCAGCTCGGCACGATCAACACCAACGGCAATTTCGCGATCGATACCGATGGGGACCTGAGGGTCACCGGTACGATCGATACACAGGGCAACATCACCACGCTGAACGCCGCTTTCGGCGCGATCCAGCACGGCGGCGGTCGAATCCTGAACGGCAGCGCCGTCGCGACCGCACTGAACGGCATCAACCTTGGCGGCGACAACCGCCTCACCAGCTTCTCGGGCAGCTCGACCGGCGGCGGAAACATCGTTTTCAACAATGGCGGGGCCGGCGCGATCTCGGTGGCGCTCCATACTTCGGGCGGCGCGACCCTTACCGCGGGCGGCAACCTTTCCTCCGGCGGGATCACCGTCGACAGCCTGTCGGTGGACGCGGGGCATATCGACCTGACCAGCAGCGTCGATGTGAACAGCTTTACGCGGCTTGTGGCCGCTTATGGCGACGTCCTCGTCACCAATGCCGGCAGCTTCACCGTCGACGGGGATGTCACGACGAACAGGCCGGGTCTCCGCACGATCGACCTGCGGGCGAACGGCGGCGGGATCACCCAGACTGCAGGCACGATCTCGGGCCATTATGCCAGCCTGCGCGGCGCAGGCGATCTGATCCAGAGCGGCACCGCCCGCGTCGATGCCAACGCGGCCTATTTCAGCGGCGCCAACCTGCTGCTGGGCGGCGCGAACAACCTTGTCAGCAACGACACCCGCATCGTCGCCACGGGCGGCCTGACGTTGCGCAACGCCGGTTCGATCGATCTGACCGTGATGGGTGGCTACACCGCCGGCGGCGTGCTGTCGCTGACATCGGATAGCGGTTCGATCACCGCGGCCAGCGCGGTCACCGCGTCGGCGCTGACCGCGCTGGCCGCGAATGGTGCGGTCTCGTTCAGCCACAGCGACAACCTCATTCCGGAGATCCGCGGACTGAGCGCGGGCACCAATGCCACCATGCGGTCGCGCAACGGCGGCTTCACGCTGACCGGGGATGTCGATGTCGGCGGGACGCTGTCCTTGCAGGCCGGCACGGGGATCAACCAGACCGGCGGCCGGATCAGGGCGACCACGCTCGATGCCCAGCTCTACCAGAGCATGGCCACCGGCTCGGTCCTGCTCGGCGGGGCGAACGACGTCGACAATCTCTACGTCCTCGCGGCGTCGGGCGGGGGCGATCTCCTCTATCGCGACGTCGACGGCTTCCGCGTCACCTATGCGGTTGTCGGGAATCGCGTCACGCTGACGAGCGACGCCGGTGCGATCACCCAGGCAAGCGGCTACATGGATGGCGTCCAGGCGAGCCAGCTCACCGTCTCGGCCGTCGACGGCATTGCGCTCAACAACGAGTGGAACGGTATTCGCACGATCCTTGGCCTCACCAACACCGGTTCCGGCGGGATCGATGTCGGCGGCCGCGGGGTCAACATGGTCGTCGGCGGCAACGTCAGCGCGGCCGGGCAGGCCGTCTCGCTCACGGCGCGAAACGCAAGCCTCACCCAGACCAGCGGCGGGATCACCGCGGGTTCGCTGAGCGCTTCGGCTGCCAGCGGCATCGCGCTCACCAGCGCAAGCAACAATGTCGCGGCGATCACGGGGCTGAGCAACGGCACCGGCGGCATCGCCTATACCGATGCCGATGGCTTTAGCATCACTGGCGACATCAACGCCGCGGGGCAGGCGCTGTCGCTTCGGATGATGGGCGCCAGCGCCTATGTCACCCAGAACAGCACCAGCCACATTACGGCCGGGCGGATCAATCTGGCGGGCGGCGCCGCCTTTGGCCTGACCGGCCATGGCGGTGTCAACAACCAGATCGCCGCGATCGGCGACATCGGCAGCGCGGCCCAGATCTACACGACGGGCAATGTCGACCTGACCGGCACGATCAACTCGCCCTATTTCGAGCTATGGGCGCAAGGCGGCGACGTCACCCAGAGCGGCGGCCATATCGACAACAGTGCGCCCGGAAATTACCTGGAGGTTCGCGCCAACAATATCGCGCTGACGAGCGCCGCCAATCGGCTTGGTAACGTGGGCGGGCTTCTCACCTGGGGGGCGACCCCGGGCACCATCAGCGCGGTTTCCACCGGCAACACCAATTTCCAGTATCTCTCCGGCGGCGGCGTCTCGCTGACCGTCACCGGCGGCAATCTCGCCAGCAATAGCGGCGCCCTCGACGTCGATTCGCTGGCGGCCGATGCCTCGGGCACCATCGCGCTCAATGGCCGGATCGGCACGCTCGGCAATATTACCGCCGGCGGCGACGCTTCGTTCGGCTCGACCTCGAACCTCGATGCGACGGGCACGATCAACGTCGGCGGCCGCCTGACGTTCAACTCGGGCGGCACCTTCACCAGACTGTCCGGTTCGATCGCAGCGGGGGGGCTTCAAGTAAACGCAGCCGGCGCGATCACAATCTACGGCAGCAACGGTGTCGGGACGATCTATGGCCTGACGACCCAGAATGGCAGCATCTTCTACTCGACCAACAGCGGCTTCGCCCTGGCGGGCGATATCACCGCCGGTGGCGGCAACGCGGTCGCACTCAACTCGAGCCTCGGCTCGATCACGCAGACCGCCGGTATCATCACCGCGGCCCGGCTGGACGCCAGCGCGCGCAACCAGATCGCGCTGACGCGGGCGAACCAGGTCGGGCAACTGGGCAATCTGGCGGCGAGCGGCGCGGTCAGCTTCACCGCGCGCGACGACTATGCGCTGGTCGGCAACATCTCGGGCGGCTCGGTCACGCTCATCTCCACCGACGGCGCGATCGACCAGAGCGGCGGTTCGATCTCAACCGCCAACCTCTCGGCCTCGGCGAGCACCGGGCTCGACCTCTTCCGGGCCAATAGCATCGGCGTCCTGAGCGGGCTGAGCACGACCACGGGCGACCTGCGCTTTCGCAATATCGGCAGCATCGACCTGCCGAACGTCGGCGCGGGCGGCAAGGTCACGCTGCAGTCGGACGGCGGCACGATTACGCAGGCGGGCGGCATCGTCACCGCCGCCGCGCTCGACGTTTCGGCGGCGCAGGATATCGTGCTGGGCGACGCGAACAGGGTCGGCGCCTTCGCCGGTACGAGCGCGAACGGCGACATAATCTTTCGCAACACGGGGAGCGTCAGCCTCGGTCCGGTCGTGCTGTCAGGGGCCTTCACCCTGACCTCCGATGCCGGCGCGGTGACCCAGACCGGCGATCTGACCGCGGGCGAGCTGACGGTCATAGCGCGCGACGGGATTTCGCTGACCCGCAGCGGCAATGCAGCCGGGGCGCTGGTGAACCTGACGAACCTCGGCACCGGCGGGGTCGCCTATACCGACAGCGGCAGCATCCTGATCGGCGCGATCAGCGCGGCAGGGCAGGCCGTCACGCTGAGCGCGGGCGGCGATATCGACGAGATGACGGGGATCGAGGCCGCCACCCTCAATCTGACCGCGCCCACCGGCGACGTCACCTTGTCCCACGCTTCGGGCAATCTGATCGGCGCACTCGGCGCGGTCGATGTACGCCGGTTGACGCTGGCGACCGCGGGCGATCTCGATCTGGCGGGCGCGATCGCGGCAAGCGATGCACTGTCACTGACGGCAGGTGGCCGGCTCACGCAGAGCGCGGGCCACGTCACCACCCCGTCGCTCTCGCTGCTGGCGAGCGACGGGATCGATCTGGGCGAAACCAATCAGGTCGATGCGCTGACCGCGACCAACAGCGGTGGATCGGGCGATATCCGTTTCGTCAACGGCCGGTCGCTGACGCTCGGCAACCTCGTCTCGGATCATGGCGACGCCATCCTCCGCCTGACCGCCGGGCAACTCACGCTGGGCGCGGATATCTTCAGCCTGGGCAATATAGATATCGAGGCCGCGGACGGCATTGGCGGCACCGGCGCCATCAACGCGCGCCAGAGCGTGCGGGTGGTCAGCGATGGTTCGATCGATCTGGCGTTGGTGAGCGGACGCGATGATATCCTGATCGACGCGGGCGGCGACGCGGCGGTGCGGCAACTCGTGCACCTGTCCGGCGCACCCGACGCCGCGGGGAACGGGTACAAGATCGATATCCTCGGCAACAACGTCACGCTGGGGGCGAATAACCCGAATGCGATCACTGCCGTCAACCGGCTCTATGCCGAAACGAGCCCGGTCGTGCGGCTTGGCGCGCGCGCGGGCAATGCAACGCTCAACCTCATGACGATGAATCGGGGCGTGTCGATTGCGGCGACCGGCGATGTCCGCGCCCATGCGGCCTCCGACCTGAGCCTCGTCGATATACTGGGCGCGAATGTCAGCTTGACCTCGGAAGCCGGAGATATCAGCGCGAGCCGGGTCGATGTCGCGGGCGATTATTCGCTTACGGGCCGTTCCTTCGATAGCGGCGCGCTGCAACCGCTTGGTGCGCGCGCGGGTACGTGGACGCTGACGGGCAGCGCGGGCCTCGACGCATTGGGCCGGACGCTCGAATATGGCGGCAACATCGATTTCACGATCGACGGCGCGTTCGAGAATGGGAGTGTCCGTTCGCTGGCCGGGGGCGTGACGATCTCGGCGGATGCCCTGGACCTCCATCAGATCTCCGCCGCGACCGGGATCGACGCGCAGGCCACGCTCGGAGATCTCGAGCTGTTCTCCGCCGATACGGCGGCGGGCAATCTCGATCTGACGGCCGCCGCGGTCCGTGTCTCGGGCTCGCTTGCGGCGGGCGCGGATATCGCCGTTACCGCCGCCACGGGCGACGCGGTCATCGGCTATGCGACCGCCGGGCGGAACATCGGCATCTCGGCCGCCGGCGACGCGAAGTTGCGGCAAGCGAATCTTACAGGTGCGACGGGCGACCTGACGATTGGTGCAGGTGGAAATGCCGTGCTCGGCGATGACGACGCGCTGTCGGGCATCGGCACCGATCGCTGGTTCGAACGTGCGGCCGGATCGACCGGAACGGCGACGATCACCGGTGGAAACGGCGCTTTCGTCAATCTCGATCATTCGGCAACGCTCGACAGTCTCACCGCCGCGCTGGTCGCGATCAACGTGGCGAGCGGCAATCTTGCGATCGGTCAGCTCACTGCGACCACCCACGGCGCCTCGGTCGATGTCGCGAACGGCTCGCTCATTGTGGGCAATGCGAGCGCCGCCAACGGCACGCTCGACCTGATCGCCAACGACGACCTGACCTTATCCGGCGGGGCGAGCGCGCTCGAAATCTATCTGACCGCGGGCGACCTGCTCGACACCAGCGCGGCCCCCGTCAACGGCACCGACTATGCCGAACTGACCGGCGGCGCGATCCGCGCGGGCACGATCGCATCGGGCGGCGACATCGACGTCCTCAGCACCGCCGGGGCGATCGCCGCCGACAGCGTCCATTCGACCGGCGGCAACGCCATCTTCAACGCTTTCACCGACCTTGGCCTCGGCAACGTCATCGCCAATGGCGGACAGCTTCAGGCGGGCGGCAACGCGGCGGTGCGTGCGATCACCGCACCCGACGGCTTCGCGCTGGTTGCGCTCGGCAATGTCACGCTCGGCGCCGACACCGCCGATCTGATCGCCGGCGGCAATCTGCTTGTGACAGGTGGGAACGGCTCGGGCGGCGCGACGCTGATCTCGCTGGGCGGTGACGTCCGCGTCAATCTTCAGTCGGCGACGGGGGTTTTCGCTACCATCGCATCGGCTGTCGACGGCGACGCCAATGTCCATGTCGCGACCGGGAACCTCGAAATCGGCGATCTTGCAGGCCATAATATCGCTGTCACGCTGCCCGGCGGAACGCTGACCGTGATGAATCCGGTGAGCAGCGGAGGCAATTACACGCTGACGGCGCGTGACTTTGGCGGCAATGCCTTGCTGCCTGCCTTTGGCGGCGGCGCGACCAAGCTGAACAATGTCTCGATCACCGACACCGACGGCGACCTTGGTGCAGGCGGCGCGTTGCTCGCGGCAGGCGACATCCGGGTCACTTCGGTAGGCAACATCACCGGCACGCTCTCCTTGCTCGCCGACGGCGACGTCGAGGTGGCCGCGAATGCCATCCGGCTCGGTGATGTGACCGGTCGCGATGTTGTGCTCAGTGCGTCGGTGGCAGGCGTCGATGTGGTCGGCGCCGTAACGATCGGACGAAACTATACGCTGACGGGCACCGATTTCTCCGCAAACGCACTGGCTGCGGGCGGCGCGCGGCTGGGCGACCTGTTCGTGACCGATACGGCGGGCGACTTCGCCTATGGCGCGCTCGACCTCGGTTTTGGCGGGACGGCGACGATCCGGGCGAATAGCGGCGCGATCCGCGGCGGGAATATCGCCACGCTGGGCAATCTCAGCCTGTCGGCGACGGGCGTCGAGGCCGGCATCCTCCGGTCGGATCAGGGCGGGGTCGATGTCGATAGCCGCGCGGGTGTCGATCTCGCCGCCATTCGGGCGAGCAATGCGATCTCTGTGAATGCAGACGGCAACCTCCGCCTTGGCCATGCCGAACTGACCGGCACCGGGGTCAACTCCTTCACGCTTGCCGCGGGCGGCGACCTGTTGTTCGGCGCGGCCGACGCCGCTTCGATCGGCAGCGGCCATGCCTTCACCAGCGCGGGCAGCGCGATGACGGGCGGCGGCTTGCGCGCCGACGGCGCGATATCGGTCAACCTCGACCGTTCCGCCAGACTCACGGGTATCGATGGCGGCATCCTCGAACTGACGGTCCGGAACGGCGATCTTGCAATCGGCGACATTCGCACGGTCGGGGCGATGTTCGTCAACGGGCCAAGCGGCGCGCTCACGATCGGCGATGCCGAAACCAGCGCGGGCCACATCGGGATTGCGGGGCAGGGCGATGTCACGACCGGTGCCATCAGCGGACGGTTCGTCGTCGATATCGGCTCGAGCGCGGGCAGCGTCTCGTTCCGCAAGGTCACTGGCGGCGACGTGACACTCGCGGCATCTGGCGGGATCGCTGCGGTCGGTCCCGACGCCGGTGTCTTTGCCGACTCGCTGACCCTTTCGGCGGGCGGCGACGTCGATCTCGCGACCGGCGGCACCGGCTCGCGGATCGGCAGCCTGCGGGCGGTCACCGTCGCCAACGGCGATTTCGCGCTCCACAACTTGCAAGACCTCGCTCTCGATGGAGCGATCGACGTTCGGGGCGGGACGCTCGACCTGCAGGTGGCCGGCGCGCTGAGCCAGAATAGCGGCGCGATCCGCGCGCAGCGCCTCATCGGCAGCGTGTCGGGCCATGCCCGGCTCGATGGCGCCAACAACATCGCCTCGCTGGGCAATTTCAACTCCGATGGCCTGCTGCTCAACAATATGACGGCACTCGGTATCGATGGCGTCGTCGACGGCGGTGCGGGTAGCGTGACGATCCGCGCGCGCGGCGGCATGACCATCGCCGCCACGGGGGCGGTGCGTTCGGCCTCCACCGGCGACGCCATCACCCTCGCTTCGGACGGCCGCTTCCGCAATCTTGCGGGCGAAGCCGCGCTGGGCGCCGCGAACGGACGCTGGCTCGTCTACACGCAGGCCTTGGGCAATCCGGGTGCGGCGGATCCGGCGAACGAGTTCGGCGGCCTTGGCGGTCGAAGCTTCTACGGTGCGGCCTATGACTTCGCGGCCGGCGGCTTCGCCGCCGCGCCGACCGCGGGCAACCGGTTCGTTTATGGCTATCGCCCGGTGCTGACGGTGCGGCCGAACGACGTCCGGGTCACCTATGATGGCCAGATTCCCGTGCCCGGCGCGAGCATCGGCGGTCTGATCAATGGCGACCGCGCGGCGGATGCCTGGTCGGGCGCCGCAGGCTTCTCGGGCGCGGGACGCAATGCAGGAATATACACGGTCGCGGCAAACCTCGGTTCGCTCGTCTCGGACATGAACTACGACTTCACCTTCGGCACCGGCACGCTCTGGATCGATCCGCGTGCGATCACCGCGACGCTGGCCGCGAACGGAAAAATCTATGACGGGACCGCCAATGCCACCGGCACGCTGTCGCTTGGCGGTGTGGTCGCGGGCGACGATGTGGCGGCTCTGGGCACCCTTGCGTTCGCCGACAAAAATGCGGGTCTTGGAAAGACGGTCACCGCAACCGGCATCACCATATCGGGCGCGGACGCGGGCAATTACATCGTGGACGCCACCGCGATCGGCCTTGCCGACATCGCCCGGCGGTCGCTCTCCGCAACGCTGGCGGCGAACGGCAAGACCTATGACGGGACGACCGACGCGACCGGTATGCTCTCCCTTGGCGGCATAGTCGCGGGCGATCAGGTCGGGGTAACCGGCGGCATCGCGTTCGATAGCCGCAACGCCGGCGTGCGCACCGCGACGGCGAGCGGCCTGACGCTGAACGGTGCCGATGCCGGTAACTATGCCGTGACCGGGACCGTCACCGATACCGCGACGATCGCGCGGCTCGGGATTACGGGCACCGCCACCGCCGACAGCCGCGTCTATGACGGCACCGTCGCCGCGACCGGCCGGATCGCGCTCAACGGTGTGCTCGCGGGCGACGCGGTTGCGGCCACCGCCGGTTACATCTTTGCCGACCCGAATGCCGGCGCGGGCCGGAGCGTTTCGGTAAACGGGCTGGCGCTCACAGGCGCCGATGCCGGCAACTATATGGTCATGCTGAGCGCCAACACGATCTTTGCCGATATCCTGCTCCGCCCCGTGACCGTGGCGGCCGACGATCTCGCCAAGCTCTTCGGCCAGCGTGACCCGGCGCTGACCTGGCGCATCCTCGGCGGATCGCTGGTCGGTGGCGATGCCTTCACGGGCGGGCTGACGCGGGATCCCGGCGAGCAGGCGGGAAGCTATGCGATCGGCCGGGGCAGCCTCGGGCTGTCCTCCAACTATGCGCTGACCTTCGTTCCCGGCAGTCTGACTATCCGCCTCACCCAGTCGGGCGCGGATGCGAGCGACGCGATCAAGCGGCTGCGCCCCGTCAGCGCGTTCGCGCTCGATGCCGATCCCTCCGCGAACCTCGAGGGTGATGCGGACACAGAGTAGGGGAGAAGGGGCGGCCTCGATCGCCGCAACCGCTATCGAATGATCGCCTGATATTGGGGGTCGAGGGCGATTGCCCGCTCTTCGTCGCGGTCGGCACGGCGGTTTTCGCCATATTTTCGCAAGATGACACTGCGATTATACACAGCGCGCGCCGACCGGGGCGCATATTGCACCGCCCTGTCGAGATCGGCGATCGCGCGCGTGCGGTCACCCTGGCGCTCATAGGCAAGGCCGCGATTGAGATAGGCGACCGACAGGTCGGGGGCGATGGCAATCGCCCGATCGAACGCCGAAATCGCACCGTCCAGATCGCCCTGCCAGGCCTGTGTCAGGCCGCTTGACAGATGGGTGTCGGCTTCGTTTCGAACGTCTTTCGAACCCCTGTTCGCCATCTTCCTACACTTCGACAGCGTCTGGCCGGGGTCGTTCAGCGTGCACGCATTCCAGTCGCCGCGCTTTTGCGATCTGCGCGGTGCGATGCGGGTCCCGGTGACCACAACCGCATTGTCGTCGGACACGCGCTCGGACGAAAGCGCTGACACAGCGAGCGGTGTTTCGGCGACAGGACGCACCATCTTGCGGCCCTGAACGACCAGGGGCTCTTGCTGTTCGATGGGGGCAGGCGGTGCGGCGGCTGGCCTGGCCGGGGGAGCGAGCATGGGTTGCGGCGCCGATGCGAGATTGTCCGCTCGCGGCGCATCGTCCTTTGCGCCGGTTGGAGGGGCGGCCGTGAGTGGCGCCTCTGCGAGCGGGGCCGCTGCCGGCACCTCGACATCGCGCAGGGCGGGCGGTGATTCGATGCGAACGCTGCGCGAGACCTGCTCTTTCGCTGCGGGCGTGCCCCGGTCGGGCGGCGTCCATGCGAAGGGCAGGCTGATTGTGGCGACCAGCGCGGCCGTCGCGAGAAAGGCGATTTGGGGGCGCTGTAGTCTTTTCCACCATGATATAGCGACGCGTTGCGGGCGCGGGGCCGGAGACGGGGTGCCGTCGAAGCGGGCGAGCGCCTCGGTAATTGCGGCTTCCCGTCGCTTCGGCGCGGGCGGCGGGGGCTCGGGCAGGAAGGCCTTCAGCTCGTCGTCGCCCGTCATGGCCAGCGCCCTGCGGACGTCATCGATGGATGTCGAGACGGCGGCCCGGCGCGTGAGGAAGGGAGTGTGGGCATCGTCGTGCCTTATACGCAGAATCGGGCGGCGGTCGAATATTCGAACTAGAGCCCGAACGGGACCGCCGCACCGCAGTTTCTTGCGAAGCTATTGCCCCAGTCGTGCCATCGATCCGGCGGTTTTGGCGGCGCGGACCATCTGCACAAACTCCATACGATAACCGAAATCGTCGCGGCCGCGCGCGGCGCCGGCGATTTGCAGCACATCGTCATAGGTCATCGATCCGGTGTAGCGCCCGCCGCGCAGCAGTTCGGCGAAGGCCGCGACCCCGGTGGCGAAGCGCGCGTCCTGCGGCGCATCGGCGAAGCGTGCATATTCGACGCGGCGGTCGATCGGCGTCGAAATGAGCTGGCTGCGATCCGATTTCGGCAATTTGTACCGGATCTTCACAAAGCCATATTCGCTCGATCCGGCTGCGACCGCACGCGGGGCGGGCTTGCTGTACCGCAGATCGCCCATCGTCCGCGGTGCGCCAACCGGCACGATCTCGTACAGCGCGGTGACCGTCTGACCCGACCCGACATCGCCCGCATCGACCTTGTCATTATCGAAATCGTCGCGGTTGAGCATCCGCGTTTCATAGCCGATGAGCCGATATTCGGCGACGGTCGCCGGATTGAATTCGACCTGGATCTTCACATCCTTGGCGATCGGGAACAGCGTCGATGTCGCCTCGTCGACCAGCGTTTTGCGCGCTTCGCCGAGCGTGTCGATATAGGCAGCGGCGCCATTGCCGTTCTGGGCGAGCGTCTGCATCAGCGCGTCATTGTAATTGCCCATACCAAAGCCGAGGACCGAGAGGAAAATGCCCTTGCCGCGCTCGCGCTCGATATAGCCTTTCAGTTCTTCCTGATCGGTGATGCCGACATTGAAATCGCCGTCGGTCGCAAGGACAACGCGATTGACGCCGTTCGGGTCGAGGTTGCGCTGCGCCAGCGCATAGGCCTGACGGATACCCTCGGCGCCGGCGGTGCTGCCGCCCGCACCCAGCTGATCGATCACGGCGAGGATTTTGCCCTTCTGGCTCGCCGGCGTCGGTTCGAGCGCGGTGCCTGCATTGCCCGCATAGGTCACGATCGCCACGCGGTCGTCGCTGTCCAGCTGGTCGAGGAGCAGGCCGAGCGATTTCTTGACGAGCGGCAGTTTGTTGAGCGCGTTCATCGACCCCGAGGTGTCGATCAGGAAGACGAGGTTCGCGCGCGGCCGCGTTGCGCGCTCGATTGCATAGCCTTTGATCCCGATACGGACGAGCTTGCGGCCCGCCGTGAAGGGACTGGGGAAGACCGCGACATTGGAGGTGAACGGCTGCTGCGCGGTGCGCGGCGCGGCATAGTCATAGGGGAAATAGTTGATCAGTTCCTCGGTCCGCACCGCCGCGGGTTGCGGCAGCGAATTGCCGTTCAGCGACGCGCGGACAAAGGCGTAAGAAGCGGTGTCGACATCGATCGAAAAGGTCGAGACGGGCTCGTCGCGCGCAATCTTGAAGGCATTTTCGCGGGTCGCGGTAAATTTGTCGCGGCCGACATCCTGATAATAGGGCATGATCGCGTCGGGGTGCGGCGCGCGGATCGCGCTGCCGGTTACGACCACCGGGCGTGACGGGGGCGGCGGCGCCGATGCAAGACGCTCGGAACCGATGGCCGACATCGCCACTGGCGTATCGAGCCGGAGCTCGCTTCTCTTCTGAGCCGTGACGACGATCGCCGAAGCATCCTCCGCGACGTCGACCTTTTGCACGGGGGCAACAGCTTCGGCCGACGGCGACGCGACATCGGCCTCGTTCGATTGGGAGCAGGCGGTGATGAGCGTGATCGACAGCCCGGCGGTAAGCGTCCGATAGAAACGGGACATGATATGTCTCCCTGGCAACAGCGGAGCACAATCGCCCGCATATGACTGGGATGCGCCGGCGCGGGAAAAGCTTGGCGGCCTTGCGAAAAAAAATGCCGAAAGCGCTGCGATCAGTCGTCGGCGGCGCCTTTGGCCCCGATCTGGCGCCGGATTTCGTGCATCCGCCACGAAATCGTTGCTTCGGCGACGCCCAATATGTCGGCGGCTTCAGCGTGTGTCAGTTGCTGCCCCGCGACAAGGACCGCGGTGTCGCGAAGGTCGGGTTTCAACCGGGCAATCGCATTTTCGACCCAGATTTTATCGTACAGATCGCGGCCATCGGGCGGCTGTGCCAGTCCCGCCATGACGCTCAGCCGGTCGGTGAAGCGCGTGAAGGCCGAGCGCCGCCGGCGGAATTCGCGGCAGGCATTGAAGACGATGCTGCACAGCCAGGTCGTAAATTTCGCCTCGCCGCGAAAATCGGCGAGCTTTTCGGCGAGGATGCAGCAGACGTCCTGCGCGATATCGTCGGCGTCGGCGCGCGATCCGGTCAGTTGCCACGCGAGGCCATGGATGCGGTCATAATGGCGCCGGAGCAAAGCGGCGAACGCGTCACGGTCACCCGCGACTGCCGCGGCAACGATATCGGTATCGTCAAAATCGGCCACGGGTCAGCCGGACCTGCTGGCGGGCAGAAGGTCCTGTGCTGGCCAAATTGATCCCCCGCATCGCGCCATTGCCATGCGTTGTGCCCGATTTGCCCTGCGAAGGCCATCGCATAGTGTTTCCGCGGTGCGCGTTCCCCGGTGCGCTAGGATTGCGGAGAGCAGGGCGCATCTTGCGCCGTGCACGCGGTCCATCCGCCGCCCATCGCCTGAAAAAGCTGAACGCGGGCGGCGAGCGCGTCGGCACGCAGCTGGATCAGCGAAAGTTCGGCGCCGAGCAGGCCGCGCTGGGCGTCGAGCTGTTCCAGATAGGGCGAATAGCCTTCGCGATAGCGGTTGGTCGCAAGCCGCAGGCCTTCGGCGAGTGCATCGCGCTGCGACTGTGCGGACAGGATCTGCCGGTCGATCAGCTGGACGGCTGCGAGCGCATCCTCGACTTCGCGGAACGCGGTCAGCGCGGTGCGGCGATAGGCGAACGCGGCCTGGTCGCGCTGCGCGCCCGCGGCGTCGGCCTGCGCGGTCAACCGGCCGCCCTCGAAGATCGGAGCGAGGATGCTGCCGCCGATCGACCAGATCGAAATCGGATCGGCGAGCAGCGTCGAAAAGGCCGCTCCGGCCGCCGAATTGAGCCGCACTTGCGGGAGGAAACGCTTGCGCGCCGCGGCCAGGTTCCTGTCCGACGCCGCGAGCTGATATTCGGCCTGCGCGACGTCGGGCCGGCGGCGCAGCAGTTCGGACGGCAGGTCGCCGGGGACGGGCGGCACCGTCAGGCGGCTGAGGTCTTCGCCCCGGCCGATGGCGGCGGGGGTATCACCGACCAGCAGGCTCAATCCGTCTTCGGTGCGGGCGATCGCCAGTTCGATCTGGGGCACGATCTGCGCGGTCGCGTCATATTCGGCCTGTGCCTGCTGGAGTTCGAGCTTGGGCGAATAGCCCCGCCCGACGCGCGATTTGGCGATCCGCAGCGATTCCGACCGGGCGCGAACCGTCTCGCGCGCGACCTCCAGCCGGGCGTCGAGGCCGCGCAAGGTGACATAGCTGCCAGCGACCGCCGCCGCGACCGACAGCTGCACGGCATCATGCGCCGCCTCGCTTGCGAAATAGAGGTCGCCCGCCGCCGACTTCTGGTCGGCAAGGCGGCCGAACAGGTCGACTTCATAGGCGATCTGGATTTGCGGTTGCGCGAAATTCTGCTCGGCGGGCTGGCCGAATGCGTTGACCGACCGCGACCGTCCGCCACTGATCGCTGCGTCGATCGTGGGCAGCGTCTGCGCGCGTGCCAATGCGAGATTGGCGTGCGCCTCGCGCACGCGTGCCGCGGCAATCCCGATGTCGCTATTGTTGGCGAGCGCCTTGTCAACCAAAGCCGCCAAAGCCGGATCGCCGAACGACCGCCACCATTCGCGCTGCAACGGTGCGGCGGGGCCGGCGTCGATCCGCCACGCGACCGGAGGCACGACCGGAGCCACCTTCATTGTCGCGACGTTCGGACCGGCACAGGATGCAAGTGCCGTCGCCAGCACAATTGTCAGCGCGCAGAGCGGCGTCCTCGTCTTTCTCATCTTTGTGATCCGCCGCGCGTGTTGACGCTCACTTCGACCGACATGCCGGGCCGCAGCCGCTTCGCCCGCGCCTGATCGCGATCGATCGCGATCCGGACCGCAATCCGCTGCGCCACCTTGACGAAATTGCCGGTGGCATTGTCGGCCTTCAGCACCGCGAATTCGGATCCTGCCGCCGGCGACAGATTCTCGATCCGCCCGGTCAGTTCGGCACCGCCGAGGGCGTCGACGCGGAAGCGGACCGGCTGGCCGACCGCCATGTCGCGCGTCTGGGCTTCCTTGAAGTTCGCAATGACCCAGACATGGTGCGGGACGATCGACAGCAATTGCGTGCCGGCGGTGACATAGGCGCCCTGACGTACGCCGATTTCGGACAATTGGCCGTCGGCGGGGGCACGGATGACGGTATTGTCGAGGTCGATCTGCGCAAGGCGAAGCTGCGCCTTTGCCGAAGCGACCGCGGCTTCGAGCCCGGCGCGTCCGACGACCACGGTACGGACGTCCTGCGTTCCGATCGCCCGGCTGGCGCGGGCCTGCTGCACCCCGGCTTGCGCCGCGAGCAACGCTGCGCGCGTCTGATCGAACTCGCGGGTCGAGATCGATCCGTCGGCGACCAGCGCGCGGGCGCGGCGCATGTCGGCTTCGGCCTTCGCCAGCTGCGCCTGTGCATTGGCGACACCGGCATTCTGGCTCTCGGTTGCGACCTCGCGCGATTTCTGTGCTTGCGCCGAATTGGCGAGCGAGGCTTGCTGCGCCGCGACATTGGCTTCGGCCTGCGCGACACGCGCGCGATAGATGCGGTCGTCGATCGTCGCGAGCACCTGGCCCGCCTTCACCTCGGCGAAATCCTGGACCGCGACGCTGGTGACATAGCCGCTGACCTGCGGACTGATGATCGTCACGCGCCCGCGAACATAGGCATTGTCGGTCTCTTCCGACAAACCGGCGAAGGGGGGGAGATTCCACGCGTAGAGGATCGCGAGGATCGCGAGCACCGCAACCGCGACAATCGCGATGACGGTCGTGCGCGACTTGTCGGGCGGCCGCCAGGATGACGGCGGGGCGTCGATCTGCGGATCGGGCGGAGGCGCGGTTTCGGGCGAGGCCGTCGGCGCTTCGGAGCCTTCCTGTCCGGATTTGGGCGCGCCCACTGTCTCGTCACTCATGTCATTGTCCCTGCCCGGCCTGCGATTGCAGGCGCTGTACCAATAATATTACCGGCGACGGTTCGTTTCGTCGACGGATCGATCGGCTGATCATGAAACCCCAGATCGTCATCAGGATCGCGAGCACGCCGACCAGCAGAAAAACGTCATTATACGCGAGGATATGGGCCTCGCGCGTGACCTGCTGGCTCAGCAGCGCGGCGCCTTCCGCGCTGCGCAGCACGGGATCGCCGATCGTCCCCGCGACCGCCCGGCTGCCCGCGCCCAGCCGGGCTGCGACCAACGGATCGCTCGCGACGATGTTCTGGACGAGTTCGTGCGAATGATATTTCTCGCGGACGGTCTGGAAGGTTCCGAGCAGGGTGCCGCCGGCCAGGCCGCCGATGCTCTGGCTCATACTGAACAGCACGACAAAGCTGATGAAGTTCTTCCCGCCCGCCAGCAAGGTTCGCGCGATGCCGATCACCATCGCCTGCGCGAGGAAGAGCATCGACGCGAAACCGATCAGCGCCTGGCTGAGATAGAAACTGCTTGGGCGCGTAAGATTGGTGGCATCGGAATCCATGAACGATGCAATGACGATCAGCACGACGGCGATGATGATCGGCTGCGAGAGATGCGCCGGGCGAAAGGTCAGCACTGCGGTGGCGAGGCCGGCGATCGAGGCGAGGATGATGATCAGGTTCAGCGTGACCATCTGGTCGTTGATCATACCGACGGTTCCGAGCAGCCCGACCGACCCGAACGCCTGTTCGGACAGCAGGATGCGGACCGAAGCGGCCACCGCCATCAGCCGAAGCATCTCGCGCGTGCCCAGCCAGCGGGTGTTGATCAATGGATTCCTACGATGATGTTCGACGAGTATCGCGGCGGCCATCAGCGCGACGCTCGCCGCCAGCGACCAGCCGATCCACGGACGCTCGGCCCACCATTGGATGCGCCCTTGCGATAGCACCGCGATCAGCAGCCACAGCCCCGGCGCGAGCAGGCCGAACGTCAGGAAGTCGAGCGGTTCGAACACTTTTTCGCGCTCGCTGGGCGGCAGCGGCTGGGCCATCACCGCCGCCAGTGTCGCCAGCGCCAGCCCGAATTCGAACCAGTAGAGATTGTGCCAGTCGCCCCATATGAGCAGGCCCGGCGACAGCACGCGCGCGAGCGGCGTCGCGAGCTGGGGGATGCATATCCCGACCATCACCGCAGCGAGCCGTTTCGGCGCCGGGAGCGCCTGGAAGAAATAGAGGATGGTGAGCGTGGAGAGCCCGCTCGCCGCGACGCCGCTCATCGCCCGGACCGCGACCGAGGTCCAGAAATCATGGATGAACAGGTGCATCAGCGTCGTCACGGCATAGGCGGCGAGGGTGTAGCGGATGAACGGCTGTAGCCCGAATTGCTGGCGATATTTGACGAGCAACAGGTTCGCCGTGACGTTGGTCATGAAATAGGCCGCGGTCAGCCAGGCGGCCTCGTCGCTATTGAGGCCGAGCGTCCCTTGCGCGAAATTGAGGTTGACGGTGACCAGGGCGTTGCCGAGGCCGCCGGTGAGACCGATCAGGCAGCCGATCAGGAAATGGCGCACCATGCGCGAGGTCGGGTGATCCGGATTGGCGGGCGACCCCGGCAAGGTCGGCCGTTCGTGCGGTTTGAAGACATAGTCCGCCATCGTGCGTCAGGCCGGGCCGGGGGTCATGGCTGCGCCTCGTCGGGCATCGCATGGGCTGGCGGGAATGGCGCCGCCGGATGGGCGACGGCGGGCAGGGATGCAGCGGCGATCCTCGCGGCATCCAACAGGCTGCGGCGAGTCGGTTCGATGAACATGGGTTTTCTTACCGCATCGCGTGCGGGCTTGCAGCCTCTTCGATGCGCTGGACGAAAGCCGGCGGCGGCGAGGGTGGAATTGGACCCCGCCCGGCGCGACGGCATCGGCGTTGCCCTCGGCCGCCACTCCCGATAACGGGCTGTTAACATATGGGGTGGAGTAGATATCTTTTTTGGAAGTGCTCGATGGCCATCACCGCATATCTCGAAGACGACAAGCCGCAAAAGGGAAAGCGGCAAAGCGCAAGGCGGAATCTGCGGCTCGAAACCCAGGGGGTCAGCGCCGCGCATGGGGCGACCGAGGTGCTGGTGCACAATATCTCGGCGTCGGGCCTTTTGCTTGAGAGCCGGTTGGCGCTGGCGCCCAATGAAGAAATTGCGATCGAACTCCCCCATGCCGGAACGACGGCCGCCCGGGTCGTGTGGGCCAGCGGTCAGCTTTACGGGTGCGAATTCGACGTGGCGCTGTCCGCCGGCGCGCTCAGTGCGGTGGAACTGCGGAGCACCGTCAGCCGCGACATCGCCTCGCCCGGCAAACCGGCTCCGGCCGCTGTCGAGGATTTTGGCGTCCGCCTGAAACAATTGCGCAAGGCCAAGGGGCTGACGCAGGCGCAGATGGCGTCCCAGATGGGGGTCAGCATGCCCGCGATCTGTGCCTGGGAAACGGGCAAGGCTCGCCCGCGCGACGGGCGAATGAAAGCGTTGGCGAACGCGCTGGGGATTCCGATGTCGGAATTGTTCGGACCCGATGTCCCCGAGCTGCTGGAAGATTTGCTGACCCGAAGCCGCGAACAGATCGCCCGGATGGTCGGGACCACGCCGGACAAGGTGCGGATATTGATCGAAATATAGATGTCTGCGCATCGGGTTAAGATATTTAACCATGCGGCTTAAGCACAGCTTTAGAGGGATGTTCTAGACCATCTCCTGAAACAGGAGGCTAGCTATGCCAAAGGCAGGATTTAATCGGGGCGCCGCGGTTCTCGTTGCGGTCGCAATAGGAGCAACGCCTGCTTCAGCATCGGACGGGGCATCGTTTGCGATCTTCGCGCGCGTTCCTACCATCTGCCAGGTCAGCGTGGCGTCCAGCCCGTCGCTGCCGTTTCAGTCGGGCGCGAATAACCTCGGCGTGATGACCGAATTGTGCAACAGCATGGCGGGCTATACGGTGACGCTCAACCACCCGGCCGGGCTGACCGATGCGTGGGTCGAGATCGGGAGCACCCGCGTACCGATTTCCGCCACGGCGACGCACACCATCATCGTTGACGCCGCTTCGGCGGAGTATCGCGAGCGGCCGTTTAGGCTGGTCTTGTCGGAAGACGATATGCAGGGCGGCGCGATCGCCCTGAGCATCGATGCCCAGCCCAAAGGCCCGGTTTTCTGAAAATCCGCGGCGCGAAATATGTCAGCCGCGCGTGGCTGAACATCCTTCGCCGCCCGACAGGCCGAGGCGCGGCGAAAAGGTCAGCGTGACGATATCGCTATAGGCGCCCGCGGGGGCCTTGCGCAAATCCTCGCCGTTCAGTTCGACCTGCAGATTGTGGCCGCGTCCGCCCGGCGCGGGCGTGCGGTCGCAAACGATCCGCGAGCGATCCGACACGGCGAAGCCCGACAGTTTCAGACCATAGGGAACCCCGGTGTCGTCGCGATCGGATCGTTTCAGGGCGCCGCGTTCGGTGCCGACGCGAATGTCATAGGGAATGGTCGACTGCGCGGTGACCGTCAGGCCGCGAATCTGGTTTCCGCCGGTCGCATCGATCTCGCCGAAATCGATGCGACCGCGCCGCACGCCGGGCGAGCCGACGAAGGTCGAAATCCGTTCCGGCACCCGTAAATTGACCGCAACCTGTGCGCCCGTCTGAATGCTGCGGTCGATTTCCTCGCGGCCTTTGTAGCAGATAAAGCGAAGCTCGAGCGGCTGGTAATAATCGCCGGCGCCAATACCCTGGCCCGCCGGAACCTGGATGCGAAAGGTTTCGTTGACGCTGTCACCCGACCGCGACGGGCCGAACTGGATCAGCGCGCCGTTCGTTGCATTGGGCTGTTCTGCGCCCGCAACAAAGACGATCCGCCCCGTATCGCGCGTCCAGCGGATATCATATCGCACCGCATCGTCACGGCCGATGGCGGCGCCGCGTTCGATGCGGCCCGGGTCCGCAAGGACGACGCGCACCGCGGTCATATCGGGATTCAGTCGCCGGGTCCGCAGCGTGAAGGTCCGCTCGACGCCCGAAGGGCTGAACGGGTCGTAGTTGAGGTTGAGTTCGGTCGCGGAAGCCCGAAAATCGGCACAACTGGCGAACGCCGCCTGGGGTGCTGCGCAGGCCGCTGCCGCGATCAGGATCAGTGCTGGCGTTTTCATTTTCGTTCCTCAGGTTCCAGGACGCCGCCGCGTTCCATTCCGGTGCTGGCTGCGGGAATTTCGATACGATAGATTGCGGTGCCGTTCGGCGTCGGCATCTCGATGCGCCACCGGCCCGGACGCAGGCCCTGGACGGCGAAACGGCCCGACCGGTTGGTGAACATACGCACCGGCTCGCGATCGGGCAACGCTTCCTCATAGGCATAGCCTGCGACAAGGCTGACCGGCTCGCCCCGGCCATCGAGCAGCTGGCCCATATAGCTGATGAAATAGTCCGACCCGATCTCGACGACAGAACCCGAGCGATAGGGCGGGACGAATTGCAGGATGCCCGTTCCCAGATCATAGCCGGCAGGCGCCCCGGGGGCGTCATAGCTCAACAGACGCGGCGTATGGGCGTTCAGTTCGGGCATCACGGCGCCGCCGAACGCGCCCGATCGCGCGATATATTCATCCTTGCGCGGGTCGAGGTAAATCGGCGTCTTGCCCAGCGATTCATGGGCTTTGACGATAGCGAAGCTGTCGTAGATCGGCCGCGAAAGCGCGACCGTGCCATCGGCATAGGCCAGCGAGAAGGCCGTGCGAAGCGATGTGCGCTGGTCGACAATTTTGCCGCTGTTGGAGAAGGAGGTCAGATGCGCCGCGCCGATTTCGGCCCGGTTTGCGATCATACTGAAGTTCGCGTTGGCGCCCACCGAATCTTCGACCCGGTCGACGCTGACCGAGCCGTTATACGATCCGACGCCGGTTCCATTCGACCGCTGATAGCTCAATCGCGCCCGCTCGCGGCGGGAATCGACATCCGCCGTCGCGCTGGATTTGCGATCAAAACGATAGGTGAGCGAAAACCGCAGGCCGAAACCCGAGCGTTGCTGGCGATCCTCGTAGGAGGCCTCGGTCGTGAGCAGCAGCCGTTGATTGGGCCGCCAGCCATGCGTCGCGCGGAACGACGCCTGATCGGCGTTGCTGTCCCGGCCTACCGAATAGAAGGCGTCGGCAGAGACATAATGTTTGGCGCCTAGCGACTGCGAAAAGGTCGCGCCGAATTCATAGACGAACGGGTTATTCGCGATCAGCGCGCCGGGCGTCGCGAATTTGCGGCTGAGGGTCTGGAATGTCGCAGTCAGCGATCGCGAATTATTGTTCGTCCCCAGTTGCGTGAATTCATATCCAACATTGACAGCATAACCGCTGCCCACCGCTTCGGTCTTCGATCCCGCCAGATTGAACGCCAGCGTGCCCAATGGCGCCGCCCAGACAATCTCTGCCCCGGCAACGCCGCCTTTGTTGGTGACCTGGAAATTGCCGCCTGCGGTCAATTCGTCGGTCAGGCCGCGGCGATAAAATCCGGAGAAGACGGGGCGGTCGCTATAACGACGGCCGTTCAGGCTGAATGGGGCTTCCACACCGGCATAGACGCCGAATTCGGTCAGGCCGGCCGCCAGAAGGGTGCGGTCGAAGTTCAACGAGAAGGATACAACCTCCTCGCGCCCGGTGTCGTCGCGTATGATTAGCCGGACATCGTTCGACCCTTGCGCAAAGGGGAAATCGCCGATGTCATAGGTGCCGGGATTAAGCCGCGTCTGCTGCACCGTCTGTCCGTTGACGATCGTTTCGATCGTCGACGGCCGGGTCAGGGTGAAGGACCGCTGGCCCCGCGGCTGGATGTTCCGCTGCGGTTCCAGATCGGCATAGACGCGGACGATCGACGCGCCGGCCATCGGCGACGCGCCCGAAAAGCCGCGCGATATCGGTTGCAGATCGCCGGCCGTATAGCGTGCGGTACGGCGCAGATCGTCATAAACGAGACGCGTGCCTTCGCGCCGGAACTGCCCCTGGATGCTGGCTTCGCTTTCCAGCACGAAACCACCCAGGCGCGCTGCGCTGTCGAGGATGATATTGGGGGTCGCAAAGCCGGTGTTGCCGCCCTTGTGAACATAGTCGGCATTGACGGCCGCCGTCACATAAGCCGAAAAATCTGCCACGGGTACGATGGGCCCCGACAGCGGATCCACCATTCCCGACACGCTGATCATCTGCCGTGGCCGCAGGTTGGGGGCGACATTCAGTCGAAGTCCAAAATTGGACGAATCATAGGTCAGGCGAACGCCAAGATCACCCAATTCGACCGTTGAAATATCGTTGCGATCGCCAATCGCCGCCGCCAACTGCTGCAACGCTTCTTCGGTCAAGATGCGCTGCAACATCGGCAACAGCATTTTTGCATCGACCAGAATCCGGTCATCGGTCGTCAGCGTGTAGGATATGTCGCCAAGGACGAAGCTATCGTCCAGAAGCGGTCCGCCCATGGGGATGTCTCGGCCGGTCGGATTCAACCGCTGGGCCGGCTGCTGAAGCGCCGCCACCGCGCCAAGCGGGAGACCGCCGGCCGGGCCCGTGGGGGGAAGCGCCGGCGCATTCGCACCGGAAGCCGCCTCGTCGGCGACCATCGCTGCGGCGGGATGGGACAACAATAGCCATCCCAGGGCAATCAGGCTGGAGCGCGAACATGCCACGGCTTAGTTGTTTCCGGCCGTCGTCAGCTCGATCGTCAACGTTCCCGCCGCTTGCGGCAGTTCGACATTGATGGGCAGGGTACGGCTCTGACCGGACGGGACGAGGCCCATGCCCATGCGCTGGCCGATCTCGTCGGGTTCAAAGGTCTTGCGGAAGATTTCCTCGCCACCGGCGCCGCGCTGGACGATCGTCATGCGCCGTTGGCTGACATAACCATAAGTCGTGCCATCGTTCCGGACGGTCAGGACGGGCCGCGGCTTGCCATTTGCGTCGGTATCGATCCGGGTTTCCGCTACGTGCAGTTGCGATGTGGCCGAAGCCGCTCCGACGCTGACCAGGATCTTGAACCGGTGCAGCACCTGGATGGCATTCTGGTCCGCCGACAGCGCGACCGGAAGCTGCGCCGCCGTCACATAGAAATGCCTGCTTTCCTTCAGGTCGGGCTCGCCGACCCACTGGACGCGAAACGCCTGCGTCTGGCCGCCCGCAATGGTGGCCTGGGCTGGAAAGACAAGGAGGTCTTCGGCCTCTTCATCTTCGAATTCCTGCAACTCGCCATTCACGATGCGAATGGGATGCGCCGTCAGTTCCACCGGGACGGTTTCGGGAAAGGTGTTCTGCAGACTGATGATGGCCGACGCGCGGCGTCCCGCCGATTGCAGGTCGACGATCACAGGCTGCACATTGATCGCGACCACGGGCGCGATAAGCGCCAGCAGCAAGAGGACGGCGACGAAGGGTGCTGCCCATGAGCGCGCAAAACGCGGTAAAGTGATGTTCATGATCTTGGTTTCAAACAAGGTTCCGGAGGCGAGGCGAACCCCGCCTCCGGAAAAATGTTAGCCAGCCGGCGTCAGTTCGATGGTGACGTAGCCGCTGTAGCTGCCAGCGATCAGCCGACGATCGGTAAGCGACGACCAGTTGGTTGCAACAGCGCTCGAGCCGTTCGACGATGCGACGGCGGTGCCGTTAAGAGCAGCCTTCTCGAACTTGATGTGCGTGTTGGCGTCGCCTGCGCTCGTGTGACCGCCGAAAGGCTGGGCAACGGTCGAGGCACCGGCAACCGACGTCGTGTCAAGCGGCAGGCCGTTGATCGACGTGTCGAGGTTGTAACGAACGAACTGGGCAAAGCCACCGGTCGTGGTGCTGGTGCCGTTCGGGCTGGCGACGGCGAGAACTGCGCGTTCGACCTTCACCAGGCTGCCACCCTTGTTGCAGAAGGGGATAACCTTCGCCTGGTTCAGCTTCGTCGCGATTTCTTCGGTGACGTTCGAACGAACCTTGGCGTCGGCGCCGGTCAGCTCGTCGAGGGTGATCAGCGACGACGACGCCGAGATGCCGCACTTGCTGGCAACTTCAGCGTTGATGTTGATCTGTGCGGTTTCGGCTGCCGAAGCCGCGCCAGCGGTTGCGGCGAGGGCGATTGCGGTGCTGGCCACGAGAATGATACGCTTCATGTTATTCAACTCCTTGTTAAGTTAAACGACGTCCGCAAAAGCAGACGGAGGCAAATCGAGGCCGGCAGATGGCCCCATAGGTTTCACCGGCGTCCGCAAAAGGATCGTCCGATGTTTCGACGGCGCATCGACCCACGCGCCGCACTTCGTGGAGTGGAGCCGCATTATCCGCGAGGCCCCACCACAAGAATCAAAGTATCTCTGTAACGGCCCGCCGCGAGCCGGCGCGGCAGCGTCGACTGAGCGGGCCAATCGATCGTGATGACCGCATCGCGCCCGACGCTGATCCCGCGCCCCGACTTCAGACCCTTGCCCGCGCGGACGGAGGCGAAATCGCAGTTGCCGTCGGCCGACAGCTCGCGCGATCTGCAGCGTTCGCTGCGAACGATGCCCTTGTCGGTTTCCAGCGCGACCGCCACGCGGTAGGATTTGCTGAAGGCAAAACCCGACCCGTCGTCGCTGGCATCAAGATTGATCAGAGCGCCATTTTCAGACGTTATGCCAAGGGCATAGGGTGTGTTGCAGTCGAGCCCGACCTTGAGCGAAAGACTGGCGGCATCCTCCAGATCGCGCGGGGCATCAACGCCCGCCGGACCGTTGGCGGTAAAGCCGCAACGCTCTTTAATTTCTGCCGTCACATCGATCGCGACCGAATCGGGGTGGGCCTGGGCCGGCGCAATCGCGACAAGCAACCCGGCAGCGATCACCGCAATGCGAATTGCAGACAGACCGGGTCTGTCCCCCCTAACCATTGGCATTATTATTCCCCAACCAGAAATGTGGCGACCACCCCCGCGGCTCGCTTCACAGATCGGGACGCCTCAGCCGGCGTTTTGTGCTCCTTAGCGAGTCGTCTGCTAAAAAGTTAAGAGAATTTAAGCAAATTGAAATTTTGATTAATAAATTCAATGCCCGTTTTGGGACAGGCCGCAACATGCGCGTTAACAGGGCCCGTTCCGAGGCGAATCGGGCGGCCGGAAGGCAATGAAATAGGGGGTTTTGTTTCAGCGCTGGCCGGCGGGGCTGGCCGGGCTCGAAGTCTGCCTTGTCTGCCGGCTGCGGCGACAGCTTAATCGCACTGTTGAATTAATTAAGTCTCGCCGGCTGCCCGACAGTGCGATGCGGAGGGTCTTCGCCTCGCCGGGCCCGGCAAACCGGGCTCGTCAATCGCCGCCCAGCGGCAATTCGGTCGTCGCCTTGATTTCGGACAGCGCCACCGTCGAGTTGATTTCCTGTACCCCGGGCAATTTGCTCAGCTGGTCGAAGAAGAAGCGCTCATAGGCGTCGATGTCCCTCGCCACGATGCGCAGCATGAAGTCGGTCGTGCCCATCAGCACATAGGCGTCGAGCACCTCGGGGAACCCGCGGATCGCCGCGCTGAATTCGTCGAGGTTGGCGCGGCCGTGGGCGTTCAGCTTGACCTGCGCAAAGACATGGGCGTTGAGCCCGACCTTGCGGCGGTCGATGATCGCTACACGTTTCCGGATGAAGCCGTCGCGTTCGAGGCGATCGATGCGGCGCCAGCAGGGGGACACCGACAGCCCGACGCGCTCGGCGATCTCTGCCGTGGTTTGATTCGCGTCGCGCTGCAGTTCGCGGAGAATCCTTATCTCGAATGGATCAAGATCGGTCATTTCATCCTCATATCGCAATATTGAAGGTCGGAACATCCGAAAACTGGAAAATGTGGTCGATAATCGATCAAGATTGCCCAAGGCGAAAATGCGAAAACCCGGTCTCCCATCAAAGGAGGGTGTTTTCATGGTTGTCCGTCTTGCCCGTCTGGCGCCGCCGCTCGAATGCGTGCGCCTTTATGATCTCGAAGCAGGACTCGACGGCTTCATTGCGATTCACTCGACGGCTTTGGGGCCGGGCGCGGGTGGTTGCCGCCTGTGGTCCTACCCCGACATGAAGCAGGCGTTGGGCGATGCGGTGCGGCTTGCCGAGGGCATGAGTTACAAGAATGCGCTGGCCGGCCTGCCGCTGGGCGGGGCGAAGGCTGTGCTGCGGCGGCCCGAGGGCGAGTTCGACCGGGTGGCGCTGTTCCGCGCGTTCGGCCGCGCGGTCGAAGCGCTCGGCGGTCTCTATGTCACGGCCGAGGATGTCGGCACGTCGGTCGAGGATATGCAGGAGGTCGCCTCGGTCTCGCGCCATGTCGCCGGACTGCCGGCGGTGGCGGGACGTGCGGGGGGCGATCCGTCGCCCTGGACGGCCAAAGGCGTGTTCGAATCGATGCAGGTCGCCGCGCAGTTTGCGTTGGGGCGCGATCTGGCCGGGCTGACGGTGGCGGTGCAGGGCACCGGCAATGTCGGCGCCGACCTTTGCCGCCGCCTTGCCGACGCGGGCGCGCGGCTGGTGATCGCCGACGTCAGCCCGGTCCGCCGCGACCGGCTGAAAGCGGTGCACGACGCGGAAGTTGTCGACGTGTCCGAGATCGCCGCGGTCGATGCCGATATCTTTGCGCCCTGCGCGCTCGGCGGCGCGCTCGATCGCGATACGGTCGGCAAGCTGAAGGCCAAGCTGGTTTGCGGCGCCGCGAACAACCAGCTTGCGACACCTGACGTGGCGGCGCTGCTGCTCGACCGCGGCATCGTCTATGCGCCCGATTATGTCGTCAACGCGGGCGGCATCATCAATGTGTCGGCCGAATATCTGGGCGAGGACGAGAGCGGCGTGACGACGCGCGTCGCGGCGATCGCGCCGCGGGTTGGTGCGCTGCTCGAACGCGCTGCGCGCGAGGGGCGCTCGCCTGCGCTCGTCGCCGACGAGATGGCCGAAGAGGTGATCGCAAGCGCGCAGCGCGAGGCGGCGTGATGCATCGGTTCCGGATCGACGCGATCCTCGACCCGCAATCGCTGCCGCGCGTCGCCAATTATTTTGCGCAGCGCTCGATCGTGCCGTCTGCGATGGCGATGCAGGTCCTGCCGACGCATATGCGCATCGAAGTGACGGTCGCGGGGCTTGCTGCCGGGCAGGCGGCAATCATCGCGGCGAAACTGGGCGAGGTGGTTGCGGTGACCGGCGCCGAGCTCGAAAATCTTGCCGAACTGGCGGCGTAGCGGGCTGATGGCGGCCCGTAGCGAAGGGAGCCAAGCTCAGCTACGGGCCGCAACAGTATCTCTACTGCTTTGGTAGAGTGACAGCGGGGTCCTTGTTTGGCTAGACAGGGTGCGTTCGAAACAGCGCAGCAACCACACTGTTCATCGCCCGATATGCCAACGCCCACTCCCAAAACCGGACTCATCATCCGCCACGTCCCGCACGAGGGGATCGCCGGATATCGCGAACCGATCGAGGCCGCGGGATATGATCTGACGCGCATCGACGTCTGCGACCCGGATTTCGGCGGAGTCGATCTCGGCGAGCCCGACCTGCTCATCATGATGGGCGGTCCGATGGGGGTCTATGAGCAGGACCAGCATCCGTGGATCGCATGCCAGATGCGGCGGCTCGCGCGCCGGATCGATGCCGGGCGGCCGACGCTTGGCGTCTGCTTCGGTGCGCAGATGATGGCTGCGGCGATGGGCGCGCAGGTCTATCCGGGGCCCGCGAAGGAAGTGGGGTTCCATCCGCTGGACGTCATCGATGCGGCGTCGCCGCTGCGCCATCTTACCGATGTTCCCGTCCTGCACTGGCATGGCGATACCTTCGATCTGCCGGGCGATGTCGAGTTGCTGGCGTCGACCGCCGCCTATCCGCACCAGGCGTTCCGCCGCGGCAACAATATATTGGCGCTGCAGTTTCATGGTGAGATGGGGCTCGACCCGCGTTTCGACGAATGGCTCCGCCAATGGCCCGATGCCCTGGCCGAAACCGGCGGATGCGCGGAGGGGATGCGCGATCTCCACCGGCGGCATGGCCCCGCCGCGGTCGCGGCGGGCCGCAGCATGATCGCCGAATGGCTCGCCGGCCTCTCGGGCTGAACGACGCGCACCGACCTTCAAGTTTTTCTTTCTCCGGAGCGAGGCCGCCGCCGCTTGCCTCGTCCCGCTACGCGTGCAAGGGCCGCGCTAAAGAGCAACGGGAGACAAATGCGATGCATTTCGACGTGGTGATTGTGGGCGCGGGGCACGGCGGCGCGCAGGTGGCAATCATGCTGCGGACGCAGAAGTTCGAAGGCAGTATCGCGATCGTCGGCGACGAGCCCGAACTACCCTATGAGCGTCCGCCGCTGTCGAAGGAATATTTCGCGGGCGAGAAGGAATTCGAACGCATCCAGCTGCGTCCCGCCAAATATTGGGACGAGCGCGAAGTCGCGATGCTGCTCGGCAAGCGCGTCGTGAGCGTCGATCCCGTTGCCCATAGCGTCACGACCGACGGCGGCGAGACGATCGGCTATGGCAAGCTTGTCTGGGCGACCGGCGGAGCCCCCCGGATGCTGCCGATCCCCGGCGGCGACTTGCCCGGCGTGCAGGGCGTGCGCACCCGCGCCGATGCGGATACGATGAAGGCCGCTTCCGAAACCGCAGGCCAGATCGTCGTGATCGGCGGCGGCTATATCGGGCTGGAAGCCGCGGCGGTGCTCACGAAGGCGGGCAAGAAGGTCGTGCTGCTCGAGGCGCTCGACCGCGTGCTCGCGCGCGTTGCGGGTCCCGACCTGTCGCGCTTTTATGAAAAAGAACACCGCGACCATGGCGTCGACCTGCGGCTCGGTGTCTGCGTCGATGCGATCGAGGGCGAGACCCGGGTCACCGGCGTCCGGCTGTCGACAGGAGAACTGATCCCCGCCGATCTCGTGATCGTCGGCATCGGCATCGTGCCCGCGGTCGAGCCATTGATCGCAGCGGGCGCGGAAGGCGGCAATGGCGTGCTCGTCGACGGGCTGTGCAAGACGAGCCTGCCCGACATCTATGCGATCGGCGACTGTGCGGCGCATGAAAATGGCTTTGCGGAAGGCGCGGTGATTCGGCTGGAATCGGTTCAGAACGCCAATGACCAGGCGAATGTCGTCGCCAAGGGCATCGTCGGCGATGAAGCGGATTATCACGCCATCCCCTGGTTCTGGTCGAACCAATATGACCTGAAGCTGCAGACCGCGGGGCTGTCGACCGGGCATGACCAGGCGGTGCTGCGCGGCGACCCCGCGACGCGCAGTTTCTCGGTTGTGTACCTCAAGGCAGGCAAGGTCATCGCGATCGACTGCGTCAACGCGACCAGGGATTATGTCCAGGGCCGGATGATCGTTACCGCAGGGTTGGCGGCAACCCCCGAGCAGCTCTCCGACACCGAAACCCCGCTGAAAGCCTTGCTCCCCGCCTGATCGCTACCAGCGGATCGTCACCCCGACGGTGCCGCCGTAGCGCCGGCTGCGCGGGCCGTCGGCGTCGAAGGCATAGTCGCCCTTCACATGGACCGCGACGCTGTCGCCAAAGCGCGCGATCAGCCCGGCGCCGACTTCGGCCTCGGTGCGGCCAAGGTCGGTGCGGATCGGGTTTGTGCTGAAGCGCGTCGTCTGGTCGCCCGAAAACCCGTGCCAAAGGCTAGCGTGGAGATAGGGCTGAAGGCCGCCATATTCACCCTGCAGGCGAAGCCCGGCGCGCCCGGTGAGTGAATCGCCCGCGGCGAAATCGATGGTCGAGAAAGAATCGGCGCGGTCATCGAGCTTGATCCGCTGCCACACGATCTGCGCTTGCGGTTCGAGCGTCCAGCGGGCCGACAGCGCGACCGGATAGCCGGCTTCGAGCGAGGCGGCCCAGCCGGTCCCGTGCACGTCGATCGCCTCGCCGGTGGTTGCGGCGGTGTTGCCGTCGAACCAGCTGCGCATCACCACGGCATCGACATACCAGCCGCTTTCGCCGACCAGCGTCGCATAGCCGGCTAGGCTTGTTGCTTTGATGTCGATCTGGCCGACCGTCAGGTCGTTCCAGCCGATCGCGCCGCCACGGACGGTGCCGTCGGTCGACGCGCGCCCGACGAAGGCGCCAAGGCGAATGTCGGTGCCGCGATCTTCGCCCCAGCCGGCGAAATCCTGACCGATCTGGAAGCCGGAGAGGTCGCCGTCGAGCGAAGGGGCGACGTCGCCGCTCCATTTGATCTTGCTGTTCTCGGCGAAGATCCGGCCCCATGTCGACGGGAGCACGCCGCCGCCGCGCAGAAGCGCCTGCTCGCCGCGGCGTTCGTGGAAGGTGCCGAGCGTGGCCGCGGCGAGGTGATGCGCGACCGGCACGGCGGCGACAAAGGCCGCGACCTCGGGACGATAGAGCGGAACACCCTCGCCGGCCTCGGCGACGGCCGGCGTCGCGCCCGGCGTCGGCGGCTCGACCACGACCTGGGGATCGGGCGAGGGGACCGGTGCGGGCTCGGTCGGCGGTTCGGGCGGCGCGGGCGGCGCTTCGGGTGCGGGCGCCGGCGGGGGTGCCGGGGTCGGCGGCGGCGGCGGATCGGTCACGGTCACGGGGGGCGCCGGGTCGACCGGATCGGGATTGGCCGGCGTCGGCTCGGGCGGGGGCGGCGGCGGATCGGGCACGGGCGGCGGCGGCGGAGCCGGCGGCTCGGGCGGAACGGGCTCGGGCGCAGGGGCGGGCGGCGGGGTCAGGACCGGCGGCGCGGGCGCGGGTTCGGGTGGCGGCGGGGCTGCGGGTTCGGGCGGGGGCGGCAGCGTCGAGCGGAGATACCAGTTCTCCGCCGTGCCGGTGGACGTGCCGCCGCGGAACAGGAAATATTCATAGGCACCGACCGCGACGCGGCTGGTGAGGGCAAAGGCACCGCTCGCGGTGGTGGCGCCGCCGATTGCCTCGACGACGAGGATGCCGTTCTGGACCGTCGCGGCGCCGCTGCCGCCTGCGTTCAGTACGGTGATGCCGGTCGTGCCCGATGCCAATCCGCCATCGATCACGAGCTTGTCGGACAGCGACGTATCGTTTCCGAGCACGGTATCGAGCAGGAGCAGGCCGCCGTCGCCGATATAATTGCCGCGCACGGTAAAGCTGTCGCCCGGTCTGTTGCCGCCGTTGGTCAGGTCGATTCGTCCCGCGTTGATCAGCGTCGCGCGCTGGCCGGCGGTAAAGGCGGTGATGCCGCCCTGGAGGCCGCCGCCGAAAATCGTACTCGACGCATCGAGGCTGAAGCTGCCTGTGCCGGTGCCCGCATCGCCCAGCGTCAGGAAGCCGTCGAAGGTCAGCTCGCTATCGTCCGTCGCCGATATATTTTCCCAGCCGTCGAAGCGTGTGATGCCGCTGGTCGTCACATTGTCGAAGACGAGCATATCGATGCCTTCGCCGCCGGTAATCCGCGGCGACCGGCCAAGATGGGCATTGGTCAGATCGGCGAGCCGCGCGCTGTCATTGTCGCCGCCCATATCGATCGTGCCGTGCACGATCCCGCCGCCGTCCCACGTGAAATTGTCGGTGCCGACGCTCATCAGCACGTCGCCGTCAACTGCACCGCCGGTGATCGTCACGCTGTCGGTGCCGCCCGATACGCTGATATTGCCGCCAATCGTGCCCCCCGACAGGATGATCGTGTCGTTGCCGAACCCGGTGACGAGATTGCGGTCGATTGTGCCCCCCGACATGTCGAAGAGATTGTCGGCGAGCTTCATGTTGACGCGGCCGATGCGGCCCCCGGTCATGCGAGCGACATCGCCGTCGTCGAATGCATCGACGATGCGGCCGCCCGACATGAAGAAAGTGTCGAGCGCGCCCCCCTGGTTGAGCACGTTGATCTCGCCGCCGGTCATGACGAAATCGTCGATGCCTTCGCCCTGCTGGACCTGGCCGGTGACAGTGCCGGCGCCGATCGCGAAACGGTCGGCGCCATTGCCCTGATCGACCGAGCCATTGATGCGGCCCGAATCGATCGTGATCCCGTCGGCACCGGCGCCGAAGGTCACATTACCGGCGATGATTCCGGTCCCGCCGGCGGGAAGGGTGAGCTGGTTGTTCCCGCCCGGATCGTTCAGCCCGCCGGTCGAGGTTCCGCTGCTGCATACATGCGTGTCGTCACCCGCGGTCGGTGTGAAAACGCATTGGGCGAAAGCAGGGGTGGCCTGCCCCAAAGCGAGGCCGGCGACGGTCGACAGGAGCAGATGCTGTCTGCTCCGGGCGAGGCCGATAGACTTGAGCCCGGATTTTGGTGCGGATTTTGAGGGCACAGAACGTCACTCCCTTTCGGGTTGGCGCCCCCCTGCCGGTTCAATCTATAAACTGGATGTTGCCAAATTCCTAAGCATCGACTGACGCTGGCGGTTCGTCGCCGAGCGCGCGCTTCAACGTCGCCTTGATATTGCGCAGCAGCCGGCGCAGCGCGATGATGACGATGACCGCTGCGATCGCGAGCAGGACTGCGATCACGATTGCGAGCGGCGGGTAGGCGATAGCGAGCGCAAGCAATCCCCCGGTCGCGACATCTTCGCCCGTTGAAACCGCCGCGTTGCTGAACGGTTCGGGACTGATATTGACGACCGCGCGCGTCGTCGCCTTTGCACCATGGCTTAGCAAGGCGCCGCCGCCGCCGAGCAGGAATGCGATGACTTGCCACGCGGGGTCCGACGAATCGACCAGCGCCAGCGCAAGCAGGGCGCCGCCGAGCGGGCGGACGATGCTGTGAATCGTGTCCCAGATCGAATCGACCCACGCGATCTTGTCGGCCAGAAATTCGGCGAGGGTGCCGACCGCGGCGACCCCCAGAACCCAAGGATTGGCCAGCACCTGCAGCGCCGCAAGATGCTCGGGCAGCGGAAGCCAGCCGAAATGCATCGCGGTCCCCGTTGCCAATATGGTGAGGTAGAGCCGCCAGCCGGCGAGGAGGCTCAGACTGCCGGCGACGCCCAAAATCTCGACGATTCCCAAAGTCCTGCTCCCACCCTGTTCAGCGCCGGCATCCTGCACCTGCGGGCGGGCGCCCGCAATGGCGAGATGACAAGGCGGTGCGGCGCGGTTATCGCCATGGTCATGACCAATGCTGTTCCGCCGCCCGCGGCCTTGCCCGATGGGGCCATCCCTGCCGCGACGCTCGTCATCATGCGCCCGTCGGAAAGCGGCGGCCCCGACGAGATTTTGATGGTCAAGCGATCGACGACCATGGCCTTCGCCGCCGGTGCGGTGGTGTTCCCGGGGGGGCGCGTCGACCCCGACGATTATCTGGTGGCACGTCAGCACGGCTTTGGGGCCGATGAAGCCGACGGCGCGGCGCGGGTCGCGGCGCTGCGCGAGACGCTCGAGGAAACGGGGCTGGCTGTTGGCTGGCCTGCCCTGGCAGAGAGCGACGTGGCGGAGGCGCGGCAGGCGCTACTCGCCGGAACCCTGCTCTCCGACATATTGGCGGCGCGCGGCGACCGAATCGCGCTGGAATCATTCGTGCCCTTCGCGCGGTGGTGCCCCAATTTCAAAGAGGCGCGCACATTCGATACACGATTCTATGCCGTTGCTGCCCCGCCGCACGGGCACGAGCTGACCGTTGAAGAGGCCGAGCACAGCCATATTTTCTGGGCGAGCGCGAAGGACACGCTGGCGATGGCCGACCGCGGTGACGTATCCGTGATTTTCCCGACCCGCCGCAATCTGGAGCGCCTTGCCATCGCGGCGGATTTTTCGGGGTTTTCAGCACATTCCAATCAGTTTCCGGTCGAATTGATCACGCCGTGGATCGAGAAGCGCGAGGGGCAGGCTCATCTGTGCATTCCCGGGCATCTAGGCTATCCTGTGACAAGCGAATGCTTGGACAATGTGCGCCGCGGATGACCGGTTCGAACGAATAACTTTTTCCCTATTTAGCAATTTACTAAGATTTGGCGGCCTAGGGCAGAACGTCGTTGCAATTGCTGAAAGCAGCCCCTAATAGGGCCTTGCAGAAGCAGACCGGGGAAATTTCGCCGGTGTGATTCGACAAAAGTAATCCAGTGGACGGAGAAAATGATGAACCTGCTTAAGAAGGCTGCGATCTCTCTCGCAGCGACCTCGATGATCGCGGCGCCGGTTGCCGCTTCGGCTGCTCCCGCAGCACGCGCCGCTTCGGCCGTTGACGGCCAGAGCGAACTCGAAGGCAGCACGAGCTGGATCATCGCTGTCCTCGCTCTCGTTGCTGTCGTTGGCGGCATCATCATCGCGTCGGACAACGACGACGACAAGCCGACCAGCCCGTAATTTCGGCTGATCGATACAGTTACCAAAGGGCTCCGAGCTTCGCTCGGGGCCCTTTGTGTATTCTGGCATTTTGAATGAGCGTTCGCGGCCCAGTTTCGTCGTAGCTGGACCCTAAAGCACGATGTTCCGAATCGCGCGCGATCGTGCAAGCGGGATTGCTTGACGGGCGCGGTCGACCGCGATCTCATCGATCGCGGAGAAGGCCAAGGCATAGCTCTCCGCGCCCACACCGTCCGTAACGCCCGCGTCCGCCAGAACCGTGCCCCATGGGTCGACGGCGATGCTATGCCCATAGGTCTGCCGGCCGTCGGCATGCGTGCCGCACTGTGCCGCCGCAACGATATGGCAGCCGGTTTCGATTCCGCGTGCGCGCATCAGGACGTGCCAATGCGCTTCGCCCGTCGAGACGGTGAAGGCGGCAGGGATCGCGATCAATGTCGCGCCCCGGTCAACCAGCGCGCGATACAGTTCGGGGAAGCGCAGGTCGTAACAGACGCTGAGCCCCAATTGCCCCAGCGGCGTGTCGACGACGGCAAGCGCGTCGCCGCCGGCATAGGCGGCCGATTCCTGCCAATTCTCGCCCGAGGGCAGGGTGACGTCGAACATATGAATCTTGTCATAGCGGGCGCGGATGCTGCCATCGGCCGCGATCACATGGCTGCGGTTGACGCGCCGTTCGCCGTCGTTGGCGAGCAGGGGCATCGAGCCCGAATGCAGCCATATCCCGTGTTTTCGTGCCATCGCCTGCAACGCAGCGGGCCAAGGACTGTCGGCTTCGCGTACGATATGCGCTGCCGAGCGCGCCCGGTCGCGATCGAGCAGCAGCGACATTTCGGGGAGGAAGGCCATGGCGGCACCGCCCGCGGCGGCTTCCCCCATCGCGCGGTCGATGGTCGCCAGATTGGCCGCGGGGTCGATGCCGCTCGTCATCTGGATCAGCGCGGCGCGCGGGGCAGGTTGGTTGTCCATCGCATCTGGCTAAGGCCGTCGCGGCCGCAGGACAAGCATGACAGTTCAGTGGCCAGCAAGGTTTGAAGGCGATAAGGTGGAGCAATGTTCAATTCTCCCGCGCGCAAGCCGCTTCGTTTGACCCGATCCTTCCTTTTTGCCGGCGCTGCTGCCGCGCTGTTGCTGACTGGCCCGCTCGCCAGCGCGCAGGGCGGCGCATCGGCGACCGCCACGGGCACACAGGCAAAGAGTGGTGACTGGCTCTATGTCGGCAGCGACATTCCGCGCGATACCGCGTGGCAGTTCGGGGTCCTCCCCAACGGCGTGCGCTATGCGGTGCGCAACAATGGCGTGCCCCCGGGGCAGGTGTCGATCCGGGTGCGGATGGACGTCGGCTCGATGTTCGAAACGAACGAAGAGCGCGGCTATGCCCATTTGCTCGAGCATCTGACCTTTCGCGGATCGGAGCATATTCCCGACGGCGAAGCCAAACGCATATGGCAGCGATTCGGGGTGACGTTCGGCAGCGATTCGAATGCGCAGACGACGCCCACCCAGACGGTATATCAGCTCGACCTGCCGAGCGTGACTCCGGCCAATCTCGACGAGAGCATGAAATTGCTGTCGGGGATGGTTCGCGAACCCCGTATTTCGGAACTGGCGGTCGCCGCCGAGCGCGGGGTCGTGATGTCCGAACTGCGCGAATCGGACGGCCCGCAAAAACGGATCGGCGATGCGACCAACGCACATCTGTTCGCCGGGCAGTTGCTCGGCGACCGCTCGCCGATCGGCACGACCGCCTCGCTGGGCAAGGCGAGCGCGACATCGGTCACCGCCTTTCACAATCGCTGGTATCGCCCCGACCGCGCCGTTGTCGTCATCGTCGGCGATGCCGATCCGGCGGAACTGGCCCGGTTGGTCGCGAAATATTATGGCGATTGGCGCGCCGAC
Organism: Sphingopyxis sp. GW821-FHT10B01; assembly: GCF_059415685.1. NCBI lineage: Bacteria > Pseudomonadati > Pseudomonadota > Alphaproteobacteria > Sphingomonadales > Sphingopyxidaceae > Sphingopyxis > Sphingopyxis sp. GW821-FHT10B01. The sequence goes on along the minus strand of NZ_JBWKNS010000001.1, from coordinate 505,789 downwards.
GGTCCGAACCCGGCCAACCCCGATTTCGGCAAACCCGATCCCAAAGCGCCCGCCGCGCGCGAGATCGTCGAGGCGAACCAGCCGCTCGCGCTGACGCTGGCGATGGTGCGTCCTTGGAAAAAACGGATCGATACGGTCGAAAATACCCGGCGCCTCTATCTGGAGTTCATCGCGCAGGCGCTGGTCAATCGCCGGCTTGAAAACCGGGCGCGCAGCGGCGGAAGCTATCTCGTCGCGACGGTCGAACAGCAATATGTCAGCCGCAGCGCCGACGTGACGATGGCATCGATCGTGCCGCTCAGCGATTGGAAGGCCGCGCTTGCCGATGTTCGTGGCGTGATCGCCGACGCGGTCCGCACCCCGCCGTCGCAGGCGGACATCGACCGCGAAGCGAACGAGATTCAGGCGTTCCTCGTCAAGGAACTGGAAAATGCGCGCAACGAACCGGGCGCGCGGCTGGCCGACGATATGGTGCGCGCGGTCGACATCGGCGAAACGGTAACCAGCCCGCAGGGGCAGGTCGACATGTTCAAGGCGATCCGCGCCTCGGCGACACCGAAGGTGATGCTCGACATCAGCAAGGCGATCTTTGCCGCGCCGGTGACGCGCGTCGTGCTGACGACCCCGACTGCAGCAGGCGGCGATGCCGCGGTACTCGCCGCGCTCAAGGCGCCGGTTACCGCGCGCGACGACCGGCTCGCGACTGTGAAGGCCGACTTCAAGCAGCTTCCGGCCTTCGGCCCGCCGGGGACGATCACGTCGACGAGCAACATTCTGGGCCTGCGCGCCGAACGGATCGAATTCGCCAACGGCGTGACCGCGCTGGTTTCGAACAACAAGGTTGAGCCGGGCAAGGTGCGGATCAACGTGCGTTTCGGGACGGGCAACCGCAGCGTTGCCGCCGACGCCCCGAACCTGCTGTGGACGGGCGATTATGCGCTCGTCGCCAGCGGTATCGGCCCGTGGGGTCAGAACGAGATCGATCAGCTGACCAACGGGCGGCAGATTCAGATGAGTTTCGCCATTGACGACGATGCGTTCGAACTGTCGGCGGAAAGCAGACCCGCCGACCTTGCCGACCAGATGCGATTGATCGCCGGAAAGCTGGCCCAGCCGCGTTGGGATCCGGCGCCGGTCGAGCGGCTGCGTATCGGTTATCTGACCGGATATGACCTCAACGACGCGACCCCCAACGCGGTGCTCGACCGCAATTTGCGCGGCTGGCTGACCAACAATGACGCGCGCTGGGCGCCGCCGGACAAGGCGCAGATCGAAGCACTGACCCCGGCCGCTTTTCGCGCCTTCTGGGAACCGCGGCTCGCCAGCGGACCGATCGAGGTACAGATTTTCGGCGATCTTGAATCCATCGACTACCGGAAGGTCCTCGCCGAAACGCTCGGCGCGCTGCCGCCGCGCGCGACCTTGGCCCCGCCCAGCGGCCAGCGCGTCGATTTTGCCAAACATGTCGCCGTACCCGAAATCGCCTACCACCGTGGCGATCAGGGGCAGGCGGCGGCGATGACCGCCTGGCCGACCGCCGGCGGCCTCACCAGTCCGCGCGACGCGCGCGGGCTCGAAGTGCTGGCGGCGATCTTCAACGACCGCTTGTTCGATCGTCTCCGCGCCGAACAGGGGGCCAGCTATGGCCCGGTCGTCGACAGCCATTGGCCGACGGGTTTTGACAGCGGCGGTTATCTGCTGGTGGGCAGCCTGCTCGCGCCCAAGGATCTCGACCGTTTTTACGGGATCGCCAGAGACATCGCCGCCGACCTCGTGGCAAAGCCGGTCACCGCCGACGAACTGACGCGCAATGCGGGGCCCATCCGCGAGCAGGTCGCACGCGCCTCGACGGGCAATGTCTATTGGATGTTCCTGCTCGAAGGTGCGACCCGCGACCCGCGCGTTGCCGCCGCCGCGCTGTCGATTCAGGATGATATTTCCGGGGTCACCGCCGCCGACGTACAGCGGCTGGCACGCCAGTATCTGACGCCCGCGCGGCAATGGTCGCTGGCGATCCTGCCGAAAGGGATGACGCTGGCCGATGCGTCCGCGCTGGGAGCTGCAGCGGCCCCCGAACCGGCATCCGGCGGACGCTAAACCGTCTCGCTGCCCTGCGTCGGGCGTCGGGTCCGGCGGATACGCGGCTCGCGTTCGAGTTGGCCCTTGGTCATGATGTCGTGGCGCATCTTTGCGCGCACATCGTGGATCGATGCGATCACCGGCCCCATCGCGACGCCCAGATCGATCAGCACCGCCTCGGCGAGTTGCAGCGAGCTTTCGAGCGTTTCGGGAACAGCATCGCTCGCGCCCGCCTGATAGAGTGTGGCGGCATGATCGGCGTCGCGGGCGCGGCTGATGATCGGCAAGTCGGGATATTTCTGGCGCAGCTGGCGTGTCATCCGCAATTGTTGCACCGGGTCGTCCATCGTCAAGACGATGGCGTTCGCGGTTTCGATCCCCAGCTTGTCGAGCGCGCCGGGGCGGGCGACGTCGGCGAAACGGACGATGAACCCGTCGCGTCGCGCCGCCGCGACGGTGTCGATATCGGCATCGACCGCAATATAGGGCCGGCCATGTTCGCGCAGCAGTTCGGCGACGGTATGCCCCACGCGGCCGAAGCCGACGACGACGGTACGGCCTTCGGGTGTGTCGTCGCTTTGCGCGTCGCCGGTTCGCATCTCGATTCGCCGCGCGATGTCGTGGCCGATGCGCGCGAGCAAGGGGGTAATGGTCAGGCCGATTGCCGTGACGAGCTGCCAGAATTCTGCCGTATTGCGGCTGATGATCTGAGCCTGGAGTGCGGTGGCGAGGACGATCAACGTCGTTTCGGACGGACTCGACATCAGCAGGCCGACCTCTGCCGCCGTCCCGCGGCGCGCGACATTCGAAAAGCGCAGCAGCGCGGCGGTAACGACCGCCTTGATCGCAACGACGCCGACGACTGCGACGATCAACTGCGGCCACTGTTCGGCGATCGTCTTGAGGTTGAGCCCCATGCCGACGCTGATCAGGAAGACCCCGAGCGCGAGGCCCTTGAACGGTGCGGTGATCGCCTCGACTTCGTTATGATATTCGGTCTCGGCAATCATCAGGCCCGCGAGTAATGCGCCGACGATCGGCGACAGGCCGACGGCAGCGGTCGCCAGCGCCGCAACGATCACCACCAGCAGGCTGGCGGCGAGGAAGAGTTCGGGGTCCTTTGCGCGCGCAGCCTGCGCGAAAATCCTCGGCAACAGGAACCACCCGCCGATTGCGAGCGCAGCGACGACCACGGCGCCCTGCCACAGCGTTGTCAGCAACAGTTCGGCGCTGTCTCCGGACGCCGCAGGGGATAGCGCAGCGAGGATGAAGATGATCGGGACGAGGGCGAGATCCTCGAACAGCAGCATCGAGAAAGAAGCACGGCCGACCGCCGATTTTGTCCCCGCGATCGGGAGAACCAGCGCGGTGGACGAGAGGGCGAGCGCAATGCCGAGCCCGAAGGCCGCAGGGGTCGAATATCCGCCGATCAGTTTCAACGCGATCCCCAGGATCAGTCCGCCGAGCAGCAGCTCTGCCGCGCCGATACCGAACACCAGTTTCCTGAGTTGCCACAGGCGGCGGAACGACAGCTCGAGCCCGATCGAGAAGAGCAGCAGGATGATGCCGAATTCGGCAAAGAGCGCGATATCCTCGGTCGACGCGATCGTGATGTGCTTCAGCCACGGATAGTCACCCGCGAGCGCACCGAGCCCCGATGGCCCGACAAGCAGGCCGACGAGAATGAAGCCGATCACCGGCGGCAGGCGAAAGCGCGCGAAGGCAGGGATCACGATGCCTGCGGCACCCAGTACCACCAGCGCATTGCCGATGGCCGACGTTTCGTTTTCGGTCACCATGGCCCGACCTTAAGCGAGGGCACGGGCGCTTGGCTAGAGTCCCGACAGAATGTTTCGTTGCTTTATTGCAAAAATTGCCAGTGCATGTGCGATGCGGATATCAGCGGACGATCGCGCAATCGCTTATGACGCCGTGAAGGTCGCTTGAGCCTTGTCTGCGCTGGCCATGGCGGCAAGGATATTGCCGATAAGGCGCGTGTCGTCGCGGGTCACCTGGCCCGGCTTCAATCCGGCCCGCTTGAACTCGTTTATCATGATGCCGTTGACCGCGGGGTCGAGCGAACCGGCGAGCAAGGCCGTGCGCATCGCCGGGGTCATTTTGGCATAGATATTGTCGGCGATGGCCGGGGGCAATTTCCGGGCGGTCAGGCCCGTCCTGCCAAAATCGCGAAGGAAAAGCGCGCGCGCATAATCCAGTGCCGCCTTTGTTCGGGCAGCCGGCCATTTATGGGTTTTCGTGCAAGCCTGGTCATTGGCTTGAAGGCGATTGATTGCGTCGGTTTCCGTCTGCGTCCGCTGACCGCCACCTCGCGCGGACAGGCCGCCGATGGCTTGGCGATCGACCGCTGGCGTTGCGGCATAGATGCATTCGAGCGGCGCGGAAGCGGGGGCCGTCGTGGTCATCAGGGCCAAGCTCAACAGAATATTATACACCATCGGCTTGGCTCCCTGACCGAACGCATCGACACGCCATTACGGGCGATTACGCCCGTAATGGCTTCGGGTTCCTCAGGCGCCCATCTTCTTTTCGAGATTTTCGACGATGGCCTCGAAGAAACCTTCGGTGGTCAGCCAGTTCTGATCGGGACCGATCAGCAGCGCCAGATCCTTGGTCATCTTGCCGCTCTCGACCGTCGCAACGCAGACCTTTTCGAGGTCGTCGGCGAACTTGATCAGCTCGGCATTGTCATCGAGCTTGCCGCGATGCTTGAGACCGCCGGTCCACGCAAAGATCGACGCGATCGGATTGGTCGATGTCGCCTTGCCCTGCTGGTGCATGCGATAGTGACGCGTGACAGTGCCGTGTGCCGCTTCCGATTCCACCGTCTGGCCGTCGGGGGTCATCAGCACGCTGGTCATCAGGCCGAGCGAGCCAAAGCCCTGCGCGACGGTGTCCGACTGGACGTCCCCGTCGTAGTTCTTGCAGGCCCAGACGAACTTGCCGCTCCATTTGAGCGCCGATGCGACCATGTCGTCGATCAGGCGGTGTTCGTACACGATGCCGATTTCGTCGAACTGTGCCTTGAATTCGGCGTTGAACACCTCTTCGAAGATATCCTTGAAGCGGCCGTCATACGCCTTGAGGATCGTGTTCTTCGTCGACAGATACACCGGCCACTGGCGGGCGAGGCCATAGTTCAGGCTGGCGCGCGCGAAATCGCGGATCGAATCGTCGAGATTGTACATCGCCATCGCGACGCCCGACGACGGGAACTGGAACACTTCTTCGTCGATCAGCGTGCCGTCTTCGCCTTCGAACACGAGGCGAAGCTTGCCGGGGCCGGGGACGCGGAAGTCGGTCGCGCGATACTGGTCGCCGAACGCGTGACGGCCGACGACGATCGGGTCGGTCCAGCCGGGAACGAGGCGCGGGACATTCTTCATCACGATCGGTTCGCGGAAGACGACGCCGCCCAGGATGTTGCGGATCGTGCCGTTCGGCGACTTCCACATCTTTTTCAGGCCGAATTCCACGACGCGTTCTTCGTCGGGGGTGATCGTCGCGCACTTCACGCCGACGCCATGCTTCTTGATCGCGTTGGCGGCGTCGACCGTGATCTTGTCGTCGGTCTGGTCGCGCATCTCGATGCTGAGATCGTAATAATGGAGATCGATGTCGAGATAGGGAAGGATCAGCCGCTCGCGGATCCACTGCCAGATGATCCGGGTCATTTCGTCGCCGTCGAGTTCGACGACCGGGTTGGCTACCTTGATCTTGCCCATGCTTTCAGCCTTTTTCCTTGGGGAGTCGGAGTTGCGAGGGCCTTAGGCAAAGCCGAGCCAATGTTCAACTGCCGGTGGAACTGGCCGGGCAGCTTATCCATTGTCAGTATAGAAGCGGCCCCCTAGAAGAACGCCCATGTCCAATATCATATCCTCGAACCGCCCCGGCGGCGGTATCAAATGGCACTGGCCGTCGATCCATCCCGAAGGCCGCAAATTCCTTTTGATCGCCGGTATCGTGACTCTCTGTTTCTGGCTGCTCGGCTGGGAAATCATCGGCTGGCTGATGCTCGGCGTGACCCTGTGGGTCGGCGCCTTCTTCCGCGATCCGGTGCGCGTGACCCCGGTGGGGAACGATGTCATCATCGCGCCCGCCGACGGGCTCGTCACCCAGATCGCCGAAGTGCCGCCGCCGCCTGAAATCTCCGGCCCCGACGGGCTGGGCGCGGCGCCGATGCTGCGCGTGTCGATTTTCATGAGCGTGTTCGACGTCCACATCAATCGCACACCGGTCGCCGGAACGCTCCGCAAGCTCGTCTATATCCCCGGTAAGTTCCTGAACGCCGATCTCGACAAGGCGAGCGAAGAGAATGAGCGCCAGCATTTCGTCGTCGAGCGCGCCGACGGCGTGCGTATCGGTTTTACCCAGATCGCCGGTCTCGTCGCGCGGCGCATCATGCCCTTCGTCACGATGGGCAACGAGCTTGCCACCGGCCAGCGCGTGGGCCTGATCCGTTTCGGCAGCCGCGTTGACGTTTATCTGCCGGCGGGAACGACGCCGCAGGTCCTGCTTGGTCAGCGTACGCTGGCGGGTGAGACAGTCGTCGCACGGATTGGCACCGCCGAGACGATCGACGGCATCGGGCAATAGGATGATCGAGGACGAGCAGGTCATTCCCGACGCGGCGGGGCGCCGCATTGCCGGGGTCAGCCTGCGCGCCTTTGCGCCCAATGCGATTACCATCCTCGCGCTATGCTCGGGGCTGACCGGCGTCCGTTTCGCGATCGGCGCGGAATGGGCTGCGGCGGTGACGATGATCATCGTCGCCGGGGTGCTCGACGGCATGGACGGGCGCATCGCGCGCTTGCTCCGCGCACAGAGCAAATTCGGCGCCGAGCTCGATTCGCTGTCCGACGTGATCGCTTTCGGCGTCGCGCCGGCGATGATCCTCTTTCTCTGGTCGCTGGCCGACGCCCCCAAATTCGGCTGGACCGCCGCGCTGGCACTTGCGGTCTGCTGTGCACTGCGCCTCGCGCGCTTCAATTCGCGCATGGATGCCGATTTTCAGCCGCACAAGTCGGCGGGCTTCATGACCGGCATTCCGGCGCCGGCCGGGGCAGGGCTGTCGTTTGTCCCAGTCTATCTGTGGCTGGTGACCGGGGACGACCTGTTCCGCCAATGGTATGTCGTCATGCCCTGGGCGCTCGGTGTTGCGATGCTGATGATTTCGGCGATCCCGACGTACAGCTGGTCGTCGATCCGCCTGCGCCGTTCGTGGCGCCTCTTTGCATTGGCTGGCGTGGGGCTGTTCGGCGCAGCGCTCGTCACCGCGCCCTGGCTGACTCTGCTCGCCGTGTGTATCTTATATGTAATTGCACTGCCTTTCGGCCTTGCGAGCTATGCGAAGGTCAGGCGGCGCGGCTAAGCGCCGGCTGCATGCGCGCCGCAGCGCGGACAGGGCGCGGCGCATCGTGGCGCGTCGGCGAACGGCGCAACGTCATCTTCTGCGGAGCGGGGCCGGCTTGCGATGTCATGGCGACGGGGAAAGCGCCTTCGCCAAGGAGTGCCGAGAGAATCGCAGTCTCGTTCGATTTCAGCATGGCCAGAATCACTGTGACGCCGAGTCCGGCGGCGAGGGTGAAAAGGAGAGCGGCTGCGATCTGAACCATCATCTTGTCCTTTCGGCTTTCGTGTGCGAAACCTTTTGTTAACCAGCGACGGTTCCGTTGGGCTTTTTGTTCCATGTTCCCGTTTTGTTCTCAACTGTTTTGCGACGAACGGAGTCGCTTTGTCGTCCAGTCGAGTCGAGCGCCCTGTCTCCATCGGGCCCGAAAATGGACGCGCACCCTTGCTTTTGGTGGTCAAGCCAGCTAACGGCCCGCGCATTCCACATGGAAGGCGCACATAAACCGGTGCCGGATCGTTCGCTTGCGGACCTTCGGTTCTTGCTTTCCAGAGGACCAACCGGAAGGAGAAAGACTATGGCGGCACCTGTCGTCACGATGCAGAATCTTATCGAGGCTGGCGCCCACTTCGGCCACCAGACCCACCGCTGGAACCCGCGCATGAAGCCGTATATCTTCGGTGCGCGCAACGGCATCCACATTCTCGACCTGTCGCAGACCGTGCCGCTTTTCGCGCGCGCGCTCGACTTCATCGCCTCCTCGTCGGCTGCCGGTGGCAAGGTCCTGTTCGTCGGCACCAAGCGCCAGGCGCAGGGTCCGATCGCCGACGCCGCGCGCGCTTCGGGTCAGCACTTCGTCAACCATCGCTGGCTGGGCGGCATGCTCACCAACTGGAAGACGATCTCGGGCTCGATCAAGCGTCTCAAGACGCTCGAAGAGCAGCTTTCGGGCGACACCTCGGGCCTCACCAAGAAGGAAGTGCTCAACCGCACCCGCGAACGCGACAAGCTCGAAATGTCGCTCGGCGGTATCCGCGACATGGGCGGCATTCCCGACGTGATGTTCGTGATCGACGCGAACAAGGAAGAGCTGGCGATCAAGGAAGCCAACGTCCTTGGCATCCCCGTCGTCGCGATCCTCGATTCGAACGTCTCGCCCGACGGTATCGCGTTCCCGGTTCCGGCGAACGATGACGCCGCGCGCGCCATCCGCATGTATTGCGACGCGGTCGCCCAGGCGGCAACGCGTGGCGGCCAGCAGGCCCGTGCGAACCGCGGCGAAGATCTCGGCGCGGCTGTCGAGCCCGTCGCCGAAGCCGTGCTGACCGAAGAAGCGGCCGCTCCGGTTGCTGAAGACGTTGTCGCTCCGGTGACTGAAGACGAACAGGTCCCGGCCGAAGCTGCCGCAGAAACCGAACGTCAGAGCGACGCCTAGTCGCTCTCGGGCATAACGGGACGGCGCGGCAGTGGTCCGCGCCGTCCTGTCATCCCTCTGACTTATCGCCCCGCCATGCGCGCGGGCGTCCCGCGGGCCAGATGGGCTCGCCCCTTTTGAAAGGATTATCCCATGGCTGAAATTACGGCCGCTCTCGTCAAGGAACTGCGCGACCGCACGGGCGCAGGCATGATGGATTGCAAGAAAGCCCTTGCCGAAAACAACGGTGACATCGAAGCATCGATCGACTGGCTCCGCACCAAGGGCCTCGCCGCAGCCGCCAAGAAGTCTGGCCGCGTTGCCGCCGAAGGCCTCGTTGGCGTTGCCACCGACGGCACCCGCGGCGCGATGGTCGAAGTGAACAGCGAAACCGACTTCGTCGGCAAGAACGAGCAGTTCCAGGAATTCGTCCGCGACGTGACCCGGGTCGCGCTCGCCGGCAATGTCTCGGACATCGAAGCGCTCGGCGCTGCGACCTATCCGAGCGGCGGCACCGTCGCGGAAAAGCTGACCAGCAATATCGCGACGATCGGTGAAAACCAGTCGCTGCGCCGTAGTGTCATCGTCTCGGTGAACTCGGGCGTCGTCACGGGCTATGTCCACAACGCCGCCGCACCCGGCATGGGCAAGATCGGCGTGCTCGTCGCGCTCGAATCGACCGCCGGTGCCGACGTTCTCGAGCCGCTCGGCAAGCAGCTGGCGATGCACGTCGCTGCCGCGAACCCGCTGGCGCTGAACGGCGACGACCTCGACGCCGAGATGGTCGCCCGTGAACGCGCGATCGCCGAGGAAAAGGCTGCCCAGTCGGGCAAACCCGCCGAAATCGTCGGCAAGATGGTCGACGGCGCGATCGCGAAGTTCCGCAAGGAAAACGCGCTCCTGTCGCAGCTGTTCGTGATGGACGGCAAGACCCCGGTCGCCGAAGTCGTCGCCGCAGCCGGCAAGGATGTCGGCGCGACGATCACGCTCAAGGGCTTCGTCCGCTTCCAGCTCGGTGAAGGCATCGAGAAGGAAGAAAGCGATTTCGCGGCGGAAGTCGCAGCAGTCGCTGGCGTCTAAAAAAGAAACGCCCGATTGCTGCGCCCTTGGCGCCGCAGTCGGCTTGGCAATGGCGCGTGCCCGTTCTAGGGTGCGCGCCATTCGCTTATTCATCGATTACATAAGGTTCCCCCGATCATGGCACTGCCCGGCATGAAACGTATCTTGCTGAAACTGTCGGGCGAAGCGTTGATGGGTTCGAGCGCCTTTGGCATCGACCCCGAAACGGTCGCGAGCATGGCCGCCGAGGTCAAGGAAGCCAAGAATCGCGGGCTCGAAATCTGCCTCGTCATCGGCGGCGGCAACATCTTTCGCGGCATGGCGGGCGCCGCCAAGGGCATGGATCGCGCGCAGGCCGATTATATGGGCATGCTCGCCACCGTGATGAACGCACTCGCGATGCAGAATGCGCTCGAACAACTGGGCGTCGAAACGCGCGTTCAGTCGGCGATCGAAATGGACAAGGTGTGCGAACCCGTTATCCGCCGCCGCGCCGAACGCCATATGGAAAAGGGCCGCGTCGTGATCTTTGCCGCCGGCGTTGGCGCCCCTTATTTCACGACCGATAGCGGGGCTGCGCTTCGCGCTGCCGAGATGAAATGCGACGCGCTGCTGAAAGGCACCAGCGTCGACGGTGTCTATAACGCCGATCCCAAGAAGGACCCGACCGCGGTCCGCTATGACACATTGAGCTATGACCGCGTGCTCGCCGACAATCTGAAGGTGATGGATGCGAGCGCGGTGGCGCTGTGCCGTGACAATCATATCCCGATCGTCGTGTTCAACATCCGTGAACCCGGCAATCTGGCGCGCGTGCTGGCAGGCGAGGGTGTTTCTACCGTCGTCCGCGACGCCGCCTGACTGAATCAAGAGAGGAAAAGACGATGGCGAAATATGACAAGGCCGACCTTGAGCGCCGCATGCACGGCGCGGTCGAATCTTTGAAGAGCGACCTCGCAGGCCTCCGCACCGGCCGCGCGCATACCGCGCTGCTCGATCCGGTCACGGTCGAAGTTTATGGGGCGCACATGCCGCTCAATCAGGTGGCATCGGTCAGCGCGCCCGAACCGCGCATGCTGTCGGTGCAGGTGTGGGACAAGTCGAACGTCGGCCCGGTCGACAAGGCGATTCGTTCGGCAGGCCTTGGCCTCAACCCGATCGTCGATGGTCAGACGCTGCGCCTGCCGATCCCCGAAATGACACAGGAGCGCCGCAAGGAGCTGTCGAAGCTCGCCGGCAAATATGCCGAGGCGGCGCGTATCGCGGTGCGCAACGTCCGCCGCGATGGCATGGACAATCTGAAAGCCGACGAGAACAAGAAGGAAATCAGCGAGGACGAGCGCAAGCGCCACGAGACCGAGGTGCAGAAGCTGACCGACGCGACGATTGCCGAACTCGACGCCGCGGCGACCGCCAAGGAAAAGGAAATCCTGGGCTAGTGCGTTTCTGCGCCCGCTCTCTTTCCGTTCGTGTCGAGCGAAGTCGAGACACCCATCGGCCTCGCGCGACCGCGATGGGCATCTCGACTTCGCTCGATGCGAACGGGGTTTAAGGCTTTCGCATGACGATAGCTGACCACGGCGCGCGCCATGTCGCCATCATCATGGACGGCAATGGCCGCTGGGCCAAAAAACGCTTTCTGCCGCGCGTCGCCGGTCACAAGGCCGGGGTCGAGGCGGTGCGTACGATCGTGCGCGCCGCGGGCGACCTTGGTATCGAGGCGATGACGCTTTATGCCTTTTCGTCGGAAAACTGGAAACGGCCCGAAGAAGAGGTCAGCGACCTGATGGGGCTGATGAAACGCTTCATCCTCAGCGACCTTGACGAATTCGCGGCGAACGACGTGAAGCTGAAAGTGATCGGCAACTGGCGCGCACTCGCGCCCGATGTCGTCAAGCTGATCGAAAATGCGCTTGAACGCACCGCGGGCAACAAACGTACCACGCTTGCGGTGGCGCTCAACTATGGCGCGCAGGACGAACTGGTGCGCGCGGCAACGGCTGCCGCGGCGGCGGGCGACATCAGCGAGGCGTCGATCGAGGCAAATCTCGACACCGCCGACATGCCGCCGCTCGACCTGCTCATCCGTACCTCGGGTGAGGTCCGGTTATCGAACTTCCTGCTGTGGCAGTCGGCCTATGCCGAGCTTTATTTCACCGACATTTTGTGGCCGGATTTCAAACCGGCCGATCTCAAGGCGGCGCTCGACCATTTTGCGCGCCGCGATCGTCGTTACGGGGGACTTTAGGGCATGACAGCAGGCAAGTCGGATCTGTGGGTGCGGGCTGGATCGGCGATCGTCCTGTTTGCGATCGCGGGCACCGCGCTGTGGTTCGGCGGTCTCGCTTTCGGTCTGTTGCTGCTCGTCGGCGGCGCACTCGTCCTCGTCGAATGGTTTGCGCTGGTGCGCGCGATGACCATCGGCGGCGGTGCCAAGACTGCGCTCCATTTGCTCGGTCCGGTCCTCGTTCTCGGGGCGATGGCGGGGCTCTGGTTCATCCGCGACAATCTCGGCATGACCGCTGCGCTCTGGGTTTTCGGGATGGTCTGGGCGACCGACATCGGCGCCTATTTCGCGGGGCGCGCCTTTGGCGGCGCGCGCCTGGCGCCCAAAATCAGCCCGTCGAAGACTTGGTCGGGGCTGATTGGCGGGATGATCGCGGCGCTGATCGCCAGCGCCACGATCGGTGATCGCGCGGGCATCGTCGGCGTGCCGCTGTGGATCGGCCTGTTCATGGGGCTGCTCGCTCAGATGGGGGATCTGGCGCAAAGCTGGATGAAGCGTCGCGCCGGGGTCAAGGATTCGGGCAAGCTCATTCCCGGACACGGCGGCCTGTTCGATCGCGTCGACGGCGTGCTGCCCGTGGCGCTGCTGCTCGGTGCGCTGGCCTTTGCCGGGCATATCGCCGTGCGGGCCGCGGGTTGATATGACCCAGCGCCGCCTCTCGCTGTTCGGCGCCACGGGATCGGTGGGTCAATCGACCCTCGATCTCGTCCGCCGCGATGGCGAGGCCTGGCAGGTCGGGGTGCTGACCGCCAACAGCGATGTTGCCGAACTGGCAAAGCTCGCGAAGGAATTTCGGCCCGACATAGCGGTGATCGCCGACGAAGCCCGTTATGGCGAGCTTGAGGACGCACTCACCGGCACCGGCATCGCAATTGCTGCGGGCGCCGACGCGCTGGTCGAAGTCGCGCAGCGGCCCACCGACCTCGTCATGGCGGCCATCGTCGGCACCGCCGGCCTCGCGCCAACAATGGCGGCGCTTGCCGCCGGTTATGATGTGGCGCTTGCCAACAAGGAAGCTCTGGTGTCGGCTGGCGAGCTGATGACCGCCGTCGCGCGGACATCGGGCGCCACGATCCTGCCGGTGGACAGCGAGCATAATGCGATCTTTCAGTGCCTCGCGGGCGGGCGGATCGATCAGGTGCGGCGGATCATCCTGACCGCGAGCGGCGGCCCGTTCCGGACGATGAGCGCCGCCGATATGGCGCGCGTCACGCCGGCGCAGGCGGTTGCGCACCCCAATTGGTCGATGGGCGCCAAGATCAGCGTCGATTCGGCGACAATGATGAACAAGGGCCTCGAATTGATCGAGGCGTATCATCTGTTCCCCGTCGGGCTCGACCGCATCGAAATCCTCGTCCACCCGCAATCGGTGATCCACAGCCTCGTCGAATATATCGATTGCTCGACGCTGGCGCAGCTCGGCTCGCCCGACATGCGCATCCCGATCAGCAGCGCGCTGGCCTGGCCGCAGCGGATGGCGACCCCATGTGCCCCGCTCGACCTCGCCAGCATCGCCCGGCTCGATTTCGAAGCACCCGACGAGGTCCGTTTTCCCGCGACGGCCCTCTGCCGTGCGGCGATTGCCGAGGGCGGCGCACGCCCCGCACAGCTCAATGCCGCGAACGAAGTGGCGGTCGCCGCGTTCCTTGCCGGCCGCATTTCCTTTCCGGCGATCGTCGACACGGTGCGCCGGGTGATCGATGCGACGGCCCCCGCCGCGCCCGCATCGCTTCACGACATATTCAGCGTCGATGCCGCATCCCGCGCGGCCGCCCGGCATTATGTGGACCAATGTGAACATGCCTGACATTCCGCTTTGGCTCTATCCGATCGCGTTCCTCGCGGTTCTTGGCCCGCTCGTGTTCGTGCACGAATATGGCCATTATATCGTCGGCCGCTGGTGCGGGGTGAAGGCCGATACCTTCTCGATCGGTTTCGGCCGCAAAATCCTCGGCTGGACCGACAAGCGCGGTACGGAGTGGAAGATCGGCTGGCTGCCGCTCGGGGGGTATGTCCAGTTCGCCGGCGACCGCGATGCGGTCAGCCAGCCGAACGCCGACTGGCAGCAACTGCCCGTCGAACAGAAGTCGCATACCTTTCCTGCCCAGCCGGTGTGGAAACGCGCGCTCATCGTCCTTGCGGGGCCGGTGACCAATTTCCTGTTCGCGATTGCGATCTTCGCCGCGCTGTACATGACTTACGGTACCCCCGAGACACCCGCGGTGGTGGGCGGGGTAGAGCCGAAGAGCGCCGCACAGCAAGCCGGCTTGCGTGTCGGCGACCGTATCGTCAGCATCGATGGCCGCTCCATTGCGATATTCGAAGATATTCAGGCGGCAGTTGCCTTCAACCTTGGCAAGCCCGCCAATCTTGAAATCGCGCGCGGCGACGAGCGTATCAACGTTGTTTTGCGTCCACGCCTGATCTCGAAAACCGACCAGTTCGGGAACAAAGCCGAACTCGCGATTATCGGCATCCGCTCGGGGGCTCAGATCTACTCGGCGGTTGGTCCCTTGACCGCCGTCCGGGCAGGTGCGGAGCAGACCTGGGGTCTGGTGCGACTGACCGGTAACATACTGGGCCAGTTCGCTACCGGACAGCGCTCGGTCAAGGAAATGGGCGGACCCATCAAGATCGCCAAGCAGTCAGGCGAAATGGCGACCCTCGGCGTTGCCACCCTGATCTTCTTCGTCGCCTTCATTTCCATCAATCTGGGGTTCATCAACCTCTTGCCATTGCCCATGCTTGATGGTGGTCATTTGCTCTTTTACGCCTATGAGGCGATCCGGCGGCGGCCCGCACCGCCCCAAGCGCAGGAATGGGCGTTCCGATTCGGCTTCGTGGCTATCGCAACCCTCATGCTGGTCGTGACTTTCAATGATTTGGGCTCAATTGGCGTGTGGGACAGGATCGCGCGCTTGATTGGATAGCCGGAGTGGGGCAGGGAGTTGCGCGCGAACCTGCGGTCAGGCGGGTTTGGCGCTTTTGAGTTATTTTTTCGGGATGAACAGCGTGGCTTCACACAAACTCTCGGCGCGGACACAGCTGTCGGCCCTCCTCATGGCAGGAACGATGCTGGCAGCGCCGGTGATGGCGCAGCAAGTCGCGCCACCGGTGGTTCCCGCACCTGCTTCTGAAGCGGCGCCGTCCGCGACGACGGTCCAGTCGATCACCGTCGTCGGCAACCAGCGTCTCGAGGCGCAGACGATCCTGTCGTACCTGCGCCTGCGCGTCGGTCAGCCATATGACCGCTCGGTGCTCGATCAGGCGCTGAAGGATCTTGCCGCGACCGAGCTGTTCAAGGATTTCCAGATCACCGATAACGCGGGTGCGCTGCAGATTCAGGTGACCGAGAACCCGGTGATCAACCGCGTCATCCTCGAAGGCAACAAGCGCCTGAAGGAAGACAAGATCCGGCCCGAGATCAAGCTTGCGCCGCGTCAGATCTTTACCCGGTCGAAGGTCCGCGCCGACGTTGCGCGTATCATCGAGCTCTACAAGCGTCAGGGCCGCTTCGCCGCGACGGTTGAGCCGAAGATGGTGTCGCTCGACCAGAACCGCGTCGACGTCGTGTTCGAAATCAACGAAGGACCGAAGTCGAAGGTCCGCCAGATCAACATCCTCGGCAACGAAAAGTTCAGCGACGGCGAGCTCAAGGGCGAGATGGCGACGAAGCAGTCGAGCCTGATGACGATCCTGTCGTCGAACACCAGCTACGACCCCGATCGTCTCGCTTATGACCAGCAGAAGCTGCGCCTGTTTTATCTCGCCAATGGCTATGCCGATTTCCGGGTGATTTCGGCGGTTGCCGAACTGACGAGCAACAAGCAGGACTTCATCATCACCTATGTCGTCGAGGAAGGCGAACGTTACAAGTTCGGCGATATCGACGTGAAGAGCGAACTGCGCGACTTCCAGCCCGAGATGCTGAAGAAGCTGCTGCCGATGCACAAGGACGACTGGTATGACGCCAAGCTCGTCGAGGACACCGTCGAAAGCCTCAGCGAAACCGCGGGTCTGTTCGGCTACGCTTTTGCCGACATCAACCCCGAATTCCGGCGCGACCCCGAAACGCGGACGATGGCGATTACCTTCAACGTCGCCGAAAGCCCGCGTACCTACGTCGAACGGATCGACGTCAATGGCAATACGCTGACCCACGACAAGGTCGTGCGCCGCGAATTCCGCCTGAACGAAGGCGACGCCTTCAACAGCTTTGGCATCAAGCGCACCGAGAACCGCATCAACAGCCTCGGTTATTTCCAGGAAAATCTGGAGATCGAGCGCAAGGAAGGCAGCGCTCCCGATCGCATCATCCTCGAAACCAATGTTCAGGAAAAGCCGACGGGCGAGTTGTCGCTGTCGGCCGGTTTCTCGTCGATCGAGAATTTCCTGCTTCAGGCGTCGATCCGCCAGCGCAACTTCCGCGGCCTCGGTCAGCAGTTACAGGCGTCGGTCAATTATTCGAGCTATTCGAAGTCGATCGAACTCGGTTTCACCGAACCCTATCTGTTCGACCGCAACATCTCGGTCGGGGGCAGCGTCTATCGCCGCGACCTGAACTCGTTCAACTTCATCAACAACGACCGCCGCACGACGTTCCAGCAGGTCACGACCGGCTTGCAGCTCAATGCCGGTGTGCCGTTGACCGAATTCATGTCCTTCTTTGCGCGCTACAGCATCAACTTCGACGATGTGACGCTCGACAAGTCGATCTATTATTTCGGCGACCAGTGCGATCCACTCGTTGCCGGCCGTTATCTTTGCGACGCGATCGGCAATCGCACCACCTCGCTGCTTGGTTACACGCTGGCCTATGACGATCGCGACAACCGCATTCGTCCGACCCGCGGCCAGTCGCTGTCGCTCAGCCAGGATTTTGCCGGCCTCGGCGGTAGCGTGAAATATGTTCGTACGCGCCTGTCGGGGAGCAAGCATTTCAACCTTGGCAGCCGTTTCATCCTCAATGTGTCGGCCGAGGGCGGTTACATCTATCCCTTCGGCAGCCGGCCGACCCCGACGAGCGACAAGGTCCGCCTGACCGATCGCTTCTTCTTGGGCGAACCGCAGATGCGCGGCTTCGATATCCGCGGCGTCGGCCCGCGCGTGATTCGTTATAATTCGGTCGATCTCACGAACCCGGCGAATCCGATCCTCGATACCACGACGAATGATCGCGGGCAGATCGACGACGCATTGGGTGGCCGCGCTTATTATCAGGGGCGTCTCGAAATCGATATTCCGCTGGGTACCGGCGCGAAGGAAATGGGCCTGCGGCCGTCGATCTTCCTCGACGTGGGTTCGGTGTTCAGCGTGCGCAGGCCGCAGTTGACGACGCTGGCAAACTTCAAGGATCCCACCGACAATCTGACCAAATCTCTGTGCCGGAATTCGACCACCGGGCAGCAGGCTTTTGCGACGAATACCCCGAATCCCGACGGCACGCCGTCTGGTCAGTACAATACCTGTGCCACTGGCTTCACGGCGCTCTCTCCATTCGAAGAACGCTTCTTTGGCGATACGTGGATGCCGCGCGTGTCGATCGGTGCCGGGGTCAACTGGAACTCTCCGTTCGGTCCTTTCCGGATCGATTTCGCTTACGCCCTTCGCAAAGAAGAGGGCGATGACACCAAACGCTTCTCATTCAACGTAGGAACCCAATTCTGATGAAGAAAATTCTTGTCGCTTCGGCGCTGGCCGTAGCCACCCTGTCGGTTTCGCCCATCCTGTCGGCTCCGGCCCTTGCCCAGGCAAAGGGTGTCGGCGTTGCCGACGTCCGTGCCGCCGCTGCGCGTTCGAACGCCTTCCAGACCGCGTCGACGCAGATCGAGACGACCTACAAGGCACAGATCGATCAGCAACAGTCGCGCGGCCAGACGCTGCAGGCCGAAGTCAACGTCCTGATCGCCAAGTATAATGAAGAGGCGAAAAAGACTCCGCAGAACCAGACGACGCTGCAGGCTGCTGCCAAGGCCGTGCAGGACAAGCGTCAGGCTGCACAGACCGAACTCGGCCGTATCGGCGCGCCCGTCGATCTCGCCATCGCCTATGTCGAAGACCAGATCAGCGTTCGCATGAACGAAGCAATCAAGGCCGCGATGACCGCAAAGAAGGTCGACCTGCTGCTTAACCCCGACGCGGTTCTGGCGCGCGAAAACAATGTCGACATCACCGACGCGGTGGTTACCGAACTCAATCGCATCCTGCCGAACGTGTCGACCGCTGTACCGGCGGGTTACCAGCCGGGCCAGCTCGTCCAGCAGCGCAACCAGCAGCTGATGGATCAGGCCCGTGCCGCCCAGGGTACGACCCCCGCCGCTCCGGCGCCGACGGGCACCGCACCGACGACCCGCTGAATCTGATGGCGGACGGGGAAAAGCCGGAAGGCGCGATGGGGCCGGTGGATATCCGCCGGATCCTGACGTTGCTGCCGCATCGTTATCCGATGCTGCTCGTCGACCGGGTGGAATCGATGGTGAAGGACACCTCGATCCACGCGGT
This sequence comes from Sphingopyxis sp. GW821-FHT10B01, assembly GCF_059415685.1. Taxonomy (NCBI): domain Bacteria; kingdom Pseudomonadati; phylum Pseudomonadota; class Alphaproteobacteria; order Sphingomonadales; family Sphingopyxidaceae; genus Sphingopyxis; species Sphingopyxis sp. GW821-FHT10B01. The sequence continues at coordinate 487,081 of NZ_JBWKNS010000001.1, read as the reverse complement.
CAAGGCCGTGACGATCAACGAGCCCTTTTTTCAGGGGCATTTCCCCGGCCGGCCGATCATGCCCGGTGTTCTTATCGTCGAGGCGCTGGCGCAGGCCGGCGGCATATTGGCGATCGAGTCGCTGGGCCTCGGCGGCACGGGCAAGCTCGTCTATTTCATGAGCATCGACGGCATCAAGTTCCGCAAGCCGGTGGAGCCGGGTTGCCTGCTCGACCTTCACGTCACGATCCTTCAGGCGAAGCGGAACATCTGCAAGTTCGAAGGCCGGGCGATGCTGGACGGGCAGTTGGCGACCGAATGCCAGTTCACCGCGATGATTGCCGACCCGCCGGCCGAATAGCCGGTCCGGGCGAAGGCAAAAAAGCTCATACTTGCCAAATCGGGCGTTCGCCGTTAGGGGACGCTGCTTCGCGCCCTCGGGCGCATCGACTCACGCACGCTGGTCGGTAACCAGTGGCACAGGAGCCAGACACATGAAAAAAGACATTCACCCCGCTTATCACATGATCACGGTCAAGATGACCGACGGCACCGAGTATCAGACGCGTTCGACCTGGGGCAAAGAGGGCGACACGATGACGCTCGAAATCGACCCCACCGCGCACCCGGCCTGGACCGGCGGCCATGGACGCATGCTCGACGCAGCGGGCCAGGTTGCCAAGTTCAACAAGCGTTTCGGCGGTCTTACCCTCAAGCGCTAAGCCTTGTCCCCGCCGAAGCGGGGTGCGAGGGCTTCAGCCCAGAACCTTTGCAAGCGCGCTTTGCCACCCGGCAAGGCGCGTTTTGCGTTTGTCGGCATCGAGTGCGGGCGTAAAACGCGTGGCCGTGCCGCGCATCGCTTTCGTCGCGCTCGCAAGGTCGGGATAAAGCCCTGCGCCGGTGGCCGCGAGCATCGCGGCGCCAAGCGCTGTGCTCTCGACGAACCCGGGCCGCTCGACCGTCAGGTCCAGCATGTCGGCCAGATCCTGCGCCATCCAGTCGTTCGCGGCCATCCCGCCATCGATGCGGAGTTCGGCCCAGTCGACGCCGTCGGCGGCGAACGCCGATTTCAGGTCGTGCGCCTGATAAGCCTGCGCCTCGAGCGCCGCGCGCGCGACATGCGCCTTGCTGGTCGCGAAGTTCAGCCCCGATATCGACGCGAGCGCGTCAGGCCGCCAGTGCGGCGCGCCCAGCCCGGTCAGGGCCGGGACCAGATAGACCCCGCCATTGTCGGCCACCGACCGCGCCAGCCCCTCGCTCTCGCCCGCATTGGCGAGCAGGCCGAGGCCGTCGCGTAGCCATTTGATCAGGCTGCCCGCGACGAAGACTGATCCTTCGAGCGCATAGGAACGGACATCTCCTTCCTGCACCAGCACCGTCGCGAGCAGGCGGTTCGCCGAGTGCGGGCGGGTCGTGCCGCTCGCCGAGAGGATGAACGCACCCGTGCCGAAGGTCGCCTTGGTCTGCCCCGGCGATAGGCAGGCCTGTCCGATCGTTGCAGCCTGTTGGTCGCCCGCCATCCCGCAGATCGGGATCGCGCCGCCGAACAGCGCCGGGTCGGTCGTGCCCACGGTCGTTGTGCACCCGGTGATCTCGGGTAGCAGGCGGATGGAAACGCCGAGCAGATCGCAGAGGTCGGCGTCCCAGCCGCCATTGCCGTTGATGTTCATCAACAGCGTGCGCGACGCATTGCTGGCATCGGTGGTATGGACGCCGCCGGTCAGGCGATAGACGAGCCAGGATTCGACCGTCCCGACCGCGAGCCGGTCGCCGGCTTCACGAAGCTGCGGCCAGTTCTTTAGCGCCCAACCGATTTTGGTCCCCGAAAAATAGGGATCGAGCAGCAAGCCGCTTTTTTCCTGCACCATCGCCTCATGGCCCGCGTCTTTCAGCGCGGCGCAGTCGGCGGCCGAACGGCGGTCCTGCCAGACGATGGCGGGCGCCAGCGGCTCGCCGGTCGCGCGGTCCCAGAACACGATGGTCTCGCGCTGGTTGGTGATCCCGATCGCGGCGATCTGGCTGGCGCCGCCGGCCTGTTCGATCATCTTGCGTGTACAGGCAAGGGTCGCGGTCCAGATTTCGGCCGCGTCATGCTCGACGAGGCCTGGGCCGGGGTAATGTTGCCGGATTTCACGCTGCGCGCTGCCCAGCGGGGTGCCGTCGGCGGCGAAAAGCATTGTGCGGGTCGAGGTGGTCCCTTCGTCGATGACGATGATTTTCTCGGCCATGCTGCTCTCCCTCTTTTGCCAGTGATGCAAAAAGAACGGCGCGCCGACAAGCCGCGCGACACTTACATTCGTATCCGGCTTGCAAAATTGCGGCAGCTATGCCATATATTGTGCAGCGCAGCATGGCGGGATCACCCGCCGTAACCACCGGCAGCGTGATTTTCCCGCCCAAATCAGGCGCGGGACGAGCCGGACCAGCGCTTTGTCCCCAGAGGCACCCTTTCACGCGGGTCGTTTCGAACCCGCGGCCGTGCGCCGTCCGTTCGATTCGAACGGACGCTGTGCGCGTCGCCCATAGTGAGTATTTTATGACGACTTTTAACGACTTTGGCCTGCACGCCGACATCAATCGTGCGCTTGCCGCCAAGGATTACACGACCCCGACCCCGATTCAGACGCAGGCGATCCCGCCGCTGATGAAGGGCCGCGACCTGTGCGGCATCGCGCAGACCGGAACGGGCAAGACCGCCGGCTTCTCGCTGCCCTCGATCCACCACCTTCTGACCTATCCGCATCGCCCGACCCCGCGCGGCTGCCGGATGCTCGTCCTCGCGCCGACGCGGGAGCTTGCTGCGCAGATCGCACAAAGCTGCCGCGACTATGGCCGCTTTACCAAGCTCAGCGTCACGACCGTCTTTGGCGGCGTGCCGATCAACAAGCAGATCCGCGATCTGTCGGGCGGCGTCGATATCCTCGTCGCCACCCCGGGCCGCCTGCTCGACCTGATCGACCAGCGTGCGCTGCGTCTCGACGATGTGGAAATCTTCGTCCTCGACGAAGCCGATCAGATGATGGACATGGGCTTCATCCATTCGCTGCGCCGCATCGCCAAGCTGCTGCCGTCGCGCCGCCAGAATCTGTTCTTCTCGGCAACGATGCCGAAGGAAATTGCGCACCTCGCCGAGCAGTTCCTCAACGATCCCGTCACCGTGTCGGTTACCCCGGCGGCGACGACGGTCGAAAAGATCCGCCAGTTTGCGACCTTCGTCGAACAGAAGGAAAAGCAGGCGTTGCTGCACTCGATTGTTGCGACCGAAAATATCGATCGCGCGCTGATCTTTACCCGCACCAAGCATGGCGCCGACCGTGTCGTTCGCCACCTTGCGGGTGCCGGCATCAAGGCGATGGCGATCCATGGCAACAAGAGCCAGTCGCAGCGCACCCACGCGCTGCAGGCCTTCCGCTCGGGCGACATCAAGCTGCTCGTCGCGACCGACATTGCCGCGCGCGGCATCGACGTGTCGGGCGTCAGCCACGTCATCAACTTCGAGATCCCGAACGTGCCCGAACAATATGTCCACCGCATCGGCCGCACCGCGCGCGCCGGCGCCGAGGGCATGGCGATCAGCTTCATCGCTCCCGATGAGCGGCCGTATATGAAGGACATCGAACGCGTCACGCGGAGCAAGTCCGAGCCGATGCCGCTGCCCGAGAATTTCAACGAGATGGTGCGCAACCTGCCCAAGCCCGTTGCGGGACCCCGCGACACCGGCAGCCAGGGTCGCGATCCCAATCGCCAGCGTCAGGACGCCCATCGCGGCAAGCCGCAGGGCGAACGTGGTCCGCGCCGCGACGGTGCCGCAGCCGGCGAAGGCGCCGAAGGCCAGCGCAAGCGCCGTTTCCGCCCGCGCAACAAGAGCGTTGGCGCGCACAAGAGTGCGGTGAAGCGCGTCGGTTGACGCGCCGCTGACACCCGCTAGACCCTTCGCCCAACGATGATGGGCGAAGGGCAGCGGATGACGGACGCAACGGCAACCATCGAAACCCGGCAGAGCGAACGCAAGGTCATCCTTGCCTCGTCGCTCGGCACGGTTTTCGAATGGTATGATTTCTACCTCTACGGCCTGCTCGCGACGATCATTTCGGCGCAGTTTTTTTCGGGCGTCAACGAAACCACCGGCTTCATCTTTGCGCTCGCGGCCTTTGCCGCGGGGTTTGCGGTCAGGCCGTTCGGCGCGCTCGTATTCGGGCGCATCGGCGACCTTGTCGGACGCAAGAACACCTTCCTCGTCACCATGGGGCTGATGGGCGTCTCGACCTTCCTCGTCGGCGTTCTTCCCAGCTATGCGTCGATCGGCGTTGCGGCGCCGGTGCTGCTTGTCGTGCTGCGGCTTGTGCAGGGACTCGCACTCGGCGGCGAATATGGCGGCGCTGCGACCTATGTGGCCGAACATGCGCCCGAGGGGAAACGCGGCCTGTTCACCAGCTTCATCCAGACCACTGCGACGCTCGGGCTGTTCGCAGCGCTGGGCGTCGTCATTGCAATCCGCTCGACGATCGGCGAGGCGGCGTTTGCCGACTGGGGCTGGCGCATTCCCTTCCTGATTTCGGTGATCCTGCTCGGCGTGTCGTTGTGGATCCGCCTCCAGCTCGAGGAGAGTCCTGTCTTCAAGCAGATGAAGGACGAAGGCACGACCTCGAAGGCGCCGCTGACCGAAGCCTTCGGCCGCTGGGAAAATCTCAAATGGGTCATCGTCGCGCTGTTCGGTGCGGTCGCGGGGCAGGCGGTTGTCTGGTACTCGGGGCAATTCTATGCGCTGTTCTTCCTCGAAAAAACGCTGAAGGTCGACGGGGCGACGGCGAACATCCTGATTGCCATTGCACTCGCGCTGGGCACACCCTTCTTCATCTTCTTCGGCTGGCTCAGCGACAAGGTCGGGCGCAAGCCGATCATCCTTGCGGGCTGCGCGCTCGCTGCGATCACCTATTTCCCGGCGTTTCATATGCTGACGAGCGCCGCCAACCCTGCGATGGCCAAGGCGCAGCAGAATGCAGCGGTCATCATGGCGGCCGACCCCGATGCCTGCTCCTTCCAGTTCGATCCGATCGGGCGCAACCGGTTCGAAAGCAGCGGCTGCGACATCATCAAGTCGACGCTGGCGAAGGCCGGCGCCAGCTACACGGCCTACACGCGCGAACGCATGACCGGCGATCCCGCGCGGGTACGGATCGGGTCGCGGGTTCTGGCTGCGCCCGATCCCTGGCGTCTGGCCGAAGAGGATCGGGCCGGCGCGATTACCGCATTCCGTTCGGAACTCGAACGCGCACTGGTCGACGCTGGCTATCCGGTGAAAGCTGATCCGAAGGCGATCAACAAGCCGCTCGTCGTCGCGATCCTCTTCTACCTCGTTCTGCTCGTGACGATGGTCTATGGCCCGATCGCCGCGCTGCTCGTCGAACTCTTCCCCAGCCGCATCCGCTACACCGCAATGTCGCTGCCCTATCATATCGGCAATGGCTGGTTCGGCGGCTTCCTGCCCACGACCGCGTTCGCGATGGTCGCGGCAACGGGCAATATCTACTACGGCCTCTGGTACCCGGTCATCATCGCTGTGATCACCCTCATTGTCGGCCTGCTTTTCCTGCCCGAAACCTTCCGGCGCAAGATTCACGAATAGCCGGCGCATTGACGAACAGGGGCCGTGCGCTAGGGTCGCGGCGGACAAGAGGGTGGGTATGATGGCCAACATCGACGACGACGATTTCGAACCGTTGCCGCCGCGGCGACATCTGTTCCGGCGCAAGCGGGTGTTGATCCCGCTCGGCATGATCGTCGCGATTATCGTCGCGTTCCTGCTCCTGCGTACGCCGGACACCGACCGCGACGAAATGATCGCCAAATACAGCAGGCCCGCCGGGGCCTTCGCCGCTGGTCCGGCCGGACAGCAAGTCCATTATCGCGACCAGGGCGAACGCGGAGGCCCTGCGATCATCCTGATCCACGGTTCGAACAGCAGCCTTCAGACCTGGGAGCCGCTCGTGAAGCGGCTGGGCGCCGATTACCGTATCGTCACGCTCGATCTGCCGGGGCATGGGCTCACCGGCGCGACGCCCGACACCGATTATTCGGCGGAGGGCATGATGGCCGCCGTCGACGTCGTCGCGGCCAAGCTCGGGCTCGACCATTTCGTTCTCGGCGGCAATTCGATGGGCGGCTGGGTCAGCTGGCGCTACGCGCTCGACCATCCCGGCCGGGTCGATGCGCTATTGCTGCTCGATGCGGCAGGCATGCCGCTGCGCAAGGGCGAAAAGGCACCGCCGTCGAATGTCGGCTTTCGCGTTCTGGAATATCCGTTCGGCCGCTGGCTCGCGACACAGATCACCCCGCGGATGCTGGTCGAACAGTCGCTGCGCGGTTCGGTCGAGAAGCAGGCTATTGTCGATGATGCGATGATCGACCGCTATTGGGAGCTGTTGCGTTTCCCCGGCAATCGCGAAGCGACGGTGCTGCGCGCGCGGATGGACCGCGAACCCGCGATGGCGGCGCGGGTGGGGGACATCAAGGCGCCGACCCTGATCCTGTTCGGCGACAAGGACCGGCTGATCAACCCGAGCGCCGCGCAGACCTTCCACGAACGGATCGCGGGGTCGGAGGTCGTGCTGCTACCCGGGATCGGGCACCTGCCGATGGAGGAAGCACCCGACGCGACCGCGAAGGCGATCGCCGATTTCCTCAAGCGGCGGCTTGCGCCTTCGCAGCCGGAAGGTCCAGGAACACATTGATCCGCGCCGAAATGGCGGCGGCATGGGTGAAAGGGAAGAGGTGCGATCCGGGCACCACTTCCAGCGCTGCGCCGTCGATCTGATCGGCCAGCATCTGGCCGTAACAGGCGGGCATGACGCCATCCTGTTCGCCCATCAGCACCAGCGTCGGCAGCTTCTTCAACCCGGACAGAAACCCCACGCTCGTCCATCCGGCCATGGCGGTGGTCTGGTAGGCGATGCCCAGCGGCGTCGCGGTCTGTATCTTGAGCCCGCTTGCCAGCATATCGTCATCGAACATCGCCGCCCATCCGATACCGGGTGCCCCCATAACCGGGGTCGTTGCCATCAGCACCAGCCGGCGGACGCGCCCCGGAAACTGGATCGCAATCTGCTGCGCCAGCGCGCCGCCCCAGCTGAACCCTGCGAGGTCGAGGCTCTTGTGGCCAAAGCGGTCGGCGATTTCCATCACGACCGCAGCGATCGTCGGTGCGCCATAAGGAAGCAGCGCGTCGGGCGAGCCGCCAACCCCCGGCATGTCGAGCGTCCAAACCTCTCGGCCGTGAATCTGTGCGAGAAGCGGCGCAGCGGCGGCGATGTCGGCGCCGATGCCGTTGAGGAACAACAAAGGGGTGCCGGGCGAACCCTCACGCCAGCGCGCGACCCGCAGGCTCAGGCCATAGACATGCTCGGTGCTGATGGCCGGGCGGCCGCTGATCCTGCTCATGGGACATGCCTTCGCATATCCTGGTGACAGACGAAAGGCTGGCGCGGCTTAATCCGCCTGTTTTGCAGCCGCGGCCGCCGCCTGCTCGAACCGCAGGCAGTCGAAAATCTTCGCGCCGGCCAGAAACACCGAACCCGTGCACGCGAGCAGCAACAGTTTGCCGCCGACGCCGGGATAATGATCGAGATAGGTCACGCCGCGCGCCATCGCGCCCATGGCCAGCGCATAGATGATCAGGCACGCTTCGAAGCGGGTCTTGATGACGAACAGGCGTCCGATTTTTTTCAGCATCACCATATCCTAGGCAAGAGCCATGCCACTGGCGCAAATCGGGGATTCGACGCACCGGACTTATGGTAAACTGTAAGTTAATCCGACAGGTGAGGGCAAGAGGAGCATCGGTTTTTGGGTGGGAAGCGGGCGTTCCACGCTTTCGTCACCCTCGGACGAGGCGCGTGACTCGTCAGACTTGATCCGGGATCCACGGCAGCGCTGAAGTCATGGACCCCGGATCAAGTCCGGGGTGACGATGGTCGATGCGGCGGTAACCGGTCGAAAGCCGTCCTTCGTTCCCTGCGCAGCCTCTAACCCGATCTCGCAAACCAGATGACGTGGCGGGGACCCTTGCCGTTGCTCCGCGCGCGGACGCCGACCTCTTCCACCTTGAACCCCGACACCGTCAACCGGCGCGTGAACTTCACATCGGGCGCGGCCGACCAGATCGCGAGGATGCCGCCGGGTTTCAGCGCGGCCTTGGCCGCTGCCAACCCTGCCGGTGAGTAGAGCCGGTCGTTCGCGGGATGCGTCAGGCCGTCGGGGCCATTGTCGACGTCGAGCAGGATTGCATCATAGCGGCGCGTCGCCGACGCGATGGCGCCCGCGACATCGCCTATCGCCAGCTCGACCCGGGGATCGTCAAGGCAACCTGCCGCAAGATGCGCCATCGGTCCGCGCGCCCAGTCGATGATTGCGGGGACCAGTTCGGCCACCGTCACCTTTGCGGCGGGTCCAAGCGCCGCCAGCGCCGCGCGCAAGGTAAAGCCCATGCCATAGCCTCCGATCAGCAGATGCGCTGCATTCGGGCTGCGCAGCCGGTCGCAGCTCATCACCGCGAGCGCTTCCTCTGAACCACTCATCCGGCTGCTCATCAATTCGTTGCGATCGATCGCAATGATGAAATCGTCGCCGCGCCGGTACAGGCGCAGTTCGTCGCCGCCCGGCACCGGCGCGGTGTCGATCAATTCGCGTATCTTCAATGGATATCGCCTGTCATGAAATCAGCCGAGCTCGCTCAGGTCGAGCCGGTCCAGCAGTGCCGCGCGCGCGTTACGCACGTCGGAGGCGAGCGCCGCCGACGTGAGGTCGCCGGGCGCGATCGCCTCGGGCCAGTGCTGTGCGACCACCTCGGCGATCCGGTCGAGCTTCGCATCGTTGGCGATGAAGCGCGGATCGACGGTCGCGGGATCGGCGACGACGCGCAGGCGCAGGCAGGCCGGACCGCCGCCATTCGCCATCGACTGGCGGACGTTGACGGGCAGAAGACGGCGGATCGGGCCGTTGCCCGCGACATGCGCTTCCAGCCACTGCCACACCGCAGGTATCGCCTGCGCCTCGGTCGGCAGCACCAGCCCCATGCCGCCGCCATCGGGCAGGCTGACGAGCTGGGCATTGAACAGATAGGATTTGATCGCATCGGGCAGGCTCACCGCGCTTGCGGGAACCTCGACGATCTCGGCCGCGGGGAAGGCGGCGCGGATTTCGGCGTGCGCCGCCTCGCGATCCTCGAACGCGGTCTCGTGGGTGAACAGCACATGCTCGTTCGCGACCGCGACGACGTCGTTGTGGAACGCGCCGCCCTGGATCGCGGTGTCCGACTGGCGAATGAACAGGGTGCGCTTCGGGTCGAGCCCATGATGGCGGGCGATTGCTTTCGATGCGTCGAGATGCTGGCGCGCCGGGAAGCGGCCGCCGCCAACGCCATAGACGAAGATTTCGACGCCTTGTCCGTCATGCCCGCTGCACAATCGCATATGGTTCGCCGCGCCTTCGTCGCCAAATGGGGCGGGGATCGGTGTGTGCACCGCAAAGGCGGGATGCGCGAAGGCGAGGCGCAGCTGCGCCAGCGTGCCCGGCCATTCATGGCTGCGGTGCGGCATGGTGACGAGGTTGGCGACGGTCAGATGACATTTGCCGTCGGCGCTGTCGGGGGCGGGGGAGACGGTCGCGGCGTTCGCGGCCCACATCGATGATGCCGACCATGCCTGCGCGCGCAAATGCCCCTCGGCATTGTCCAGCGTCGTACCGAGCGTCGCGAGCCACGGCGCATCGGGCCGGTCGAGCGGCATGAAGAAGCCTTGGGGGAGTCCGAGCGCGAGATTGTGGCGCATCTTGTCGATGCCCTGCAGCGCCGCGGCGCGCGGCTGCGACACGTCGCCGGCGTTGTTCGCCGACGCGATATTGCCGCGGCTGAGGCCCGCATAATTATGGCTCGGGCCGATAATCCCGTCGAAGTTGATTTCCGTGAACATGGCTTAGCGTCCGATCCAGCTGATCTGGTCGCCCGTGCCAACGCCGAGCAGCTTCGCCGCCTCGGCATCGAGTGTCGACCCGTCGCCAACCTTGCCGAAGCAGCAGCGGAAATCGGCAAGCTGGCCCGATGCGACCAACGTGTCCTGACCCTTTTCGGCGATTGCCGAAATTTCGATATGCTTTGCGTTGCGGATGCTCGCGACCTGATCGGTGCGCGCGGTCATCGTCGGGCCGCCGTCGAAAATATCGACATAATTTTCGAACGCGAACCCCTCATTCTCCAGCATGCGCATCGCGGCGCGCCCGGTCGGATGCGGAACGCCGATGACGCTGCGCGCATGGTCGCCCAGCATCGCGATATAGACGGGGTGTTTCGGCATCAGGTCGGCGATGAACTGGTTGCCGTGGACCGCATTGAACTGGTCGGCTTCCTGAAAATTCATGCCGAAGAATTTGCCCGCGACCCCGTCCCAGAAGGGCGATCCGCCCGCTTCGTCGATCACCCCGCGCAGCTCGGCGAGGATGCGGTCGCCAAAGCGCGCGCGGTGGCGCGCGATGAACAGATAGCGCGAGCGCGCGAGCAACAGCCCGAGCCCGCCGGCGCGCGCCGCCGGGTGCAGGAACAGCCCGCCGACCTCGCTCGCGCCGTTGAGGTCGTTGCTCAGCATCAGCACCTGCGCGTGGAAAGTCCGGTCGAGCTGCTCGCTATGCTTGCTGTCGGTGCCGATGCGATAGGAATAGAAGGGCCAGCGCTGGCCGACCTGTCCGAAAATCTGGCAGGTGCCGCGCACTTCGCCATTGTCCGTATCTTCGAGCACGAGCAGGTACAGCTCGTCCGACGGATATTCCTTGTCGCTCGCGAACGAGGCTTCGGTGCGCTCGAGCTTCGCGGACAGCGCCTTTTTGTCGGGGGGCAGGTTGGTGAAGCCGCCACCGGTCAGCTTCGCCATTTCATAGATGCTCTGAAGATCGCCCGGCTTTGCCGCCCGGATCACATAATTCACACAGTCCCCCGTTCCGCTATTCTTGTCATTGTGAGTGCCGACAACTGCGCGCGTTCGGCGAGGCTGTCGACGATGAGAAATTCATCCGACGAATGGATCGCGCCGCCGCGCGGTCCCATCGTGTCGACGACCGGAATCCCGCATGCCGCAATATTGTTGCCGTCGCAAACCCCGCCGGTGGCGTTCCAGCTGATCGGCGGCAGGCCGAGCGCGGCGCCGCAATCGCGCACCAGTTCGAACAGGCGCGTCGCTGCCGCATCGAGCGGTTTGGGCGGGCGATTGAAGCCGCCGTGGATATGGCAATGCACATCATGCTCGCGCTCGATGTTGGCTAAGGTGTCACGCAGCGCGACTTCGGCCGCAGCCATAGCTTCGGGGGTCGAGGGGCGCATGTTGACGCGAAGGATTGCCTGATCGGGGACGATGTTATTCGGCCCGCCACCGTCAATTTTTGCCGGATTTACTTTTAATTCCAGTGAGTTGAATGAGTTCAGGCGCAGCGCTAGATCGGCGGCGGCGAGCAGCGCGTTGCGCCCGTCCTGCGGATTGCGTCCGGCGTGCGCGGCGCGGCCGTGGACAATGACCGAGAAATTTCCGCTTCCCGGCCGCGCGCCCGCGAGCGTCCCGTCGGGCAGCGCAGGCTCGTATGTGAGCGCGGCGGTCTTGCCCCGGGCCAGCTCGGCGATCAGCCTTGCGGATGCCTGGCTGCCGGTTTCTTCGTCGCTGTTGATCATCACGTCATATCCGACGCGGTTCGCCAGCGGTGACGCCTCAAGCGCCGTCAGCGCGGCAAGGATCACCGAAATCCCCGCCTTCATATCGGCGGTGCCGGGGCCGTTGAGGACGCCATCCTCCAGCCACTTCAAATTCTGGAACGGATGATCGGCGGCGAACACCGTGTCCATATGCCCCGTCAGCAGCAGCTGCACCGGCGCGTCGGGCCGCACGCGCACATGCAAATGATCGCCGCGCTGGATGGTGTTGACCGTGCCTGCGCTGTCGACGCTTTCGACTGGATCGGCGGCGACGAGCCGCACTTCGCCGGGCAGGGCCGCAAAGGCATCGGCCAGTTGTCCCGCGACGGTCTTCAATCCCGGTAGATTGCCTGTGCCGCTGTTCACGGCCGCCCATTGTTCGACTTGGCGCAGCATCGGCGCATCGGCCGCGCGTTCGAGCGTCGCATTTTCGGTCGCGGTAAGACTGGTCATCGCGTGGCTATAGCGAGCGACGAAGGGCTTTTGCACCCCCGCCGGCCATTTTGTCGCCGCGATACGGTAAATCACTGCCGCTGGCCGCAACCTTGGGTAAGGACACGCTCGAATTATCTCGAATCGCAACGCATTAACCGAAAGTTCGGGACAGCTTCGCTACGCTGATCGAACCGATGACGAGTGGGTCGATGACTGCTGCCTTTGTACTTGGAATCAACATGTCCGTTGCCGGCATTTTTGCCGTTGCGTTCGCCGTGGTCGCTGCGACCAACCGGACCGCCCGCGGCGCATGGTGGATGGCGCTTGGCTATGGCATGGGAATCGTCAACGTCGGGCTCGAATTCCTGCTGACAAGGCAAGTCGATCCCACCCCGGTCGGGATCGGCATATTTCTTGTCTTTCTGCTGGCGCTCAGCTTCGCGCTGATTGGCGTTGCTTACCATTATTGTGTTTCGCCGCCGTGGAAAACAATGGCCGCGATCTGGGTGCTGACGATTCTCGCTGTGCCCGTGATCTTCAGCATGACCTATGGTTCGACCATGCGGCTGACGCTCTACCAGTTCCCCTATTTTGCCATGCAAGCCCTGTTCGGCGTGGTGATCTGGCGTTCGGGCCGCCGTCAGGCCCTCGACCTGCTGCTGATCGCGCTGCAGGGGATCGCGGCGTCGCTTTATCTTCTCAAGCCGTTGATCGCGGCGACGGTCGGGACGGCGAGCAGGCCGCAGGGCTATATGGCGACCACCTATGCCGCCATCTCGCAGAGCGGGAGTGTTGTCGCGCTGATGGCGATTGCGCTCGTGCTGCTGCTCGTCATGATGCGCGACACAACCGCAGAAATGGTCGCACGCTCGGAAACCGATCCGCTTTCCAGCGTGCTCAACCGGCGCGGTTTCGAGCATCATGCCGAAGTGGCGCTTGCGCGGGGCGGAGCCGGGGCCGTGCTGATCGCCGCCGACCTCGACGATTTCAAAAAGATAAACGACAGCTTCGGCCACGCGGCAGGCGATGGCGTGATTGCGCATTTCGCGGCGATGCTCGTCGATGCGGCGCCCGCCAATGCAATCGTCGGCCGGATCGGCGGCGAAGAATTCGCCGTCCTGCTTCCCGATGCATTGCTGTCCGACGGCCGCCTTTATGCGGAAACCGTGCGCACCGCTTTCGCCTCGGCGCAGTTGCCGGTGCTGGGCGTCGACCGCGGCTTCACGGCGTCCCTGGGCGTTGCCCAGCGAACCTCGGGCGAGTCGCTCTTCGAATTGTCGCGCCGCGCCGACGCCGCGCTTTATCGGGCCAAGGCCGGCGGGCGGAACCAGGTTCGCGTGGCGCTCGGCGAATTGCCGTCAATGTCGGCCCTAGGCGTGGCTTGACCACGCCTTCAGCAAAGGGCTGCGTGGCGGCGACTAGAGCGGCGTGCGATTAGAGCATGATGACTTTAAGGCCGACCCCTATTCCGTTCGTGTCGAGCGAAGTCGAGACACCCATCGGTGTTAAGCAAGGCCGAGGGGTGTCTCGACTTCGCTCGACACGAACGGATCAAACAGATGTCATCGCACTCTAAACCGCGAGAAGCGGTGTGTCTTCGTCGCGCGGCGCCGCGGGTTCGAAATTGGGCAGGGGATCGAACGTCTCTTCGATCAGCTCGATCGACGCGAGCCCGCCGAGCTTGAAATGGCCCAGCCGCGGATCTTCGTCCGACCGCCAGCTCTTGTTCAAATTGAGCGCGCTGACGAACAGGTCGCCGCGCCGTTCGAACAACAGATGCGGTGCCAGCGTCAGGATCTGGCCATTATAGAGCGCCGTCACTTTCCGTTTTCGGGCAATGGCTTCCATCAATTTCAGTCGTGTATCGTCCATGAGTTCAAGGGCCGTTTTTGGGGAGAAAGGCTTATGTTGTGCGTCGCAGCATAAACTACGCGGAGAGGGTTGGAAAGGACCCATTGCCAATCGAAACCAATCGCGGCATAGGGCGGCGGCCCTTTCCTCCCCGGGTCCACTGGCGCAGCCGCGCCGACCAGAGGGTGTTATCATGACCGAATTTCTCGACCGTTCCGGCCTGTCCGTCGATTCGCGCCTGGCCGATTTTATCGAGGCGCGCGCGCTGCCCGGTACGGGGCTGGACACGGCCAAATTCTGGTCGGATTTTGCGGCCTTGCTCGGCAAGTTCGCGCCCGAAAATGCGGCGCTGCTCGCCAAGCGCGAGGATTTGCAAGCGCAGATCGATGCATGGCATCAGGCGCGCGCCGGGCAGGCGCATGACGCCGCCGCCTATCAGGCCTTTCTGCGCGAGATCGGCTATCTCGTCCCCGAACCCGCAGCGTTTCAGGTCGGCACGCAGAATGTCGACCCCGAAATCGCGACGATGGCCGGCCCGCAACTCGTCGTTCCCGCGCTCAACGCGCGCTTCGCGCTCAACGCCGCCAATGCGCGTTGGGGCAGCCTTTACGATGCGCTCTACGGCACCGACGCGCTCGACGCACCGCCCGCCAAACCCGGCGGCTATGATGCCGACCGCGGCGCGGCGGTGATCGCGCGGGCGAAGGCCTTCCTCGACGAAGCGGTGCCGCTGGCATCGGGAAGCTGGACCGACTGGCAGGGCGGGCAACTGACGCTCGCCGATTCCGCACAATGGGTTGGCAGCACGCCCGGCGGCATATTGCTTCGCCACAATGGTCTGCACATCGAACTGGTGATCGATCCGGAAAGTGCGATCGGCAAGACCGATCCGGCGGGCATCGCCGACGTCGTGCTCGAAGCCGCGCTGACGACGATCATCGACCTCGAGGACAGCGTTGCAGCGGTCGACGGCGAGGACAAGACGCTCGGCTATACCAACTGGCTCGGCCTGATGCGCGGCGATCTGACCGAGAGCTTTGCCAAGGGCGGGCAGACCGTCACGCGCGCGATGGAAGCCGACCGCGAATGGACCTCGCCGTCGGGGGAGCCTGTTGTCCTTCACGGCCGCAGCGTGATGTTCGTCCGCAACGTCGGCCATCTGATGACGACGCCGATGATCAAGCTGCCGAACGGCGCCGAGGCGCCCGAAGGCCTGTGCGATGCCGTCATCACCAGCCTCTGCGCACTGCACGACCTAAAGACGCTCGGCGCCCTCAATAACAGCCGCGCGGGCAGCATCTATATCGTCAAGCCCAAGCAGCATGGCCCCGAGGAATGCGGCTTCACCGACCGGCTGTTCGACGCGGTCGAGGATATGCTCGGCCTCGCGCGCCACACGATGAAGGTCGGCGTGATGGACGAGGAGCGCCGCACCAGCGCTAACCTCGCCGCGTGCATCCATGCGGTGAAGGACCGCATCGTCTTCATCAACACCGGCTTCCTCGACCGCACCGGCGACGAGATTCACACCTCGATGCGCGCCGGGCCGATGATCCCCAAGGGCGAGATGAAGGCGAGCGACTGGATCGCGTCTTACGAAGACCGCAACGTCCGCATCGGCCTTGCTTGCGGGCTCAGCGGCAAGGCGCAGATCGGCAAGGGCATGTGGGCGATGCCCGACTTGATGCGCGGCATGCTCGAAGCGAAAATCGGCCATCCGAAATCGGGCGCGAACACCGCGTGGGTGCCGTCGCCGACCGCCGCCACGCTGCACGCGCTGCACTATCATATGGTCGACGTGTTCGCGCGGCAGAAGGAAATCGCGGGCGAAGCGGTGCCGTCGCTCGACCGCTTGCTCAATATCCCCGTTGCGACCGGCCGCAACTGGAGCGAAGCCGAAATCACCCGCGAGCTCGACAATAATTGCCAGGGCATTTTGGGCTATGTCGTGCGCTGGATCGATCAGGGCGTCGGTTGTTCGAAGGTTCCCGACATCGACGACGTCGGCCTGATGGAGGACCGCGCGACGCTGCGCATCGCCAGCCAGGCGCTCGCCAACTGGCTGCTCCACGGCGTGTGCACCGAGGCGCAGGTCGACGCCGCGCTGACGCGCATGGCGGCCAAGGTCGACGCGCAGAATGCGGGCGATGCGCTGTACGAGAAACTCACCCCCGACGGCATCGCCTACCAGGCCGCACGCGCGCTGATCTTCGAAGGCGTGACCCAGCCGTCGGGCTACACCGAACCGCTGCTGCACAAATATAGGCAAGCGAAAAAGGCCGGACAATGATCCGTCCTTAGCGAAAAATATATTGTTTACATGGCATCTGGCAAAAAAATGGCGCCTCGATGGATTGCAATCCCGAGGTCGCTGCTTCGACCGGAGGCCATATGAAAATCGCATACACGATAACAACTCTCGTCCTTTCCGGCGTGGTCGGCGCGTGCGGAACGGCGACCGCCGTAACGCCCGACAGCACCAATCCTGCTCATTGTGTGGCGGCGTTCGCCTATGGCCGGTCGATCAATGCAGGTGCCAAGGTTCCGGACGTCGCCCTGTCGGTGGAAAGTACGGCCCGCGCGTTGTTTGAAGGCAAGCGAATGAAGGTCGATGGTACGTTTGAAGCCGGCGGTAGGGAGGGAGAAGAATTCTACGCGACCTACGGAAAAGACGGTGATGCCATGCTCAAGCTCGCCTATGAGTGCGGCAAGAGGCAGGATTTGGACCCGAATTTCCGTGCGATGAACGATAGCGGCGCGCTGATGGCTGCGGCGCGCAAAGTGGACCCCCTCTGCCAAGCCAGTCAGGCATGCAGAAATCATCGATAGCGCCCGCAGCCTCCCCGAATTGACAGCGCCAACCCTCGGGCGCATAGGCCCGCCCGCCGGGGCGCGACTCCGGCATCAACCCAAGGACCGAAAAATGGACCCCGACAGTAGACGTCGCACCATATGTCCGGCAGCCACGGCGGTCCGTCAGGGGTAATCTCCTGCGCATCTCCTGACGCTGGCGGACGCCAGCATTCAGGAGATACCCCATGTTCCACGCTTTCGTTCGCGAGGCCGATCGCCTCGTCCGCGCCGATATCGGCGCTGCAAACCCGCCCGCCATCCTGTGGGCGGATATCGTCCATCCGACCGCCGACGATGCTGCAAACGCCGCCGCCTTGCTTGGAATTTCGATTCCGACGCTGCCCGAAATGCAGGAAATCGAGCCGTCTGCGCGGCTCTACGAAGAGGTCGGCGCGCAGTTCATGACGGTGCCGATCGTCGTCGGGCTCGACGGCGATGCGCCGCGCCTCGCGCCCGTCACTTTCATCCTCGGGGCGACGAGTCTCGCCACGGTCCGGCACGTCGAGGCAGCGCCGTTCGAACAGGTCGTCGGGCGCCGGCTGCGCGCCAACGGCGCCACGACCGCCGAAACGCTGATGCTCGACCTGATCGAGGCGATCGTCGACCGCGTCGCCGACGTACTCGAACGCAGCGCACTCCATTGCGACGCCGTGTCGCGCGATGTTTTTGCGCGAAAGGCGGCAGGCGGCGGCGCCGACGGCCCGGCGCGCGATCTGGAAGCGATGCTCGGCCGCATCGGGCGCGAAGGCGATCTGCTCACCAAGCTGCGCGAATGCCTTGTCGGGCTTGCGCGGATGCTGTCGTACCACAGCACCCGGAGCGACGGCAGCGCCCGCGAAGCGCGCACGCGGCTGAAAACCGTGCAGCGCGACGTTCAGGCGCTGACCGACCATGCGACTTTCCTGTCGGGGAAGATCAATTTCCTGCTCGATGCGACGCTGGGGCTGATCAATCTCGAGCAGAACCAGATCATCAAGATCTTCACCGTCGCCGCGGTCGCCTTTCTGCCGCCGACGCTGATTGCGTCGATCTATGGCATGAATTTCGACCTGATGCCCGAACTGCGCTGGGAATATGGCTATCCCTTCGCGATCGCGCTGATGATCGGGTCGGCGGCGCTGCCCTTCGTCTATTTCCGCAAGCGCGGGTGGCTGTGATGTCCGTGGCGGGAGACAGATCATGCGCGTCTGGACAAGGGCCCGCGCGGCGGGGCTGATCGCTTGCGTCCTCGCGTCGCCGCAGCCGCTGTGGGCGGCAGGCGGCGCGCACGGCGTCGATGATGCGGCGGTCGAAACCGCCGGGGATTGCCATTTGGAAAGCTGGTTCAGCGATCTGGGGCATGGCGAGACATTGCTCAACCTCAGCCCGGCGTGCACCGCGGCGGCGCTGCCGATGCTGGAAATCGGCGCGGCGATCCAGCATGGCGGCGTCCCCGGCGACCGGCGATGGCTGGCGGGGCCGGCGCTCAAATGGACGCTACGCAGCGGCGATGACGGCGGCCGGGTGGGCATCGCGCTCGCCGGTGCGGCGCTGGTCGATACCCGTGTGGGGCAGCTCGATAGCGCCGCGCTGACGGTGCCGGTCACGCTCGCGCCGGCGCGGCGGGTGACGGTCAATCTCAACATCGGCGCCGGGCTGGCGCACGGGCAGGACGCGCATCTGCTCTATGGCGCGCAGATCGATTATGCCGCGGCCGAGAATATGGCGGTGATGGCCGAGATATTCGGGCGTGCCGATGAGCCCGCGGGCTGGCAGACCGGGGTGCGCTGGACCTTCGATCGCGACCGGATGGACCTCGACCTGATCGCGGGCCGGCCGCCGGGGACGGGCGGCGGCGCCGCGTTGACCATCGGTTACACCATCCGCCGCTGAGGGAAGGGCGCGCGGTGCGCAATCAACGCTTGCCCGGCGCGGCGCCGCGAACTAGAACATAACGGAAACATTATGGGAGATGTCCATGTCCGCCGCCGTCGATGCCGCCTATCGCCACTATCCCAAACAGGCAGAGTTTCGCGCGCCGCGTGAGGCCGGCGGGGCGATGCTCAAGCTATATCATCTGACCGCGCCCGGCGCGCCGGTGCCGGATGCGGTCGCGGCGCTGGCCGATGACTGGTTCGACGCGCAAGCGGCGACGACGCTGGCCGGGGGCGATTGCGGTTTCGTCATTCTCCATCGCTGCGGCGCCGATTTCTATTTCCTGCTCGTGTCGGTGTGGCGCGGGGCGAATGAATTATGGGAAGCGGTCTGGTACCGGCACGGCGACATGACGGCTTTCGCGCCCTTCGACCCGGCCTACCCGCCCGACGCGGGCGTGGTGCGGCCGACCTTCTGCGTCTGGGAACTGGGTATCGTCGCGCATGAAAGCGCGGCGTGGGGCCGCTACCTCGGCTCGCCGCGCGACGATGGCGCGCGGTCGCGCTGGGTTGATGATATCTTCGACGGCGCTGTATAGGCGCCGCTCGTTTTGCAGGAGTTTTGACGTGCAGATTGCGGTGCTGACCTTCGACGGCTTCAACGAACTCGATTCGTTCGTTGCGGCTGGAATCCTGAACCGCCTCCGCGGGCAGGGCTGGGCGGCGCACATCACGTCGCCGACGCCGCAGGTCACGTCGATGAACGGGGTGACGATCGCGCGGCAGCAACCGCTCGACTTTGCGGCCAAAGCGGACGCAGTGATTATCGGCAGCGGGATCAAGACGCGCGAGATCGCGGCGGACCCGCTGATGCTCGGCCGCATCCGGCTCGACCCGGCGCGCCAGCTGATCGGCGCGCAATGTTCGGGGACGCTGCTGCTTGCCAGGCTCGGGCTGATCGGCGACCTGCCGGCGTGCACCGACCTGACCACCAAGCCCTGGGTGATCGAAGCCGGGGTCGACGTGCTCGACGCGCCTTTCGTTGCGCATGGCAATGTTGCGACCGCGGGCGGTTGCCTCGCGTCGCAATATCTCGCCGCGTGGATCATCGCGCGGCTTGCCGGGACAGCGGAAGCCGAAGAGGCGCTCCATTATGTCGCGCCGGTGGGTGAGAAGGCCGATTATGTCGACCGCGCGATGGCCGCGGTGCGGCCGTATCTGATGGCAGATGCGATGGCCGGACCGTCGTAGCTGGCGATCCCGTACAATACGGCCTTGCCTTCATCGGCTATAACCCGGCATTGGCGCGCGTGACTAGCTGGGGGTAGGGCAATGGCGGCACCGTTTAATTTCGGGCAACTCAGGTTTCTGAAGGCGCTGACCGAAGCGCTGTTCCACGAAGCCGATATGGCGATTTCGGCCGATCAGGTCGTCGCCAATGTCTGCGACCTGTTCGAAAGGGTCGGCGGGACCAAGCTGGAAGAGATCCGGTTTTCGCTGCTCGCGACCGAGGCGGTGCTGGGCGGCCCCTTCTTCACCGAGGATGATATTGCGGGTCGCGCCGCGAAGCTGAAGAACCGGTTCCAGAACAGCCAGATCGACCTGTTTCAGGACATGGCGCGGCTGCGCGGAATCATCTACGCCTGCTATTATGGCCATTGGCAGCCTGGGCTCGAACCCGGCGATCAGGACGCCAACGCGGCCAATCCGGTGCACCGCCAGATCGGCTTCACGCTGCCGAAATTCCGCGAGCGAGGCGGCCAGGACATGCCGCTCACGCCGGTCCGGGGGCGCGAGATCGACCCGGCGCATATCCTCGACGCGTCGACCCTCGAGGACGAATATGACGTGATCGTCATCGGCTCGGGGGCCGGGGGCGGGGTCGCCGCCTATAATATAGCGGCGCAGGGATATAAGGTGCTGATCGTCGAGGCGGGGCCTTTCTATCCCAGCCACGCGATCACCCATCACGAACTCGACATGATCGCCAAGCTTTACAAGCATGGCGCGCTGCAAACCTCGACCAATCGCGATTTCGTCGTGTTTCAGGGGCGCTGCGTGGGCGGGTCGTCGACGATCAACAACGGCATTTGTCTTCGCGTCAACGAGGCGGGGCGCACGCACCCCGACGCAAAGGACGTCCTCGCCAAATGGGCGAGCATCGGCGCGCCGGTCGACGCCGCCGCCTTTCATGCGAGCTATGATGCGGTGCGCGACAAGCTCGGCATCGCGCCGATCGAACCGCGCAGCGGGCGCCACAACGGCCCGCATCTGATCGAGGGATGGCAGGCCTATGCCGCCGGATCGACGAACCCGCGCGACCAGCGCGCCATCGCCGACTGGTTCGCCAAGAATTTCGGCCCGCCGGACACGGTCAATGCCTGCGCCTATTGCGGCTATTGCAATTCGGGCTGCGCATACGGCCGCCGCATGGGCATCGCGCAAACCTATCTGCCCGAGGCGTGCCGCGATTTCGGCGCGCGCATCCTGCCGGGGACGAAGGCCGAACACATTGTCTGGCAGACGGCGTATGACGGCCGGCGCGAAGCCGAGGCGGTGAAGCTGGTCCTGCCCGACGGGTCGAAGACGCTGGTTCGCGCGCGCGTCGGCGTCGTCGTTGCGGCGGGCACGATTGCGTCGTCGAAGCTGCTCGACCGCAGCGACATTTCGGGGACGGGCTATCAGGTGTCGCTCAACGTCGCTTCGCCCGTCGTTGCGCTGATGCCCGACGGCGTCGGCGGCAATGCGTGGGATGAGGACCAGATGTCGAGCTATGTCGATTGCGGCGACTTCCTGCTCGAAAGCCATTTTCAGCCGCCGATGTCGATGGCGTCGCTGATGCCCGGCTGGTTCGGCGACCATTCGGAACGGATGAAGAATTTCGGCCGCGTTCATTCGGCGGGCATTCTTTTCCCGGCCGACCGCCGCGGGCAGATCGTCGACGGCAAGCTGAAATTCAGCCTCGATACCAGCGACGATTTGCCAGTGCTGCGCGACGCGATGGCGACGCTGACCAAGGTGCATTTCGCGGCCGGCGCGCTGGAATGCTATCCGGCGTTGGCAAAGGGGCAGAAGATCACGCCCGGCATGGATATCGACGCCTTTTTCCGCGATGCAATCCGCGAACAGGACGATGTCACCCTGTCGAGCAGCCACCCGCACGGCGGCAATGCGATCAACGAAGACCCGCAATATGGCGTCGTCGACCCCGACTGCCGCGTCCACGGTACGACGAATGTGTTCGTCACCGACGCGAGCACCTTCCCCAGCTGCATCCGCGTTAACGCGCAATGGACGACGATGGCGATGGCGCAATATGCGACCGGGCGGCACGATCCCTTTCGTTAAAGCGCAGCCCCAAAGTCCGTTCGTGTCGAGCGAAGTCGAGACACAGTGACATCAAGCGCCAACGATAGGCATCTCGACTTCGCTCGATGCGAGCGGGTATGGGGACGACCGTCATGACCTTCACCGTTGCCGCCCTCTATCGTTTTGCGTCGTTCGACGATCCCGCCGCATTGCGCCAGCCGCTGATCGAGCTTTGCGCCGCAGAGGGCGTAATGGGGACGCTGCTGTTGGCGCGCGAGGGAATCAACGGGACGATCGCCGGGAGCGAAGCCGGGATTGCCGTGGTGCTTGGTCATATCCGCGCGCTGCCCGACTGCGCGGGCCTCGACGTCAAATATTCGACCGCCGCCGAGATGCCGTTCCAGCGGATGAAGGTGCGGCTGAAGAAAGAGATTGTGACGATGAAGGTGCCGGGGCTCGACCCCGCGCGCGAGGCTGCGCCCTATGTCGATCCCGCAGACTGGAACGCGCTCGTCGACGATCCGGGCACGGTGCTGATCGATACGCGCAACGGCTTCGAGGTCGGCTATGGCAGCTTTGCCGGCGCGGTCGATCCCGAGACCAAAAGCTTTGGCGAATTCCCCGACTGGTGGCGCGCCAATGCCGACCGTTTTGCCGGTAAACGCATCGCGATGTTCTGCACCGGCGGCATCCGCTGCGAAAAATCGACCGCTTTCCTGCGCCATGAAGGCGTCGAGGATGTCGTTCACCTGAAGGGCGGCATCCTTGCCTATCTCGAACAAGTGCCCGAGGCGACAAGCCGCTGGCACGGCAGCTGCTTCGTCTTCGACGAGCGGGTGAGTGTGGGCCACGGGCTGGTCGAGGCCGGCGAGAAGGGATGAGTGTTCCCCGGCGAAAGCCGGGGCCCACGACGCTTGGCTCTGTCCCTCTGGGCCCCGGCTTTCGCCGGGGATCAACTCACAGTCAGCGTATAGGTCACCCGGTAATCGCTGGCATCGCCGTCGAGCGTCCTGGTGAAGGTCCCCGGCGCATCGCCGATATCGATCGTCCCGATATTGTCGCTGCCGCCGATGTCGTCGAACTCGCGCAGCTGGAAGCTCACGGATTGATCGAACTCGAAGCTCTCGGGAACGACCCAGCTTTCGCCCTTTTTGATCGAATAAATCTCGCTTTTGCCCTCGGGAAAACGCTGCCCGGTGTTGAAGCGCAAAAATAGCTGATCGGGCAATCCAAGCCCGAGGCGCCCGGTCAGCTTCACGCATTCGACGCGTACATTCGACAGGGTGAACTTGCGCGACGGAGCGCCAGCGATTGGCGTCGGTGCTGCGCTCACGATTGCCGCGACCGGTGCCGCAGCGGCCGGATTCTTGAGCAACCGGTTGATATTTTCGCCAGCCTGGCCCGCGAATTTTCCCGAAGGAAATTCGGCCAGATAGGCGCTGAATGCCTGTACGCTATTCTCTGCCGTTGCGCCCTTCCACAGCAGATCCTCCAACGCGGAGCGGTCGCCGGAAGCCGACGGCGCTGCGGTGGCGGCCGTACGCGGGACCAGATAGACCGGCGTGCCCGTAATGCTTGCGCTCACGAACGGCCGCTGGTTGCCGGCGGTTGCCTGCAACACATCGTCGCGGATCAGGCCGCCGAGCAATTGCACGGGCATATCGGGCTGTGGCAGCCGCTTTGCGAGCGAGGTTGCAAACGGGGAATTGCCGCTCGTCCCGTCGGCTGCGGTCTGTCCCGGTGCGGCGGCAAAGATCACAAGAACATCATCGGCTTCGACGCCCGCCAGCCCGTTCACCACGGCGCGCGTCCCCGACCGCCACGAACGGCCGAAGGGATTGTTGCGGCACGAATCGAGCACTACCATGCGGATCTGCGCGCCCGACACCGATTCCATCAACCGGTCGAGGTTGATCGCCTCATAGGGCAGGTCGAGGTCCGATTTCAGCTGCGCGTCGGTCGGGATCAGCCAGTTCTTGCCCTGCGCCTCGATCCCGTGGCCCGCGTAATAGACCATTGCAACCTCGGCGCCGTCGGCCTTTGCGCGGAAATCGCGCATCGCCTTCTGGAAGTCGTTGACCGCGAGGTCGGCGGCAATCGTCACATCGTCGAAACCCGCCTGCTTTGCCGACGCCGCGATGATCTTGATGTCGTTCGCGGGGTTCGCCAGCCGGCTGGTGTTCGCATAGTCGCCATTGCCGATGATCAGCGCGACCTTGCGCGCCTCGGCCGCCGACGGCGTGAGGAGGAACAGCGCGGTGAGGGTGACAAGCCAGAATCGCATCATCTCGCAATCCTCTCTTCGCTAGGCGGGACGCGCCGCGCCATATTCGTACCAGCCGAACGGCCGCGGGGTTTTGGGAATATAAGCGGCCGCCTGCCGGTCGACCGAAAAGCCGGCTTTCGCATAGGCCTCGCTGATCGGCCGGGTCAGGTGGCAATTGCCGCCGATGCGTTTCCAGATTGGCTCGATCCGCCGCTGCCATTTTGCGACGCCGGCATCGGGGGCCGCGCCATGTTCAAGGAAGAGCGCGGTTCCGCCCGGTTTCAGTACGCGGCGGATTTCGCTGAGGACCGCCGCCTGCTCTGCGACCGAGCAAAGCGTGAAGGTGGTGACGACGGTGTCGAAGCGTCCGGTCTCGAACGGCATCGCCTCACCGACACCGCCCCGGATGTCGGCCGCGATCCCGTGCGCCGCTGCCGCGGCGCGGCTCATCGTCAGCAATTCGGGCGACGGGTCGAGCCCGGTGAAGCTGGCGATCCGTGCCCGATCGTAAAATTCCATGTTGATGCCGCCGCCGCAGCCGAGTTCGAGCACGTCGCCCGCCGCATGCGGCACGATCTGGCTGCGCACCTTCATGATCTGCCCCTGCGAACAGGCGCATTTGATCAGGCGCGGTACTCCGTGACGTTCCCACCAGCTTGCCATTCGCCAGTCTCCCCTTGGCGCGGAAGGTGACCCTTGCTAGCGCGGTTGGCAACACCCATCTGTGCGGGTCCGCACAGCCTTTGAAAGATCGTCATGCCCAGCGTTCACCACACCAAGATGCTCATCCTCGGCTCCGGCCCGGCAGGCCTGTCGGCCGCCATCTATGCCGCGCGCGCGGGCATGATGCCGATCGTGGTGCAGGGACTGCAGCCCGGTGGCCAGCTGACGATCACGACCGATGTCGAAAATTATCCGGGCTTTGCCGAAGTCGTGCAGGGCCCGTGGCTGATGGAGCAGATGACCGCGCAGGCGATGCATGTCGGCACCAGCATGATCTGGGACACGATCGTCGACGTCGACCTGTCGCGCCGTCCGTTCAAGCTGACCGGCGACGGCGGCGACGTCTATATGGCCGAAACTTTGGTGATCGCGACCGGCGCACAGGCGAAATGGCTCGGCGTTCCGGGCGAACAGGAACTCGGCGGCAAGGGCGTCTCGGCGTGCGCGACGTGCGACGGCTTCTTCTATCGCGGCAAGAAGGTCGTCGTG
Source organism: Sphingopyxis sp. GW821-FHT10B01 (assembly GCF_059415685.1). Taxonomy (NCBI): domain Bacteria; kingdom Pseudomonadati; phylum Pseudomonadota; class Alphaproteobacteria; order Sphingomonadales; family Sphingopyxidaceae; genus Sphingopyxis; species Sphingopyxis sp. GW821-FHT10B01. The sequence continues at coordinate 461,598 of NZ_JBWKNS010000001.1, read as the reverse complement.
ATCGGCGGCGGCAACACTGCGGTCGAGGAAGCATTGTACCTGACCAACCACAGCGACGATGTGACTTTGATCCACCGCCGCGATCATCTCCGCGCCGAAAAGATTTTGCAGGACCGGCTGGCGGTCAATCCGAAGATCAGGACTTTGTGGAACAAGCGCGTCGAGCGTTTCGTCGCGGGCGAGGGCGTTTCGGGGCTGGTCGGCGTCGACCTGATCGACACGGTCACCGGCGAGGCGAGCCACGAGCCCACCGACGGCGGTTTCGTCGCGATCGGCCACAGCCCGTCGACCGAATTGTTCAAGGGCAAGCTGCCGCTCGACGCCGACGGCTATCTGGAAGTGACCCCGGGCACGTCATTGACGTCGATCCCCGGCGTGTTCGCGGCGGGCGATGTCACCGACAAAATCTATCGTCAGGCGGTGACTGCGGCGGGCATGGGCTGCATGGCGGCGCTCGACGCCGAGCGGTTCCTGGCCGAGGCCGAATATCACGCGTTGGCGACGGCCTGAGGCGACGCTTTAGCCGCGCTAACGACCGGTTGCTGCCGATAGAGATGTGAACCCCGGCGAAAGCCGGGGCCCAGAATTTCAACGCTAATCTTGCGCTTTTCCGCAATGGGCCCCGGCTTTCGCCGGGGTGCACGAGGGGTATTCCACCCGCCAGAAGTCCACATCGGCATCGATGAGGGCGATGCAATTACGTCAATATTTCGAGGATTTGCTTCGCCAGCCACGCACCGTCATCCCCCGCAAAGCTGTGCGACGCGCTGGCGAGGCGCTCGACCGGAACCCGGCTCAATGCCGACGGGCAATTCTCCATGAAAGCCTGCGCCGTGCGATCGCCCGTCGCCAGCAGGATGGTGGCGGGGCAAGCGAGCCCCGACAAAGCACCCTCGATCCGCGCCGGCAGACCGTCGGACGCGGCCGGCGGGGCCGATTTGCCGAGCGCCGACAGGCCGCGCAGCAATTTCCGGAAATCGACTTCGCCCTTGAGCAGCCGCAGCAGGCTTTTCGGATCCTTCAACCGCGCCCAATAGCGCGCGCGGATCGCGGCCCTGGGCGGCAGCGCGGGCTTGTCGTCCGCCGCGTCACTCTCGCCGTTCTCATAGGTCCACGGATTGGCGAGGATCAGCGCATCGAGCGCCAACGGCTGGTGCAGCAACAGCGCGCTCGCCGCATCGCAATTGCCGAACGCGACGATGCGCCCAACTTGCGGGGCCGCGCTGCGGAATGCCGCAATGGCGGCGGCGATATCGGGACCGCTGCTTTCGAAGCCGCCGTTGGCGCCTTCGCTGTCGCCAATCCCCCGGCGGTCGAAGCGGAAGACCGGATAGCCCTCGGCGGCGATGCGCGCGGCCAGCATCGCCATGCCGCGATGCGCGCCGCTGCGAATCTCGTTGCCGCCCGACACGATCAGCAGGCCGGTATTACCGGCGGCCGCGTCGAGGCTCGCGGCGAGCGCCGCGCCTTCGCAGACAAAACTCAGCTGATGCCGCATGTCTTGCTCCACGCGGATATGTCGGCGGCGATCGCTGCGGCCATCGCGGCATCCTCACCCGGCTCGGCGCGCAGCCAGAGCGGGGTGCCTGCTATGCCATCGGCTCCCAGGCCGATGTTGCGCAAAGGCTCCACCGCTTGCGCTTCGCTTGCGCCAAGCTGCGCAACCATCGCGGGGGATAGCCGGTTGCCGGCGAGCAACAACGATGCGGTCTTCGCCTCTTCCTGAAGGCTTTCGAGCGATGACGTTATGCCGGCCTCGCGGTCGGCGCTCACGCGTGCCCGCATCAATGTGCGGAGCAACGAAGAGCCGCCGACAGCCGCCAGCCGCCACCATCCGGCAGCGTTCGCGCAATGGTCGATCAATGCGCCGCCGCGCACCGACGCGATGATCACCGGACCATCGATGTCCGCGGCGACGGCGGCGATTGTATCTTGCCAGCGCGCCAGATCGACCTCCTCCAGCGGAACAAGGCTTTCATTCTGCCCCGGCAGGTCGGGGAGCACGGCCGCAAAACTCCGCGCCGCCAGCGCGCGCATCGCCAGCACCAGTGTACGGCGCGTGCGGTTTGCCTCTTCGAATAGCGGCGGGACGATCAGGATGGTGGCGCGCGGCGCGTCCGCAGGGTCGATGCGCAGGATATGTTCGCTCATGCGCACATACAGGAGTTAGCCGGTCACTTTGCGCAGCGAAAAGGCGAGCAAATTGCCGTAGGTTTCAAAGATCTCGCCGTCGATCTCGTCATCGTCGATGAGGATGCCGAGCCGGTCTTCCATCTCGGTCAGCACCGTCGCGACCGCCATCGAATCGAATTCGGGCAGTTCGCCGAAGAGCCCGCTGGCTTCGGTCAGCGCCGCGGCGCGCGCTTCGCCGAGGCCGAGTACATCGGCGAGCAGGGCGCGAAGGGTGGCGTCGACGGTGTTGCTATCGGTCAATTTTCTTTCCTCAACACGGAACGGGCAAAAGCCTTCAATGCCGGACCCCATGCCGCGACACGCGACGGATTGAAAGCCTCGATACGCCACAAGGGGTCGTGGCGGTTCATCCAGTCGCGCTTGTAGCCGTCATTGCCGGTGCCGAAATCGACGCGCCGCACGCCGTCGTTCTCGATCACATGGCGGAACAGCGCCGCCGACAGCAGGGTGCCGGGCGACGCTTTCAAACTGTCCTCGACATGCGCGAGCTTATGGATGAAGGCGGTGCCGTCCTCGACGGTCCAGAACTGCGCCGCGACCGGCATGCCGTCGATGCGCGCGATGCCCATGCGCAGGCGTCCGCCGGTGCCCTCGGTCTCGGCAAAGGCACGCAGCAGCGCGGGATGCCCCTCTTCGGGTTTCCAGCTCGCGGCATAGATGGTCTCATAGGCGGCCCAGCTTCCGGGGTCGAAAGCGGTGAGCAGCTGGATATCGACGACGCCCTTCTTCGCCTTGCGCTGGACGGTGTTGCGCAGCGCGCCGGGACGGCTGGCCCACCAGGCGTCATGGTCCATATCGCCGAGGTCGAGCCAGTGGCGGTCGCCGGCGGGCGTTTCTTTTACCCACCAGCCTGCGGCGCGGAGCGCGGCGGTCAGGTCTTCGGTGTCGGGGACGGGGTAGAGGGTCAGGCGCGCGGCACGTCGGCGAAGATCGGCAAAGAGCGCGTGCAGGGCGTCGCTGCGCCCTCCCTCGCCGGTAAAGAGCGGCCGGATCGAAAAGCTGTACCAGTTGGCGAGCCCGGCGAGGTCGCCGGGTTTCTCGATCCTGAACGGCAGCCATGCGGTCGTCGAACCGGCGCTGGCATGCGCGTCGAAACGCCCCCGGCCCGCAAAGCCATGCGCCTCCAGCAAATCGAACCAGGACGCACGGTCGAACGGCGACGCAAAGCCCGCCGCGCGCGCTGTGGCGGGCAACCGCATATCATTAGCGTGATGTTCACCGTTTCCTTGCATGGTGCCGCCCTCTATCACCGCAGTCCTAACAGTCCGTTTGAAAAATGCAGATTCTCTCTCACACCCCTCGTCATGCTGAACTTGTTTCAGCATCCACGGCCCGTGCTATCCTCCGACGCCGCGCCAATAGAGGGGGCGGATCATGGATGCTGAAACAAGTTCAGCATGACGGGAAGGGAGGGAAGGGGATTTTGCAGAATTTCCAAACGGACCCTGACAGCGGATGACCACGCCCGAAAAGCCATCTTCCAGTCCGATCGACCATCTCGCCTCCTGTGGCGCGCCGGACACGGCTGCGCTGCTGATCGGCGACAAGGTCACGACCTTTGCTGAGCTCGACGCCGGCGTCGGACGGCTCGCATCGTGGTTGCTTGAACAGGCGGGTAGCCCGGGCGAACGCGTCGCGAGCTGGAGTGCGAAGACGCGGCTCGCGTGCCTGATGCCGCTCGCGGCGGCACGTGCGGGGCTGATCCATGTGCCGGTCAACCCGTTGCTCAAAGGGCCGCAGGTCGCGCATATCCTCTCCGACAGCGGGGCGAAGCTGCTCGTCACCAATGGCTCGCGCGCCGACATGCTCGGCGACGCGCGTCCGGTTCAATGCGCGCTGCACGATCTGAAGATCGCCGAAGAGGTGATCGATTCGCGCGGGCAGGGGCTGCCGCCGTCGATTGCCGGGCCGGACGATCTCGCCGCGATCCTTTACACCAGCGGCTCGACGGGGCGGCCCAAGGGCGTGATGCTGAGCCACGCCAATCTGTGGCTCGGGGCCGAGAGCGTCGCTTCCTATCTCAAGATCACGCCCGACGACCGGGTGCTGGCGGTGTTGCCGCTCAGCTTCGATTATGGCCAGAACCAGCTGCTCTCGAGCTGGTATGCCGGCGCGGCGGTCGCGCCGCTCGACTATCTGACCGCGCGCGACGTCGTGAAGGCGGTGGCGCGGCACAGGGCGACGACGCTCGCCGGCGTTCCGCCACTCTGGGTGCAGCTTGTGGAGACCGAATGGCCCGCCGAGACCGCGGCGCATCTCAAACGCCTGACCAACAGCGGCGGTGCGCTGACCCCGTCGCTGATCGACGCGATGCGCCGGACCTTCCCGGCGGCGGATATCTATCCGATGTACGGGCTGACCGAGGCGTTTCGCTCGACCTGGCTCGACCCGAAATTCGTTGCCGATCACCCGACATCGATGGGCCGTGCGATCCCGCATGCCGAAATATTGGTGTGCCGCCCCGACGGCACGCTCACCGCCGACGAGGAGCCGGGCGAACTCGTTCATTGCGGCCCGCTGGTCGCGAAAGGCTATTGGCAGGACGAAGAGCGCACCGCGCAGCGCTTCAGACCCGCGCCGCGCGTATCGCATTATGGCGGGATGGCGGTGTGGTCGGGTGACACGGTGCGCCGCGACGCCAATCACTTGCTCTATTTCGTCGGCCGCGACGATGCGATGATCAAGACCGCGGGCAACCGCGTCAGCCCGACCGAGGTCGAGGATGTCGCGGTCGCGTCGGGGTTGATCTATGAAGCCGTGGCGTTCGGTGTTCCCGATGCGCGGCTCGGTGCCGCGATCATCTTGATCGTTCGCGGCAAGGATGGCGTGAGCGATGAAGACGGGCTCGCCGGGTATCTCCGCCAGAACCTCCCCAATTTCATGCAGCCGCAGGCGATCGAGTGGCGCGAAGCGCTGCCGCGCAACCCCAATGGCAAGCTCGATCGCGTGGCGATTGCCGCCGATTGGGAACCCCGAGCATGACGATGTCCAATGTATCCGTTCGCATCGAGCAAAGTCGAGATGCCCATCGGACGAGCGCGGCCCCGATGGGTGTCTCGACTTTGCTCGACACGAACGGATTTGGAAAGTCGATTCCGTGTGTTTTCTTAGGAGCGACGACATGAAACCGCACGGCCCGATCCCTCCCGGTTACCGCGCCGATGACGACGGCATCCTGCTGATCGGCGGCGACCGGGCCGATGCGCTCGCCGATATGGCGGGCGATACCCCCCTCTTCGTCTATGACAGCGCGATGCTCACCGCGCGCGTCGCCGAATGGCGCGCGGCGATGCCCGCCGAAGTGCAGCTTCATTATGCAATGAAGGCGAACCCCTATGCGCCGCTGCTGGTGTTCATGGCGGGGCTCGTCGACGGCTTCGATGTTGCATCGGGCGGCGAGCTGAAAGCCGCGCTCGCCAGCGGGATGCCGGCGGGCGATATCAGCTTTGCCGGTCCCGGCAAGCGCGACCGCGAGCTCGAAGCAACGATTACTGCCGGCGCGACGCTCAATCTCGAATCCGCGGGCGAGGCGACACGCGCGCTGTCGATCGCGGACCATCTGGGCCTCACGCCAAGCCTCGCGGTGCGCGTCAATCCCGACTTCGACCTCAAAGGGTCGGGTATGAAAATGGGCGGCGGTGCCAAGCCGTTCGGCGTCGATGCGGCCGAGGTTCCGGCGCTTGTGCGCCGCTTGCTTGACGCTGGCGCCGATTGGCAGGGTTTCCATATTTTCGCCGGATCGCAGGCGCTCGACGCGACCGCTATCGCCGAAACGCAGGCGCAGACTGTCGCGCTCGCGGCGCGGCTCGCGAACGAAATCGGCGCCACCCCGCCGCTGGTCAATCTCGGCGGCGGGATGGGCGTTCCCTATTTTCCGGGCGATAAGGCGGTCGATGCCGCTGCGGTGGGCGCGGCCCTCGCAGAGACGCTGGGCACACGCGATCCGGTTCTGGCGGACAGCCGCTTCGCGATGGAACTCGGCCGCTGGCTCGTCGCCGAGGCAGGGGTGTATCTGACCCGCATCGTCGACCGGAAGACGAGCCATGGCGAGACCTTCCTCGTCACCGACGGCGGGCTCCACCACCAGCTCGCCGCGAGCGGCAATTTCGGTACCGTGATCCGCCGCAACTACCCGATCGCGGTCGTCGGCCGCTTCGCCGCCGAGCCTGCCGAAACCGTCTCGGTCGTCGGCTGTCTGTGCACGCCGCTCGACCGTCTCGGCGACCAGGTTGCTCTGCCGCACGCCGACGTCGGCGATCTGATCGCGCTCTTCCAGGCGGGGGCTTATGGCGCGAGTGCGAGCCCCGCAACCTTCCTGGGGCAGGGGCCGGCGCGCGAAATGCTCGTGTGAAACTGGCAAACATGTTCCGGATCGGGACAGGTTTGCCGCCGTGCGGTTCAAACTTATTTCAATACTAACCGTATGTTCACCCTTTTCGAGCAAGGACGGAAACTGACGCAATGACTGTTGCCGCGGGGATCTGAACCGTGGCCACCGCCCGCGGCTCGAAAGGTTGATTGATTATGGCTTCGTTCCCCTCGCTCCGCATCGCGCGCGCCGCGCTCGTTTCGGGCATCGCTGCGACCGCGCTGACCGGCTGCATGGGCGCCGGAGGAGCCGCGCCCCAGCTGCCGAGCGCGAATTTTGTCCAGAATCAGGAAGGGCCGGGCGAGGAATATATCATCGGTCCGCTGGACGAGCTCCAGATTTTCGTATGGCGCAACCCCGAACTGGGCGGCAAGGTGCAGGTGCGGCCCGACGGGCGGATCACGACGCCGCTGATCACCGACATGCCCGCGGTGGGGAAAACCCCCACGATGCTGCAGCAGGATCTCAAGCTCCAGCTCAGCCAATATATTACCGATCCGATCGTCAGCGTGATCGTCACGACCTTCAACAGCACCTTCTCGCAGCAGGTGCGCGTCGTCGGCGCGACCGAAAAACCCGCGTCGATTCCGTTCCGCGCCAACATGACCGTTCTCGACGCAATGATTGCAGTTGGCGGGCTGGGCGAATATGCCGCTGGAAACAAGGCGCGACTCGTCCGTTTCGACAAGGGCAGTGGGAAGCAGCAGGAATTCGGTCTGCGGCTTAATGACCTGATCAAGCGCGGCGACATCAAGGCAAATGTGCGGCTGCAGCCCGGCGATGTGATCATCATCCCCGAAAGCATGTTCTGACACCAGCCGCCACAAATCAACTCATCTCCCAAGGATTGAACCGAAGCGATGACCAGCCTTTACGACGAATTCCGGGTGGCGCTGCACAGCGTCTGGACGCGCCGGTGGCTGGTGCTGGCGGTGGCGTGGGGCATCTGCATCCTCGGCTGGCTGGCGATCGCGTCGATCCCCAACCGCTATGACAGCCGCGCGCGCCTGCTCGTCGACACCAACGAAATCCTGCCCGACGACGTCCAGGGCGGCGGCGGTCGTCCGCAGATCGACCAGATCCGCGAAACGCTGACCAGCGCGCGCAACATGGAAAAGGTCGCCGCGACCACCGGCCTGCTCCCAGCGGGCGCGGGCGAGCGCGAAAAGGCCGGCGCCGTTGGCATGCTGCAGAAGAGCATCAAGATCGTTCCGCAGCAGGACAACATTTTCGAAATCACGTCGAGCGTCGCAGTCGGCAGCCTGTCCGACGCCGACAATGCCAAGCTTGCGTCGGGTGTGCTCGACAGCCTGATCACCGTGTTTCGCGACGATCAACTGCGCGGTGGCCGGATGAACGCGCGCGAGGGCCTGAAATTCCTCGATGCCCAGATTGCCGACCGCGAAAAGGCACTGCGCGAGGTCGAAGCGCGCCGCGGCGCGTTCGAGGCGCAGAATATCGGCCTGATCCCCGGCGGCAGCGGCTCGCCGGCGCAGCGTGTCGAAGCGGCGCGCGCCGAACTCAGCCAGATCGATTCGCAGCTGATCTCGGCGCAGGCGCAGCTTGCCGCCGCCAATGGCCAGCTTTCCTCGACCCCCGCGACAATCAATATTCCCGGCATGGGCAGCGTCGGCGGCGGCGTCGCGCGTCAGCAGCTTGCCGGCGCGCAGAATGAGCTCTCGTCGATGCGCGCGCGCGGCCTGACCGACGCGCACCCCGACGTCATCGCGCTGAAAAGCCAGATCGCCTCGCTGAAGGCCATGGCTGACCGCGAGGGTACGGGCGCGGGCGGTGGCGGCAATTCGCAGAACCCCGCCTATGCCTCGCTGTCCGCGATGCGCGCCGAACGCCAGGCGACCGTTAGTGCACTCTCGGCGCGCAAGGGCCAGCTGATGGGCGACATTTCGAAGATTACCGCGCAGCAGATCCAGAACCCGGGCATCGCCGCCGAATATGACCGGATCAACGGCGAATATACCGCCTTCAAGGCGCAATATGACAAGCTGCTCGCGCAGCGCGAGCAAGTCCGCATGCGCGGCGAAGTCCAGACAGAAACCGACGCGATCAAGATCGAGCTGCTCGATCCGCCGTCGAAGCCGACGAGCCCGGCAGCTCCCAACCGGCCGCTGTTCCTGACGCTCGTGCTGCTCGCCGGCATCGGCGGCGGCATCGGTGTTGCCTTCGGCCTTGGTCAGGTGCGCACCAGTTACGCAACCGCCGCGAAGCTCGAACGCGCCAGCGGCCTGCCCGTGATCGGATCGATCACCGAAGTGGTGACGCCCGAACGCCATCTCGACCGGCGCAAGAAGCTTGTCTGGCTTGCCGGCGGCAGCGGCGCGCTCGTCGGCCTCTATGCCTTGCTGTTGGTGGTCGAATTCATCCAGCGCGGCATGGTTGCGTGACGGGGGACGATGACATGAACGACCAACGCAAAGTAAAGCGCCCGCCCTCGCTCCTCGAACGCGCTGCCGACATGTTCGGCATCGATCCCGTGGCCAATGCGCCGACGATCGACGTATCGAGCCTGCCGCCCGAGCCCGAGAAAAAGTCGCCGAAGGCAAAGGCCGAACCTGCCGTGGAAACCCCGCAAGCCGAAATTCTCGACCCTGTCATCGAAGCCGCACCCGTGGTCGAGGCTGCGCCCGCGGTCGAAGCCGCGCCTGCGCCCAAGCCGTCGCCGCGCAAGGACGTCGCCAGGGCAGCGCCCGCTGTCGTCCCGACGCGGCAGGGCGCGATCGACCGCGCGCGTCTCGCGGCGCATGGCATGATCGTGCCGGGTACGCCGGTGACCGGCATTTCCGAAGAATATCGCATCGTAAAGCGCGAACTGATCCGCAATTTCGGCGGCGCCGGCAATCGCCCGATCCTGCCGCGCGGTCATCGCGTGCTGATCGCCTCGGCCAATCCGGGCGAGGGCAAGACTTTCTCGGCGGTCAATCTTGCGCTCAGCCTCGCGGTCGAGGCCGATCATGACGTGCTGCTGATCGACGCCGACATCGCCAAGCCGAGCGTGCTCGAAACTTTGGGGCTGGAAGACGGCCCGGGCCTGATGGACGCGCTCGCCGATCCGCATCTGCCGCTTGGCGACTGCCTGATCCAGACCGACATTCCGGGGCTGAAGGTCATGCCCGCAGGCACCGGGCATATGCACGACACCGAACTCCTCGCCTCGGCGCGGACGGAGGCGTTGCTGGCGCAGCTCGAACAGGGTGTGCCGGGGCGCATTCTCATCCTCGATTCGCCGCCGATCCTCGCAGCGTCGCCCGCAGCGGTGCTCGCGGGGCATGTCGGCCAGATGATCATGGTTGTGCGCGCCGACGAAACGCTCGAATCCGCGCTGCGCGATGCGATCGGCCTGATGGGCGCGTGTCCGCACATCCAGCTGCTCCTCAACGGCGTGAAATATTCGCCGGGCGGCCGCCGTTTCGGCACCTATTACGGACAGGGAGGCGCGTGATGCGCACCACGACCACCATGCGTCACGTCGGGACGCTGGCGGCTTTGCTGCTCGCCGGGACGGCAACGGGCGCGCACGCGCAATTTTCGGGCGATTCCGGATCGGGCGCGAGCGAAGCGCCCGCGGGCGGCGCGCCCAAGCCCGAAGCGGGACGCAAGGAAAAGCGCGCCGAAGGGCGCCGCACCCAGCGGACGGTCGACGTCAGCCCCTATCTGGAAGTCGGGCAGGTCATGACCGCCGACCTGAAAAATGGCGGCGATGTCCTGACTTACACAACCGTTGCCGCCGGGATCGACGCTGCTATCGCCACGCGCCGTGCCGAACTCGCCGCGACGCTGCGGTACGAACATCAGTTCGGCTGGGGCCGTCAGGGCGATCAGGACGTCGTCAGCGGCCTCGCTCGCGGCCGGATCGAAGTCGCGCGCGGCCTGAACCTCGAAGGCGGTGCGCTCGCCACCCGCACGCGCGCCGACCGGCAGGGCGCCGACAGCGGCCTGTTCATCGGCGACGCCAGCAACGTCGCGAACCTCTATTCGGTTTACGCCGGCCCGACGCTGACCAAGCGTATCGGCGGACTCGATTTCGGCGCGGGCTATCGGTTCGGCTATACCAAGGTCGACGTCGACAGGCCCGCCATCCTTTCGCCCGGAAGCCAGCCGGCGGATATTTTCGACAGTTCCACCAACCATATGGCGTGGGCCAGCCTCGGTGCGCGGCCGGGTGACTTGCCGTTCGGCTGGCAGGTGTCGGGCGGCTATGAACGCGAGGATGCGACCCAGCTCGATCAAAGGTTCGAGGGTAAATATGCCCGCGCCGACGTGACCGTGCCGATCGGCCCGACCCTCGCCCTGCTCGGCGGCGTTGGTTATGAGAATATCGAGATCGGCCAGCGCGACCCGCTGCTCGACGTCAATGGCGTACCGGTGCGGGACGCGAACGGGCGCTTTGTCACCGACAAGTCAAAGCCGCGCCGGCTGTCGTTCGACACCGACGGGTTGATCTGGGACGCCGGGGTGATGTGGCAACCGAGCCGCCGCACGTCGCTGACCGCCAAGGTCGGCCGGCGCTATGGCGACACCATCTACACCGGCAGCTTTGCCTATCGCGCCGACCATGCGACGACGATCCAGGTCGGCGTCTATAACGGGCTGTCGAGCCTCGGCCGCGGCCTGTCGGGCGGTCTTGCGGCGCTGCCGACGCAATTCGACCCGACGCGCAATCCGATCGGCGGCGACATCAATCCCTGCGTCTTCGGCCAGGAGGGCGGCGGCTGCCTGAACAACCAACTCGGCAGCGCGACGTCGGCGCAATATCGCAGCCGCGGTGTGCAGGCGACGCTGTCGTCGCGTTTCGGCGGGTGGAGCTATGGCGTCGGCGTCGGTTTCGACCAGCGCAAACTGCTCGCCCCGCTGCTGTCGCCGATCGGCAACCTCAACGGCATCAAGGACGAGAGCTATTATCTCTTTGTGTCGGCCGGGCGCCAGCTCGATGCCGATTCCGACCTCAGCCTGTCGGGTTATGTCAATTATTTCGACAATGGCGCGCCGCAGGCGAGCGATGTCCAGTCGGCCGGGCTTTCGGCCGCCTATTCGCGGCGCTTCTGGCGCGGTCTGACCGGGACTGCGGCGGCCACCCTCAACGCCTTCGATCAGCAAGGCTTCAACAGTCAGCTTATTGGTTCGGCTTTGGTGGGACTGCGTTACAACTTCTGACCAGGCAACGGGAATTTTTGCGATGTACGATCAGTTCTATGGTTTCACCGGACGTCCGTTCCAGCTGACGCCAGACCCGCATTTCTATTTCGAAAGCGGCACGCACCGCAAGGCGATGTCCTACCTTGGCTATGGCCTTGCGCAGGGCGAAGGTTTCATCGTCATCACCGGCGATGTCGGCGCGGGCAAGACGACACTGGTCGGCCATCTAATGAACACCATCGACCCCAACCGCCTGACGGCGGTCAAGCTGGTGTCGACGCAGGTCGAGGGCGACGACCTTCTCCGCCTCGTCGCCGAACAGTTCGGCATCGAATGGGAAGGGCAGAGCAAAGCCGAACTGCTGCGTTCGATGGAGCAATATCTGCGCGAGCAGGCGCGCGCCGGGAAGCGCACGCTGTTGATTGTCGACGAGGGGCAGAATCTCGCCATCTCGGCGCTCGAAGAACTGCGCATGCTCTCGAACTTCCAGCTTGGCGGCCATTCGCTGCTTCAGATCTTCCTGCTCGGCCAGCCTGAATTCCGCCAGACGCTCTTCCATTCGCCGGCGCTCGAACAACTGCGCCAGCGCGTGATCGCGACGCATCACCTCGATCCCATGGAGCCCGAGGAGGTCGAGCCCTATATCCTCCACCGCCTCGGCAAGGTCGGCTGGACGGGTAACCCCAGCTTCAGCCCCGACGCGTTCGAGGAAATCTTCGATTACAGCGAGGGCGTGCCGCGCAAGCTTAACGTGCTGGTCAGCCGCCTGCTGCTGTACGGCGCAGTCGAGCAGATGAACCGCATCACCGCGCAGAATGTCCGTTCGGTCGTCGCCGAGATCGAGGCCGACCGCGGCATCGACGCGTCGACGCTCGTCCCGCTGCCGGTCGAGGAGGTTGTCCAGCTCGCGGCGGCCGCGGTTGCGCCGACTCCCGCACCCTTTACGGCGCCGACGCCCGCCAACGAAGCTCCGCTCGAATGGCCGCAGCGCGCCGCCGAACCGATGGCCGACGGACGGGCGCCCTTTGCCGCGCCTGTCGAGCCGGCACGCGTGATCACGCTGACGCCGCCCGACGCCGAAGATCCGGAACTCGTCCCGGAAACGGCCGTCGCCGCGCCCGCGATCGATCCCGAACAGCTGGTCGCGCTCGAACAACAGATCGCGTCGCTCGAGGAGCGGCTCGTCGAACAGGATGCGGCGCTGCGCCGGGTGCTCGACCTGCTGATCGAATGGGTCGAGCGCGATCCCGAAAATGCGCCCAACCCGGCAACATCGCGGACCTGGGCGGCCTGACAGTCCGGCCGAAATCCGCTACGCTGCTGACGAAGGTGAGAAAAAATGCAGAACGGCCTGTCGGTCGATGTCGAGGACTGGTTCCAGGTCGGCGCCTTTGAGCGCACGATCAACCGCGACGACTGGCATGGCCTTGAATGCCGCGTCGAGGCGAATTGCGACGCGGTGCTGCAGATTTTCGCCGACGCGGGTGCCAAGGGCACCTTCTTCACTTTGGGCTGGGTTGCCGAACGCTATCCCGCGCTGATCAGGCGCATTGTCGCGGCGGGGCATGAGCTGGCCAGCCACGGCTATGATCACCAGCGCGTGTTCAACATGACAGCGGACGGTTTCGCTGCCGATTTGAAGAAGACGCAGGCGATCCTCGAGGATCTGGGCGGGGTCCCTATCCGCGGCTATCGCGCGCCGAGTTTCTCGGTCGATACCCGCACGCCTTGGGCGCATATGGTGCTGGCCGAACAGGGCTATGCCTATTCGAGCAGCGTCGCCCCGGTCGTCCATGACCATTATGGCTGGCCGCAAAGCCCGCGTCACGCCTGGCGGCCGCTTGCCGACAGCGACCTTGTCGAATGGCCGGTGACAACCGCGCGCTTTGCCGGACGCACGCTCGCGGCGGGCGGCGGCGGGTTCATGCGGATGCTGCCCTATGGCTTTACCCGCTGGGCGATCGGGCGAATGAATGCCGAAGGCCATCCGGCGATCCTCTATTTCCATCCGTGGGAAATCGATCCCGGCCAGCCGCGCGTCGCCGATGCGCCGATCAAATCGAAGATCCGTCATTACAGTGGTTTGTCGGCCATGGCCGGCAAGCTGAAGAAGCTGCTCGCCGATTTCGAATGGACGCGCGCCGACGCGCTGCTCCCTGCGCAGCAGCAGCGCGCGCAGCCTTGGCGCACCGCCGCGTGAATGCGCCGGCGCTTGCCGTGAAGGACGGTTTTTCCGGCGCGCCGCTGTCCGACGCGGCGGCGTGGGATGCCTATGTCGCCGCGCATCCCGACGCGACGCCATTCCATAGCCGTGCGTGGTGCGAAGCGATCGCCAAGGCGACCGGGCATCGTTGCCACCTCGTCACCGCGCGCGATGCGAATGGTGCGCTGACCGGCATCCTGCCGCTCCACCATATCCGTTCGCCGCTCTTCGGTCAGGCGCTGGTCGGCAGCGGCTTTGCGGTCGATGGCGGCATCCTTGCCGACGATGCGGCGGTGGCGGCAACGCTTGCGCAGGGCGCGGCGGATATGGCGAAATCGCTCGGGGTTCCCTCGGTAGAACTGCGCGGCGGACCGCAGCCCGCGGGCTGGCATGTCGAGGAAGGCACCTACGCCGGCTTCGCACGCGACCTTGCCAGCGACGATGACGCCGAACTTCTCGCCATCCCGCGCAAGCAGCGCGCCGAAGTGCGCAAGGCGCTGGAGGGCGGGCTGACCGTAACCACCGGCCGCGATCTGGCGGAGCGCTGCGATCATTACCGCATTTACGCCACCAGCGTTCGCAATCTGGGTACGCCGGTGTTTCCGAAAAAGCTGTTCGACGCCGTGCTCGACGCCTTTGGCGAGGATGCCGACATCCTGACCGTGCGCGAAAACGGGCGGCCCGTCGCCAGCGTACTCAGCCTCACCTGGCGGGGCATTGTCATGCCCTATTGGGGCGGCGGCACCGCGGATGCGCGGCGGCTCCGCGCCAACGAGCTCATGTATTTCGCGCTGATGCGTCACGCGCGCGCCAAGGGGTGCACGCGCTTCGATTTCGGCCGCTCGAAGCTCGGCACAGGCCCCTTCGCCTATAAGAAGAATTGGGGGTTCGAGCCGCAGCCGCTCGTCTATGCGCGCTGGCTGGCGCCGGGTGAAACCGCCCGCGATACCAATCCGAACAGCGCCAAATATCGACTGCAGGTCGATCTCTGGAAAAAACTGCCGCTGTGGGCGGCGAACCGGATCGGCCCGCTGATCGCCCGCGGATTGGGCTGATGGCTGAAATCCTGTTCCTCGTTCACCGCGCGCCCTGGCCCCCCGACCGCGGCGACCGGATCCGCAGCTGGCATATGTTCGAGGCACTGGCGAAGCTGGCGCCGGTGCATGTCGTGGCACTGGCCGACACCGAAGCCGATGCCGCCGTCGCGCGCGAAAAAATGGCGCCGCTTTGCAAGAGTCTGGCGATCGAGGTGCGCAACGTGTCGCGTCCGATCGCACTGGCGCAGGCGGTCCTGCGCGGCGAGCCGGTGTCGAACCGTCTGTTCCGCAATGCTGCGCTGGCATGCCATGTCGATGGCCTGATCGGCCAAGGCGATATCAGCCATATTGTCGCCTTTTCGGGGCAGATGGCGCAATATCTGCCCGCCGGTTTCGGCGGCCCGATCCTCATGGATTTCGTCGATGTCGATTCGGCCAAGTTCGCGACCTATGCCGAGCAGGACAAGCGCCAGCCGCTGAACTGGGTTCACGCCCGCGAGGCGCGCGTGCTCGGCGCCTATGAAGCCGCGGTCGCGCGCCGGGTGGACGCCAGCCTGTTCGTCAGCGAAGCCGAGGCGGCGCTGTTCCGCACGCACAGCGGACTGGGCGCAGGAAAGGTGCGTGCGGTCGAAAACGGCATCGACACCGACCGGTTCGATCCGGCGTTGGCCTTCGACCCGGCCGGGGCAGGCGAGGGGCCGCTCGCGGCCTTCACCGGCCAGATGGACTATCGCCCTAATATCGATGCGGTGCGCTGGTTCGCGGCCGACATATTGCCACTCATCCGCCTGCGTCACCCGCAGGTGCGTTTCGCGATCGTCGGCCGCGCGCCGACCGACGAGGTGCGCGCGCTCGCAACGCTGCCCGGTGTGACGGTGACCGGTGAAGTACCCGATGTGCGGCCGTGGCTCGTCGCCGCCGACGCGGTGGTCGCGCCGCTGCTCCTCGCGCGCGGGGTGCAGAACAAGCTGCTCGAAGCGATGGCGATGGCGCGGCCGGTGGTCGCCAGTGCGGCGGCGGCGGAGGGGATCGACGCGACACCGGGCGAGCATCTGTGCGTCGCCGATGACGCGCGCGGAATGGCCGAGGCTGTCAGCTCGCTCTTCGACGACCGCGTTGCAGCACTGGCGATGGGACAGGCCGCGCGCGCGCGGATGATTGCACGCTATGGCTGGGATGCCCGCCTTGCGCCGCTCGGCGAGTTACTGGGATTTCCGGCTTGACGCTGTGGCAACGTCATTTGGCCGCGCTGGCGTCGTTGTCGACGGCGATCCTCGCGATCTTCTGGCGCGATGCCGCCGATATGGCCGGCATCTGGTGGCACAGCTCGACCTTCACCCACTGCCTGCTGATGGTGCCGATGATCGGCTGGCTCGTGTCGCAACGCGCGGCGCTCCTGCGGCCGCTGACGCCGGTTTACTGGTGGCCTGCGCTGATATGGATGGCAGGGGCAGGGCTGGTGTGGCTCGTCGGCGAAGCGGCCGGCGTCGGGCTGTTCCGGCAGCTTGGGCTGGTGCTGATGCTGCAGGGCGCGGTCGCGGCGACGCTCGGCGAAAAGCTCGTGCGCGGACTGCTGTTCCCGCTCGCCTATGCGTCGCTGCTCGTGCCGTTCGGCGAAGAACTGGTGCCGCTTCTCCAGACGCTCACCGCGCATATCAGCATGGCGCTGCTCCATCTGTCGGGTATCCGGGCGGAGATGGAGGGCGTGTTCATCACCACGCCTGCGGGTTTCTTCGAAGTCGCCGAGGCCTGTTCGGGTGTCAATTTCCTGATCGCAATGCTCGCCTACGCGGTGTTCGCCGCGCATCTCTGTTTCCGCAGCTGGGCGCGGCGCATCGTTTTTGTTGTGCTCGCGCTGGCGACGACGATCCTCGCCAACGCGTTACGTGCCTATGGCACGATGGCCGCTGCCGAAATCTGGGGGATCGAGGCAGCCGGCGGGATCGACCATATCTTCTACGGCTGGATCTTCTTCGGACTGGTGATCCTGATTGTCATGCTCGTTGCCCTGCGCTGGTTCGACCGACCGGCGAACGACGTCGCAGTCGACGTGACCGGGCTGGATGGTGTGCCGCGTTTTACGGGACCGGCGAAGACCGTGGTGCCGGCCGCTTTGGCGGTCGTGCTGCTCTTCATCGGCTGGGGCGTGCTGATCGGTGGGCGGGCTGCGCCGCTGCCTGAAACAATGTTGGTCGAAACGCCGCGGGGATGGAGCGAGACGCGCGCCGAAGGCATGGCGTGGGCGCCGCGCTTCGATGGCGCCGATCAGCGGCTGCTGCGCCATTTTTCCGATACGAAGGGGCAGAGCGTCACCGTCGCGATCGGCGGCTACGAACGTCAGGATGAAGGACGCGAGGTCGTCGCATTCGGGCAAGGCGCGGTCGATCCCGACGGCAAATGGGCGTGGAGCGCCACGCTGCCCACCGTCGACGGCGCGAAGACCGAGCGCCTGCTGCATCCGGGGCCAGTGCTGCGCGATGCGGCAACCTGGTACGTCGTCGGCGGCACCGTGACCGGCGATCCGCGCCGGGCGAAGCTGGCGGGCCTCAAGGCGCGATTGCTCGGCGGCGACCCGCGCGCGCTGTCGATGATATTATCGAGCGAAGAGCGGCGCGGCGGGCGCAATGCGGTCAAGGATTTCCTTTCCGCGTCGGGCGGAGTCAATGCAATGGCTGACCGCGCGCTGAAAACACGCTAGGTCCTCCGCTATATGTGTGGGATCGCGGGTATCTATCATCTCGAAACGGCGAAGCCGGTCGACCCGGCACGGCTGCGCGCGATGCTCCAGCCGATGCAGCACCGCGGCCCCGACGGGTCGGGCGAGTGGACCGCGCCGGGCGTCGGACTGGGCCATCTGCGCCTCTCGATCATCGATATCGCGGGTAGCCCGCAACCGATGGCGAGCGACGACGAACTCGTCACGATTACCTATAATGGCGAAATCTATAATTTCCGCGAGTTGCGTGCCGAACTTGAGGATCGCGGACACCGTTTCCGTACCAGCGGCGATACCGAGGTCATCATCGCGGCCTGGCGTCAATGGGGTCCCGATTGCCTGTCGCGGCTCAACGGGATGTTCGCCTTTGCGATCCACGACCACCAACGCGGCTGCCTGTTCCTCGCGCGCGACCGGTTGGGGGTAAAGCCGCTCCATCATGTCCGCCTGTCCGACGGATCGGTTGCGTTCGCGTCGGAACTGAAGGGGCTGCTGCGCAACCCCCTGCTGCGGCAGGAAGCCAATCTGACCGCGATCGAGGATTTCCTCGCCTTCGGTTATGTGCCCGACGACAATTGCATCGTTGCGGGCGTCGAAAAACTTCCCGCGGGGCACTATCTGATGCTCGAGCGCGGCAAGCCGGTGCCCGCGCCGATACGCTGGTGGGCGCCCGATTTTTCGAAACGCATCCGCGCGAGCGAAGGCGAAGCCGCCGAGCATCTTGTCCATCTGATGCGCGCCGCGGTCACCGACCGGATGGTCGCCGACGTGCCGCTCGGTGCGTTCCTGTCGGGCGGGGTCGACAGCAGCGCGGTCGTCGCGCTGATGGCCGAGGCGAGCAGCAAGGCGGTCAAGACCTGCACGATCGGTTTCGATCAGGCGGCGCTCGACGAAACCCAATATGCGCAGCAGATTGCCGAGCGGTTCGCGACCGATCATCGCACGCGCACGGTGTCGTCGGGCGATTTCACGCTCGTCGACAAGATTGCCGATCATTTCGACGAGCCCTTTGCCGATGCCAGCGCGCTGCCGACCTGGCGCGTGTGCGAACTCGCGCGCGAAGAGGTGACGGTGGCGCTTTCGGGCGACGGCGCCGACGAAGCGTTCGCCGGATATCGCCGCCTCGTGTTCCAGCATCAGGAAGAAAAGCTGCGCGGGTTGATCCCCGGATTCATGCGCCGCGGGGTGCTTGGCCCGCTGTCGCGGATCTGGCCGCAGATGGACTGGGCGCCGCGTCCGCTCCGCGCGCGTGCGACGCTCGCCAGCCTGTCGAAGAGCGGTGCCGAGGGTTATGCCGAAGCCGTCGGCGTGACCGGGCTTCAGCAGCGGTCGCGCCTGTTCAACGATGCTGCGCATCACGCGCTGGGCGATCATGTTGCCGAAACGCGATACTGGAAGGCGATGGCCGACGCGCCCGCGCGCGAGCCGCTCGACCGTGCGCAATATGCCGACCTCCAGATCTGGCTGCCCGGCGACATCCTGACCAAGACCGACCGGATGAGCATGGCGGTCAGCCTCGAGGCGCGCGAGCCGTTGCTCGATTATCGCCTGATCGAATTCGCCGCGAGCCTGCCCGCGTCGATGCGCGTCAAGCGTGGGACGGGCAAGGCGATCATGAAGCAGGCAATGGAACGCTATCTGCCGCACGACATTCTCTATCGCCCCAAAATGGGGTTTGTGACCCCGGTATCGCAATGGTTTCGCGGGCCGCTCGTCGAGGCTGCGAAGGGGCTTGCGACCTCGTCGACGCTCGCGCGCTCGGGCTGGTTCGACATGGCCGAAATCGAACGCATCGTCGCGGCGCACCAGTCGGGGCGGCGCGACCATGGCCGGTTGATCTGGCAATTCTTCATGCTCGAAAAGTCGCTGGCGAAGCTGTTCGGGATCTGATTTTCGCTCCCGCTTGCGGGAAGGGCCTGGAGAAATCGCCACCCGTTTTTAACGCTTGGCTGCTAGGCTCGCTCCCGATGACGGTGCATCCTGCCTTTTCTGTCGACAGCGCTGCGGCCCCGGCCGATGGCGCGCCGCTCACGGTGCGTGTCGTCGATCCGCTGTCGCTGTCGCCCGAGCTTGCGGCGGCGTGGGATCGGCTGGCCGGGGAAGCGAGCGAACCCAACCCCTTTGCCGAACGCTGGTGCCTGCAATCGGCGCTGCACCTGCTCGATCCCGAGAGGCAGGCGCGGCTGGTGCTCGTGCGCGACGGCGGCGACGGACCGGTGATCGGCATCATGCCGCTTGCACCCGCGGCGCATTATGGCCGTTTGCCGCTCCGCCACGTTACCGGCTGGGCGCATCCCAATCATTTCCTCGGGATTCCGCTGGTGCGCGCGGGTTTCGAAAGCCTGTTCTGGTCGATCCTGCTTGGCTGGTGCGATGCGGCGCCATGGGCCCGCACGCTCGTGCAACTGCCGCGCCTGCCCGAGGACGGACCGCTCCATCGTGCATTGATCGACGTTGCCCGGGTGCGCGGCGGCGAGGCCGAAGTCGTGCACCGCGAGGAGCGCGCGCTCCTCGAAAGCAATCTGTCGCCGGCGGACTATTGGGACGCTGCCGTACGCGCGAAAAAGCGCAAGGAATTGCGCCGGCAGGCAAACCGCCTCGCCGAACAGGGGGCCGTACAGTTTCGTCGCTGGCAGGCGGGCGAACAGCTCGATCCGTGGATCGATGCCTTTCTCGATCTGGAGGCACGCGGCTGGAAGGGGCGCGCGGGGTCGGCGCTTGCAAGTCACAGCGATACGACGGCGTGGTTCCGCGCGATTTTGACCGCGGCCGGAGAGGCCGGCAAGCTCGATATACGCGCGCTCGACCTGAACGGCCGGCCGCTCGCGATGCTGGTCAACTTCTTCGCGCCGCCGGGCGGTTTTTCGTTCAAGACCGCGTTCGACGAGGATTATGCCCGCTTCTCGCCCGGCGTCCTGTTGCAACAGGTCAATCTCGACCTGCTCGACGACCCGCGGATCGACTGGGTCGACAGCTGCGCCGCGCCCGGCCATCCGATGATCGACAGCGTCTGGCGCGAACGCCGCGCGCTCGTCTGGGTCAATGTATCGCTCTCGGCCGCCCCGGATCGGCTGCGCTTTGCCCTGCTGACGAAAGTCGAGCGGTTCTGGCGCAGGTGGAAGGGTGCTGCGGCGCCCGAAAATGAAGTAGAAAGCCTGTCATGACTGCGAACCAGCCGATCGCCCGGCCCGTATTCACCCCCGAAACGCTCGAGCGGATGGCCGCGCTTTATCCGTTGCAGGCGGGGCTTCTCCATCACCATCTGCCCGACCATCCCCTGCTGTCGCTCGACGCACTGGCGCAGCTTGGCGAGAGCCTGCCGGCAAGCGAGGTCGAATATAATCCGGGCAATGTGCCGATCGGCATCCTTCCCGAAGATTTGCCGAGCAATGGTCTGTCGATCGGCGAGACGATCCGTACCATCGAGAGCAATGGCAGCTGGGCGGTGCTGAAGAATATCGAGAATGTCGAAGCCTATCGTGCGCTGCTGATGGATCTGCTCGGTGAATTGAAACCGGTCGTCGAACCGCGCACGGGCGCGATGCTGACGCCGCAGGGCTTTATCTTCATCTCGTCGCCCGGATCGATCACGCCGTTTCACTTCGACCCCGAGCATAATATCCTGCTGCAACTCAAGGGGCAGAAGGTGATGAACGTCTGGCCCGCGGGCGACGAACGCTTTGCGCATCGCCGCGAGCATGAGCGTTACCACGCCGGCGGCCATCGTAATCTGCCTTGGCAGGATGGTTTTCACGACAACGCACAGCAGGTGCCGCTCAGCCCCGGCGACGCGGTGCTGATGCCGGTGATGGCGCCGCATTTTGTCGCCAATGGCGATGCGCCGTCGATCTCGCTGTCGATCACCTGGCGCAGCGAATGGAGCTATCGCGAGTCCGAAGCGCATGCGGCGAACGCGGCGCTACGGCGTATCGGCCTCGACCCCGCGATGCCACCGCGCTGGCCGAGCTATGCCTGGATGAAAACGGTCGGCTGGCGCATCGCGCGGCGGCTCAGGCTCGTCTCTTAACCCGTCTATATCGTCACCCCGGACTTGATCCGGGGGCCATCCCGCCGTCGATGGAAAGATGGATGCCGGATCAACTCCGGCAGGACGAGATTCGGGGGTGTGACAGATCGCTTTCAATTGGCGCAAATTGGCGTTATGGGCCCGCATCCTTGAATATCGAGCCCATAGAGGACTGATGGCGAAAGAAGAACTTCTGGAAATGCGCGGCCAAGTGGTCGAACTGCTGCCTAACGCGATGTTTCGCGTCAAACTGGAAAACGACCACGAAATTCTGGGCCATACGGCCGGAAAGATGCGCAAGAACCGCATCCGCGTGCTCGTTGGCGACGACGTGCTCGTCGAACTTACCCCCTATGACCTGACCAAGGGTCGGATCACCTATCGCTTCAAGTGAGCGGCGCGGCGAACATAACCGCGCCAATGCCCGTCCTTGTGCTCGCCTCCTCTTCGCCGCGTCGGCGTGAGTTGCTGGCGCGCATCGGCGTGGTCCCGGCGCGTATCGCGTCGCCCGACATCGACGAAACGCCGCTGAAAGGCGAATTGCCGCGCGATTATGTTGCGCGGCTTGCCAAGGGCAAGGCGCTGGCGGTCGAGCGTACCGCGAATGAGGTTGTCCTCGCGGGCGATACGACCGTCGCGGTCGGACGCCGCATCCTCGAAAAGCCGGTCGACGAAGCGGACTTGCGCCGCATGCTCGCCTTGCTGTCGGGCCGGCGCCATCATGTCTATTCGGGGCTTTGTGTCGTCGGAACCGATGGGCGCGCCCGGGTGCGCGTCGTCGATACGGTTGTCGCGTTCAAGGTGCTGAGCGCTGCGGAGGTCGACTGGTATGTCGAATCGGGCGAGGGCATGGGCAAGGCGGGCGGCTATGCGATCCAGGGGCGCGC
The DNA here is from genome assembly GCF_059415685.1 of Sphingopyxis sp. GW821-FHT10B01. Classification (NCBI taxonomy): domain Bacteria; kingdom Pseudomonadati; phylum Pseudomonadota; class Alphaproteobacteria; order Sphingomonadales; family Sphingopyxidaceae; genus Sphingopyxis; species Sphingopyxis sp. GW821-FHT10B01. The sequence continues at coordinate 439,015 of NZ_JBWKNS010000001.1, read as the reverse complement.
CGAAACCTTTGTCCGCTTTCTTTCGGGCAGTCATTCGAACGTCGTCGGCCTGCCCATGTTCGAAACGGGGGTCCTGCTGGGCAGCGCGGGAATAGCCCTTGGCTGAATGGCTGTACGAAGCCGGGATCGGCGAGACGCGGGCGGCGCTGGTCGAGGCTGGCGAAATCATCGAAGCACGGATCGAGCGCGAAGGCGAAGGGCCACGGCTTGGCGCCATTGTCGCGGCGCGGCTGGTCGAGGCCGGCAAGACGCCGATGGTAGCGCTCGACGGGCCGGGCGAGCGTGTCGCGGCCTTGGCGGGACTGCCGCCCGCAACATCGACCGGTGCGCGCCTGACGGTCGAAATCACCCGGATGGCGCTGCGCGAGCGCGGCCGCGCCAAGCCGGCGCGGGCGCGGCTGGCGGAGCCCGGTGCGGCGCTTGCCGACGGCCCGGACCTGCGCGCGCGAATCGCAGCCTCGGGGCTGCCGGTTACGGACATACGCGCGACCGGGCCGGACCTGCTCGAACAGGCGGGATGGTCCGAAGCGATCGACTGCGTGCGGTCCGGCCATTGGCCGTTCGCGGGCGGTGCGCTGTGGGTCGATGCGACGCCTGCCATGGTGCTCATCGATATCGACGGGGAGGGCGATAGCCTCGCACTCGCCAGGGCGGGCGCCAAGGCGGCGGCGGACGTCATCCGTCGTTGCGATATCGGTGGCTCGATCGGGATCGATTTCCCCTCGCTGCCCGACCGGGCCGGGCGCCATGCGGTCGACGCGGCGGTCGATGCGGCGCTGCCGCAGCCGTTCGAGCGCACCGCGGTCAACGGCTTCGGCCTGATGCAGATCATCCGCCGCCGCGACCGGCCCTCGCTGATCGAACAGGTCCGCCTCGACCCTGTCGCGACCGATGCTGCCTTGCTGCTGCGGCAAGCCGAACGCGCGGCCGGAACGGGGACGTTGACGCTGACCGCGCGTGCTGGCGTGATCGATCATATCGCGGCGCACCCCGGCTGGGTCGACGCACTTCAGAATCGCACCGGCCGCGCCGTCCATCTTGCGGCGGACCCGGCCATGAAAGGAACGGGCCATGCCCAGTAAACCGCTGCGCTGTCCTCTCTGCGGCAAACCCCGCGAGCCGGAATTCAAACCCTTTTGCAGCCGCGGCTGCCGCGACCGCGACCTTTTGACCTGGTTCGGCGAAGGCTATCGCATGCCCGCCGATCAGGCGCCCGACGGGACGGCCGACGACGATCGTTTCGACGAAGGCTGACGCCGAAATCGAGGGTCAGAAAGCCTCTGGACAGGACGGAAAGCCGTGCCTATAGCCGCCGCTCGCCAGCGCGACCGTCCGGTCGCCGCGGCCTTGCCCGGGTAGCTCAGTTGGTAGAGCATGCGACTGAAAATCGCAGTGTCGGCGGTTCGAACCCGTCCCCGGGCACCATCTGTTATTTTCAAGACGTGCCAAAGCCTTCCTTGAGAATCGTCTGAACCAGAGCAATTGAAGGAATTATCGGCCGCGGGGTGTTTGCGGGCGTCGATTTGCATCCCAGCCTCCATTTGCATGGGTGGCGGTAACTAAAGCGCAGTTAGCGCCATGCCTTTGAGCGCCACCGCAGCGGCCCACGCCAAGCCCTGCAAGCTTTGGGGTGAGCGCCGCCTCTGCCTGGTCGTTGTGCCATTGGGGTCACTGTGCTGGCGGTGCACCTATCGCCATGTCGGCAAGGCGCCGAACGATATCGCTCGGCATCGACCCGGACGTTACGCTCGCGGACGCGACTGGCCAGGAGAATTGTCGGAACCGATGCCTGCGCTTGAATGGCTGCGGCATGTTCTCCGGCGCGTTGTGCGCAGTGCTTCGTCAGCCGTTCAACCGGCTTTTGGCTGCTGCTGGGTCGCGCAGTGGATGCCTCCACCCGACTCACCCAGCGGATCTACATCGAGCAGGACAATTTCGCGTCCCGGATAGAGATCGGTCAGCACCGAGCGTGCGCGGTCATCGGCCTTCCGATCCCCGAACTGCGCCGCGATTATGGCGTCATTGCAGACATAATAGTTGACGTAACTCGCGACAAAGTCGCTCTGCCGCGATCGAATGTTTACGGGTTCCGGTAATATAATCAGGTCAAGCGGCCTTCCATCGCTGCCCTTTTCTTCCTTGAGCCGGTAATAGGTTTCATACGCTGCGACGGAATAGGGGTCGGAACGGTCGATCCGTTCTGGAAGTTGGATCAAGATGCGCCCCGGTGCAACAAAACGTGCAAGCGAATCGATATGATAGTCGGTAATATCTTTTCCTGCCAATCCGGGGGTCCAGATCATTTTCGAACCGCCAAGCGCGGCCATCAATTTTTCGCCGATTTGCTTTGCATTTTGGCCACTTCTATTTGGGTTCACCCAGCAGCTTGCATGAGCGAGCAGCGTTCCGGCACCATCATGTTCGACGCCGCCCTGCTCGCCAACCAGCCCCGTTTCAAGCAGCGGGAGCCCCAGCTTTTCAGCGATGACGCCAGCGATGCGCGCGTCATGGTTGTGCCTCTGTTTGCCGCCCCAGCCGTTGAAATGGATGTGCGCCACCGCGAGTTCGCCGTCCTTGTTGCGGACAAAGGTGGGGCCGCTGTCACGGCACCACAAATCATTGGTGGCGACGTTCCAGATATCGACGGCGCTCGCGACATGTTTGCGCGCATCGTCCGCTTCCTCTTCCGAAACGAGCAATACAACGGGTTCGTAATCGCTGATGGCGTTCGCAATTGACGCGATTGTGCGCTGAACACGGCTCAACTCTCGCCGCCCGTAGACATCGACTTCCACCGGCCACTGCATGAAGGTTCGCTCATGCGGTCGATCTTCCACGGGCATGGCATAATCGGTAAGCCGCGGGTCCGGGCTCAACATTGAAGCTGGCGCTGTGTCGCTGGAGCTGGCGGCATCGGAAACATCCTCTGCATGGCGGTCATCGTCCTGCGCCGCTGCGCAACCCACCGAAGAGGTCAAGACTGCGCCGCCCAGCATCGCGGCCCGCGCGATGACCTGGCGACGGTCAAATAATCTTTCGATGGACATATGACGGTCGATACTCCCGTTGGTTACACGGCAAATTGCCGCAATCAAAGGGCACGCATCGGAGGATAGGCGGAAGTTTTCGATCTGACTATTGTCATATCGCCTTTTGAACGGAGCCACGCTGCCAACGCCGCCGGTGCAAACGCTCGCGGCCCTGCGCAGCGTTGCACATCATGCGCAACGGATAGTCGGTCATATCTCTGGCCGCTCTGAAAGCGGGGCAAGCATGCCCGGCAGTCGAGGTGTCTGTAATTCGCCACGCCATTCGCTCGCAGCGGGTCAGATGCCGGTCTCGGTGGGCGCCGCGGGCGCCTCCATGGCGACGAGCATCTGGCCGAAGGCGCGAGCCGCCGGGGATGTCGCGCCACCACTGCGGATCAGCATGAAGTCGGCACTGGGCAAGGCCGGAAGGCCATATTCACCATCGAGCACGCGCAGACCGGGCTCCACGTCGCTGCGCATCAGCACGGCCACGGCCAGCCCCGACCGTACCGCCGCGCGAAGGCCCTGTTCGCTGGGTGAGGTAAAGGCGATGTGCCAGTCGACCGGTGTTGCTTCCAGCGCGGCTACCCCCACCAGCCGGTTGATGCAATTAGGCGGGTGGAAGGCAAGCGGCAGCGATGCGCCCTCGGGTGGCAGGAAGTTGTCGGCCGCGACCCAGGCGAAATCCGCCCGCCGCAGCGGGATGCCGCCATTCTCGCCCCCGGCGGTGGAGAGCACGACGGCAAGGTCCAGCTCCTCGGCCGCGATCATCGTGCTGAGGTCCAGATAGGTGCTCACATGAACATCGAGCCGCACCGCAGGAAAGGCGCGCGAGAATTGGCAGAGCAGCGCCGGCAATCGCTCGCCCATAAAAGCCTCCGGTGCGCCAAAGCGCACGACCCCCGTCACCGGCGAGGGACGGAAGCGTTGCGCGAGCGCATCGAGACCGGTGAGGATCTGACGCGCGTGCAGCAGGAAGTCTTCGCCGTCATGCGTCAGCGTCAGCCGGCGCGTCGTACGCCGGATCAGCGCCCGGCCGATCTGGTCTTCGAGCCGCCGGATCTGGTGGCTCACCGCGGGCTGGGTGAGGCTCAGCCGCCGGGCAGCACGCGTGAAGCCGCCCGTCTCGCTGACCGCCACAAATGCGCGCAGAAGTACCGGGTCGATGTCCATGGCTATCAATTAATTATGATTTGTTATGAATTCCAGAAAATAAAATCATTTCTGTTATTATTTGCTTCTCCCCAGATAGCGCACCAGCCGGGCAGACAGGCCCGGACATACGAAAGGTGCCGTCCATGTCCCTCTCCCATGCCCGAAAAAATACGCTGGCGCTGCTCGCGGTGTGCCTTGGCGCGCTGATGTTCGGACTCGAGATTACCAGTGTCCCGGTGATCCTCCCGCGTCTCGAAGAGGTCCTTCACGGCGACTTCCGGGAACTGCAGTGGGTCATGAACGCCTACACGCTCGCCTGTACGACCGTGCTGATGGCGACCGGAACGCTCGCCGATCGGTTTGGCCGCAAGCGCATCTTCATAATCAGCGTGATCGCCTTTGGCGCCACCTCCGCCCTTTGCGGCTTTGCCGACAGCATAGCGCTGCTGATCGCGGGCCGGTTGCTGCAGGGGCTTGCCGGCGGGGCCATGCTGATCTGCTCGATCGCGCTACTCTCGCACCAGTTTCAGGACCCCCGCGATCGCAGCCGCGCTTTCGCAACCTGGGGTGTCGTTTCGGGAATCGGCCTCGGTTTCGGTCCGATCGTCGGGAGCGCGATTATCGCGTTGGCAGGCTGGAAATGGATATTTCTTGTCCATCTTCCACTCGCGCTCCTGACCCTGGCGATCGCCGCCAGCACCATAACCGAATCCCGCGATCCGGACGCCAGCCGCCTCGACCTGGCAGGAATTCTGACCCTCTCGCTGACGGTGTTCGGCCTTGTCTATGTGATCACGCAGGGCGGCACCCTTGGTCTGTCTGGCTCAATCACGATCGCGGCCGCCACGGGGGTTTGTTTCGCGGCATTCCTGTTTGCCGAACGGCGACAAGCGCATCCGATGTTCGATTTTTCCGTCTTTCGAAACCGCAGCTTTTCGGGCGCCATCCTTGGCTGCATCGCAATGAACGTCAGCTATTGGCCATTCATGATCTATCTGCCGATCTACCTTCAGATCGGCCTCGGGTACGACACGCTCAGCACCGGCCTGTGCCTGCTCGCTTACACATTGCCGGCTCTGATCTTTCCTCCCCTGGGCGAGCGCATGTCCCTGCGATACGGGCCGGGTGTCGTCATCCCGTTGGGTCTGGCGACGATCGGTCTCGGCTTTATCGCAATGAAGCTTGGGAGCGTCGCGGCACAGCCGGGCTGGCTGACCATGTTGCCCGGCCTGCTTCTTGCGGGCATCGGCATCGGTATCACCAATACACCCGTGACCAACACCACGACGGCGTCAGTCTCCCCGAGCCGGGCCGGTATGGCGTCGGGCATCGACATGAGCGCGCGGCTGATCACGCTGGCCGTGAACATTGCGCTCATGGGCATATTTCTTGTCGAAGGGATCGCCGCCGCGCTGCAACGCGTCGCTCCGAAGGGAGTCGAGCTCGCTCAACTGCGGGTTGCGGCGGAAGCGATCGCTGCGGGCAATGCCGAAGCGCTCGCTTCCGGTCAGGCGGTCGTCGGCAACCTGCCGGAGGCGGCCATGCAGCACGGGCTCATCGCGGGTTTCGGCCTCGTCATGATCTATGGCGGTGTCGCGGCATGGATTTTGGCAATATCGAGTCTCATCCTCTTCAGGCCGGGTCGAGACATGACAAAAATCGGGCACACATAATTATATTGCGGCGCGCAAACAGATGTTGAGGGCCTGCGTCTGCTCCTCCGAACCAATATCTGAAAGCCGTCCGGCCGCAATCGGCCAATTCCTGCCGTTTGAACCTGGCCCTTCCATTTGGAGGAGCGTTCCGTGAAGGCCGTAGCGCGCGACTAGATCAAAAATTTGAGGCCCGCTCTCTGTTTCGCGCCGTCCATTCGCACCCAGCCTCTTTTGGGGTAGCTTTGAGCTAGCTGCCACAAGCCCCCCTGTGTATGTCAGCAAATATGGCAAACCACTTGCGAGTGGGGCAACGTCAGGCCACGCGCGTTCGCGCCGACCGCGTCGCGCCGGATTGCCCGGGCGGAAGGGGTGGTGCTAACGCGGAAAGGCGAATCTCTGAACGAGCCGGGATTATCCCCGTTCGACAATTCGGCGAGACTGAAGGGGCAAGGGTTATATATGGCTGATGGTCGAAAGACGCTGGGGGCGGTGATGGCCGGGCTGCGCGCGCGCAATGGCTGGACCCTCAAGGAAATGAGCCAGCGTTGCGGCATCCCGGTCTCGACCCTCTCGAAAGTCGAGCATGACCGGTTGTCGCTGACGTATGACAAACTCCAGCAATTGGGCGAAAAGCTCAACCTCAGCATGACCAGCCTGTTCGCCGAGCAGGAGGAGGCGCCTGCACCGATCCTGGGCCGCCGCAGCATCGGGTCGATCGAAACGGCGCTGCGCGTCGACACGCCCAATTACGAATATTATTATATGTGCACCGAATTACGCCACAAGCGGATGGTGCCGATGATCACGCGCATCCACGCGAAATCACTGGAAGAATTCGGCAAGCTCGTGCGCCACAGCGGCGAAGAATATATCTATGTGGTCGAGGGCACATTGACGGTGCACACCGAATATTATGATCCGATCACCCTTCAGCCGGGCGAGTCCATCTATATCGATTCAGGCATGGGACATGCCTATGTCTGCGGCCCCGGCTCCATCGAAACGCTGACGGTCGGTGTGATGTCGAGCGCCGACGAAGATCTGTCGCAGCTGGCGTATGAAGCCCATCATCGTCTCACGGCGCCCGAAGAGGCGCAAGGCGCCGGGAAGAAATAGCTTTCGCGTTTCTTCGCGCTCGCGCTTCGATGGCGATGACAGCGAACGATCCGGCGTGTATCGGCCGTACCCCGGTCGTCCTGTTACGGGTAGGCGCCAAAACGGATCACGACGTGGGCGCGCATCTGCTGGCGCTTGCCCCGCCGCGAGGCACCGACGAGCGTCAGCGCCTCGCGTACAGATATTTCCACGATAGCGTCTTCTCTTGCCAGTTCGCCCGGCAATGGCGATGCAGGCGTCAGCGCCGCAGGCTGCTCCTTATCGCCTTCCCCGGGAAATGGCCCGTCGTCACTTTGCCGTCGCGCGCCATGACCTCGCCGCCGACCAGCACATAGGCGATCCCGGCCGATGCCTGCATCGGCTGATCGAACGTCGCCCGGTCCTGAATTTTGGCAGGGTCGAAGATGGTGATATCGGCATCGGAGCCCGCCTGGAGCCGCCCCTTGCGTGCCATCTGCGGCGAGACCGCCTCCAGCCGGCGCGCGGGCATGATCGTCATCTTGGCGATGGCGGTCGGCAGGTCGAGCAGCTTGCGTTCGCGCACATATTGGCCGAGCACGCGTGAAAAGGTTCCGGCGCCGCGCGGATGCTCGCCCTGGGTGACCCACGGCATGCCGTCGGATGCGATCGACACTGCCGGATCGGTGATCGCCTGATCGACGACCTCTTGCGGGATGATGTGGATGACAACCGCGGCGTCCGGCTGCTCCTTGCGGAAGCGATGGAAGCTTTCTTCGGTCAACCGTTCGCCGGTCGCCGGCCATTGGATGTCGCTATAGGTGGCGCCGTTGCGTTCCTGCCACCCGTCCGAAAAAAAGGCGGAACCGATCGCGGTACTGCCCGCAGTATAGGGATAGGCTTCGGTGGTGACATCGACGCCGCGGGCCTGCGCCCCCTTGATCAGCTCGAGGATCACCGGCGTATCGCGCAGGCCGGTCGATGCGACATGGACGAGCTGGAGCGACGCGCCGGTCGCCGCCGCATCCGCCAGCACTTCCTGTGCCACCGCGATCGGCACGCCGCTCGCCTTGTCGAGCGGCCGCGACCGGACATGGACAAAGACAGGCGCCTTGCTGCGGGCGGCAGCCTGAAAGACGCGGAAGACCTCGCGCCGGCCGGCGCCGGGCACATATTCGAGGCCGATGCCATAGCCGAGCCCGCCCGCCGCCACTTCGCGATCGAGTATGGCGACGATCCGCGCTTCCTGTTCGGGAGTGGCGCCTTTCACCAGCATCGCGGGATCGGCCGTCACCTGGCCTTCGACATCGCCGCCGCAGCGCTTGTCCGACATCACCTCGAGCCGCGCGCAGATGTGCGAGGCCGAGGCGCCGAAGTTGATCAGCGCCTTGCCCTCCATCCGGCTATAGAGTGCGGCGAGCGGGGCAGTCCCGATTTCCATATCGATCGCGGTGGTTACGCCGTCGAGAAGCTGCAACCGTTCGGCCACCGGATCCTGTCCATGGGCGTGCAGGTCGATAAAACCGGGCGCGACGACGAGCCCTTTGGCATCGATGCGGCGTTTTCCTTTGAGCGCGGTCGCCGAAATCGTGGCGACCGCGCCCTGCCGGATGCCCACATCGGCAATCTCGTCCCGGCCGCTGGCCGGGTCGATCACCCGGCCGCCGGCGATGACCAGATCATAGCCCTCGTCGGCTGTTGCCGGGGCGGAGACGAGCGCCAGCGCGATCGCGATGGCCGTGGCGGCTTTCGATCCCTTGTGCCCCGACATGCTCAGAACTTCGCTTTCGCGCCGATCGAGAAATAACGCCCGATCTGGTCATAGTTCGGATTATTATAGACGATCAAAGGCGGATCGCGATCGAACAGATTGTTGACGTTGGCGTAAAAGGTGAAGGCGTCGGTCGCCTTGAACTGCACGCCAAGGTCGACATAGGTCCGGCTGGCGATCTTGTTGTTCAGGATCGGTTGCTTGTTCGGTCCAAGCTGGGTGCTGTAAATGCCCCCGTCGACATAGCGGGCGCGCAGATCGACCCCGAAGGTATCGGTCTGATAGCTGATGCTTCCGGTCGCCCGCCATTTCGGCGTCCCGAAGGCCGTTTCGCCCCCGACGATGCCCGCACGGTCGGTCGTCCGTACGCCATCGTCGATCAGCAGTTCGAACACATGCGTCGCCAGCGCGCGGACGGACAGCGTCCCCGCGCCCAGACGTCTGCGGAACGATGCCTCGATATCGAGCCCGCGGGTCTTGTATTCGGCAAGATTGCGATAGGTGCGGGTGACAAAGTCGATCGAGCCATTGCCCGTCCGCGCGACAAGCCCGCCGCAGGTGGGATCACCCGGGGTCGCTGCATAGCAGGTGTTCAGCACATCCTGCGCCAGCAGCGTCACGATGACATTCTCGATGTCGATCTCGTAATAGTCGACCGACAGGCTGAGACCGGAGGCAAAGCTGGGCGAATAGGACCCGCCCAATGTAAGCGTATGGGCGATTTCGGGCGTCAGATTCGCGTTGCCGCCGACATAGCTGACCACATTGGCCTGCACCGCATTGCCGCGATAGGGATCGGAGACATTGCCGATATTGGTGCCGCGCGCCTGGAAATATTCGCTGATATTGGGTGACCGGATATCGCGCGAATAAACCGCGCGCAGCAGCAGGTCGTTGACGAGACGAAGCGTGCTGCCCGTCTTCCACGACCAGATACCGCCGCTGGTGCTATAGTCCGAATAGCGCGCCGCGCCATTGACCTCCAGCTTCGCAGTGCCGTCGATATCGAGCAGCGGCACGTTGATTTCGCCAAAGACTTCCTTGACGTCGAAACTGCCGTTGGTCGCGGCGTAGTTCAGCGTCGCCAGCGCGCCTGCCTTCGACAACGGGTCGATATAGTCGGTCGAGAATTTCTCCCAGCGGAAATCGGTGCCGAACGCAATGTCGACGGGGCCGGCCCAGGTCGAGAAGGGCTGCCCCTGGATCGATGCACCCGCCGCGTCCAGCTTGGTTGTGGTGATACCCTGACCCGCGCCGAAGGCATAGCCGATTGCGCCGGCCGAAATATTGCCATTGCCGAACAGGTTGATCGGGACGCAGGCGGCGTCATTGTTGGTGGTATCGGCGTCGGCGTTCACGCGGCAAGTCGCCACACCGCCGACCAGCACCGAATCGACCGCCTTATTGAAACGGGCCGAAATGCGCTGGTTATAGATCGACTGGTTGTTGCGCAGCTCGCCATGGTCGTAATAGGCGTTGTAGCTCCAGCCGCCGCCCAATTTCCCCTCGATGCCGATCGCGCCCTCGATATTGCGCCGGGTGTAGCGATAGTTGACATAGCGTGCCGGACCGACGTCATCCATGATGCGGCCGAGGACAAACGGATAGGTCACGCCGGCCGCGGCCAGCTGGTTGCGCGCCGTTTGTGTCAGGAAGGCATTGTCGGGCTGAATGACGACGGTGGGCGTTTCGGGGAAGAAGCCGAAATCCGACGACATGCGGTTATAGCTGCCCTCGACCCAGATTTTGGCGGCGTCGCTGAATTCATAGCTCGCGCGTGCGAAGACATTGGCGCGCTTGTAGGGTGAGGTGACGGCGACATAGTCATAGATATTCTGCCCGCCGCCACCGACGGTGAACTGGCCGGAGGTTTCGCTGCCCAGCGGGAACTGGCCCACCGATCCGTCCGGATTGAAAACCAGATTATAGGGTGCGGCGGTCAGCTTCAGCACCGAGCCGCCGTTGTTGATGATCGTGTAGTTGACGTCGCGGGCCAGCACGAGCTGGCCGTCGGCGCGCGTGAACAGACCGGCTTCCATATTGGGGCGGCTCTTGCGATCGAACGCGCCCTTTTCCTGCGTATAGTCGGCGCCGATCATGAAATGGCCGCGGCCGTCCGCAAAGCCGGTGCCCCACGCCAGATTGGCGCCATAGCGCTGCGCGTCGCCGCGCGACGAAATGCCGCCGTCGATGCCGCCTTGCAGACCGGTCAGGTCGTCCTTCAGGATGATGTTGACGACGCCGGCAACGGCGCCTGAACCCCAGGCGGCCGACGCGCCGCCGGTGACGACGTCGACGCGTTCGATCAGCGCTTGCGGCACCGTGTTGAGGTCGACCGAACCGTTGAAACGATGGCCGTTGAGCAGGGTGAGGGTCCGCGCCGCACCAAGACTACGCAGATCGGCAGACGAGGAGCCGCTGCTGGTATTGCCGGTCGTCGTCGCCGGGGTTTGCGTTCCGCGGAACGCCGGCATGTCGTTGAGGACATCGCCAATGCTCGGCCGGTTGCCCTGGCGCAGCTCATCCGCGCCAACCACCGTTGTCGGGGTGGGGGCGTCAAAGCCCGAGCGCTGAATACGCGAACCGGAAACAACGATCTCGTCATCGCCGCCGCGCGCGTCCTGCGTGTCCGCTACCTGTGCGCCGGCCGGAACGGCCGTCACCAGCAGCGAAAGCGCGCTTCCCGCATACCATTTCATCAATCCCGGCTTCATGCTCTTCCCCTTTGGCTAAGGGCCGGGGTGCCCTGTTGATGCTGCGCCCCCTGGCGGCGCTGGCTTATTGTCCCGGCCCGATTGATCTTGAGGGATAGAAACATGCCTAAAAGGAAAATTCAATCCTGATCAGGATAAAAATGTCACTTTTATGATTCTGCGATGAAATTTGCGGGTCATGGCGGAGGCTTAGGGCTGACCCGGCTTCACCAGATGATAGGCCACATGCGGCTGCGAGGCGAAGCCGAGGCGTGCGTCCTCTGCGTTTCCATAGAAGCGCAGCTGATCAAAGGGGCCTCCTTCGGCGATTCCGGTGACCCGTTCGTACCGATTCGGCCCGATCTTTTCCCAGGCGGTCTTTTGCCCGCGCCCCTCGACCAATATCCCGTGGTCGCCGACGGCGGACACCTTGATGTCGCCCGCGGGATCGGCCGGCTTGCTGTAATCGCGGCGGTTCGACCGATAGGCGCCCAGCGGCGGCAAGGTGCCCGCCTGCGTCCAGCGCTTCGCCGGCTGTTGCGGGAAAAGGCGGCCGATGATGGCATCGCTCAGTTCGGTTCGCCCCGCATAGCTGGCATCGCCGCCGGTGAAGGACACGAAGAAGCCCAGACCGGCCTGCGGTGCGAGCAGGAGATAGGAGTGGAAATCAGCCGTATTCCCCCCATGCCCCACCAACCGCGGACCCTGTTCGCGCGCGACCATGAAGCCGTGTGCCATTCCGGGCTGGTCCGGCGTATTCGCAATCGAATTGCTCTCGAGCAGCGCGACCGATTCGGGCTTGAGGATGCGTTTCCCGTCCAGCGCGCCATTCCCCAGCATGGCCAGCATGAAACGCGCCATGTCGGGCGCCGTCGATGCGGCCGAACCGGCCGGCATGATCTTGCCATAGCGTTCATAGGGTCGGGCCTTGAAACGCCCGTCGGCGAATTGGTAGCCCAGCGCCATATTGGCCGCATTTTCGCCGGTCAGCGGCTCGGCGAAGGTCGTGTGGGTCATGCCGAGCGGCTGAAATATATGCTTGGTGACATAGTCGTTGAAAGCCTCGCCCGAGACCCGTTCGACGATATAGCCGGCGAGCGACGCGCCATAGTTCGAATAGGAGGCCTCGGTGCCCGGCGCCCACAAGCGCTGCGGGATATGCGTCTTCAGGAAGGATTGATAGCTTTCAGGCTCGGCCCATTCCTTCTCGTCATAGCGCAGGTCGCTCATCCCCACCGTGTGCGAGAAGAGGTCGCGCACGCGGATGGGCTTTCCTGCGAAGGGCGGGATCACGAAGTCGATATAGCGGTTCACATCGGCATCGAGATCGACCTTCCCGGCTTCGATCTGTTGCATCAGTGCGGTCCAGGTGATCAGCTTGGAAACCGATCCGGGGCGAAAAAGCGTCTTCTGCCCATCGACTTTGACGCCCCGGTCGACATCGGCGAAACCATAGCCGCGCGTGAACAGGACCTCGCCGTTCTGCACCACGGTGACCACTGCGCCAGCGACCTCGCGGGTCGCGAGTTGCTGCGCCATCACGCCGTCGACGAAATCCTCCAACCCCGCGACGTGTCCCACATCTGTCTGGGTGGCTGCCGGCGTTTGCGGTGCTGCACTAAGCGGCGTCGCGGGCAGTGCGACCCCTAGGGCGAGAGCGATTGCAAGCGAGGAGGTAGTGCGGGAATTGGAAAAAATTTTCATAAATAGGCACCATTTCTCTTTACAGGATGATTTGATCATCCACAATCGGGCCGGCAAATCAACTGGGACTGGGGTGGATGATGCAGAAAAATTCCCGATTATCACGGCGGGCGATGCTTGCGCGGACCGGCGCGCTGGCGGTGACAGCGTTTCCGATGGTCAATTTCGGCACCTATCAGGTCCATGCGGCGTCCCCGCGGCGCTTTTCTTCGCGAGTCGTCGGCCTGGTAAAGCAGGCCACGGTGATCGATATGCTGGCCCCGCTGACGCTCGATTTCCGTCCCGAGGTGTTCGCCGAGCCGCTCAGCGAAAAGTGGGCGGCCGATTTTCGCGCGAGCGGGATCACCGGTTTTCACAATTCCGTCGGTATCGGCGGCCCCGACGCTTATGAAAATACACTGGCCTTCCTGCTTGCCTGGACGGGCTTTACCGCGCGCAATCCGCATGTGTTCGCCGGCGTGGGCAGGGCGGAAGATCTCGACCGTGCGAAAGCGAATGGAAAATGCGCGGTGATCATGGGGCTGCAGAACAGCGATCATTTCCGCAGCGTCGCCGACGTGAAGTCATTTTATCAGCTTGGGCAGCGCGTTTCGCAGCTGACGTACAACAGCCAGAATCTCATCGGCTCGGGCTGCACCGATCGCATCGACGGCGGGCTTTCGGACTATGGCGTCCAGATCGTCGAGGAAATGGACAAGGTCGGCATGCTCGTCGACACGTCGCATTGCGGTGACAAGACGACGCTCGACGCCATCGCCGCCGCCAAAGGGCCGATCGCGATCACACACAGCAATGCGCGCGCGCTCAACAATCATCCGCGCACCAAGACCGACGAGGCGATCCGCGCGCTGGGCGCGAAGGGCGGGGTGATGGGGATCACCGGCGTGCGCAATTTCCTGACGGCCGCCGAGCCGACGACGGTGGCCAATATTGTCGACCAGATCGACCATGTCGCGAAGCTTATCGGGTTCGACAAGGTTGGCATCGGATCGGACGCGGACCTTTATGGCTACGACGATATGGAGCCCAAGGCCTATGCGGCGCTCAAGGCGCACTACAAGGGCAGCTATGCCTTTCGTGACAAGATCGACACCGACGGGTTCGACGATCCGCTGAAATTCTACAGTCTGACCGAAGAGATGGTTCGTCGCGGTTATTCCGACGACAATATCCGGGGCGTTCTCGGCGGAAACTTCCGGCGTTTGCTGGGCGAGGTATGGAAATAAAAGCGGCCGCAACGGCTGCATAAGGGGAGAAGATATATGGCTAATATGCGAAACGGCTGGATGATTGCCGGCGTTATACTGGCTTCCGCCGCCACGCCGGCATGGGCGGCGGACGATGCCGCCATTGCCGCGGCGATCGACCGGGCCGCAGAGCAGGCGGTCGCGGCCGGCGAGAGCCCGGGGTTGCAGGTTGCGGTCTATAAGGACGGCAAACCCTTGCTGGTGAAGGGCTATGGTTCGGGTAATCTCGAACTCAATATGCCGGTCGCCAACGACAGCGTTTTTCGCATCGGTTCGGTGACCAAGCAGTTCACCGCAGCCGCGCTGGTCAAGCTGGACGAGGAAGGCAAGCTGTCGCTCGACGACCTGCTGTCGAAATATTATCCCGATTATCCGCGCGCGGGCGATATTACGCTGAAGCAGATGCTGCACCATACATCGGGACTGCATAATTATACCGATGACGAAAGCTTCCTCGCCCAGGCGGCGCTGACCAAAACGCCCGATCAGTGGGTCGCAACGTTCGCCAAAATGCCAAAGCTGCAGGATTTCGAACCCGGCACCGACTGGAATTACAGCAATACGGCCTATTTCCTGCTCGGCGCCGTGGTCGAGAAGGTCGAAGGCAAGCCGCTGGCGAAGGTTCTGGAAGCCCGTTTCTTCCAGCCGCTCGGCCTCCGCCATACCGCGTTGGACGACGAGCGCGACGTCGTGCCCGGCCGCGTTGCGGGATATGATGGAGAGCCCGGCAAATTTCGCAATGCCGCGCCGATCTCGATGACGATTCCGGGCGGCGCGGGGGCCATGCGATCGACCGCTGGCGATCTGGCGCGCTGGAACGCGGCGCTGTTCGGCGGCGAAGTGCTAAAGCCGGCCTCGCTCGCCGCGATGATCGCGCCCGGCCAGTTGGGTGACGGAAGGACAAGCGGTACCGCGATCGCGAAGAAGGAAGGCATGCCCGCTGGCGAATATGGCTATGCTCTGTTCATTTCCGACTATGAAGGACATCGCAAGGTCTCGCATGGCGGGGGCATCTTTGGATTCAACAGTTCGCTGTCCGAATTCCCCCGGGACCGTATCACGGTGGCGGTGATCGCCAATTCGATCGGCAAGGATCTTGGCGCACGCATGGTCGCAGAGCGCATCGAGCGGATCGCACTCGAGCTTCCGGCGCAGCCTGCCGCAAAGAAATAGCGCGAGTGAGAATAGCCATAAACCCGGCCTCTGCTTTCGGAGCTGCGATCGCCGCCTGGTCCGGGACTGCCGTCATGACGAAGTCGGCCGCTGGAAGCTCCCGCGGCCGATGTTTTAATCGGATGCGTGGCACATGCCGCAACGCCGCTTTGCCGGGTCCCTGAAGGGTGGGTTCAATGCGGCGCGGATGGGACTTCGAACGCCGGGTCATTGTGAAGTGTCCTCGCAGAGAGGAGCAAGCGCCCCGATGACGCTGGCGAGCTGCATTTCCTGTTCGCCTTCGGCCATGGTGCGTTCGAGGATGTCGAGCACGACCGCGGCTGCGTGGCGAGTGGCATCGACAAGCGGGAGGCCCCGGGCGAGGCCGGCCGTCAGAAGGCCGGTGAAGAGATCGCCTGTCCCGACCGGCACCGTCGGCAGACGCGGCGACGACAGCCGCGCGTAGCCGTGGTCCTCGAAGACGATATTTTCCAGCGAGTCAGCCGGCGTATCGGCCAGCGTGCAGCCGGTGACGACAACCCGCGCACCGCGCTGCGCCTGAACCTTCACGATGCTTGCCTCAAGCTCGCGCCAGGTCGTTGGCTGGCCCCCCGCGATCAGTCCGACTTCGAATTGGTTGGGTGTCAGCAGATCGGCAAGCGGGACAAGCTCGTCGCACAGGCATTCGACGACCTGATCCGCCACGAAGACCCCGAGATGGGCATCTCCCATCACGGGATCGCAAATATAGATGATGCCGGGATTGAGCTGTCTTGCCCGTTTGACGAAGGCGGCCACAACTTCACCGTTGGCGCGCGAGCCGAGATAGCCGGAAACGATATAGCGGCTCGTCTCGATCAGCCCACGCTCCTCGACCCCGCGTAGCAGGTCGCCCACAAGTTCAGGTTCCAGCACCCGGCCGCGCATGGTCTCGAAACCCGGATGGTTGGAAAGCAGCGTCGTCGGCACCGCTGCGACGTTCAATCCGTGGGCCTGCATCGGCAGAACGGCAGCACTATTGCCTACATGCCCATGCACAACCTGGCTCTGGATGGAGATGATGGAGGTCGTCATGGGCATCGTCCGGGGTTTCATTTTTCTGCTCCTTCGCTGACGGTCAAGCGGGTGCGCTTGCGGCGCGGCGGCCGGCCGTTGAGGACAAGATCGGCAGTCATGCCGCCGCCTTGCGGAACATAGGATAGGCCATTGCCCCTGCAAGACTGCCGCCGATCGAGCCAGGGTTCGAAAGCATCCATGCCGCCCGAGACATGGCCGATCGCGATATTGATGGCTGAAATACCGGCGGGCAGCACGTCGCGGGTTGCCGTAGCTGCCAAGGACAATTCTGCCCGAGCGCCGCCCTGACTGGGAGCGCGGGGCGATGCCTGAATGGAAGGGGGGGCGCATCCTTTCTTTCCTGTTTCTCCGGGTTAATCGGCAATCACCGACGCCCCGGGATGTCACGCTGCCAAAACGCCATTCGCCACGGGAGTGAACAGTGTGGCCACCAGCGCGAGCTTTACGGCGGTGGTTCGTCGGTTATCCTCAAAGGCAGTTATCGGGCCACATATGAAGAAGCCCGAAGATTGGCGGCCGAGACCGGCCGTCGTGGGAAGGGAGGAATTATGGCATTTCGGAAAGCCGCGTTTGCGGCGGTCATGGTCGCGACTGCGTTGAGCTCTTCGTTGGCATTCGCGCAGGCGGCGGATGACCAAGGTGCGGCACTCAGCGAAGGAGAGATCGTTGTTACCGCGCAGCGCCGTGAAGAGCGGCTGGTCGATGTGCCGATTTCGGTTTCGGCGGTCGGCAGCGCCGCAATCGACCGCGCGCAGGTCCGGACCGTCACCGATATCGCGACGATCGTACCCAACATCCAGATCAACGAAACGATCGGCAATAGTTTCGGTCCGCTGATCACCATTCGCGGCCTGTCGCCATCGGCCGATACCAGCCTCGCCCGCGACCAGCCGGTCGGCCTTTATATCGATGGTGTGCCGATCGGGAAATCGACCGGTGCGGCCTTCGACACCGTCGATCTGGAGCGGGTCGAGGTGCTGCGCGGACCGCAGGGAACTCTGTACGGCAAGAACACGATCGGCGGTGCGGTCAATCTGATCACCCGCAAGCCGAGCGGCGAATTCGGCGGCCAATATCTGGCGGGCGCCGGGAGCTGGGGGCAGTTCAATCAGCGAATCTCGGTCGATCTGCCCGAAGTGGCGGGCTTCAGCGCCAAGGTCGGCGTGATCACCAAGCTCGACGGCGGCTATTTCCGTAACAGCTTGCGCAAGGATAATTTCGGCGAAGAGGAATTGTGGGCGGCGCGCGCCGACCTGTTGTGGCGTCCGTCGGACAGCTTCAGCGCGCTCTACAGCTATGATATTTCGGACAGCAAGGGCACGCCGAACCAGCTTGCCGCCACGGCGGTCACGGGTTCGGGGGCGACCGCTTTCGTCAATGCGCTGATGAAGCCCTATGTCGTTTCCGGACGAACGCGTGAAATCGGGGCGCAAAGTGCGCTCCGCAGCGATTATCGCACCAATGGGCATGCGCTGACGCTTGAATGGCAGCCGGGTATCGGGGACCTCACGCTCAAGTCGATCACCGCGCGGCGGACCGCAATGACCCGGTCGGCGAGCGATTTCGACGGCAGCCCGCTCGATCTGCTGCGCATCATCCTCGACAATAATTACAAGCAGTTCACGCAGGAATTTCAGGCGATCGGGACCGTCGGCGATTTCAAATATACGCTCGGTGCCTTCTACCTCGACGACGAATATGACGTGTATAATCCGCGCTGGAACTTCCAGTTCGGCGGCAACGCCTTCGACATCAGCGAGCGTGGCGGCCATTCGAAATCCTATGCCGGTTACGGCCAGCTCGCGTGGACGCCGCAAGCGCTCGACGAGAGGCTGACGGCATCGGTCGGGCTTCGCTACACGCGCGAATCCAAGAATGCCTATGAGCTGCTGCTCTCCAATTCGGCCTATCGCACCAATCCGGCTGCGGCCGGTTCGGGCGTGTTCCTGCGCGACGCGAATGGTAACCCGATCACGCGCAGCGGCGGCCCGGCGGCCGGCGCGCGGCCGGGCGCGGGGGGAATCGGCTACACCGATCTCAGCCCGCTCGAAAATTCGGGGGTGTGGAAGCGGTTCAATCCCGAATTCAACATCCTCTACAAAATCCAGCCCGATTTTTCGGTCTACGCCCGCGTTGCGACGGGCTTCAAGAGCGGCGGCATCAACGACACCGCCGCGACCAACGGGGCCTTCATGACCCCCTATAATCCGGAAAAGCTGACGTCGTTCGAACTCGGCATGAAATATGCCGGGCTCGGCAATGCACTCAACCTCAGTGCGGCTGTCTATCATTCGATCTACAAGGATTTTCAGGCGGGTGTGTTCGTTCCGTCGCTGGTGACGACGAATATCATCAACGCGGGCAAGGCGAAGTTCACCGGCTTCGAGGTCGAGGGAACGCTGCGCCCCGTCGACGGGTTCTCGATCAACTTCGGTGGTGGCTATGTCGATGCACGCTACACCGATTTCATCCTGCCCGACGGCACCGATGTAACAGACACCTATGTGCTCTCTCGCGTGCCCAAATGGAATTATCAGATCGGCGCGCTGTATCGTCACGATGCAGGTGTCGGACGGCTGGAAGCGAGCCTGAACTACAGCTGGCGCAGCAGTCAGTTTTCGTCGATCACGCCTGACCCGCTCGCCAAGATGCCGTCCTATGGTCTGCTCGATGGGCGCATTGCACTCACCCAGATCGAGCTCGGCCGCGGCACGACGCTCGAGGTCGCGGCGTGGGGCAAGAATCTGACCGACAAGGAATATCTGGTCAGCGCGATCAACCTTGGCGTCCTCACGCTGGGCCAATATGGCGATCCGCGCAGTTTCGGCGGCGAAGTTCGTATCCGCTTCTGATCGCGGCGAAGCCGAGATGTCACTGGTATTGGACCCGCCGCGCACCGGGTCGCGGTGGGTCCTGCCCTTTCTCGGGGCAGTGACCTTCCTCACCGCGATCGGCAACATCGGGCTGGTGTCGGTGATGCCGACGATCGGCCGGCTGTTGCACATCCCCGATTTTCTGGTCGCGGGCATCTTCTCGCTCTCGGCGCTGACCTGGGCAATCAGCGCGCCCTTCTGGGTGTCGCGGATCGAGCGCAAGGGGCCGAACCCCTATATTCGCGCGGGGCTGGTCGGCTTTGTCGTTTCGATGGGCGGCTGTGCGCTGTCGGTCGAACTGGGCTTGCTGGGGCTGCTGACGCCGTTTGCGGCCTTCCTGCTCTTTTCGGTGTTGCGGTCGACCTATGGTTTGCTCGGTTCGGCGGCGGCCACCGCAACGCAGGCGCTGATCGCGGCCCAAACGGCGGGTGCGGCCCGAACGCGGGCGATCACGACACTGGCCGGCGCACTGAGCCTCGGCACCATCGTCGGGCCGGCGATCGCGCCGATGATGATCGTCGATCCGCTGGGGCCGCTCGGGCCGATGCTGGGTTTTGCGATCCTTGGTGTCATCGCGCTGACCGGTGCCTTCCTCTTCCTTCCGCGCACCGCGCGCGGCCTGACGCCAGTACCCGGCGGCGCGCCGAACATCTCGCTCACGCAGGTATGGCGGCGCAGGGGGATCGGACCTTATCTCAGCTTCGGATTGCTGCTGTGCTCGGCGCAGGCGATCAATCTTTATACCATCGGTTTCGTGATCATCGACCGCATGGCCGATGATCCGATGGCGGCACAGCGGATGATCGGCATCGCCATGACTGCGGCGGCGATGGCCGCGCTGTTCGGCCAATGGGGTTTCGTCCGGCTGTTTTCTCCCTCGCCGCTGTCGATGATGCGGATCGGCACTGGCTTTGCCCTTGCCGGCAATCTTCTGGCCATATCCCATGGCGGGGTAAACGCCGCCGCGCTGGGCTTCATTTTCGCGAGCTTCGGTTATGGCCTTGCGCGTCCGGGGTTCAGCGCGGCGGCATCGCTCGCGGGATCGACCGGGGATCAGGTCGCGATCGCTTCTGCGATCACCTTCATCGCCGGGGCATCGATCACCCTGCCGCCCGTTATCGCGTCCGCCGCCTATCAATGGTGGCGTCCGGCGCCATTTGCGATCGCTGCGTTGATCGGCGCCGCGTTGCTGCTGAGCCATCTGCTGCCCGTTCTGGCCCGGCATATTGTCCACAGCGAGCGATAGATCGTTCGCTCCGACCCGCTTTATCCGGCGGATGAAGAGCATAATGTCTGACCATGGCGTGCACGGCCAGCGGCCCGTGCACAGAATAGAAACTGGAGAGAGAGTGTGGATCGTTATCTTGTCATTTCGTCGGACGGTCATGTCGGTCTGCCCCCCGAAAAATATCGCGGCTATCTGGAATCGAAATATCACCAGCAGTTCGACGAGACCGTCGAACTCGAGATCAAGGCGCGCGAAGAGCATGAAAAACGCTTCCTGATCGACGACTTCAACAACAAGTGGCGCTCGCGCGTCGGCGACGGGCTGGAGGGCGCGTGGGACGGCACGATCCGCAACCGCGTGCTCGACGGCGACGGCGTCGCGGCCGAGGTTTTGTTTCCCGACGGGATCACCGAACGCAATGCGCCGCCCTTTGGCGCCGATATCGGGCTCCGTCCTTCGGCGGCGCGGGCCGAGCTGCAATGGGCCGGCGCGCGGGCGCACAATCGCTGGCTGGCCGAATTTTGTCAGGACGATCCGCATCGCCGCATCGGGCTTGCCGTTATTCCGGCGCTCTATGACATCGACGAGACCGCGAAAGAGATTGAATGGGCGAAGCGCCACGGCCTGAAGGGGGTGTTCTTCCCCGCGCTGACCGACGGGTTCGACCTGTATAACCACACCAAATATCATCGCATTTGGGCGATGCTCGAAGAAATGAACATGCCGCTTCATTTCCACTCGGGCGCGGCGCCCGCCTATGACACGACGCAGCCCGGCTGGATCGGCACCTTCCTGTGCGAATATGCATTCTGGATGACGCGGCCCCTGTGGGCGATGACCTTCGGCGGCGTTTTCGAAGAATATCCCAAGCTGAAGGTCTGCTTCACCGAGGCGGGCGGCGAATTCTGGTTCCCGTGGGTCACGCAGCTGATGGACGTCCGCGCTTCGGCCAAGCACACGAGCGGGAAGCTCGGCGATTATTATGCCAATATGAGCATGAAGCCGAGCGAGTATTTCCAGCGCAATGTGTGGGTTGGCTGTTCGGCATTGCCCGATGAGGAAACGACGCAGGCCTATTATGACATTGGCGTCGATCGCATCCTGTGGGGCACCGACTATCCGCATCCCGAAGGCACCTGGCCGCACACGTTCGAAAAAATGTCGGCGAGCCTCGGCGGATTGCCCGACGATGATATCCAGGCGATGCTCGGTATCAACGCGCTCGACGTTTATGATGTCGATGCCGATGCGCTGTGGAAAATTGCGGGTGAAATCGGTCCGCGTCGCGAATTGTTCGTCAAGCAGGCGGCCGAATAGGGCCACTCGCCGGTGCCCTTCTGATCTGGATTGGCGCATCTTGGAAGCCCCCTTCTTTCAAGGAGGGGGCTTCTGCCGCTATAGGCGATTGCATTCGGGCAATGCGCTGATAGCATCCGGTCCTTTAGGGTGGATTGATGTCGAGCTGGCGCGGGATCGAGGAATTTCTGGCGGTTGTTGATCAGGGCAGTTTTACGGCTGCGGGCGATCGGCTCGGTCTTTCGAAATCCTATATCAGCAAGACGGTGCACGAACTGGAAGAGCGGCTGGGGGTCCAGCTGCTCGTCCGCACAACCCGCCGCCTGTCGCTGACCGGCGCGGGCGAAAGCTTCCATCGCGAATGCGCGCAGTTGCAGCAACGGCTGAGCGACGTCGAAAAGCAGGTCGGTCTCTATAGCACCCATCCCGTGGGCCGCTTGCGCATCGGGCTCAGCGACATCTTCGGTTCGGATTATATGTCGGGGCTGCTTGCCGAGTTCAGCGCCGAGCATCCGGGGATCATGATCGAGCCGATCGCCTATCTGAACGAGAATGAGATTGTTCAGGAGAGTTTCGACATCGTCATCCGCTATGGCGCGTTGCCGAATTCGAATCTGCGCGCACGCACCTTTGGCTATCTGGCCTATTGCCTGTGCGCGACGCCCGCCTATGTCGCGGCGCACGGCTGGCCGAAAGCGCCCGAAGACCTGCTGGACCATGATTGCCTGACCGACCGCAGCGGGTCGATCAATTTCAACGGCGACATCTGTATCCGGGTCCAGCCCAAATGGGCCAGCAACAGCGGCATCGCCCTGCGCAGCGCGGCGCGAAAGGGGCTTGGCATCGCCAGCTTGCCGGTGATGGTCGTCCGTCAGGATCTGGCCGAAGGACGGATGGTCGCGCTCGAGGAGGAATGGTCCTTCTATGACCGCGAATGCTGGGTCGTCTATTCGCCGGGCATCATGTCGGTCGCGACGCGCGCCTTCATCGATTATCTGGTGCGCAAGACCGGGCGCACGAAAATCCGCCCCTCGATGGCCGCGTCGCTCGTCGCGCGCTATTAGGAGCAGGCTCTAAATCTGGCGATTGTTCGCGAGCAGGCACAAACTGTGCGCGATTTTGATCTTACCTCTTGGCGAACAGACGATACACTTCCCGGATAAAGGCCATCGCTCAAAGATGGCGTGAACTGGGAGACTGACCTTGTCTAAAGTCGATCGCTTTCCGATGCCCATTCCCCACGGCTGGTTCGGAATAGGCTATGGCGCGGACCTCGCGATCGGCGATGTCCGGTCGGTTCGCTACTTCGGCCGGGATCTGGTCCTGTTCCGCAACGAGCAGGGCGAGGCGGGGCTCCTCGACGCCTATTGTCCGCATCTTGGCGCGCATCTGGGGCATGGCGGAACGGTCGAGGGCGACAGCATTCGCTGTCCCTTTCATCACTGGGCGTTTCGGCCCAACGGCTTTTGCAGCAGCATCCCCTATGCCAAGGCTTTCCCGCCGCGGGCGAAGCGCGAGGCGCTCGCCCAATCCTATCCGGTGGTCGAAAAGAGCGGCGTCATCTGGGCCTGGTATCATCCCGACGAAATCGCGCCGACGTTCGACGTCATCGACTATCCCGAATTCACCAACCCCGAATGGGCCGAACCGATCAAGCGCGAATGGCGCTTTGCGAGCAACCCCCAGGAAATTGCCGAGAATGGCGTCGACGTCGCGCATTTCGCCTATGTCCACTCCATGGATGCGGTACCCGAGGGCGAGACCGACTATGACGGTGTGCGGCGGCATAGTGTTGCCCGGGGACATCGCACCATCGACCTGCCGTCGGGCGAGCGCAAGCAATTGCCCTATTCGGTCGACACGCTCCAGAACGGCGCGGGGCAGAAATTCACGCGGTTGAGCGGGCTCGTCGAGCTGTCGCTGCTTGTCATCGCCACGCCGGTCGAAGCGGACGACGTCGAACTGCGCTTCTACTTCACCCACCCGAAGGTCGCGCCGGGCTCGCCCGAGGAAAAGGCGATCGAGGCGGCGATCGAGAGCACCTGCGGGCAAAAGGGGGTCGAGGGCGACATTCCGATCTGGCATAACAAGATCCACCGCGCCCGGCCCTATTTGTGCGACGGCGACGGTCCGATCCTGCGCTTCCGCCGCTATTTCGAGCAATTTTATACCGATGGGCCCGACGGCAGCCGTCTGGTCGAGGCCGCCGAATAAGCCCTCCGCGCTCGCGGAAAATCATCACCGTCAAACATCTGCGCCCGCGGGCGCCATAGGGAGAATTGCGATGTCCAAATTGCGTTATGTTCAGGGTCCCGTCGAGACCCGTTCGCCCGGCATGCTGCGCAACACCGTCTACGGAATTCGCGCGACATATGAGACCGATCCCGAAATCATCGCGGCGCTGCTGCCGCAACCGCTGGTCGCGACCGCAAAGCCCGAAATCTGGCTGCAGATGGTGCATGTCGCGATGCATGTGACCGAAACCGAGACGATCGAAATCGGCGCACTGACCGTGGGGGTCAGCTGCACCCACGAAGGCGCGCCGGGGGCCTATTGCTTCCATATGGCGATGGAGGGCGAGTCCGTCGTCACCTCGGGCCGCGAGCGTTTCGGCGAGCCGAAAAAGATCGCGGAAACGCATTTCGAACGCAATGGCGACCATCTGCGTGCGACCTGCTCGCGTCACGGCATCGCCTATTTCGAAATCGAAGGCACGATCGGCGAAGCGATCGATGCGCCGCTGAAATTCGAAGAGCATCTGTTCTGCTACAAGGGCATGCCGTCGATCGATCAGCCGGGCCAGTTCGACGGCGACGTCTTCCTCACCCGCCTCAACTGGGAACGCAATTATGACTCCCGCCGCGCGATGACAGGGACGATCACCTTGCGCGATTCGGCTTTTGATCCGCTCGCCGATATCCCCGTTCGCCGCATCACCGACATGCAATATGTCGAGGGCGGGACCGCGACCGGCGGCACGCTGCTGCGCAAGGTGCCGGGCGAGTGGATCGCGCCGCATTGGGTCGGGCGGAACGATGATCCGCGCAATGTCGGTGCCGACATCGGCGAGCGGAAGGCCGCCTGATGGACGATTTTTCCGGCCGGGTGGCCGTCGTGACCGGTGGGGCGAGCGGGGTTGGCAAATGTCTGTGCGCCGACCTCGCCCGCGCCGGGGCGCATGTGGTGATTGCCGATATCGATCCGGCGCGGCTCGAAACCGTCCGCGCAGAGATTGACGCGCTAGGGTCGGGGCAGGTGCTCGCCATCGCCTGCGACGTGACCAAGGAAGCGTCGGTGCGGGCGCTCGCGGACCAGGTTTTTGGCCGGTTCGAGACGGTGCATATCCTGTTCAACAATGCCGGCGTCGGGCTGGGCGAAGCGCAGCGCAAGCTATGGACGCTCCCGCTCAGCGACTGGCGCTGGGGCATCGACGTCAATGTGCTCGGCGTCGTTCACGGGATTGCGGCCTTCGTGCCGCGGATGCTCGAGGCGGGGCAGGAGGGCGTGGTTGTCAACACCAGCTCGACCAACGGCGGGCTGCGCTCGCTTCCTAACACCCCCATTTATGCCGCCACCAAGGCGGCGGTGACCAGCATCTCCGAAGTGCTGCACCAGCAATTGCTGCGCGAAGGCGGCAAGCTGCGCGCCGCCACGCTCTTCCCCGGGCCGCACACGGTCAACACGGCGATCATGGCATCGGGCGAGGTCCGCCCGAAGGACTATGTCGAGAATGAAGCGCAGACCAAAGTCGCCTATCGGACGATGGAGGATCTGGTACGGACGACCGGGCTCAAGCTCAAACTGACCGAGCCCGCCGAGGTGTCCGCCTTCGCGCTCGACGGCATAAGGGCGGGGCGTTTCTGGCTGTTGCCCGAAAGCGAGGAGAATGACGTGCTGATCGCCGCGCGAACCGAACAGATATTGGCGCGGCGGGATCCGCCGTCGGCATGGTAACGGCGGGGGCACCCGAAAAGCAGGAGCAGGGCGCGTCGACAGGGGGCGGTTTCTATCGCTGGCTGGTCGTTGCGATCCTGTTCGTCGGCTATTGCTTCAGCGCAATCGATGCGCGCGTGCTGACGCTGATGGTCGAACCCATTCAGCGCGACCTGAATCTCAGCGATTTCGAAATCAGCCTGCTTCAGGGTTTTGCCTTTTCGCTCCTCTATAGCATTGCCGCGCTGCCGATAGGCCGCTTCGTCGATCGCACCAAAAGGCGCGCGACGCTGATCGTCTGGGGGGTGATTTTCTGGTCGGCGATGACAGCCGCCTGCGGCTTTACCAGCAGCTTCATCGGGCTCTTCCTTGCCCGCGTCGGCGTCGGGGTAGGCGAAGCGACGCTCAGTCCGACCGCCTATTCGCTGATCAGCGATTATTTCGAGCGTCGAAGACGGGCGCTGGCGATCAGCTTCTATGCGATCGGCTATCCGATCGGCGGCGGCCTTGCCCTTCTGATCGGGGGCTGGTTGCTCGCGCGCTTCACGAAAACGGGCGGCGTAACATTGCCATGGCTCGGCAGTTTCGAACCGTGGCAGATGGTGTTCCTGTGCGTTGCGGCGCCGGGGCTGATCGTCGCCGCGCTGATGATGACGATCCGCGAGCCGGCGCGGCAGGAGCTGGCGGCGAGCCTGTCGGTGCAAAGCAGCCTGCGCGAAGGGTTCGACTATATTGCCGAACGCTGGGCGCTGTTCGGTTCGCTGATCGGTTCGCTCGCCCTGATTGCGCTTCTGGCGATCGGCACAGCGCTGTGGTTTCCGACTTTCCTGATCCGTAGCTATGGCATGAGCCCGGCCGAGGTGGGGATGTCCTACGGGATGATCATGCTGACCTGCGGTACTGTCGGCACGCTGTCCGGCGGCTGGCTCGCGGGACGGTTGATGCAGGGCGGCCGGGCGGACGCCAATATGCGCGTCGTGCTGATCGCGACGTTATTGAAGGGCGTGCCGTTGGTCATCGCGCCGCTGATGCCGACGGCATTTTGGTCGTTGACGATGATGGCGATCGGCACGCTGATCGGACAGGCGTCGCAAGGCGTGATGCTGACGGCGATCCAGGATGTGACGCCCAATCAGCTGCGCGGCCAGGTCACCGCCATCTCGTTGCTGTGCGTCAATCTGGTCGGGATGGGGCTGGGGGCCAGCGTCATTGCCGCGATCACCGATTTCGGTTTCGGCGATCAGGCAGCGCTCGGCTATTCGATCGCGATCGCCGGGGCGGTCGTGCTGCCGTTGATCATCGGCCTGCTTCTGGTCGCGCTGCCGCACTACCGTCGCGCGATCGAAGGCTGACACGCGTCATCGCGTTCGTCAGCCGAGAACGGCGACGCTCCGCAAGATCAGGCGGACGAGGTCGGCCTGACGGCTGACTCCGGTCTTGCTGAGGATCGTCTTGCAATAGCTGCGCACCGTATTTTCGGTAAGTTCCAGCTTCGCAGCCGCTTCGGCGAGGCTCAGCCCGGTCGCGAGGAGCGCCGCCAGATGCGCCTCGGACGGCGTGAGATCGAAAATCTGGCTGACCAGCCTTTCGAGCGGCTGATTATTGTCGAGCCCCGAGACATAGACCACCGCGGCGGGGCCGGCCTCGTTGCTATAGCGCGAGGGGGTTTCGATCGTGCGCACGAGCACCCCCAGATGCCGGTCGACATCGGCCTCGACACGCAGCCCTTCGGCAAAGCTGCCGCCGTCGCGGCGCGCCGCCACCGCCTTGCCGATCAGTTGCTGGAGTTGCGCATTGCCCGTCTTGCTTGCAAGTACCAGCCGGTCGTCGGCGGCGCGCAGCGCGGTGCTCGATTTGATGAGTGCGCGCCCCGCGCTGTTGGTGCGCAATATGCGGCCCGCGCCATCGAGGATGAAAGTGCAGAGCGTCAGCCGGTCGAGCGTGTCGATCATCACCTGAAGCTCGGTCTCGTCACGGCGGATGCGCGAGAAGAGCGCTAGCGACTGTTCAAGATGCGGGCGCAATGCAAGCAGCACCGCCTTGTCTTCGTCGGTGAAATCCTCTTCGGTCGGGCCGTTGGTGAGGCCGACATTGCCCTCCCATCCGCCGGGTTCGGAGATATACATGCCGAGCTGATATTCGATGCCATAGGGCTGCAATATCTCTCGATAAAAACGATTGCCGCGCAGATCGTCCGGCGAAATAATCTCGCTCAGTCGATAGATGTCGCCGGCCTTCGTCAGCGCGTTGCGTAGGGGGTCGAGGTCGCCGATCTCGGCATGGACCGCATGAATCCGGCGCGCCTCGCGCTCGTCGATGACTGGAGGTGGCCCCCAGATGATCAGCGGCGGTGTGCCTTGCCGGCTGAGGCGTAGCGTGATCGCTGCGCTGGCGCAGCGCATCCGGCGGCTCAATGCTTCGAGGAAGCCCAGCCACGGCGTCGCTTCGAGCGGCCCGCGATAAAGCAGCGTCACCAGTTCATCGACTTCGGCCAGAGGCTTCTCTATCCGCATTCCGGTTCCGCTTCCTGTCCGCGCCCGGTCGTCAGATATCTCTGCGGAGTCGGGCTCCGTCCGGCAATGACCTGTCCGGGCGCTGGCGGCAAGAGGGGGCGGCAAGAGGGGGCGGCAAGAGGGGGCGGCAAGAGGGGGCGGTAAGGGGTGACGCTGTAATCGCGCGCCCCCCGAATAGGGGTTGTCGCGCTCACGCCCGCGCGTAACGCAGCGGTGAGCAAATCGACCGGGCAGACAGGCGGCTTGGCCTGAGCACCCGGCACAGGAGATCGTCTGCCGTGGCCGAAGCGAAGTTCACGATACCGCACAGGATTTTTGCTGCGGCCAGCGTCCACGGCGATGCCGTCGCGATCCGCGGCGAGGATGGGGGGCAGGTCCGCTACCGCGATCTCGAACCGCTGGCGCGAGCCGCCGCCAAGGGCTTTATCGCGGCGGGTATCGCGCAGGGGGATCGGATCGCGATCTGGGCACCCAATGCGACAGGCTGGATCATCGCCGCCCTCGGCGCGCAGGCGGCGGGCGCCGCGATCGTCCCGCTGAACACGCGGCTGAAGGGGCGCGAGGCAGGCTATATCCTGCGTACCAGCGGCGCCAAGCTGTTGCTCACCGTTTCGGATTTTCTCGGCACCGCTTATCCGCGATTGATCGAGGGCGAGGATTTGCCCGACCTGCGCGGCATCATATTGATGGAGGGCAATGAAGGCGGGCTGCCCTGGCAGAGCTTCCTCGATCGTGGCGCGGCGCTTTCGGATGCCGCGGTCGACGCGCGCCTGGACGCGCTGGCCGAAGATCATGTCTGCGACATCCTCTTCACCTCGGGCACCACGGGCAATCCCAAGGGGGCGGTGACGACGCATGGTCAGAATGTCCGGCTCTATCACGCCTATGGCGAGACGCTGACCTATGGGCCGGGCGACAATTTCCTGATCATCAACCCCTTCTTCCACAGCTTTGGTTATAAGGCGGGATGGCTGGTGGCGTTGATGCGCGGGGTAACCGTGTTACCCCATGCCGTGTTCCAGACCGACAGGGTGCTCGAACGGATCGAGCGCGAGCGCGTAACATTGCTTCCCGGGCCGCCGACCATCTTTCAGAGCCTGCTCGCCGGGCCCTACGGCAAGTTTGACATTTCATCGCTGCGTGTCTCGATCACCGGCGCGGCGTCGGTGCCTGTCACACTGATTGAGGAGATGCGCGGCAAACTTGGCATCGAGGTCGTGCTCACCGCCTATGGCCTCACCGAAACCTGCGGCGTTGTGACGATGTGCGGTGCGGGCGACGATGCTGCGACCGTCGCGAACACCGCGGGTCGTCCATTGGACGGGATCGAGGTCAAGCTGATCGACGCGGCGGGCGAGGCTGTGGCGCCGGGCGAAGCGGGCGAGTTGCTCGTGCGCGGCCCCAATGTAATGCAGGGCTATTTCAACGATCCGGCGGCGACCGCAGCGGCGATCGACGGCGAAGGCTGGCTGCGCACCGGTGACGTTGCGGTGCAGGACGCGCGCGGCAATGTGAAGATCACCGACCGCGCCAAGGACATCTTCATTGTCGGTGGCTTCAACGCCTATCCGGCCGAAATCGAAGGCCTGCTCGCGGCCAACCCGGAGGTCATGCAGTCGGCCGTCATCGGCGTGCCCGACGAACGTCTGGGCGAAGTGCCCAGGGCCTATGTTGTCCTCCGGCCCGGCGCGACTGCGACGCCCGAGGAGATAGTCGCCTGGTGCCGCGAGAATATGGCGAACTATAAAGTGCCGCGCCAAGTGGTGATCCTGGACGCGCTGCCGGTGAACGCATCGGGCAAGGTACAGAAATTCCTGCTGCGCGATGCGGGGGGACGGGAATGACGGCTGACGACCGATAGTTGCCCTTCCCTTCATCGTCATCCCGGACTTGATCGGGGATCCACGACGACGGCGCAGCTATGGATCCCGGATCAAGTCCGGGATGACGAAGGTCTGAAT
The DNA here is from genome assembly GCF_059415685.1 of Sphingopyxis sp. GW821-FHT10B01. Taxonomy (NCBI): domain Bacteria; kingdom Pseudomonadati; phylum Pseudomonadota; class Alphaproteobacteria; order Sphingomonadales; family Sphingopyxidaceae; genus Sphingopyxis; species Sphingopyxis sp. GW821-FHT10B01. Next base: position 408,654 of record NZ_JBWKNS010000001.1, on the reverse strand, counting down.
GGGACCAAGGGTTGCAGTTCCCCGGCGAAGGCCGGGGTCCAGGGCCAACCAGCAGACGTCTGCTTTCTAACGCTCTGGGCCCCGGCCTTCGCCGGGGAACAGGAGCGGTAGAGAACGTCCGCTTCCCAACCCAAAGCGGACTATCGCCTACGCATGCAGAAGCTCAATTATCGGGATAAAAGCGGCTGATCGTATCCACCACACAGGCGGGCTTCTCGACGCCCTCGATCTCCACCGTCACCCGGACGACCGCCTGGACGCCGCCCTTCGCTTCCTCGGTCTTGACCAGTTCGCCCTTGCCCCGGATCCGGCTGCCCGCCCGGACGGGGCTCAGGAAGCGCAGGTTGTCAGTGCCGATATTGACCCCCATCGACACGCCGCGGACCTCGACCAGTTCGGGGAGGAAGCGGTTGACGAGGCTCATCGTGAGGTAACCATGCGCGATCGTGCCGCCGAACGGGCCGTCCTTCGCGCGCTCGGGATCGACGTGGATCCATTGATGATCGTCGGTCGCCTGCGCGAACAGATCGATCCGGTCCTGCTCGATCGAGATCCATTCGGTGGGGCCGAACTGTTCGCCGGCGGCTGTCAGCAGCGCCGCGGGCGTTTCGAAAATCCGCGCGCTCATGCCTGCTGGCTCGACACCGCGAGGACTTCGCCGGTCATGTAGGAGGACAGGTCGCTGGCGAGAAAGAGCATCACGTTCGCGACCTCCCACGGCTCGGCATAGCGGCCAAAGGCTTCCTTCTCGGTCAATTCCTCGAGCAGCCCCGGCGGGGTCACCTTGGACAGCGAGGCGTGCATCGCCAGGCTGGGCGAAACCGCATTGATGCGCACCCCCTGTTCGGCCGCCTCGAGCGCCGAACAGCGCGTGAACGCCATCACCCCCGCCTTGGCCGCGGCATAATGCGCCTGCAGCTTCTGCGCGCGCCAGCCGAGCACCGAAGCGTTGTTGACGATCGCCCCCTTCTGCCGTTCGTACATGTGCGGCAGGATTGCGCGGGTCATGCGGAAGACGCTGGTGAGCGTGACGTCGAGCACCTTGTGCCACTGGTCGTCGGTCATCTCGATCACGGGCGCCGCGCCGCCGAGGCCGGCATTGTTGATGAGGACATCGACATGCCCCATCGCGCCGATCGCGCCCGCAACCAGCGCCTGCACCTGCTCCTCGTCGGTGACGTCGCAGACAAGCGTGCCGGGGCGTGCGAAGCCGAGCGCGGCGATCCGGTCGGCGGTCTCGCCCAAACGCCGTTCGTGCATGTCGGAAAGGAAAAGCGTCGCGCCTTCCTCCGCCGCGCGCTGGGCGACCGCGCCGCCGATGCCGCTGCCCGCGGCGGCGGTGATCAGCACGGTCTTGCCCTTCAAGAGGCCGGTGGGGGTGGGATATTCGGGGGCGGGTCGTGCCACATTCGGCTCCTTCATTTGAGGTCGCCGCGCGGTTCGCGGGGAAGCCCCAGCGCGCGCTCGGCGATGATGTTGCGTTGAATCTCGTTGGTGCCGCCGTAAATCGTGTCGGCGCGGCTGTAGAGGAACAGGTTGGGCAGCATGGGGAAGGCATAGTCGTGCCCCGCCACCGTCTCGCCCGCGATGCCGAGGACGTCCATCGCGAGTTCGCCGAGGTCGCGGCGCCAGGTCGCCCACTGAATCTTGTAGGTGAGCGCCGACGGGTTGAGTGTGCCGCCCTCGCCATCGCTGAGCATGCGCAGCGCGCCATAACGCATCAGCTTCAATCCGATTTCGGCTTTGGCGATGCGCTGACGGATGAGCGGGTTCTTTGCCTCGCCATTGGTGCGTGCGGCGGCGATCACCGCGTCGAGTTCGTTGCGAAAGCCCATTTGCTGCGCAAGCGTCGAGACGCCGCGCTCGAAGCCGAGCAGCCCCATCGCGACCTTCCAGCCATCGCCGGGTTGTCCGAGAATATTGGCGGCATCGGTGCGTGCGCCGTCGAAGAAGGTCTCGTTGAACTCGGCTTCGCCGGTGATCTGGTGGATCGGGCGGACGGTGACCCCGCGCTGGTCGACCGGGACGAGCAGGAAGGAAAGGCCCTTGGGACCGGTTGAACCTTCCTCGCTGCGCGCGATCACGAAAATCCAGTCGGAGAATTGGGCGAGGCTGGTCCACACCTTCTGCCCCTCGATCACCCAGTCTTCGCCGTCGCGCCACGCCTTGGTCCGGACATTGGCGAGGTCGGAGCCGGCGTTGGGTTCGGAATAGCCCTGACACCAGATTTCTTCGCCTTTCGCGATCTTTGGCAGGAAGCGCGCCTTCTGCTCTTCGGTACCGAAGGCGAGGATGGTCGGGCCGGCGAGTTCGATGCCGATATGATTGAGCCGCGGCGGGGCGCCCGCGCGCGCATATTCCTCGGCGAAGATCACCTGCTCGGCGAGCGTCGCGTCGCGGCCGCCATAGGCCTTGGGCCAGCCGACGCAGCTCCATCCCGCTTCGCCGAGCTGGCGTTCCCAGTCGCGGCGGCGGTCGGGCATTTCGGTCAGGCTGGTCAGCCCGCGCACGTCGGCGAAGGGGCTGTCCAACTCGGCCGCGAGCCATGCTGCGGCTTCGGCGCGAAACGCCTCTTCCTCGGGAGAGAATCCCAGCTTCATGCGGCTTCGTCCAATCCAGCCAGCCCGGCCACCTGTTCGCGGTGCCAGTCGGGGGTGCCGAGCAGGCTTGCATTGCTGCGCGCGCGTTTCAAATAGAGATGCGCGTCATGCTCCCAGGTGAAGCCGATGCCGCCGTGAAGCTGGATCATCTCGCCCGCGCAATGGCTATAGGTGTCGCAAGCGAAGGCCTTGGCGGCGTGGACCGCGAACCCGGCTTCGTCCGATCCTTCGTCGATCGCGCACGCGGCCCAATAAACCGCCGATCGTGCCTGTTCGATCGTCACCATCATATCTGCCAACCGGTGCTTCACCGCCTGAAAGCTGCCGATCGCGCGGCCGAACTGGACGCGTTCCTGCGCATAGGCAACCGTCCGGTCGAGACACGCCTGCGCGCCGCCCAGCGCATCGGCGGCAATGGCGAGCCAGCCCGTGGTGAAGGCGGCGTGCATGGCCGCGCGGGGATCGGCGAGAGGTTCCGCGCGGACGCCGCCGAAATCGAGCCGCGCATAGGGACGCGTCTGGTCCATGCTGGTGAGGGGAGTGATGCCAAGCCCCGGCGCGCTGCGCTCCACGATCGCGACATGATTGTCGGTCGCGACCACGAACATATCCGCGTCGGCGCCGTGCGGTACATGGAGCGCGGCGCCGGTCAATGCGCCGTCGATCCACGTCGCCCCCGGCGCCGCCTCGGCAAGGCTCGCCACCAAATCGCCCGACGCCAAGCGGGGGAGGAGGCGCGCCTTCTCCTCGTCGCTGCCGCCCGCAAGGATCGCAGGGGCGGCAAGCGCGAGGCTGGCGAGCAGTGGGAGCGCCGCGGTGCGCCGCCCCGCTTCCTCGGCCAGGATCGCCAGCTCGACCATGCCGAGCCCGGCGCCGCCCAGCGCCTCGGGAATCGCGACGCCGGCCAGCCCGAGTTCGCCGGTGAACGCTTGCCACAGCGCGCGATCGACGCCGGTGTCGGCCATCGCCGCGCGCGTGCGCTCGCTCGTCGCATTCTCCGCTAAGAAGGCTTTCGCCGTTTCGGCGATCATCACCTGTTCGTCGGTGAAGGCGAAATGCATCTCAGCTGCCCCAGACCCGGCGCGGTTCGCTGCGTTCGCCGAGCAACGCATCGACTGCCGCGCCGACATCGGCGGGAGCCCATTTGGCCTGCTGGTCGACCGTTGGTCCGAGCTTCCAGCCATCCTCGATCGTGATCCGGCCGCCCTCCAATTCAAAGACGCAGCCGGTGACATGCTTCGACTGCTCCGACCCCAGCCACACCACGGTCGGCGCGATATTGTCGGGATCCTGCGCGTCGAAACCGCTTTCGACCGCGGCCATCTTGTCGGCAAAGGCGCCTTCGGTCATCCGCGTGCGCGCGGCGGGGGCGAGGGCGTTGGCGGTGATGCCATACCGCCCGAGTTCGGCGGCCTGTACCAAAGTCAGCGCGGCGATGCCGCCCTTCGCGGTCGAATAGGCCGCCTGCGCGATCGAGCCCTGCAGCCCCGCGCCGCTGGTGGTGTTGATGATCCGCGCATCGACGGGATGACCTGCCTTTTGCTGGGCGCGCCAATAATCGACTGCATGGCGGGCGACGCAGAAATGCCCGCGCAGATGGACATGCATCGTCGCGTCCCATTCCTCGGGCGTCGCCGACACGAACATCCGGTCGCGCACGATCCCGGCATTGTTGACGACGATATGCAGGCCGCCGAACGCTTCCACGGCGGCATCGACGATGCGCTTCGCCGCGTCCCAGTCGGTGATGTCCTCATAATTGGCGATGACGTTGCCGCCCGCCGCCTTGATCTCGGCGACCACGGCATCGGCCGCCGATGTATCGCGGCCTTCGCCGGCCAGGCTGGTGCCGATATCGTTGACGACGACATTGGCGCCCTCGGCGGCGAAGGCGAGCGCATAGGAGCGCCCGAGCCCGCGCGCCGCGCCGGTGATGATGACGGTCCGTCCGTCGCAGATACCCATGGGTCTTACAGCCTTTCGATAATGGTGACGTTGGCCTGGCCGCCGCCTTCGCACATGGTCTGGAGGCCATAGCGGCCGCCGGTACGTTCGAGCGCGCCAAGCAAGGTGGTCATCAGCCGCGCGCCGGTGGCGCCGATCGGATGGCCGAGCGCGATCGCGCCGCCCTGCACATTGACCTTCTCGTGCGGGACGCCGAGTTCCTGCATCCACGCCATCGGGATGCTCGCGAACGCCTCATTGCATTCGAACAGGTCGATGTCGTCCACCGACATGCCGGCCTTTTCGAGCGCGTACTTTGTCGCGGGGATCGGGCCGGTGAGCATCCACACCGGATTGTCAGCGCGGACCGAAATATGATGGATGCGCGCGCGGGGCTTCAGGCCATGCGCCTTCACCGCCGCCTCGCTCGCGATCAGGATCGCCGCGGCGCCGTCGCAATTCTGGCTGGCGATACCCGCGGTGATCACCCCGCCTTCGTTGACGGTCCGGAGCGTCGCGAGGCCTTCGGGCGTGGTGGCGGGCCGAACGGTTTCGTCCTGAGTCAAACCTGCGAGCGGTGCGATCTCGGCGGCAAACCAGCCATTGTCGATTGCGGCCTGCGCGCGGCGGTGCGATTCCGCCGCGAACAGCTCCATCGCCTCACGGCTGATGTTCCACTTATTGGCGATCATCTCGGCCGACTTGATCTGGTTGACCTCTTCATCGCCATAGCGCGCCAGCCAGCCGGGCGAGCTGAGAAAGGGATTATCGAAGCCATAGGGCTGGCCCGCGAACATCGCGGCCGAAATCGGGATCGCGTTCATCGCCTGGCTGCCGCCCGCGACGACCAGATCCTGCGTCCCGCTCATCACGCCCTGCGCCGCGAAATGCACCGCTTGTTGCGACGATCCGCATTGCCGGTCGATCGTCGTGCCGGGGACATGTTCGGGAAGCCCGGCGACGAGCCACGCCGTGCGGCCGATATCGCCTGCCTGCGGCCCGATCGTGTCGCAGCATCCCCAGACAACGTCGTCGACCAGATTGGCGTCGATGCCGGTGCGTTCGACCAGCGCCTTGATCGGATGCGCGCCCAGATCGGCGGGGTGAATTCCGGCAAGGCTGCCCTTTTTGCGCCCGATGGGCGTGCGGACGGCGTCGATGATATAGGCTTCAGCCATATTCTTCTTTCCTTATGCGAAGCTGTGGCCGGGGCCGATCGGGAGCGTGCCCCCGATGACGGCGGCGTCGATGCGGCGAAGATGGAAGGTGCGGTCGCCCCACGCGCCCGCGAGCGCCCAGGCGCGTTTCATCCAGAAATGCAGGTCGACCTCATAGGTGTATCCCATCGCGCCGTGCGTCTGGATCGCGGTCTCGCTCATTGCCCAGGCAGCGTCGGTGGCGGCGATCTTGGCGTGGCTGACATGCATTGCGGCGCTGGTATGGCCTTCATCCAGCGCGATCGCGGCGCGCTGGATCACGGGCTTGGCGAACTCGATCTTGACGACCGCGCTCGCCAGATGGTGCTTGACCGCCTGAAAGCTGCCGATCGGCTGACCGAACTGGTTGCGGTTCTTGGCATATTCGGTGCTGAGCGCCAGCATCGCATCGGCAATGCCGACAACCTGCGCGGCGCTGATCAGCGCTGCATGATCGAGCAGCGCATCGGCCGGCCCCACCGCTACGCCCTCGGCCGCGACGGGCGCGAAGAGGCGGCGGAGCGGATCGATGCTGTCGAGCGCTTGGGCATCGCCGGTGCGTTCGGTGAGCAGCAGCTTGCCGTCCTTGACCGAGAGGAGATGGCTCGCGGCGTCGAGATCCGCAACCCATGGATTGACCGGATGCTGCAACGCGACTTTGACTTCGCCCACGGCAATTGCGGCGAGCAGCGCGTTCTGCCCACTCGCCTTGGCAAGCAGCGGCGCGGCGACGAGCGCGGTGTCGGCAAGCGGTTCGGCGACCCCGGCGCGGCCGAGTTCTGCTGCGATCAGCACTGCATCGAGCGGCGACAGGCCAAGCCCCCCCTGCGCCTCGGGAACGAGAAGGCCGGGCAGGCCCATCTCGACAAGGCCCCGCCAGACATCGGCCGAGCGGCGGCTGTCGCTGGCATCGAGGGTGCGTAGCAACTCGGGTCCGTGGACGCCGGTCAGATAGTCGCGCACGCCCTGCGTTAGCGTCGCCTGATCTTCGGTGATCGTGAAATCCATGGCCGTTACCTCGGCAGGCCGAGCAGGCGCTCGGCAATAATGTTGCGCTGGATCTCGTTCGACCCGGCGTAGATCGGACCCGAGAGTGAGAAGATATAGCCCTCGAGCCAGCTGTTGAGCGCGCCGCCATCGAAATGGCGCAGCTCGGCCGACGCGCCGAGCAACTGCATCGCGGTGCGATGCGCGGCGCGGTCGAGTTCGGACCAGAAGATTTTGTTGAGGCTCGCTTCGGCGCCGATGTGCCCGCCCGCCATGATCTTCGAGGCAACGGCATAGGTGTTGTACGCATAGGCCTGCGCGTCCATCCAAGCCTGCATGACCTGCTCGCGCGCGGCCGGCGATGCCGTTGCCTCATGCGCGCGGAACAGCGCGACGAGGCGTTCGGCGGCCGCCTGAAAACGCGCGGGCGAACGCAGCATCAGCCCGCGTTCGAAACCCGCGGTCGCCATCGCGACATTCCAGCCTTCGCCTTCGCCCGCGATGCGGTTTTCGACGGGCACACGCACCTCGTCGAAGAACAGCTCGGCAAAACCCGGATCGCCGTGGAGCTGGCGGATCGGACGCCGCGTGACGCCCGGCGCATTGAGATCGAACAGGATGAAGCTCAGCCCCTTGTGGCGCTTCGATTCGAGGTCGGTGCGGAACAGCCCGAAACCCCAGTCGGCAAAGCTCGCGCGGCTCGACCAGGTTTTCTGGCCCGAGATCACATAATGATCGCCATCGCGGATCGCCTTCGATGTGATCGCCGCCATGTCCGACCCCGCATTGGGCTCGGACCATGCCTGCGCCCAGATCACTTCGCCCCTCGCCATCGGGGTCAGGAAACGCGCCTTCTGTTCCTCGGTGCCGAACTCCATGACCGTCGGGCCGAGCAGGAAGATACCGTTCTGGTTGACGCGCAGCGGCGCGCCGGCGCGATAATATTCCTCTTCGAAGATCAGCCACTGGATCAGGTCGAGCCCGCGCCCGCCATAAGCCTCGGGCCACGTCACCATGCCCCAATTGCCGCTGGCGAGCTTGCGCTCCCATTCGACATGCTGGTGATAGCCGTCCTCGCGCTCGAGCGTGACGAGCGGTTCCCTGGGGACGTTGGCTTCCATCCACGCGCGCACTTCGGCGCGGAAATCCTGTTGTTCGGATGTGTAGGCGAGGTCCATCAGAATTCGGCCGCCTTGCCCGTCTCGACAAAGGCGTCGCGCGATTTCTGGCTGTCTTCGTGCATATACATTTCGAGCGTGAAGCCCTGTTCCCAGCGATAGCCGCGATCGACGTCGCGCGGTTCGAGGCCGTTCAATGCTTCCTTGGCGAGGACGAGCGCCTTGCGCGATTTGCCCGCGATGATCGCGGCAAAGGCGCGCGCTTCCTCGACCAATGCTTCGCGGGGCACGATCTTTTCGACCGCGCCCAGCCGGTACGCTTCCTCGGCGGGAATATTGCCGCCGGTGAAGAAGGCTGCGCGCACCTTGTGGAGTGGCAGCATGCGCGAGAGGTGCGACGCGCCGCCCATCGCGCCGCGATCGACTTCGGGCAGCGAGAAGAAGGCGTCGTCGGCCGCGATGATCGTGTCCGAAGCGCCGCAGATGCCGATGCCGCCGCCGATCACGAATTTGTGGACCGCGACGACGACGGGAACCTCGCAGTCGCGTACCGCCTTGAAGGTCAGGTAATTGCCGCGGTTGAGCAGGGTGATGCGTTCGGGGTGCGCCTGCATTTCCTTTATGTCGACGCCGCCACAGAAACCGCGCGCGCTCTCGGCGGCGCGGATGAGGACGACGTTGACGTCGGGATTGCTGCCCGCGTCGCGGATGATCGCGGGCAGGCTGTTCCACGTTTCGCTGTCGAACGCGTTGACTGGCGGAACGTCGAAGATGATCTCGGCGATGCGGTCGTTGATTTCGGTATGGATCGGCATGGTTCAGGCCTCCGTTTTCGAGGGGGCGGAAAGGGCGGCGAGGCGCGCGCGCGCCTCGGTTTCGATGCTTGCGACAAGGTCGGCGCAGCTCGGCAGATCATCCAGCCGTCCGGCGACGAGCCCCGTCGCCATCAGACCGTGGTCGGGATCGCCCTCGACGACCGCCTTCTGGATCAGCATCGGGGCGGAGGCGGCCATCATCGCCTGCGGCAGGGTGAGCCCGCCATGGCTGGTCATGCCCCTGGCGGCTTTGAACAGCTCGCCGAATGAGGCGCCGGTCTGGCGTTTCATCTGCAATCCGCTTTCGATCGCGCGGCGCCAGATGCCGAGACCCGACGAACGCTCGATCCGGTTCAGCAGCGCATTTTTGATCATCCGCTGCGGCAGGCCATCGACTTTGGTCGACACAAGAATATCGTCGGTGCCCGCCCTGACGTAGCGCGCCTTGGTCAGTTCGGGGATCGGGCTTTCGCGCGTCATCAGAAAGCGCGTACCCATCGCGATGCCGACCGCGCCATAGGCCAGCGCCGCCGCGAGCCCGCGTCCGTCGCCGAAACCGCCCGCGGCGATCACCGGTACCTTCACCGCGTCGAGCACCTGCGGGAGCAGGATCGTCGAGGCGACCGATCCGGTGTGCCCGCCGCCTTCGCCGCCCTGTACCGTCACCATATCGACGCCGAGCTGCACCATCTTCTGCGCATGTTTGACCGCGCCGACGGTGGGGATGCAGAGGATGCCCGCATCCTTGAAGCGCCCGATCATCTTCGCATCGGGGCCGCGCCCGAAACTGACGGCACGTACCTGATCGCGGTGCTTCAGGATGATCTCGACGATCTCCGCCGCGCCCGGCTGGAACATGTGGAAATTGACGCCGAAGGGCTGTTTCGTGCCCCGCTTGACCGCGATGATCGCGGCTTCGAGCTCGGCGGGCTGCATCACCGCGCCCGCGAGGAAGCCGAAGGCGCCCGCCTCGCTCGACGCGATCACCAGCCGCGGCGTCGCGATCCAGCCCATCGCGGTCTGAATCACCGGCAGCCGGCAGCCGAGCCGTTCGGTCAGGAGGGTGGCGAGCGGATCGGCCATCAGCCTGCGTCCCGATCCTTTTGACCGGCGTCTTTCTTGTTGGCTTCGGCCATCTTCTTGCCGTCGAACCCGGCGATATAGTCGCCCTTGACCAGACTGTTGTTGGCGTGGGCGAAATGGTGATAGCCGAACGCCGCGTCGATCCCGGCATTCTTGCCCGCCAGCGTCTCCATATGGTTGCACGCCTGCTTCGCGAGTTGCAGCGCGAGGCGCGGCTGGGTCGCGATCCGCTCGGCGACGCGCTTCACTTCGTCGGCCAGCTCGGCGCGCGGCACGACGCGGTTGACCATCCCGGCTTCGCGCGCGCGCTCGGCGCTCATCCGGTCGCCGAGGAACAGGAATTCCTTCGCCAGCCGGACATTGAGTTCGTGGCAATGTGCGAAATATTCGAGGCCCGGAAAGCCCATCTGCAAAACCGGATCCTGAAAGAAGGCGTCGTCGGAAGCGATGATCAGGTCGCACACCCAGGCGAGCATCAGCCCGCCGGCGATGCAGCCGCCGTGGACCTGCGCGATGGTCGGCTTGGGAATGTCCCGCCACCTTTTGCACATGCCCAGATATTGTTCCTGTTCGCGGGCATAGGCCTTTTCGGCGCCCGCCTTGGTCGAATGATCGTACCACATCAGCCGGCGCTCGACGGGCGAATGAAAGTCACGCCCCGGTGTGCCGATGTCGTGGCCTGCACTGAAATGCTTGGCATCCGATTTCAGCACGATGACCTTGACCGCATCGTCATTGACCGCGCGGATGAAGGCGTCGTCGAGCGCGTAGGTCATCTGGCTGTTCTGGACGTTGTGATATTGCGGGCGGTTGAGCGTCACCCACGCAATGCCGTCGGCGGCTTCATAGAGGACGGGCGTGTCGGTCTCATAGTCCGGCGTTTCATCGACCGGGGGGACCAGCCCGTCATTCTGCTCGTTCATGGCTCAGCTCCTCTTGCCCGCGGGATTGTCCTTGAGCACCGTTGCACGCAGATTGTGCGGGTCGAGCCGCGCGATGATCGCGAGCTGTTCGGCGGTCGGGGTGGGGGTCGTCTTGATCTCGGCCGCGGCTTCGAGCGCGAAGCCCGTGGCTTCCTGCACCTGATCGAAGGTCACGCCCGGATGCAGCATGACGACGCGGATCGCATTGTCTTTGCCGCCGAAATCCATGACGCAAAGGTCGGTGACGATCAGCCGCAGGTCGACGCGACTGAAATTGACGCCGGGGGTGCGGCGCGCCGGGTTGTAGCCGACGCTCGACACCATATCGACCTCGCCCTCGACGAAGATGCGTTTCGAATGCGCGGGTACGAACATCGAATTGATGTGGCAGATGCTGTTGCCCGGAAAACCGCGCGCGCCGAGCATCTGCACCTTCGGCTGGTCATAGGTGCCGCCAAGGTAGGAGATGTTCGTCTGGCCGAAGCGGTCGATCTGGCTCGGCGTCACCATCGCGTGGCGCTTGCCCGACCACACCGCGGCATCGAAGAAACGCGAGAAGGGAAGATAGCCCGCCGCCTTGCGGTCGTCGTAACCGCGCGGGCCGAGCGGCACCGGGTCCTCGACCAGATACGCCTCGCCGTCGGTCATCATCAGTTCGGGGGTGTGCGTCAGCTTGGCGAGGCCGGCGGCGAGGCGCGGCGCCGGGCCGATGCCGGTCGCAACGAGTTCGCCATTGCCGCGCCACGCCTCGGACGCGGCGACGATCAACTGTTCGCAAAGAGTGAAATCGGGTGCGGTGGTCATGGTGTCGGCCGCCTCAGAAAATGGGAAGGGGAAGGGCGGCGACGGCGTCCTTGCCGCCGACGCGTTCTAGATAGCCCGCTTCGTCGGCGCCGATCGTGTCGGCTGCATAGTCAGCCCAGCCGCCGTCCTCGCGCGCGCTCGCGGCATAGGTTTTGAGGTGTTTCATGTCCCAGCCGTACGAGGGCGGCATCGAGGTCGGGTGCGCGCCGAGCGGCGCCTCGATCACCCCATGGACGAAGCAGCGCTCGACGATGTTCGCGCGCGCGTCCTCGGGATAGCTATGATCCATCCGCTCGACGACTTCCTCGGCCGAGACGAAAGTGCGGTCGGCGGCGCGCGCGAACCATTCGTCATAATAGGTGTCGGGGCCGAGCGCCTGGATATTGCCGAGCCGGTCGGCGCGGTTGACGTGGACGAGCGCCGCGTCAAGCCGGAGCGCGGGCATGGCGAGCAAGACTTCGCCATCGTCGTAGGGCGACTGAACCGTCCTGAATCCGCCGTGCGTCATCACATCGGTGCCGAGTCCGACATGGGTGGGGAGGAAGGGCAGGCGGAATGCCGCAGCCTTCAGCCCCCATTGCAGCATGCCTTCGTCGAGTTCGAGAATGTCGAGCGTTCCGGCCTCGCGCGCCTTGCGGAAATAGGGTTCGAGCGGGATCGCATCCATCGAGACGAAGCCGAAGATCAGCTTCTTCACCTTGCCAGCAGCGCAGAGCATGCCGACATCGGGGCCGCCGTAAGTGACGATCGTCAGGTCGGTCAGGTCCGAACGCAATATGGCGCGGATCAACGTCATCGGCTTGCGGCGTGGTCCCCAGCCTCCAATCCCGATCGTCATCCCGCTCTTCAGCGAGGCGACGAACTGTTCGATGGTCAGTTGCTTGTTCAATCCACTCTCCAGCCAAAAGGCGCCGGGTACGAGGGCACCCGCGATGTCGCTGGATGGATAGGCGCGCTGGTCGTTCGCCCGATACCACCATATGGAGAGAGACTTTCACGCCGCCCGGCAGGAGAGAGGCGGGTGAGAAATGGAGATGGTTATGGCGGACGAGAAACAGCGCGTGGCACTCGTGACCGGCGGCAGCCGCGGGATCGGCCGCGCGATCGCGGAGCGACTGCTGGAAGACGGGATGCGGGTCGTCATCTGCGGCCGCAACGCCCCCGACGACCTGCCGCGTCATCATGACGCGGCGGCCGAGTTCGAGGCGTGCGATGTGCGTTCGGCGGACGAGGTTCAGGCGATGGTCGACCGTATTTTCGAACGCCACGGCCGGCTTGATCTTGCCGTGAACAATGCCGGGGGCTCGCCCGAAGCTGACGCGGCCTCCGCTTCGCCGCGCTTTTCGGAACGCGTCCTCGCGCTCAACCTGCTCGCGCCCCTTCATGTGGCGCAGGCTGTAAACCGCATCATGCAGGCGCAGGACGAGGGCGGCAGTATCGTCAATATTGCGAGCGTCTCGGGCGTGCGCCCGTCGCCCGGGACGGCGATCTATGGCGCTGCAAAGGCTGGATTGCTGAGCCTCACCGAATCGCTTGCCATGGAATGGGGGGCGAAGGTGCGCGTCAACGCGATCATCGTCGGACTGGTCGCCACCGAAGCGGCGGCCGACCATTATGGCGGCGCTGAGGGGATGAAGCGGATCGACGCGATGCTGCCGCTCGGCCGCATGGCGCGCGGGCCCGATATCGCCGGTGTTGTCAGCTTTCTGGCGTCGCCGGATGCGGCCTATATCAGCGGTGCAAGGATTGCCGCACATGGCGGTGGCGAGCGGCCAGCCTTCCTGGGTCTAGCCCACACGGGCTGATGTCGAAAACATATTGTGCTTGGCGCAGGACAATCGCGACCTAGCGAAGGCGCCGGACCGTTGCGATAGTAGGCCACCGTTCACTTTTGTACCGGAGTGCCGCCATGCCCGCAGAGACCGTCAATCGCCAGTGGCTGCTCGCGCGGCGCCCGAGGGGGCAGGTCAGCGTCGAGGATTTCGTGCGGCAAGATGCGCCCATGCCGCACGCCGATCTGGCCGCCGGCGAAATTCTCGTCCGCAACCTCATGCTCGGCTTCGATCCAGCGCAGCGCGGATGGATGGACGATGCCCCCAGCTATCTGCCTCCCATCATGATCGGCGAGCCCGTGCGCGGTAGTGCGGCCGGGCGCGTGATCGCGTCGACCAATCCGGCTTTTCCCGAGGGCTCGATGGTACGCGGCTTGTTCGGATGGCAGGATTATGCCGTTGCGGCACGGGTGGGCGATCCCGACCCGGTGGCTGTTCCGGAAGGGACGACGCCCGAAGAGGCGTTGGGGGTGTTCGGCGCGGCAAGCCTCACCGCCTATGTCGGCATGCACGACGTCGGCCGGCTTCGCGCGGGGGATTGCGTGCTCGTCTCGGGCGCGGCGGGCGCGGTCGGATCGGTTGCGATCCAGATCGCGCGGCTTGCGGGCGCGCGCGTGATCGGAATCGCCGGGGGGGGCGAAAAATGCCGCTGGCTGGTCGAGGATTATGGCGCTGACGCCGCGATCGATTATCGCAATGAGGATGTCCGGGGGCGGCTCCGGGCGCTTGCGCCCGATGGGATCGACCTGTTCTTCGACAATGTCGGTGGCCCGACGCTCGAGGCGGGGATCGCACATATCGCGTGCTTCGGGCGGATTGTGCTGTGCGGCGCCATTTCAGGCTATAACGACACACAGAGCACCCCCGGTCCGCGCAACCTGATGCGGCTGATCCCCCAACGCGCCGAGATGCGAGGCTTTATCCTGCTCGACCATCTGGACCGCGTGCCCGTTGCAATGGCCGACCTTCGGCAATGGGTCAGCAGCGGCCAGATCCGCTATCGTACCGACATCCAGCATGGTTTCGACGCTATTCCACAAACATTCCTGCGCCTGTTCAGCGGCTCGAACCAGGGCAAGCAGTTGCTGCGGATCGAGGGGGTTCGGTAGGTTCGGGCTATCGACGCGGCAGGCGTCGTTTCATGGCCCGCGCAAATTTTGTGAGCCGCTCGGAGTCTCGCGGCCAGGATGGTTGAACGTGGCTCTCGACGCTTCAGCGCGCCGAAACGCGTGGCATCCCGTTCTTTTTCGTTCGCGTCGACCGGGCAGGGAATATTTCAAGCGCCAGTCCGCGACAGATTTCCACTTCTCGCGCGTTGGCGGCTCATGTCCGCTCTGGAATTTCTCTGGGGCCTTTGCCCAACCCGGCAAGGTGTCGACCCAGATTGCGCAGATGCCGGATAGCCGCACCTATATGTGGGTGGCGCGATCCCGTTTCCCTGAGTCGGCATGACGCGTATCGGGGGCGTCCTCGACCGATACCGATGCCGCGGAAGGTGTGTACTGGCCCTTCGCGAGGAAACTGGCCGGTGGCTGGAGATGCGGTGGCGATCACGTAACAGGCATAGCTTTTTTTCTTTCCTCCCGGTCGGGGAAGGGTAAGGCTGCATGCCCGCGATAGCGGGTCAGGCAGCTTTGGATGAAGAGGAGGGGGCGTCCTTTGATCATGGTTTCGGGCTGGCACCCCGGGCAAGGAGTTAGACATATGCGAGCGAGGCTCAAAATTCCGGTGATGGCAGGATCTCACTCACGATGAGCATCTCGACCGTCGCAGCGCTTCTCCTGCTGTCCGGGGCACCGCCCGCTCTCGCAGATATTGCACCCGAAAGCCGGTCAGAAGTCGAGCCGCAGCAGCCCGATGGCGATCCGGTCCGCGCCGAGCCGCCGTTGGTCGTGCCGACAACCGGAAATATCCCGCCTCCCTCTCCGGACGCAACCGCAACATATAATGGCGAGCCGCCCGCCGAAATGCCGTCGTCGCCGAATGATATCGTGGTGACGGCACGCGGTGAGGCGCCGCCGGGTGATCCCCTGCAAGACGTCAACATTACGTCGTTTCGGGTGGTCCAGTCGGTCGACAAGGCGCTCGTTGCCCCGGTCGCCACGGGCTATCAAGGCATCGTTCCCGAGCCGGTCCGCGACGGGCTTGGCAATGTGCTGCGGAACCTGAGCGAACCCGTCAATTTTCTGAACTTTCTGCTGCAGTTCAAGATTGGCAAGGCCGCCGAGACGCTCGGTCGCTTCGCCGTCAACACGACCTTCGGCGTCGGAGGGCTTTTCGATGTCGCGAAGACGAAGCCGTTCGACCTGCCTTATCGACGCAATGGCTTTGCCAATACATTGGGCTTTTACGGGGTCGAGCCCGGTCCCTATTTCTACCTTCCGCTCATCGGGTCGACGACATTACGCGACCTGGCCGGCAACAGCATCGATCTGCTCGTCGTGCCGACCGCGGTCGGTGCGCCTTTCAATCGTACGGCCTATGCGGTTCCGACAACCGTGATCAGGCAGCTCAACGATCGCATCGAGGGCGACGCCGAGATCGAGCGCCTGCAGGAAGAAAGCGCTGATCCCTATGTCGAGACGCGCACCCTCTATCTCGAAATGCGCCAACGCGAAATCGACGCGTTGAAAGGCAGGGTCAGCGACGTCCCAGCCGGTCCCCAAGCCGGAACCATCACCGGTCAGACCGGATCTTTGCCCGGTTCTGGACCGCCCGCTGCCGGCCAACCTGTCGATATCGGGACACCGGCGGCGGATGGTTCGCCCCCCGCTCTCCGTGAGCACCAATGATACAGATTTGAGGTTGTTGCGAAGTCGGAAGGCGGCCGGCCCGCAATCGGCCAGGTCCAGGCCTACCGTTTTGCAAAAGTCAGGGTCGAAACATGGATGGTCTTCGCGACCGTTTTGCCGCCCAGGGTGCGCGCGCCTTCGACATCGTGCGAGACCGACAGCAGGTAGCGTCCCGGCGTAGTCACCGGAACCGTGACGTGGCCCCGTGCGTCGGCGGTGAAGCTCTTCTGCCAGCGATCGGCATTGACGACGGTCACCTTCGCGCCTGCAAGCGGCTTTCCGAGCCAGCTGACGGCAAAACTGTCGGCGTTGGCGCTGACGGGGCTGATCTCGAGATCGAGAGCCGTCCCGGGTTCCTCGCGTCCGGCGCGCGCATAATAGACGACGCCTTCCCATTTTCCGCCTTCGCCTTCCCACGGCGCGAAGACATTGTCGTCGGTGAGGCGGACGTCGCCGGATCCGGTGATCGCGGCCTCGATATGGTTCGCCCGGCGGACAAGCGGTGCGGATTTCGAGGCGTCGGCGTGGAGCAGCTTCGGCGCCTTGAGGTTGCGGAACTCGGGGTCACCTGCCTCGGGCATGACGTCCGCGGGTTCGCCCAGATAGATGCGGGCGGGACCCGTCGCATCGCGCTCGATCCAGACTTCGTGAGCCGACGCGGGAAGCGCAAACAGTGCACAAGCGACGGCGGCAAGGCGTTTCATCATGATCGGGCTCCTGAGCGGGTGATGTTTTCCGTCTGTACGACGGTGTCGATGCAAATCTTGTTGCGAGTATTTCGCAACTGATATCAGCTGAAATTTGGTAATAAGAATCATTTGCAATAAAAGATCGACTTTGGCAAGAGCCGCCCCGGGGCGGGGGCCACGAAGATTTCAGCGCGATCAACGGCAGCGCCGATTGCCGGTTCGGACATCTCCTCAAGCCTCGAAACAAAGGGATTCTCCTCATGAATTTTGCCAAACTCGCGTTGCTCGCCTGCACAGCCCTTGGCAGCACCATAGCCTGTGCCGACGAGGTCGATGCGGGTGCGAGCGAGCGGTCGGAGATCGTGGTGACCGGCGCGCGTAGCGAAAGCATGGCGGGGACCAAGACCGAGACACCGCTCATCGAAACACCGCAGCCGATCACGGTCGTCACCGACGACCAGTATCTTTCGCAGGGTGCGATCAACATCAGCGACACGGTGCGCTACACCGCCGGCGTCACCGCCAACCCCTATGGTCGCGACAGCCGTGTCGACAGCTTCGTCATCCGCGGTATCGACGCCCTCCAGTTCCGTGACGGCATGCGCGATATCTTCAGCTATTACGCCAGCATCACCTCGGACCCGTACAATTTTTCGCGCGTCGAAGTCGTTCGCGGGCCGGCGTCGGTACTCTTCGGTCAGGGTTCGATCGGCGGCATTGTCAATCTCGTATCGAAGGCGCCCGGTTTCGAGACGCGCGGCGAGGCCAGCCTCGTCTATGGCAGCTATGACCGCAAAGAGGTGCTCGGCGACGTCAATCTTGCGCTGTCCGATACATTCGCGATCCGCGCAGTGGGCCGCGTTCGCGATGCCGACACCTATGTCGATCATGTTCCAGACGACCGCATCATGTTCGCGCCGTCGATCCGGTGGCAACCGACCCCCGACACGGACATCGTGCTCACCGGCCTTTATCAGAAGGACGAGGGGGGCTCGACGCCGCAGTTCCTGCCAATTGTCGGCACCTTCCGCGACAACCCGAACAACCCCGACCGGCTCGATCCTTTTCTTTTCGTCGGCAGGCCCGGCTGGGACCGTTATGACGGACGGCTGCTGCAGGGTGGCGGCAGTATCACCCAGCGCTTTGGCGATGCGATCCAGCTCAGCGCCAAGGCGCGCTATATCGACGCCGACCTGTCCTATTTTACCCATTATACCGACAGCTATTCGAACCCGACAAACCCCTATCTCGATCCCGCCGGACGGATGATCGGCCTGTACAGCGACGGTAACATCGCGCGCACCAACGTCTTCTCGACCGACAGCAATGTGCAGTTCAAGTTCAACACAGGCGCCGCGATCGAGCATACGCTGCTCGCGGGCATCGACTACAGCTGGAACAAGGTCCGCAAGCGCGGGGGCTTCGGCTTCGAGATCGTCGACCTTTACGACATCGACTATGACGCGCTGGCGATCCCGGCGATCAGCCCCGATTTTTCGACCGATGTCCAGAAACAGCTTGGCTTTTACGTCCAGGACCAGATCCGCTTATGGGACCGCGTCTCGGTCGTCCTCGGCGCGCGCCGCGACCGGGTGAAGTCGAATTATTCCAACGGCACCACGGCAACCGACAAGGCGACGACATTCCGTGCGGGGATTATCGGCGAACTCGGCGCGGGATTTTCGCCTTTCTTCAGCTACACCGAATCCTTCCTGCCGATCACGCCTTCTGCGACCGACCTCGTGCGGCTGAAGCCGCAGACTGGAACGCAGTATGAGGCCGGGGTAAAATGGCAGCCCGACGCCACCACGCTGGTCACGGTCACCGCATTCCACATCAAGGAATCGGGTCGTCCGATCGATGGCCCGACCCCGGGCGTTCGCCTCCAGTCGGGCAAGCTCACCACAAAGGGGATCGAAGTTGAGGCGAGCCGGACCCTGCCCGGAAACTTCGAACTGCTGGTAAACTACGGATATAACAAGCTAACGTCCGACGACAGCCCGTACTTCACCTATATGCCGCGGCATAACGCTTCGGTCTGGGCAACGAAAAGCTTCGGCATCGGCGACGGGGCTCGGTTGCGGCTGGGGGCAGGCGCCGTCTATACGGGCAAGCGCACATCGGTCGGTCCGGCCTGGACGATCGTCACGCCCGACAACACGACGGTCGATGCACTGGCCGAAGTCACATGGGACAAATGGCGCTTCGCGGTCAACGCGACCAACCTTCTCGACAACATCTACTACGCCTCGTGCCTCGACAGGGGCGACTGTTTCATGGGCGCGCCGCGCAACGTGATGGGCACGATCGGCTATCGTTTCTGATTTTTCCGGGTTGATATTCTGCGCGCAGAACAGGGGATTATGATGTTGTAACTGCCGACGCGGCGCGCCGGCAGTTCATGTTTACGCCGCATCAACGAGGACGATTTCGCTGTCTTCGAGCGCGGTGATGCGCAGGATCTCCATGTCGCTGATCGCCGCGCCGTCACGGGCATTGATCCGGACATCGTCGATCTGCACCGCGCCGGTTGCGGGAACGAGATAGGCTTTCCGCTCCTTGCCGAGCGGATATTTGGCGGTCTCGCCCGCGCGCAGCGTCGCGCCGACGACGCGCGCGTCGGTCCGGATCGGCAGCGCGTCATTGTCATTGTCATAGCCCGAGGCGAGCGTCACAAATTTTCCCGAGCGGTCGCCCTTGGGGAAGGGCTTGGCACCCCACTGCGGTGCTTCGCCATCGCGGGTCGGGACGATCCAGATCTGGAAAATCTTCGTCGTCACATCCTCGAGATTATATTCCGAATGGCGGATGCCGGTGCCGGCGCTCATCACCTGAACATCGCCCGCTTCGGTGCGGCCCTTGTTGCCGAGGTCGTCCTGATGCGTGATCGCGCCTTCGCGGACATAGGTGATGATTTCCATGTCGCGGTGAGGATGGGGCGGAAAGCCGGTCTGTGGCGCGATGATGTCGTCGTTCCAGACGCGCAAATTGCCCCAGCTGGTCCGTGCGGGATCATGATAGCCGGCGAAGGAAAAATGATGCTTTGCGTCGAGCCAGCCGTGGTTGGCGGCGCCGAGACTGTCGAAAGGGCGAAGTTCGATCATGGTGTATCTCCAAAGGCGACCGGGTCGGTCGCCGTTGAGACCTATTTAGGGCTTGCGGGCTTTCCTGTTCAGGGTGATAAATTTAACCAGAACGTTCGAGGAAATGGAAAAGTGAGCAGTCCCGGAACACCGACCTTCGACCAACTCCGCATCTTCCTCGCGATTGTCGATACGGGCAGTTTTGCCGCGGCGGGGCGGCGGCTCGGCCGCGCGGTGTCGGTCATCAGCTATGGCATTACGAACCTCGAGGCGCAGCTCGGCGTGATCCTGTTCGACCGCGAGGGAACGCGCAAACCGCAACTGACCGTCGCGGGGCGCGCGCTGCTGTCCGAAGCGCGGGCGATTTCGCATGGCATCGACGGGCTTCGCGCGAAGGTGAAGGGGCTGCTCGACGGATTGGAGGCCGAGGTCGATCTTGCGGTCGATGTGATGCTTCCCGCAGATCGGCTGGGCAAGGTTCTGCGCGCCTTTGCGGTCGCGTTTCCGACCGTGCAGCTTCGCCTCCATGTCGAAGCGCTGGGTGCGATTACCGCAATGGTATTGGACCGGAAGGCGATCGTCGGCATTTCAGGACCGCTCGCGGCGGGGGTCGAAGGCGTTGAATGCATCGCGGCAGGATCGATTCCGATGGTGCCGGTCGCAGCGCCCGATCATCCGCTCGGCCGGATGGAGCGGATCGCGCCGGGGGCCGGGCGCGATTATACCCAGCTGGTTCTCACTGACCGCTCGCGCTTTACCGAGGGGCGCGACTACTCGGTGATGAGCCCCAAGACCTGGCGGCTCGCCGACCTTGGCGCGAAACATGCGCTGCTGCGTGAAGGCATCGGCTGGGGCAATATGCCATTGCCGATGATCGAGGCCGACCTTGTCGCCGGGACGCTTGTACAGCTTGCGATGCCTGACCATCCGGGCGGGACCTATCGGTTCGCAGGCGTGTGGCGCCGCGACACGCCGCCGGGTCCTGCGGCGTCATGGCTGCTCGAACAATTTGTCGAGTTGGGGCGAAACGACGCCGAACTCGCGGGAATGATCGACCTCTAGGTTCCGACTCTAGAATTTCAGCATGGCTTCGGCGCCGGCCATGCGGATAGTGCGCGCAGGCCCCGTATCGCGGATGAAAGCGCCGGGGCGAAAGGCTGAGAGCGAGGCAGTGAAGGACAATATCGTGCTCGTTTGCCAGCCAGCCGAAATCTCGACCTGCTCGCCGATATGACGCGCGCTGCTGCCACCCGCCGCGCGTATCAGTCCGCCGGGAATGTCATAGATGCCGTCGCCGCGGGTCTGGCGCCAGAAGGATGCGGCGGCCAGTTCGACGCTCACCCCCGATCCGAGATCGAAATCGACGCTCGGGTGCAGATTCATGATGTTGCGCGGGCCGATCGGCGACAGTTCGCCGAAATATTTTCCCTTGGGAAACAGCGCGTTGAAGGTACCAAGCGTGCCGTCGGCCGGATCGCGGTCGCCGCTCGCGACATTGGCGCGCAAGCGGATGCGCGGTTTGAGCGGTGTTTGCGGAAAACTCCACGCGGTTTCGGTCGCGAACGACCAGGCGCGGATCGGGGCGCCCGCGAAATGCCCGCGCTGGAGTATGACCTCCCAGTTCCAGCCGAGATTGCCGTGCTTGCCGAAGAAGCGCAGCCCGACCGTTTCGCGCGTTTCGCGTCCTAAGCAGCCGACGAAGCGCGCGGCCTCATTTTCATAGCTCAGCCAATAGGCATCGATGCCGATCCCGCTTGCGGGCGTGATCGTCGCATAAACACCGTCGAGGCGCCGCGTCTTCGATGCCCGGTCGTCGAAATCGCCGCCGCCGATGGCGACAGGGCGGAGGTGAAAAGCATCGACGCGGAGCGGACCATGCTCGGCAATCGCCCGAAACCCGTCGAACGCCTGCGGGATGTTGGGGCCATAGCGGATCCCCACAAGCCGCTCCGACCCGAGCGCCATCAGTTCGCGCCCGCCGCGCAGCGTCAGATGGGCGTCGTCGCCCAACGGAATGCGGACGTCGGCAAAGCTTTGCAACAGGTCGATCCCGGTTTCGTCCGCCGGACCTTTGCCGGCGCCGACGCCGCGCGCATAGCCCGCGATGCCCTGAACAAAGACGCGTGCGGGGCCGGCGTGGAGGTCGGCGTGCGGCATCGCGCGGAGCCACAGATAGCCGTCATCGGGGGCGGGCGGGTCGCCCCACAGATTATCGTCAAACCCCTCAAAGCGTGCCCGGGCCTCGCCGCCGAGCGTCAGGTAAACGGCGCCGTCGGTGGTGAGCGGGACATATTTGGCCTGCTTCCTTTCCTCGCGCGGGGCGTCGGACAGCACGGACCAATCCTCGTCGTAGCGAAGATTCGTCTGCTCGACCTCCTGCGCTGGCGCGGCGAACGGCATCAGCGCAGCGAGGAGGGCAAGCGCACGCATCAGCGGCGCGTGACGAAGTGGCGCACGACCGGCGGCGTGCCGCTGGTCTGGAACGCGCGCAGCGCGTCCTGCTGCACCCGGTCGGCATTGGTCACCCGGTCGTGCTGGCGCAGATGTTCGAGCCAGCTTTCGACGGTGAAGCTTTCGATCACCGTGCCGGGGGTGGCGGTGTCCTCGTAAATGCCCCAGTGGATCGCGCCGTCGCGGCGGCGGATGCGGCGCATCTTCTGCATTTCGGCGAAGAATGCCGGCACCTGCTCCGGGTCGACGCGATATTCGACCGTCACCAGCACCGGACCGCTGTCATGCTCGACAGTGCCGTCGACGAGCGGCGTCGGCCAGTGCGATGAGGGGGCGAGGTCGAGGGCGCTGTCGCGGCCCAGCGGATAGCGCCAGGCGAGGAACAGGCTAGCGGCGACCAGCAGCGCAGCGGCGGCGAGGAGGGTCGAGGGCACGCCGATCTGCGATGCGACCGATCCCCATAATGTCGATCCCGCCGCCATCGACCCCTGAAAGACCAGAAGGTAGATCGCGAGCGCCCGCGCCTTGACCCAGCCGGGCGAGGTCGCCTGTGCGCCGCCGTTGAGCGAGGCCATCATGGCGATCCACGCCAGCCCGGCGACAAACAGGGCCGCCGATGCCGACCAGAATCCGGTGACGAGCGACAGCGCGGCCATCGCCGCGGCGAGCAGGAGCGAGGCGGCGAGGGTGATCGCATTGGCCCCCATCCGCCCGCGCAGCCGCGGCATCAGCATCGCACCACCGATCGCACCGATTCCCATGAAGGTCAGGAGCCCACCATAGCCGGCGGGCCCCAGCCCGAGGTCGCGGCGCGCAATGATCGGTAACAGCGCCCAGAGCCCGCTGGCAAAAAGGAAGAAACCGACCGAGCGGATCAGCACGACCTGTAGTTCGGGCGCGCGCATCGCATAGCGCAGGCCAGCGCGCATCGCGCCCACCATATGTTCGGCGGGCAGGTGCCGTTCGGGTACCGCGCGGCGCCAGCGGACCAGCACGATGATGACGCCCACGACCGACAGGGCGTTGACCGCGAAGACGGCGGCGGGACCCGAGGCGGCAATGATGACACCGCCGAGCGCCGGACCGATGGCGCGCGCGATGTTGACGCCGAGCGAGTTGAGCGCGACCGCCTGTTGCAGCGATTTGGCCGGCACCAGTTCGGGAACGATCGCCTGGAAAGCAGGCGCGGAAAGACCGGCGCCGACCGCGATCACCGCGGTGAAGAGCAGAAGCACCCATGCGGTGGTGAAGCCCGCGAGAGTGACGGCGGCAAGCCCGGCGGCACCGATCAGCCCGAAAAGCTGCGCGGCGATCAGCAGGCGACGACGGTCGACGATATCGGCGAGCGCCCCGGCAGGCAGCGCGAGCGCGAACATGGGGAAGGTCGTTGCGGCCTGCACCAGCGCGACCATCAGCGGGTCCGGCGACAGCGAGGTCATCAGCCAGCCCGCGCCGACATCGTGCATCCACGTGCCGACGTTCGACACGATGGTCGCGATCCACAGGGCCCGGAACATCGGGCTGGCGAGCGGCCGTTCGGCCTCGGCGGTAGCGGCGGTCATGTCCGGCGCTCGCGCAGGATCGCGGCGAGCATCAGGCCGCCGATCAGCCCGACATGCTCGAGGAAGGTGTTGCGTTCGTGGAAGCGCGCCATCGGATCGGCGACCTGCCAGAAGGGATGCGCAATGATCGTCGCGGCTGCGGTGAAAACCCCGAGTGCGCCCGCGCCGAGCCAGGCTTGGCGGCCAAGGATGATCGCCAGCGACCCGCCGATCTGGACGAGAATGGTTAGGCCGACGACGAGCGCGGCGGGTTCGAGGCCGAAATGCTGCGCCTCGCCGAGTGCACCGCCGAGGTCGGCAAGTTTGGCAAGGCCGCTCGTCCAATAGGGGAGGGTGAGGAAGGTCGCGGCAAGGGCTGCGAAGCGATTGTCGCCAAGCAGGCGGGCGATGGGGGCGGGGGTCATGGCTCAGACCGCCCAGCAGCCGCAGCCGAACGCACCCCAGAAGCTCTGGACGTCGGCGGCGGGGACATTCGCGCCGAGCGCGGCGGCATGGTCATGACCATGGACCGCGCAGGACGCGGCGCAGCCGCAAGCCGCGGCCATCTTCTCTGCGCTCTCGGGGCGGCGATAAGCGCCGCCAAAGGTCGCGACGGGCGACCAGTCGGGCATCGGCCTGGGGAGTGCGGGGGCGATCGGGCCATAGTCGCCCTCGCCATGCACGACCTTGCCGCCGAGGATGGTCAGGACCGAGCGGAGGTGGACGATCTCGCTTTCGGCGACCCCGAAATAATCGCCCGAGAGCAGCGCGAGGTCGGCGAGCTGGCCCGCCTTGATCTGTCCTTTCTTGCCCACCTCGTTCGAGAACCAGGTGTTTTTCTCGGTCCACAGGCGCAGCGCAGTCTCGCGGTCGAGCCGGTTGCGCGCGGGATAGAGCGTCGTGCCGCCCAGCGTTGTGCCGGTCACCAGCCACGACAGCGACATCCAGGGGTTGTAGCTTGCGACGCGCGTTGCGTCGGTTCCCGCACCGACCGGAATACCGGCGTCCATCATCCGCTTGATCGGCGGGGTCGCCTCGGCGGCCTTTGCGCCATAACGTTCGATGAAATATTCGCCCTGGAACATCATGCGGTGCTGCACGGCAATGCCGCCGCCCAATGCCGCGATACGGTCGATGTTGCGCTCGCTGATCGTCTCGGCATGATCGAAAAACCAGTTGAGCCCCGACAGCGGTATGTCCTTGTCGACCTTTTCGAACACATCGAGTGCGCGGCTGATCGTCTGGTCATAGGTGGCATGGAGCCGCCATGGCCATTTTCGCTCGGCGAGCAGGCGAACAACGGGTTCGAGGTCGGCCTCCATATTGGCGGGCATGTCGGGACGCTCGACGCGGAAATCCTCGAAGTCGGCGGCCGAATAGACGAGCATCTCGCCCGCGCCATTGTGGCGATAGGTGTCGTCGCCGTCGCCGGGTTTGACCTGTGTCGACCAGGTCGCGAAATCCTTGAGCTCTTCCTTCGGCTTTTGCGTGAAGAGATTATAGGCGATGCGCAGCGTCATCTCGCCGTCCTTGTGCAGCTTTTCGATGATCTGGTAATCGTCGGGGTAGTTCTGGAACCCGCCGCCGGCATCGATGACGCTGGTGACGCCGAGCGAATTCAATTCGCGCATGAAATGCTTGGTCGAATTGACCTGATATTCCTCGGGAAGCTTGGGCCCCTTGGCGAGCGTCGAATAGAGGATCACCGCATTGGGCTGGGCGAGCAGCAGGCCGGTGGGGTTGCCTGCGGCGTCGCGGACGATCTCGCTGCCCGGCGGGTTGGGCGTGTCTTTCGTATAGCCGACGGCGCGCAGCGCGGCGGCGTTGAGCAGGGCGCGGTCATAGAGGTGGAGGATGAACACCGGCGTATCGGGCGCCGCGGCATTGATTTCGGCCAGCGTTGGAAGGCGCTTTTCGGCGAACTGATGCTCGGTGAAGCCACCGACGACGCGCACCCATTGTGGCGGTGGGGTGTTCGCGGCCTGTTTTTTCAGCATCGCCATCGCGTCGGCAAGGCTCGGCACGCCGTCCCAGCGCAACTCCATATTATAATTGAGCCCGCCGCGGATGACATGGATATGGCTGTCGATCAGCCCGGGGATCAGGCGGCGGCCCCTGGCGTCGATCACATCGGCGTCGGGTCCGGCGGCGGCGCGAACTTCGGCCTCGCTACCGACGCTGAGAAATTTGCCGCCGCGGATCGCGACCGCCTGAGCCACCGGGTTGGCGCGATCGAGCGTGGTCACCTTGGCATTGACGATGATGAGATCCTTGGGGCGCATGGCAAAGCTTTCCGTTGCAGCGAGAAGGGCGGTGGTGGCGGCGCCGGCGAGTGCCTGGCGGCGGGTGACGGGGTTCATGCGTCGCGATCCTTTCGGGATATCGTCTCGGCCCGGGGGAGCGGGCCGAGCACATGGCTCGCGCAATCCTCGCGGACGAAGCGGACAAGTTCGGGGCGGTCGCCGAGGCGCTTGGCGATCGGCACCAATTGTTCGCCGAGGAGGATGCCGGCCAGCCCGATAAGGGCGATGATCGGCGGCGCGGGGGAACGAACCCCGAGCAGGCTATAGACAACGCCGACCAGAAGCCCGGCCCCCAGCGAGACAAGATAGAGTTTCATCGGTCCGTCCTCCTGGCAGAGAATGGGAAGGGGGTGGCCGGACCCGTGTGGGCCCGGCCAACGGGGATCAGTGACCGCCTTCCGAGGCGCCGAACATCGTCTTGGCATAGGTGATGCCAAGACCATAAGCGCCGCCCCATTTGCGGGCGATGCCGGTAGTGAGATCATAGGTTTCGGCGCGCGCCCAGTCGCGCTGCAGTTCGAGCAGATATTGGAGCGAGGTCATCGGCTTGGCGCCCGCCTGGATCATGCGTTCGACCGCGCGCTCGTGCGCCTCGGTCGAAATGTCGCCGCTCGCGTCGGTGATGACATAGACCTCAAATCCCTGTTCGAGCGCCGAGAGCGCCGGGCCGACGATGCAGACCGAGGTCCAGAGGCCCGCAAAGACCAGCCGTTCCTTGCCGATGCGGTTGACTTCGTCGATCACGGCGGCGTCTTCCCATGTGTTCATGCTCGTGCGGTCGAGCAGCGCCTGACCGGGGAAGGCGTCGGTGATCTCGCCGAACATCGGGCCCGAAAAGCCCTTCTCGGCGACGGTGGTCAGGATGGTCGGGACGTTGAAGCCGGCGGCACCGTTCGCGACCAGCGCGGCATTGTTGCGTAGCAGTTCGGCGGCGATCGATTTGGTCGCGAAGGCCATCTGCGACTGGAAATCGATGAGGACAAGGGCGTGATTGCCGGGATCCAGCAGGCCCTTGGCGGGCGTGGCGGTGGCTTTGATCGACATGGCTGACTCTCCTTTGGAAAAATCCGGGCTCCCGATCGGTTCGGGATGAGAGAGGTCTAGACCGGGGTGTTTGTGCGAAACAGAATGATAAAATCGTCCATTATGTTCCGAATTGTTGAAAAGCCAGAATGGGGAAATTGGGCTGAGCCTGCCGGTGCCATCTTCGGCTGATGCCGGGGTTCCGTGTCGTGGGACTTCTTACCGGAGTGACGGTTTGCCCTTTGTTCGACTCGTCAGGTGGAACAGCCGGCAGCGGTCGCAACGATATGTCCGAAGGGGTAATTCGGAGCGTCGAATGGCAACAAGCGCCTCCTCGTCCGATCGAAAGGAACGCTTCTTTGCGCAAATGCTCAGTCTGGTGCGCATATGCCTCCCCGCCAAAGAATCCGGACGGTCGCTTTTGGCACAAAAGGGACCGAAAGAAGATGGTTTGCTTTCGGCCATGTTCCGCTGAGCTTGGATGAGGCTGCCGGTCTCCTGATGAGCCGTGCCGACTCCCCGGCAAAGTGACATATTTGCGTTCTGATATTGGGCTATAAACACGGCGGGGTCCGGATTCGATCGGTCGCCCGGGAGGTGATGTGGACGAGCTGATCGCGCGCGCGACGCTATTTATCGCGCAGCATGGCCTGTGGGCCGGACCGATCGTGGGATTGCTTGCCTTTGGCGAGTCTCTGGCGGTCGTCGGCCTTTTCATTCCGGCGACAGCGTTGATGATTGCGGTCGGCGGCCTCGTCGGTGCCGGCGTGGTCGAGCCTTGGTGGATCATCGGCTGGGCCGTCGTCGGTGCCGCTATCGGCGATTGGATCTCCTATGCGATCGGCCGCCGTATCGGACCTTCGGCTTACCGGCGCTGGCCGCTAAACCGTCACCGCTCGATGGTGGCCCGCGCGCGGCTCTTCTTTCGCCGCTTCGGCTTTCTATCGATCTTTGCCGGACGCTTTCTGGGATCGATCCGGGCCACCATCCCCCTCGTCGCGGGTGTCATGGAGATGGATCCCCGGCGCTTCCAGCTTGCCAACATAACCTCCGCTATCCTGTGGGTCCCGATCATGTTCGCACCCGGCTATTTTGCAGTGAAGACCATGGGGTCGGTCGAAAATGTGACCGAGGCGCATGTGCTGGGTATCGGGGCAATCGTGGCGATAGCGACGATTGGCGGAACCGTGCTGGGTGCGCGCTTCCTCGGCCGGGCGAGCCGGCGGCGGAGACCGCGTCGCGCCGTCGTCTCCGGTCTGGATTGAAATCCGGGCGCGCGCTCGACGCTGGGGTCGCCGCCGATACGTCAGATATGTCCAGCCGGATCAAGCACGAGGCCCGGTTGCTGCGCATGGCACAAGCCGGCGTCATCCTCTCCGGCCGTGCGTCCGTGGAAGCCTTGTCACAGCTTGGCAATCTTGCGGTCATAGCGATGCATGAAGGCAGCAAGGAGCCTCTGCAATGGACGACAGCCTTTCCAGTCTCGACCGTATCAAGGAAGAAATCGCGGACAGCTTTGACGAGGAGCTGGAGATGGAGATGGACGAGAGTCGGCTGGAGACGCTCCTTGCCGACATGTCCGACCATCCGGATCGCGAGGCGATCGACCGGCGGATCTACTTTCGCGAATTGTTCCGGCTGCAGCACGAACTCGTCGTTCTGCAGGAGTGGGTCGTCCAGCAGGGGCTGAAGGTCGCCGTGCTGTTCGAGGGGCGCGATTCCGCAGGCAAGGGCGGCGCGATCAAACGCATCACCCAGCGGCTCAACCCGCGCGTTTGCCGGGTGGTTGCGCTGCCCGCGCCGAGCGAACGCGAGCGCTCGCAATGGTATTTCCAGCGCTATGTGCCGCATCTGCCCGCGGCGGGCGAGATCGTGCTGTTCGACCGGAGCTGGTACAACCGCGCCGGGGTCGAGCGGGTGATGGGATTTTGCACCGAGGATGAGTGTGAGGAGTTTTTCCGGTCCGTCCCCGAGTTCGAGCGGATGCTCGTCCGGTCGGGAATCATCCTCCTCAAATACTGGTTCTCGATCACCGATGACGAACAGCAGTTCCGCTTCCAGATGCGGATCCAGGATCCGCTGAAGCAGTGGAAACTGTCGCCGATGGACGTCGAATCGCGGCGGCGCTGGGAGGATTATACGCGCGCGAAGGAGGATATGCTGGAGCGCACGCATATTGACGAAGCGCCCTGGTGGCTGGTCGAGGCGGTCGACAAGAAGAAGGCGCGGTTGAACTGCATCAGCCACCTGCTCGAACAGATACCCTATCATGAGGTCGAGAAGCCGGCGGTCGTCCTGCCCGAACGCGTCCGGCACGACGATTATGCGCGGCACGAAATTCCGCCAGAAATGTACGTACCCGAGCGATATTAGGGACGGCGTCTGAGCAGCAGCCAGGTCGCGGCGGAGGCGGCGACTGCGGCCATCGCGGCCACGAAGGTCCCCGCAGCGGTGTGGGCGAAGGGGAGGCCTCCGGTGTTCATCCCGAAAAACCCCGTCACCAGCGTCGCGGGAAGCAGCAGCGCACTGATCACCGACAGGAAATAGAGATTCTGGTTGGTTTTCTGCGCTGCCTGAAGGTCGAGT
This sequence comes from Sphingopyxis sp. GW821-FHT10B01, assembly GCF_059415685.1. NCBI lineage: Bacteria > Pseudomonadati > Pseudomonadota > Alphaproteobacteria > Sphingomonadales > Sphingopyxidaceae > Sphingopyxis > Sphingopyxis sp. GW821-FHT10B01. Next base: position 378,884 of record NZ_JBWKNS010000001.1, on the reverse strand, counting down.
TCGTCGCGCAATTGGCGAAGCTGCGCCTGCGTGCTGGCAACGTCGGTATCGAGAGCCTGGAGCCGTTGGACGTGACGTTCGGCAACCGGAGCGAGGACGGCTGGAAGGTCCGGATCCTTTTCCAGCCGGTTCAGGGTCGCGCGCATCCCCGCGACGAGACGGTGCAGCCGGGCGCCGCGTCGACGCACGGCGATCAGGTCGCGTGTCGCGGGATTCATCCGCTCGTTGAGAAACTCGTCTTCGGCGGTCTGGATATCGAGCGCGAGGCCGTGGACGTGCTGGCCAAGGCCGTCGATCATCGTTCCCACAACCAGGTTGAGCGCTGCGGCGCCGTCGTGCACGTCGAAACCGGCGGCGATTCGTTGGCGGATGATGTCGGCAGAGCGGATCGGATGATAGCGGCCGGTGAGCATCAGGGCAGGCGTGATCACGATGTGGAGCGCGCCGATCTGCATCGTCTCCGCCGCGTCGAAGTCGCGCTCGAAATCCTGAAGGACGAGGCCGACCACCCCCTCTTCCACGATGGCCTGCTGGTGCGTCTCGCGCGCCAGCATCAGGTCGTGGATGGGAGCGGGTAGTGTCGTTGTGCGTTCGAGCCAGCGCAAGGTGCGCTCGTCGGCGAGATTGAGGTGGAGCCAACGGAAGCTCGCATCTTCGCCGGCGTCGCATTCGTCGATCAGCCGCGTGCCTTCGTGCGTGCGAGCGCAGCCCCAGACGAGACCCGGCTGCATCACGATCGACCCGAAATCCGGGGCCGGGACCTGGTCTTCGCTGGCCGTGACGATGGTCCTTTAGAAGATCGCGCTCAGCAGCGCGTAAAGCCCGCCTGCCAGCAGGATCGAGACCGGCAGCGTCAGGACCCAGGCCATGAGCAGGTTGCGGATCGTCGACATCTGGAGCCCCGACCGGTTCGCGGCCATCGTCCCCGCCACGCCGGAGGACAGGACGTGGGTGGTCGACACCGGCAGGCCGAGCATGTCGGCCGCGCCGATCGTCCCCATCGCGACGAGTTCGGCAGAGGCGCCCTGCGCATAGGTGAGGTGCGACTTGCCGATCTTTTCGCCGACGGTGACGACGATGCGTTTCCAGCCGATCATCGTGCCCAGTCCGAGCGCAAAGGCGACCGCGATCTTTACCCAGGTCGGGATGAAGCGCGTCGCGCTGTCGAGCGAGCCTTTATACTCGGTCAGGGTTTTGCTCTGTGCGTCGGTGAAGGTGACACTCTTTTCCTTGCCGAGACGTTTGATCGCCTCGGAGGTGAGATACATGTCGTTGCGCATATTCTCGGTCGCGGCGGCAGGGACCTTCGCGAGCGAGCCATAGCCGCTGACCTGCGTTTCGATCTGGTCGACCAGTGAGCCGAGCGCCGGGATGGTTTCGGGCTTGAGTTGCTTGTCGGCGATATAGGCGGTGACCGCCTTGCGTGCGTCGGTCGGCGGGGTCGCGCCGCCAGTCTGCGCGGCCAGCACACGCTCCGCAGCGTTGGAATGGACGACGAACTCCTGGACATATTTTTCGGGCACCGCGCGATTGAGCGCATAGGCGGTGGGAACGGTGCCGATCAGGATCAGCATGATCAGGCCCATGCCCTTCTGACCGTCGTTGGAACCGTGTGCGAAGCTGACGCCGGTGCAGGTGAAGATGAGCAGGCCGCGGATCCACAGTGGCGGCGGCGTGTTGCCCTTTGGCGCTTCATAGAGTGTCTTGTTGCGTACCAGCACTTTCATCGCGAGGAACAGCAGCGCCGCGACGGTGAAGCCAAGCAGCGGCGATAAAAGGAGCGCATAGCCGATCTCGGTCGCCTTGCCCCAGTCGACCCCGGCGGTGCCGCTCTTGCCATGGAGCATCGCGTTGGCGATGCCGACGCCGATGATCGAACCGATCAGCGTGTGCGAACTCGACGAAGGGATGCCGAAATACCAGGTCGCTAGATTCCAGACGATCGCCGCGATCAGCAATGCAAAGACCATCGCGAAACCCGCGTTCGAGCCGACCTGGAGGATCAGCTCGACGGGAAGCAGCGACACGATGCCGAAGGCGACCGCGCCGGTCGACAGCAGCACGCCGAGGAAGTTGAAGAAGCCCGACCAGACCACCGCATAATTGGCGGGCATCGAATTGGTGTAGATTACGGTCGCGACGGCATTCGCCGTGTCGTGAAAGCCGTTCACAAACTCGAACCCGAGCGCGATGAGCAGCGCCAGGAAGAGCAGGGCAAAGGGCAGGAAGGCTGTCGCATGAACCCCGGCTGCGGCCGCGTCGGCATAGACGCTGTAGCCGACGTAGGCGAGCGCGACGATAATCGCGGCGACAAAGCCGAGCTTGCCGGCGGCGCCCAATCCCTTGTCGAGATCGGGGCGTTCGAATTCGGCATTGTCGAACGGTACGGCGTCGGCGGTCGTGGCAGTCATAAGGGACCTCCCCGGAGTCGGATACCGTGCCGCGCTATGCCTCGCCGATGACATTGATGTGACGGATGAGGAGAGAGTTGCGGCGTTACCGCAATGGTGCTGGTAATTTCACCCGATAGACTAGGAGCCGGTTGTCATTGTCGATGTCGGAGTCGCAGGATTGACCCGACATCAGACAGTTGCGCGCGGCGAAATCATTGTCGTTGCCGACGAGCAGGAAATAATCGGCGGGCCGATCCGGCTCCAGCACGGACATCAGGTCCATCGCTTCCCATTTCTCGGACAGCGCATCGACGCTGAGGCCGAAGCGCGCGAGTTGCCCGGGGTTGAGCATGTTCACCAGCTCGACCCGCTTTGCGGCGGTGATGTCCGGTCGCAATGCGGTGCTGGCCCGATCTTGCAGCAGGGATATGGCGCCGGTCTCGTATCCGGTCCCGGCAAGGTTGGTGGCGCCGGTCAGGTCGACCAGCAGAATGCTTTTGTAAATAATAGGCTTTTTGCCCGACGCCCCCTGGCCTGCGCCATCGCGTGCGAGCATCAGGAACCGGTGATCGTCCAGCGCGAATATCTCGCTTTGCGCGGCGGTTCGATCGGGCGCGCCGCCTTGACCATCTGCACTATAGGCCGGCAGCTGGACGACGTGATGCGCCTTCGGCCGAGCCGGGGTAGGCGTGAGGCTGACGTCATAGACCAGCACGCGGGTGTTGATGCGACCCGCGGCATTGCCGCTGGCGCTGTCCTGCATCAGCGCGCTTTGCATCATCACGAAAAGGGTGCGGCCGTCGGGCGACAGCGACATGCCCTCGGCACCCTGGTTGTTGCGGCGGCCGGTCTCCGGCGATTGTAGCGAGCCGAAATGCGGGCGCCCGTCGCGGCGCGGCGCGATCGCTGCGGGCGGTTGTATGACCCCGCGCAGGCGGCCGCGCCGATCGAAATAATAGATGCTCGCGGTGTATTCGTCGCCGACATAGAAGCTGCCGTTGCGGGCGAACTGCAGCGATTCGGCATCGAGCGAGACTTTGCCGCTGCCGACGCCGCTGGCTGGTGCTGGCAATATAATATCCCACTGCGTCAGCGTCCCCGCGCCGGGATCGGCGCCGGTGAACGGGCGGCCACGAAAGTCGCTGAGCTTTAATCCGCCGTCGGGAGTGAGGGTGACCCTGCCATCGGCCGGGGTGAAGCGGAGGCGGAAGCGATGCAGCCGTGCAGGATAATCGAAGAAGAGATTTGCGTCGGGATCGTTGCGGCCGCGGTCGGGCAGCGTCCACAGGACGCCCTCATAGCCCGCGCCGACACGTTTCCAGCTTCCGGGTGCGATCTTCAGCGAGGAAAAGGAACCCAGCGTGTCGCCAAGAAAATCGACCGTGCCCGCAGGAAGCGCGCCGGTGCCGACCAGCCCCTCGCTGACATAGGTGCGGCCATGCAGCGCGACGCTGTGGACATCAACCGACCGGTCGAGGTTCGGCCGGGTGACGGGCTCTTCCCCGGCCGCTAGGCCGGGGAAGAGAAGCATCAGGATCAGCGCGGCTGCGCGTGTTCGCCTAGAAGCCAAAGCTGAGCGATCCGAAGACCTGGCGCGGCGCCGAGGCGTGGAACACGACGAGATTGCCGGGCGCGTCGTCGGGCGCGAACACGCTGCTGTCGAAGTTCGCGGCATAGCGTTTATTGGTCAGGTTGGTGACGTTCAGTGCCAGCTTCGCACCCTTGACCGGGCCCATATCGCCGAACTTGTAGACGAGGCCGAGGTCGAAGGTGGCATAGCCCTTGAAGCTCTGGTCGTTGGTGTAAGTGTAATAGCGCCGGCCGGTATATTTGCCCATCAGCGAGGCCGAGAGGTTGCGGCCAGACAGCGTCAGCACGCTGGCGAACATTTCCTTCGGCGTATCCACCTGCTGCTTGCCCTTTGTCGGTTTCACGACACAGGTCGCACCCGTGCACCAGTCGAGATTCTCGTCATAGGTCGATTTATTGTACGACGCCGAATTATACCAGTTCAGCCAAGGCGCCGGTTTCCAAAGTACGCCGAGTTCCACGCCGCGACTGGTGATGCCGCCGGCATTGTGGAAGCTGTTGCCGCAACCCGGGTTCTGCTGCTGGTTGGTCGGGCAGGGATTATATTGCAGCAGGCGCTCGTCGAAGTTTGTATTATAGGCGGCCAGCGACACCTGCAGCGGCCCGCTGACATAACGATATCCACCCTCGAAGCTTTTCGACGTCTCGGGCTTCAGATATTTGCCCTGCAGATCCCATACGGCCTGCGATACCGACTGCGGACCCAGTTTGAAGCCGCCCTGGAACATCGCCATATTCTCGGCATAGCTTGCATAGAGCTCGTGCCCGGGCGCGACGTCCCAATGCACACCGACTTCGGGCAGGAAATTATCCTTGGCGACCAGCGTGCCGCTTGCGAACTGGGTGGAGGCCGGCGGCGCTGCCTTGGCGATGCCGGGGATCGCGCGGGCGTCGGATTTCGAATAGGTGCTCTTGAAACCGAAATCGATGGTCAGCGCGTCATCGAGCAGCGTCATCGTGTTCTGGGCGTAGAATTGCCACGTCTTCCAATGCGTTTCCTGCACCCATTGTGCGGTGTCGGGCTGGCCCTTCAGATATTGCGCGAGGCTGAAGGGGCCCTTGACGTTGGTCCAGATGTAGCGCGCGGCGCTGCTCGTATTATCCTCGAACCACATGCCGGCCTGCATGTGGTTGAAGCCGGCTTCCCAGCTCAGGCTGGCGAGCACGCCGCTGCGGTCGATGGTGTAGCGCGTGTCGCGGATCTGGACCGGCACGTCGTCCGACGTGTCCGCGGTGCCCTGCTTCGACCAGCCCATGATCCAGTTGTTGCCGGCGCCTTTGTTCTTGTGATGATAGCCCTGGACGCGCAGGCCGAGCGACTGGGTGATGTCGAACTCACCCGTCAGATAATAGAGATTGTCGTCGCGCAGGATCTGGCCGTTGGTGAAGGTTACGTCCGAACGCTTTTCGGGCGAAACGGAATCCTTGCATTTGGTCGGCGCCGTGGGGCCGGTGACCGCACAATAGGCGCGGTCGAGATAGGCCTGCCAATTCGGCGCATAGCCGCCCTGATCCCAGCCGAGGCGGTTCAGCATGTCTTTCGAAATATAGGCGTCGCTGGCCTGATTGGTGCGCGAGATGTCGGCAAAGGCCGTGATCTTGCCGCCGTCGAATTCATAGACCAGCTTGCCGTTGAACTGCCGGCCGGTCGACTTGTTGTAGGCGGCCTGATCGACGAACAGGTCATATTCATGGATCTGGCCCGAGACATAGGCCGAGAAACCGCCATGCTCGCCGGTGTCGAAGCGCAGGAAGCCACGCTTGGCGCGTTCGCTGCCGACGCTGCCGTTGAACGTGATGCCCATATCCTTGCGCGGGTCGCTGGAGAAATAGGTCACCGCGCCGCCAAGATTGCTGGTCGAAGGAATGGCGAGGCCGGCGATGCCCGTTGCAAGTTCGGCGCGGCCGAGATTCTCGGAAATCAGCGCACGGCTGATGCTGAGGCCGTTGTAATTGTTATACGCCCCGTCGCCCAGCGGCATCCCGTCGAGCGAATAGCCGAGGTGGGTGGTGTTGAAACCGCGCACCTGAAGCGTCAGCGATTTTTCGTTGACCCCCAGCGCGTCGATCGACTGTGCGCTGACGCCCGGCAGGAAATTCAGTGCCTTCTGCGCGCTGGCACCCGGCGGCAACACCTCGAGGTTCGATGGCAGCAGAGTCGAAACCGACCGGGTCTGGCCGCTACCGATCACGACGATTTCGCCAGCGTCGCCATTGTCCACATCTCCCGATGCGGCGTCCTGCGCGTTCGCTTGCGTGACGCAGCTCAAACAGGCAACCGCCAAAGCGAAAACGGACACAGATTTCTGAAACATTCATACCCCCTAATCAGCACAAGGCGCCGCGAGACCGTATGTTCGCGGCGCCGGCTGTCCTCAGGGGCGGGCCTATTTCATGCGTTGATGACGCTTTTGCTACCGGAGGTGACCTCGGCGAAAAATGACATCGCGACGTACCAGGACTGCGTTTTGGGCGGAAGCATGTGTCACGGCACGGTCCGTCGCCCGGGCAGATTTAGCACGTGCATCGTCCGTCGAGCGACGGGGTTTCGAGCGAAGGTTACCGGGGCGGTGGACAGCGGGCCGCCAGCGCATTGCACCGCCACCCCCCGGGAAAGGGCGCGAGGTGATACGCATTCGCATAGACGTTGGGAGCGGTCAGATAGTCGGTCGAAATGATCTGCGCGCCGCTTGCCAGTGCAGCATCCCTGCGGCTGCCGTCATTCTTGCGGGCGTCAGCCGTGTCGATGTCGGCGCGGGTCCGGACCAGATAACCCTTCTGGACGGCGCTGCGGATTTCGGCGTTGCGTGTCAGCGCATTGTCGAACAGCATGAAGGCTGTGTGGGCCATGCCGGGTTTGCCCTGCACGAAGGCCATCCGCCCCTGCAGCGACGGACGCCCGTCGAGATAGGGGGCGAAGGCGGGGAGGTTCATACCCGGCACAAGGTACAGAAACAGGAATTTGCCCCGCGCCTGCGCCACCGTTGGCCAACGCTTCGCGAGCGCCGCCGCCTCTAGTGTCGCCATGTCGCCGCGAAGATCGTCGGGGGTGAAGACCTTGTCGCGGCCCAATATGCTGCGGATGCTGTCGTCGATCTCGTCGAACGCCGCCGCGTCGAACGGCGGGACCGTGGTCGCGCCGGGGATGGCTCGTTCAAGGCCCGACATTTTGGGCTCCAGCAATATGAAGACCGGGCTGTGGTCGGGTTCCGAATCCGACCATTGCCGGAGCAACGTCAGACACGAACGCAGGGTCGGGCACTGGCTGCGGAAATCGAGGTCGGCGACATGGAAGACCTTCATGCCGGGCCTCGTCAGTTCGTTGCGGTAGATCGGCGCGAGGTCGGTGGCACCCTGTTCGCGCAGCTGGCGATAGGGCAGCGGATCGGCGTAGATGCCGCCCGCGGGGTCGGGCTGCAGGTCGATTTCCAGACTGCGCACGCCGCTGCGGAGCTGCGCCTGAAGCGGCATTTGCACATAGTCCAGCGTCTGCGCCATGTCGGTCAGTCCGCCCGGATGCTCGTCCTGCATGGCTGCCGCCTGAGCGGGCGACATCATCTTGACCATCGACTGCATCAACGCGGCCAGCCGCGGCGCCATCAACGCCATGACGCGGGGGTCGGCCGGCAGCGCATAGCTGTTGTGGGTGCCGACCACCTGGATCTGGTTGATTCGCAACGAGTCCGCAGGGGCGGCGGTTGCTCCGGACTCTCGCGCCGCCGCGGTGCCCGCGAGGAGTGCCCCCACCGCCAGCCCGCCAATGATTTTCTTGTGCATCGACTGTCTCCGTTCCGGCAATCAGAAGCTGACGTTGACGAAGGCGCCAACGGTACGCCGCGCGTTGGGCGACGTGTAGTGAAGCAGACCGAGCGCCCCGTAGACCTGCCAGCCGGTCGAGAAATATTTGTCGAACAGGTTGCGGCCATAGACGCCGAACTCGACGTTTTTGTTCGGAAGCGAGAAGGTCAGGCGGCCATTGACGAGGCCATAGCCCGGCACGTTGGAATAGTCGGGCTGGCCCACGACGGTCCAATATTCGCTGCGATAGGCATAGTCGGCATGGGCGCGCACGCCAAAGCCCGACCCGAACTCGGTTTCATAGTCGATCGCCGCGGTGCCTGCCCATTTGGGTGAGTTGGTCAGGCGCGTGTCGGTATAGTCGGTGGTGGCGTTATAGACATAGTCGGTGAATTTGGCGTCGGTATAGGTGAGCGCGCCCGACAGGGTGAGCCCGCGCACTGGCTGCACCGCGACATTGCCTTCGACACCTTGCGTGCGCAGGCCGCCGGCGTTGCCGATGACGGTCGCATTGAGGAAGCCGCCCGCACCATCGGGGATTTTGGTCAGGATGGTCGCCTGAAAATCCTTGAAGTCCGAGCGGAAGATATCGACGTTCACGCGCAGGCGGCGGTCGAACCATTCGGACTTGATGCCCGCTTCCCACGCCTTCACCGTCTCGTCGCGATAGGGTGCATATTTGTTGCCGACGAAGGCGATGCCCGCCGGTTTGTAGCCGGTCGAATAGCTCGCATAGAGCATCACATTGTTGGTGATCTGATATTGCGGCGCGATGCGGTACGAGAAATTGTCGCCCGACACCTTGCCATAGTTGATTGCCGGCGCGGCGCTCGATCCGACGAAGGTCGGCGTATAGCCCGCAACCCGCACCGGATCGACGGTGACGAAATCCAGCCGCTGCGAATTATTGTCGTGGGTATAGCGGCCGCCCAGCGTCAGGCTGAGCTGCGGGGTGAAGTTGAACTTGATCTGGCCGAAGGCCGCCATTGTCTCGTTCTGCGCGTCGAAGAGCGACGCATTGGCATTGACGCCGATCGCACCGGTCAGCGCAACGAGCATTGGCCGGGGCACGCCATTGGCATCATAGAGCGGCGCGCCCAGCGTCGCCCATTGCAGCTGCGTCTGTCGCGCGTTCAGATTGTTGTAAAAACCGCCGATCAGCCATTCGACGAAGCCGCCGGTCGGCGAAGCAAGGTGAATTTCCTGGCTGACCTTGTCGGTGTCGAGATAGCCGAGGTTGAAGGGGATATACGCATATTGGTCGACCGGCGTCAGATTGGCGGGGGTCGAATTGTCGTAGCGGGTGCGGCGATAAGCGCTGATCGACGTCAGATCGAGCTCGCCGAGCTTCGCATTGACGCGCAGCGACGCACCCCATTCCTCGGTGGTGATTTCGCCGAACGAGGAGTCGGCGGTGTCGGCGCTCTTGGGGCCGGGGAAGACACCGAGTTTGTTGAGGATCGCGGTGACGTTGGCGGGCTGGCCCGACACCGGCGTGCGGACGCTGCTGTCCCAATGATAGGCATAGTCGCCCGACAGCGTCAGATTGAAGCTGTCCGAAGGCTCGAGATAAAGCTTGGCGCGCCCGCCATATTCATGCTGCGATCCGACCTTGCGGTTCAGCGTCACATTGCGGCCGTAACCGTCGAACGCCTGATCGAAACCCGACACACGCAGCGCGGCGATCGGGCCAAGCGGAATATTGACCGTGGCGTTGAGAATGCGTTCGTCATGCTCGCCGAAGCTGGCGCTGGCGCGCACCGACGTGTCGCCGATGCGGGGCTTGCCCGTTGTCACCGCGATGACGCCCGATGTCGCATTCTTTCCGAACAATGTGCCTTGCGGCCCCATCAGCACGTCGACGCGCTCGATGTCGACCAGACCGGTCAGGCCGTTGGCGCGCTGGCCGTCCATGACGACATCGTCGACGACGACGCTGACCGACTTGGCGTTGGAAAAGTCGAAGGAGGTGCTGCCGACGCCGCGGATCTGGAATGCCGCGCCCTGGGTCGGGTCATATTGGACGCCCGGCATGGTATATTGAAGGTCGGTGATCGAGGTGTAGCCGGTCTTCGCCAGCGTTTCGCCGCTGATCGACTGGATCGCCAGCGGTACTTTCTGACTGCTTTCGGCGCGCCTTTCGGCGGTGACGACGATCTCGGTCAATCCTCCCGATTCGTTCGTTACCTCCTGCGCGAAAGCGGTGCCGGAAGCCAGGGGGCTGACGCCCGCCATCAGCATCGTCGATACCAGATAGAAACTGCGTTTTCCGTCAAAAACAGACATGTTGGTCGCTCCGTCCCGTTGAACCGTTGGGAGGCGCACTAGTCTTGGTCGATGACGGATTTAAGACGATGGTTCGGTAATTTTATCCAATAAAATTTCAGTTAAAAAACATATGTACGGCTATCGGTAAATGTCTCGGCGGCGTCTGTAGCGGGCATGGGCGTCAGGCCTGTCGCCAGCCTGCGCAGGCTGTTGCCCATTAGCGCCATGACCATAGCCTGGACGCGCGGACGGTCGGAATTTGGAGAAATGCCCAGTCCCTCCGCGATCTGGACATGGACATTCTCGGCCCGCCGCCGCCGCATATCGATCGCAAAGGGAAGGAAGGCCGGGTTCCAGATCGCCGTGAGCGCGCTTTCATGCGTGAGGCGAATGACTTCGCCGCCGCCGGGCGCCCTGCCGCCCGTCGCCTGTATGTTCGCGCGCATCCGCCGATAGATCGCCTCGACCCCGGCAAACAGGATATCGCGCTGAGTGGGATAATGATGCGCGACGCTGGATGCTGCCATCGCGGACGCTTCGGCGACGACGCGGTGCGACAGGGCACCGACGCCCTGCGCGACGATGACGTCGGCGATATGCTCGGCGATCGCGGCCTTCGATCCTTCGGGTATGCCCGCGGCCTTGTCGAGCGCGGCGGAGGCCGGTTCCGCCAGCCGGTCAACCAGCAGCATGTGCCAGTTGCTCCAATCCTTGTTGGCCAATTCCGCGTCGTCCCGCAGGAGGCCGCGCACCGTCGACTGCCGCAAAAGCCGATAATCGGTGTTTGTCGACAGCAGCAGGGAAAAGGGTTGTTCGTCGATGCAATAGCTCGCGATTCGTCTGGCCAATGCCGATCCACCGGGCGTCGCGCCGAGGAGGTCGCGCCAGAAGGTCTCTCCGGCGTTGAACAGGATTTCCAGTTCGGGGAGCGCTTGCGGGTCCCGGCTCGCCAGAAGGGCAAGTTCGCACCCGACGATCGCGGAGGTTCTGCGTTCGCCAAGGTCCAGCCACTCGCAGATCAGGTCGGGGAGGATTCCCGCCGCAACCGCGTCGATCGCTCCCAGTCGCGCCAGCCGGTCTTGCGCAAGAGCGGCCATGATCTCGATTTCCCGGTCGACGATCGCTGCGACCAGCGCGCCGCGATCGCCGATTCGATAGCTGATCGACCCGACCGAGACACCCGCATACTCCGCGACGGTACGCAGGCTCATCCCTGCGAGGCCGCGCTGCGCGATCACGGCACGGGCAGCGTCGAGGATTGCCATATTGCCCTCTGCTGCCCGGGCGGTGTTTCGATCGGTTTGACTGGTCATCTCCCCTGCATATCGTTCGACGCCGAACAGTCCAGCGGGGGCAGGTGGTTGGCGCGGCCTTGTCGCCGGACTGTCATGCGCGCGCATTACCCGCCGCGGTCGTGACCCCGAACCGGCTCCTCCCGATCGCCTTTGGTATGACACATGCCGGCAAGAGCCTGTTGTGGGCCGGCACCGACGCTTTCAGCCTCTTCATTCTGGTAAAGATCGTCCAGATACCGCCCTTCGCGGCCGGAACGCTCTTCGTCCTCTCGTCCTTCTGGAATGCGACGATTGACGGGCTTTGGGGAAATGGCATTGAACGCGTACCGGCAATCCGGATGGCCCTGCCGGGCCTGTGCGGTCTGGCTGGCTTGCTGGCCTGTTTCTCTTTTGCGCTTTTGCCGTGGTTGCCGACCGATGCGCTGCTTCCGGCAGCCGCCGCGCTCTTTCTGTTCAGAACCGCTTTTTCCCTGCTGGATGTTCCCCACAATGCCACCGCAGCGATGCTCGCCCATGTCCATGGCCATCTGATCGTCGCACGTTGGCGGTCGACCCTGAGCGCGGTGACGGCGCTTGCGATCGCGACGGCCGCTCTGCCCGTGGTCGGAACAGCGTCCGCGTCGCCGCGTACGGCGCAGATCATGTTCATGACAGTCGCCGCTGTTGCCTGCCTGTTGCTGGTACCGCTTCCCTGGCTGGTTCGCACGACCCGCCTCATGGTCGTTGCCCGGCCGCGCGTTCGCGCAACTGTTCCCACCGTGTTTTCGCCCGGCGGCTTTGTGCTCTTCTGCTTTGCTCAGATGCTCGGCTTCGCCGCACTGGCGTCGGTGGGCAAGGCGATTCTCCACGCCGACGCCCTGAACGAGCAGCTATTCGGCTATGCCCTGTTGCTGATTGCGCTGGCGCGCCTTGCGGCGATCGGCCTCTGGTCTCCACTCGCCGCGCAGATCGGATCGGCACGGGCACTGGGCTTTGCCTATGTGGCAAGCGCCGTTGCCGCTCTTTGCCTTCCGGCGGCGATCGGTAAGGGGCCGGTCGGCATGATGATCGTCCTCGCCTTGCTGGGCCTGTCCTTCGGCGGGGTTGGTCTTCTTGCATGGTCATCCTTCTCCGAGCTTCTCGCCCGCATGCGGACAGGAGAAGACCCGGCGGTCGCGGCCCGTGCCTATGGGTGGTTTACGTCAACGTCGAAGATCGGCCCCGGCTTTTCCGGCGTGCTGACCGGCCTGTGGTTGAGTCAGGCGGACAACGTGGGCACGCAGTTGCTTTGGTCCCTTGTCGTTCCCGTTGCGGTGCTATGCCTTGCCAGCGCGCTCATGATGTGGCCCGGCCTGGTCAACAAGGCGCGGCTGCCCGGGTTCGAACCGCAATGAGCGCGCGCGGCGGGGCGAGAAGCCTCGCGTCATTTCTGCCGCGCCCATTGCTGGACGAGCTCGCTTGCCTCACCCAGTTTCGCCTGGGCCGCATCCGGTTGGCGAAAATTGCAGCCGAAATCGAAGCGCAGCGACGTTTCACGATCGCCGCGGCGCCAGCTGAGCGTACCCGCCCCCTGGTCGGTGACTGCGCGGTCGCACGGTAGTTCGTGCACGTCCTCAAGCGGCTGCAATATAGCGCGAATGCGCTCGAAGGCCGCCGGCCCGGCGTTGAACTTGCCACCCCACGCGCTGCGGATCGTTGTGCGATACGCGCCGCGCCCCGAAGGATCGATCCACCATTCGGTACGCCCGCCGGTCCAGCCATTGCCGGTACCGGCATAGGAAATCCGGTCGGGAAGTGCGGCAGGCAGGGGGTTTGCAGCGCCTTCCTGCGGACCGGTAAAACTGGCCAGCGCGATAGCGACCAGATATCCGAGATTCCAGACCATCGAAACACCCTCTCGTCTTCGCTGTTATTGTTGCTGCGCACCGTGCAGGCGCGGACGGGCGAGTGGCGGCTAGGGAGCTTTTGCTTGCGCGAAATCGTGCACGAACAGGCCGGACTTGCGGCTGTCGAACAGCGCCTGGAGTTCGCAGCTTGTGCCCTTCTGCTTCTTGCAGTTCACCCGCGCTGCTTCCTGCGCCCGCTTGGCCGATGTCTCGACGGTCGCGCTGTCGCCGCTGCCGTTCATCCGATAGGCTTGTATGAACCCGTTGCCGGTTAGCGCATTGCTTTCGCACGGCCGGGCCGTCGCATCGCTGCATGCCTTGATTGCTGCAGCGGTCGCGGCGTCGGCGTTGCGGTAGCCGCTCGCGACATAAAGTCGGGAATTATATCCGTCATCGACACCGCCTGCTACCCACGCCGAAGCGGCAAAATATTTGCGGACTGCGGAGCCGGGGAAGCGCCGGTTGGTGCTGGCGCGGATGGTTGCAAACAGCTCGCACGGCAGTAGCTGCTTGGCCGAGCACTCGGCCATCACCCGGTCGCGTTCCGCGCCGCCATCGCCGGCCCAGCCCTTATAGAAATATCCGTTCCGGTCGCGGATGATCGCTATCGACGAATTCCACCATGTGCCGGCCGACGTACAGCCGCCGCCCATCACCTTGTTGCAGGCATCGAGCGCACCCTGCTCGGCGACATTATTGGCGCCGGTGTAATTGCCGTCGACCCAGACATCGGCGGCGTCGACATGCCAGGCAATGGCCGCATGGTTTTCGCTGGGCGCTTGGGGCTGCGCAGGTGCTCCACCGCTGTCGTCGCGCGCGCACAGCGGTGTCGGTGCGACACCCGGGCCGCCCGGCACCATCCCGACCAGCCGTTCGCCGGGGCCAGGGCCGTTACAAGGATAATGCTGTGCCTGCGCCGATGCGGGCCAAAGGCACCATGCCAGCGCAATTACGAGCATTTGCCCAACCCGGCGCAAATCGAAGAAACGGATCATGCGGCTTGTCCTATGTAGTTGATATGGCTCACCATAGCCCGAACCGTCTATGCGAGAAGTGTTGGCGATCACACGGCCTCCGAAGATGGTCGACGGGACCGATTCCGGGCGGGCACCCCGATATACCGCGCGCCACCATTCAGCGGTGCAATATGGTCTTTGAACCAGCCTCCATTACCGAGGGCCCCAAAGAATTTGGCACCGGTCGCCCTCGGTGAAATAATCCTCGAGAATGCCGTTGCGGAAACCGAAGGTCAGATCGCAGTGGAACTGATTCTCGCGCTTTTCAAAATAGCCGGTCTTGCCCACCTGTCCGACCTGCGCATCATAGGTTTCGCTGTGGGTCCGGCGATAGACTAGCGCGCGCAACGCGCCGCGGTCGCTGCTGCTTGCCGGGGCGCCGAATGCCGCCGTCACCTCCGCTTCGCTCTTACCGATCCATTCTTCCAGTGCAGGCGCAACCTCCTTCTCGCGCTTCATCCGGTCCTTGCGGCTCTTTTGCGAGGCTGCGATCGCGTCGGCGTCGCGCTGGCTCTGCTCGGCAATTGCGCCTGCCTGCGCGACGAGCGCCTGCTTTTCCTTCATGATCTTTTCGACCTGGGCGTTCTGATCGGCGATCGAGACATTGCTGCTGTAGCCGGGCCGCTTTCCGTCGGTCCACAATTTCTCCCACGCGACATCGACCACCTTGGGCAGGCTGATCGGCCCCAGATAGATGAAGTTGCGCGGGTCGTTGTTCGCCTCGCGCTCGCTGGCCCGCTGCGCGCCCTTTTTCTGGCCTTTGTCGCAGGCGAAGGTGATGATCTGATGTTCGGTGACATTGGCGGGCGCGTGGTCGGCAACGTCGGGCCCGCGGCGCAGTGCGCCATCGCGCGGGCTGATCTGCACCAGATCGATGCGGAGCGTCTTTTTGATGCAGTCGACATGATAGTTGGCGGTGCTCCAGTCGGGCTGTGACTGGGCTTCGTAGATCGTCGCGGCTTCGACCTTGAAACTGGTGTCGCTGTTGAATTCGGGGCTGATATAATCCTCGTCGATCACCGTGAAGGTGCGGTTCGGCCGCTCGCCGCCGGTGTAAACGAGCCATTGGTTGGCCTGCGCCGGGACTGTGGCGGCAAGGACAAGCGCGAAGGTCAGTGCGGACTTTTTCAGGACATTCCTGTTTGTATCGAATGGCATGCTAATCCCATATTCTTGTGAAGTCCGGTCTGAACCTCGTTTTAAAGGCGACGACTGCGGTCACTGGCTTCAGAAGCCGGGCGTGCCGCCAATTCTGTCCACAACGCTCTTGTTTCTGGACTTTGCGGCAAAGGAATTGCCTGCAACCGCCATTCCCTTGGAAACGTCAGGGTTGTTTGTAGCGATGCTGTCTGCCGGCATGGCGGCGCTGCCGGCCGGTCCGCCGGCAGCGATGCGCCCGCCTTCGCTCGTCGCCCTCGTGCCGGATGCAGGGACCATCGAACTGACGGGTTTGGTTTGCGCCGTGGCGAGGGCCGGGCTGGCGATCAGGGCAATTGCGAGAATGGCATTACGCATCACAATCTTCCGTTGGCGGCGCGATCATGGTGATCGTCGGGAGTACAGGGTCGGTATCGACCTTTGCGCGGTCTTCGCAGGCACGACAGGCTCCCCCAAAGGAGATTTCGGTGACCGGCTGTCTTTGATCATCGAGCGGCGAGGAAAATCTGCGAATGGCTTGGAAATGCCGTGAACGACACTCGACTTGTCGTGGCAATATGCAAATAAGACTGCGATGAATGCCGACCGCCAAAGCCCGCTGAAGGACGAATCGGTTGCGCGGACCGAACTGCGCCGGATGACCCGCCAGCTTGGAGCGGTTTACTGGTTTTCGGTTTTCCTGATCGCGAGCCTTCTCTGGCATTTCGTCGGAGTCGATGCATGGATCTCGGCGCCCGGAAAACTGATCTGGATTGCGGCGAGTATTGCCATCACCTTCGGGATTTCGGCGCTTATCTTCCGGTGGCGCGACATGCCCTTTCTGCACAAGGCGGTATTGTGCTTCGTCCTCACCCTGCTTTGTTCACCCTTTTCCGCGACCATCGATTTCCTCATCGCCTCCTGGTACATGTGGCCGCAGAAACCGGCGTTTGCGCTCCATGATTTCGTCTATAGCCTGATTCAGAACAGTTCATTTTTCTTCGGCTGGGCATGCCTCTATGTCGCGATGCTCTACAGCTTCGAGGTGCGCGAACAGGAACGGCGGCTCGCCGCCATCCGCGAAGAGGCGCTAACCGCACAGATGCGTGCGCTGCGGTACCAGATTCATCCGCATTTTCTGTTCAATACGTTCAATTCGATCTCGGCGCTGATCGAGGAAGGCAGGCCGGAGGATGCCAAGCATATGGTCGTTGTCCTGTCCGAGTTTTTGCGAACGACGCTGACGCTGGACCCGTTCAGCGATATTGTCCTGGACCGGGAAATCGCGTTGCAGCAGGACTATCTGGCGATCGAGCGCGAGCGATATTTCGACCGGCTGAACTTTGCGTTCGATATTCCCGACTTGTTGCGCAGCGCGCTGGTACCCAGCCTGATCCTGCAGCCCCTCGTCGAAAATGCGATCAAACATGGCGTGGGGCAGGTTGGCACGCCCGTAACGGTGCGCGTCGATGCGCGGTCTGCCGGAGATATGCTGATATTGAGGGTGACCAACGACGTTGCGACGGATCGGGAAACGACCGTATCTCCATCTACGGGAATAGGGCTCGCCAATGTGCGCCAGAGGCTGGCAGCACGATTTGGCGAACGGGCGCGATGCTCGGCAGGATATAAGGGCGAAGGGACGTGGGAGACGGTGATCGAAATGCCATTACGGTGCGAATGACGGGCTTTTCGGTCCTGATCATCGACGACGAGCCGCTGGCGCGCGGCCGCATCCGGCGCGCTCTGGCAACAATGACCGATATCTATGTCGCAGGCGAAGCGGCGAGTGTCGGGGAGGCGATTGTGCTGATCGAACAGTTACGCCCCGACATCATCACGCTCGACATACAGTTGCCCGGTGGAAGCGGCTTCGACCTTCTCGAGCAGCTTGGCACCGCCGCGCCGGTGACGATATTTCTGACCGCGTTCGATCACCACGCCCAGCGTGCCTTTGACGCCCATGCCATCGACTATGTCACCAAACCCCTTCAGCCGGCTCGCTTGCATCTGGCGATCCGTCGTGCCTGCGAACGGCTTCGCGCCAGTTCGAACGAGGAGAGGGTCAACGAGCTTCAGGAAATCGTCCGGTCGTTGCGGCATGCGTTGCAACAGACGGGAAATGCAGGAGCGGATTTCTGGGTCCGGTCGCGCGGAGATTACAGGCGCATTTCCTTGCAAGGCGTCACCCATATCGTTGCGGAGCGCGACTATGTTCGCATATTCAGCGACGGCGAAAGCCATCTGCACCAGGAAAGCTTGACGGCGCTTGAGCAGCGCCTGCCTCCCGACGCATTTCTCCGCGTTCACCGTAGCGCGATCATCCGCCGGGACGCCATCGTGCGGTTGAAGAGCCTGCGGTTCTCGGCGCTGATCGCAGAGCTTGTCGACGGTAGCGAAGTTCGCGTCGGACGAACCTATGCGGCCAGGATCCGCGCCGAACTGGCACGCGGCGGACTGCCGGCAGCGCGCTGAATTGCCGATCGGGTGCGCGATGGACGTGCAGCTGCGATGGATGCCTCCGCGTCTGCTTTGTGCCGGCCGGCGTCACTTGTGATAGAATGGGAATTGGCGCGCTGCAGAGAGGCTGTTGCGCGGCGCGAGAACCGCTATCGCGCGCGGAAGAACGCGGAAATGCGCCGGCGTTGCGGTAACGATCTCGCCATCGGTGTTGATCGGCATCGGGAAGCGGGTCTCGATGTCGAATTCGACGCATTGGGCCGTTCGGACCTCGTTCCATGCGCCATGCGTGCCGGTCCGGAAGGCGCGCAGCATCAGCGCAAGTTTCCAGAGGTTTCGCATTTCGAGGCTGTAGAGGTCGAGGTTGCCATCGTCGATTGCCGCGTTTTCCTCGACGACATTCCCCCCGCCATAGAGGCGGCCATTGCCGATCGCGATCTGGTAGGTTCCGACCAGGGTGCTGCGGCCTTTCTCGGTGATCCTCGCGCGGAAACGTTTGGCGCCCATCAAGATGCGGAGCGCGGCAACGGCATAGCCGAGCCGGCCGAAACGTTTCTTGATCGCCGGATCGAGTTTCTGCGCGAGCTCGCTGCTGAGTCCTATGCTCGCGACATTGAAGAAGGCGTGTCCGTTGACCGTGCCAACGTCGATCAGCCGCCGGTGGCCGTCTGCGATGACATCGGCCGCCGCTCCAAAGTCGAGCGGGATCGAAAGCGTTCGTGCGAGGTCGTTGGCTGTGCCGGCCGGTATGATGCCGAGCGGCAGCCCGCTCTCGACGACAGCTGGCGCCGCCGAGGAAATCGAACCGTCCCCGCTGCAGACCACGACCAGATCGGCTTCGCGGTGCAGCCTTGCAACGTCGCGCGCGATCTCGGGAAGATTTTCGAACGGCTCGACGGTCACTTTGAGACCGCCGGCTTCGAGCCGGTCCCGCACGGGTTGCAGCGCGTCCTGACCCTGCCGGGCTTTCGTATTGAGAAGAACAAGTGCGCGCGTACCTGCTGGCCACGACATCGGCAAATCCTGTCAGGAAGAATGGGCGGTGCCGCAAGGCCCGGGCTCGGTCGATGAGCGTCGGTCCTTGTGCTGTCCCGCCATAGGAGCCTTGCGTCTTGCCGTGAAGGGGCCGCAGGAAGGCCGGCGCCCAACGCGGTTCATCTCCGCGTGTGGACCGGGCGGACGCCGGCCGCGACTTGCCCATTGACCGGGCGGCCCGCGGCGTTCAGCCATGTTCGCTGAACGGGCGGTCGGCCGGTTCACGTGGAGAAGATGATGACCCGTTCGATCCTGTTTCCCATATTGGGTGCGGCGTTGCTGGCAGGTGTTGCGGCATGCAGCGAGGGCAATGCGCCCAAGGATAGGCCGGTTGCCGCTGCGACGCCACGCCAATGCCCGCCGCTTGCCGACACCCCCCTAAAACTCGCCGGCGGCACGTTCGCGATGGGCGAGGACGATGTCTATGCCGAAGAGGGGCCGGTTCGGCCGACGACGGTCGCCGGTTTCTGGATCGACCCGCACGAGGTCACCAACCGTCAGTTCGCCGGGTTCGTCAAAGCCACCAATTATGTGACGGTTGCCGAAAAACCGGTCGATCCGAAGCAGTTTCAGGTGCCCATCGACCGGATTCCGCCCGATATGCTCAAGGCCGGATCGGCGGTGTTCACGCCGCCCGATTTCCCGTCGAACAATTATTCCGACTGGTGGAAATATGTCCCCGGCGCCAACTGGAAAAAGCCCTATGGCCCGACCGGTCCCGATCAGGTCGCGAACGAACCCGTCGTCCACCTCGCCTGGGACGATATGGCCGCTTATGCCAAATGGGCGGGCGGGCGCATCCCGACCGAGGCCGAATGGGAATATGCGGCGAGCGCGGGCAAGCGGTCGAAGAATGTCCAGCCTGCAGAAGCGAACAGCTGGCAGGGCGCCTTCCCGAACTACAATGCCGAAACCGACGGCTTCAAGGGCGTGTCGCCGGTGGGCTGCTACAAGCCGAACGCCAACGGCCTTTACGATATGGTTGGCAATGTCTGGGAAGTGACCAGCGACTTCTTCAAGCCCGGCCACAATCCCGGCGACAAGGACAATCCCAAAGGTCCAGACGAGAACAGCGCCTATGACCCGCTGAATCCGGGCATGCCGTCGCGTACGGTAAAGGGGGGCAGCTATTTATGTGCTCCCAATTATTGCCAGCGCTACCGTCCCGCGTCGCGGCAGGGGCGCGATCCGGGGATGGGGACGAGCAATGTCGGCTTTCGCCTCGTCTATGACCAAATGCCGAAGCCCTATATGCCGGACCGCCTTCCTGGCTGAGCGAACTTCCTGGCTGAGCGAAGTCCCTCGTTTCGAGGCTCGCTCCATGCGATGGCCCGGCCGCATGCGGCGGACAAATGGAAGCCTGAAGCGATGGAAGTTGCGTCTTCCGTAGAGTAAACTGTTGCTTTTTAGTCACTAATCGCGGGAAAATCGGCCCTCTTGATGTGCTCCACGTTGACGCGGTGGGCAGCGATATTACAGCAGTACGTTCCGGTGGGGCATCTCCCTCTTTGGCCATGGGCCGCGCTTTTCACCGGTTTTGGAGAGAGAGACATCGTCATGACTTTGCGCAACATCCTGTTGGGCGCCACCATGCTGTGCGCCGGCACCACCCCCGTTACCGCTTTTGCTCAGGATACCGCTCCCGCCGACGACACGTCGGTCGCGACCGACGTCACCGATTATGGCAACGACATCATCGTCACCGCGACGGGTCGCGCACAGCGCTCGCAGGATATTCCGATCGCGGTCAATGTGGTCGGCTCGGAGCAGTTGGAAAACTCGGGAATCAGCGACATTCGCGGGCTTCGCCAGATCGCGCCGAGCTTCCAGGCGACGACCGGCCAATCGTCGGCCAGCGGCGTGGTGCTTCGCATCCGCGGTATCGGCACGGCGGGCGACAACCCCGGCTTCGAACCGTCGGTCGGCGTGTTTGTCGATGGCGTTTTCCGTGCGCGTGCGGGTCTCGCTCTTGCCGATTTGCCGCCGATCGAGCGCGTAGAGGTTCTGCGCGGACCGCAGGGAACATTGTTCGGTCGCAATACATCGGCGGGTGCCCTGAACATCATCACCCAGAAGCCCGGCTTCGAGTTCGGCGGCTATGCCGAGGCGAGCTATGGCAATCTGGACGAGATCGAGCTGAAAGCGGGTGTTACGGGACCGGTTTCCGACAAGGTCGCCCTGCGTCTCGACGGCGGCTATCACAAGCGTGACGGCTATATCAAGGATGTGAACAGCGATCGTCGCTTCAACGATCTCGATCGCTGGTCGGTGCGCGGACAGGCATTGTTCGAAAGCGAAGACGTCTCGTTTCGCCTGATCGCCGACTATGCCAAAACCAACGAACAATGCTGCGGCGCGCTGAACACCAACTCGGGCTTTGCCCAGCCGGGCACGCCGGCCTTTGCCGCGAGCGCGGTCATTCAGGGGCTGGCGGCCGCCAATGGCCTGACCGGCATCGTGACGCCTTTCGACCCCAAGAAGCGCGAGGTCGCTTATTCGCCCAATCGCGACCTGACCGAAAAGATGCGCGAATGGGGCGTGTCTGGCCAGCTCGATTGGGACCTTGGCGGCGTGGAACTGACCTCGATCACCGCATGGCGCGACTGGAAGGCGCTCCGCGGCATGGATGTCGATTTCTCCGGAGTTGACCGCGCCTACCGTGAAAATATGCCGATCAACATGCGTGATTTCACGCAGGAGCTTCGCCTCAAGGGGACCGCATTCGACGATCATCTCGACTGGCTGATCGGTGGCTTTTACCTCAATGAAAAGCTGAAATACACCGAACGGACCCGCTTCGGCACGCAGGGTGCGCAATATGTGGACCAGTTTATCAATGCTCTGACCGATGCAGCCGTGCCCGGGCCCACGGGATTCCAGGTTTTCGGGTCCAGGCCGAACACGCCGCTGGTGGGTCAGGTGCTGCTTGCGTCCAATCCGCAACTGGCGGCTGCCGCGGCGCAGGCTGGGGTGCTCGACACCTTCCTCACCCCGCTGACGGCTCCGCTGGCCGGGCAAGGCCAGATCGGTGACAGCTACCGCGTCAACACCGAAGCCTTTGCACTGTTCACGCACAACATCATCAAGTTCAGTGACAATGTCTCGCTGACCGTGGGTTTGCGCTACAATCACGAATCCAAGAAGCTGAACGCCGATATGCAGTCCAACCTGCCTTCCTGCTCGACGTTGCAGAGCGCCCGATACGGCCTCTATCGTCAGGCATTGCAGGGCCTGCCGTCAGGCCTTGGCAACGCCATTACCAACCTGGTCTGCAACCCCGTGGTCAATCCCGAATTCAACGGAATCTATCGGGGCAAGCGCAGCGAGAGCAAGCTGACAGGCACGGCGAAGCTGTCGATCAAGCTGGACGACCGGGTCATGGTCTATGGCGGTTATGACCGCGGTTATAAATCGGGCGGCTATAATCTCGATCGCGGTTCGTTCGACACCCGATTCCTGGGCGGCAATGGTGCGCAGGTTTCGGATCTCGAATTCGGCAACGAGGATGTCGATTCCTATGAAGTCGGTGTGAAAACCAATTTCAGTTCGGCGTTCCAGTTCAACGCCAACCTTTTCTACACCGAGCTCAGCGGTTATCAGAATCTGACCTTCATGGGGAACAACTTCGTCGTCCAGAATTTCGACAAGGTTGTGGCGCAGGGCGTCGAGCTGGAATCGGTCATTCGTCCGGTCTCCGATCTCTCCATCACGCTCGGTTATTCCTATGTGGATACCAAAGTGAAGGACCCGGCAGCCGGCGAGGACAACCGTCTGCCGCTTACCAATTCGCCGAAGCATGTGGTCACCGGTGCGGTGACCTGGACCCCGCAGATCAGCAGCAATGTCGGCGGCCTGCTTCACCTCGATTGGCGGAGCAACAGCGACTCCAATACGATCAACGATCCGGTCGGCGTCCCGTTCACCACCAATGACGGCTACACGATCGTCAATGCGCGGGCGGGCGTCAATTTCGGGCCCGATCAAAACTACGCGGTTGAATTCTACGTCGAAAATCTTTTCAACAAATATTATAATGTGACCTCGTTCCCGATCCCCGAACAGAGTGCGAGCTTTGCGGTATATCCGTCGCCGCCGCGGCTCTACGGCGTGAAGCTGCGCGCCAGATTCTGATTTTCGGGCAAGATCCGATGATTTGATCAAAGGGCCGGGCCATCCGATGATGGTCCGGCCCTTATTTTATCTGCGTCGGCGGCGCCATGCAGCAGGCAAAAAGAAACCCCGGCCTCTCGATCGAGAGGCCGGGGTTTTCTCTTGGCATTGCCGCCGTTGGTTTAGAACTTCACGCCCGCCGCGATGCCATAGCGCCGCGGTTCGAGGGTGAAGATGTTGGTGTAATTCCCCGACGACTGGTCGGTGATATACTGACCCGTGACGCTGTTGGCGTCGAACAGGTTCTGGATGAACCCGCGGACATACCATTTTTCGTCGGGGCCGTTCAGCTGCATCTGGGCATTGACCTGCGCATAACCCGGGATCTTGTTGACGTTGCCGTTAAAGATGCTGCCATAGCTTTCGCCCGTGTAGGCCAGGTCGACACGCGGGACGAGCGACATCTCGCCCATTCGTGCCGTATATTGCACGCCCGCGCTGAACTTGTAGTTCGGCGCCTGTGGCAACTGGTTGCCCTTGATGTTGACCGGAATGCCGGCGGAGAAATATTCGACCCCGCCGAGCGCGGCAGGATTGACCGACAAGCCGTTGACGGGAGCGGGCAGGTTGGCAAAGGCACCCGCCGCGGCGGCTTCCATGACCGAACAGATGCTGAAGGCGCCC
Source organism: Sphingopyxis sp. GW821-FHT10B01 (assembly GCF_059415685.1). Classification (NCBI taxonomy): domain Bacteria; kingdom Pseudomonadati; phylum Pseudomonadota; class Alphaproteobacteria; order Sphingomonadales; family Sphingopyxidaceae; genus Sphingopyxis; species Sphingopyxis sp. GW821-FHT10B01. Next base: position 355,233 of record NZ_JBWKNS010000001.1, on the reverse strand, counting down.
GTCGAAGCGATGCCACCATCGGCCGGGAACGACGTCGTCGGTCGCAGCCCGGCGCCACCCTGAACACCCGGTACGATGCCGTTGTTAATCAGCGTCTGAACACCGTTCACAAAGGCGTTGACCCCTGCCGTATTACCCGTCCGCGAACCGACAGCGCAGTTGGCTGCGTTGGTGATGTCCTTGATGATCACCGCGTCGCTGCGGCCGCCACCAAAGTCGCGCGGATTGCTGGTAAATTTATCTTCAGAGACCTTGCTGTGCAGGTAGCTGAAGCCAAGGTTGACCACGACGTCGGGATCGGGCCGCACAATGGCTTCAGCCTCGAAGCCATAGATATTGGCGCTGACATTGTCGTTGACCGCGGTGCGGGCGACGATCTTGCTGAGCTGCAGATTCTTGTACTTATAGTAAAAGGCCGTCAGGTTCAGCTGGAGCGCCCCGTTGCCGAAGCTGTTCTTCGAGCCGATTTCAAAGGCATCGACTTGTTCGGGTTTGAACGATTCAGCCACCGCGAAAATCGGCTGCAGCGGCGGGTTGATGCCGCCCGATTTATAGCCGCGTGAGTAAGAGGCATAGAGCAGATTGTCGTCGGTGACCTTGAAGTCGAGCACCGCGCGGCCAGTCAACTTGTTGAATTTGACCGTACGCTCCTGGAATAGCTGGTTGCCGGGTGTACCCGGATCAGCGTCGAACGAGGTGACAAACGGCGAATCGAATACCGTCCCGGTTCCGCCATGAGGCGCAAGGAAGGCGGCCAGGGTGGACCGCGCCACGACAGTCTTCTTGTCATTGTTATAGCGCAGGCCCGCGGTCAGCTTGAGCCGATCGCTGAATTCGAAATAGGCCTCACCGAATAAGCCGTATGACGTGATCTTCAGATCGTCGGTGTTGTTGCGGAAGAACGGGGTGGCAAGGAACGACGGGGGGCGCGGACCGCCCGCTGCGGGCGGGTTGGTTGCCGCTGTGAACGCACCCAGTACCCCGGCCAGATAGTCGATCGGGAAGGCGTTCACATAATAGCTGTTCTCGGTCAGGTGGTAATCGGCATAGATGCCGCCGACCAGGAAGTTGAAGGGTCCGTCGAGGTCGCTCGACAATATGCCTTCGACCGACCAGCTGCTGTTATACTGGTTCGACCGGTCGAACTGCAGCGACTGATCGCTACAAATCTTGTTGCCGCCGAAGCTGCCATATCCGGTTTCTTCGGCCAGCGATGTGCAAAGCTGCCCGGTCGGACCATTGGGGATGATCGCTGCGGCAACGGGTCGGAAATAAGGAGTGAACGCGGCACCCAGGGCACCGTTTGCTGCCGCCTGCAACGTCGCAAGGCCGCCCGCATAGAGCGCCCGATTGCCGATGTTGCTGTTGTAATCCTGCGACGCGTCCAGTTTGACCTTTTGATACTGGCCGGACACCTGCAGCGAAACGGGGCCGAAATTATGTTCGATCTGGCCCTGCAACGTCAGTTCGCTGGTGAAATATTCCGGCGTATAGGCCGTTCTCACTTCGCGCGGATCCGACGGGATCGTCGTGTTGGCATAGACGTCGGGACCGTAAAGGCTACCCAGCGCGAACGCCTGCGGAATGCCGCGGATTGCCAGGAATTCGCGGGAGGTCAGCGCCGCGGTGAAGGTCGCATTGCCGTTGAACGGCGAATTGTCGAGGCGGCTGTTCAGGCAACCCAGAATGCCGGTCGGGTCGCGCTGGCAAAGCTGTTTCTGGATGCGCGTGCGCTTGTCTTTCTCGTGGAAATAGGACGCCATCAGGTCGATCGTGGTGTCGGGCGAGGGTTCCCAGCGCAGCGAGCCGCGGACCGAATAGAGATCGCGGTCGTCGATGCGGGTGTTGAGGAAGCTGTTCTTGGTATAGCCGTCGCGGTTCAGATAGATGCCGGCGACGCGAAGGGCCATGGTGTCGCCGATGGGAATATTCACCATCGCCTTGCCCTTCATCGATTCATAATTGCCATATTCGGCTTCGGCCGCGGCCTCGAACTGCCCGAGTTTCGGCTTGGCGGTGATGACGTTGACCACGCCCGATGTCGCGTTGCGGCCGAACAATGTACCCTGTGGTCCGCGCAGCACTTCGACGCGTTCGAGATCGAAAAATTCGGTTTCGAACAAACGGGTCGAAAACAGCGGGTCGCCGTTGAGGTGAATTGCGGTCGCGCTGTCGCAGGTCGTGCCGACGCAAAGGTCGCCGATGCCGCGGATCGTAAAGCTCGCCCCGGTGAAGTTGGTCTTGGTAAAGGTGACGTTCGGCAGCGTCAGTTGAAGATCGGACGGGGTCTTGATCTGCTGTGCTTCGAGCGCTTCGGTCGAAAAGGCGCTCACTGCGATCGGCACATCCTGCAGACGTTCCGACTGACGCTGTGCGGTGACGACGATTTCGCCGCCGAACGCATCGCGTTCCACTTCATCCGCCGCACCCTGTGCATAAGCCGGCGTCGCCACCGACATTGCAAGGATCGAGGTTCCGATCAGTGCCTTGAACTTCATTTATAGCCTCCCTTTTTCGATCCCGCAGGTGCGGGGCCGCCCAACATCAAATTGTGGTTAGGGGAGGGGAAACGACCAGACATGGCAAAGGGCACCGGGCCAAAGCGGCCATGTGCCCTCGTGTATCCCACTTGCCAGCTGTGCTGGTCATCGTCCTCTCCCACCGGCGTCGGGGAAAACGCCGGCCTCTCCGGAATACGACCCGCTCAAGCGAGTTCTGTATGGCGTAAGGGTGCGCCGAGTTGACGGAAGCGTCAAGCCACTTGTTTGGCCCAAAAAAGGACGCGAAACCGCGCCTCTCCGAACGTGCAAAAAGCCTAGTTTCCGCAACGTAAACTTCATTGGGGGGCATAAATTCTTCTTGTCCGGGCCTTGCTAATCGGCGCATTGACGTGGAAATGTGCGACATGATGGCAACAGTGAAAGCGGAGCGATGAGCGACAAAGTCGAGTTGGGACCGGACGGCAAAATATTGGTGCCGGACCATGTCGCGGACGCAGTGCGGACGCTGATCGAATGGGCGGGCGACGATCCGGCGCGCGAAGGGCTGCTCGATACGCCGCGTCGTGTTGCACGCGCGTGGAAAGAATATTGTTCGGGTTATGCCGACGATCCGGCGCTTCACCTGTCGCGCACATTTGAAGAAGTCGGCGGTTATGACGAGATCGTCCTGTTGCGCGATATTCCGTTCCAGTCGCACTGCGAGCATCATATGGCACCGATCACGGGCAAGGCGTCGATCGCTTACCTGCCGCGCGACCGCGTTGTCGGCATCTCCAAGCTTGCCCGCGTGCTCAACGGTTTTGCACGGCGGCTGCAGGTGCAGGAACGGCTGACGGCGGATGTTGCACGCTGTATCTGGGACAATCTTCACCCGCATGGTGTCGCGGTGGTTATCGATGCCCAGCACGGCTGCATGACCGGACGCGGGGTACGTACGCCCGGCGTCGGCATGGTAACGAGCCGCCTTCTGGGCTGCTTTCTCGACGATCAGCGCAGCCGCAAGGAAGTGCTGAGTCTGATGGGCTATTGAGGGCGACGGTAGCGACCGGAAGCTGACTTTCCTTTCATCGTCATCCCGGACTTGATCCGGGATCCACGACGACGGCGCAGCGATGGATCCCGGATCAAGTCCGGGATGACGAAGTGGGGCAGTTCGCCGTTCGCTTCCTACCCCCGGGGCGGCTGTCGGATTGCGACTGAAAGCAATAGAAAAAGGCTCCGGAGCATGGCGCTCCGGAGCCTTTTCTGTCTCTTGCAAGAAGGAAGGGGCTTAGGCCTCTTCTTCCTCGTCCGCAGCAGCTTCGGCAGCCAGTTCCGAAGGCGGCGTCGCGTCTTCGAACTCGTCTTCGCTGTCGGGTTCCAGAGCGGTGGCGACTGCCTCGGCCTGTTCTTCCTCGAACATCGCCGCGATAACGTCGATGCCCTGCTTCTGCATTTCGGCTTCGTCGGGCGAACGTGCGACGTTGACGCCGACGGTCACGACGACTTCAGGGTGCAGCTTGACCTTGACGTCGACCAGGCCGAGCGACTTGATCGGGCGTTCCAGTTCGATCATCGACTTGCCGATGCCTTCGATGCCGTCTTCGGCAAGGGCGTCGACGATGTCACGGACCGAAACCGAGCCGTAAAGCTGGCCGGTGTTCGACGCCTGACGGATCAGGACGATCTGCTTGCCGTTGATGCCGCTGGCGCGACCTTCTGCGTCGGTGCGACGTTCGGCGTTATCGGCCTCGATCTTGCCGCGGTTCGCTTCGAACAGCTTGCGGTTCGCGTCGTTTGCGCGCAACGCCTTGTTGTTGGGCAGCAAATAGTTGCGGGCAAAGCCGTTCTTGACGTTGACGACATCGCCGATGCCGCCGAGTTTCTCGATACGTTCGAGCAGGATGATTTCCATCGGACCAGCCCTCCTTACTTCACAATGTAGGGGAGCAGGCCGATGTGGCGCGAGCGCTTGATCGCTTTCGCCAGCTCACGCTGCTTCTTGGTGGACACCGCGGTGATCCGCGACGGGACGATCTTGCCGCGCTCCGACAGGTAACCCTGGAGCAGACGGACGTCCTTATAATCGATGACCGGTGCGTCCTTCTGGCTGAAGGGGCAGGTCTTGCGGCGGCGGAAAAAGGGTCGTGCCATGGTGCTGTTCCTTATTCTTCGCCGTCGCGGTCACGGCCGCGGCCGCCACGACGTTCCTGCTTGCGCATCATCACCGACGGACCCTTTTCGAGTTCGTCGACCTTGATGGTGAGCCAGCGGATGATATCTTCGTTGATCGCAGCCTGACGCTCGATCTCTGCGATGGCTTCGCCTGCGACTTCAGCCGACAACATCACATAATGACCCTTGCGGTTCTTCTGGATCTTGTAAGCGAGCTGCTTCAGGCCCCAAGTCTCGGTCTTGTGAACCGTGCCCTTGAATTCGCCGATGACGTTGGTGACGGTTTCCGCCAGCGCGTCGACCTGAGCCTGGCTCAGGTCCTGACGCGCAATAAAAACATGCTCGTAAAACGGCATGGTGCGCTTCCTTCGATTTGGCCGATCGCTGGTTCCGCGCCAATCGCGAAACCCCTCCGGCTGTCGTCTCTGCTTGGCCAACTATGCAAAGCAAACGGGGCGATGGCATGCGAGCCTCGCCCCGAAGCGGCGGCCTATACAGATTCGCGGGGAGAAATCAAGCGCGGACGGTCAGCTTTTCCAACAGTTCGCGCCCGAATTCGGTCAGCGTGTCGTCGCGCGCGCCGAGGATGAGGATGCGGTCGCCAGCCCTGGCTTCGTCGAGCATCGCCGCGCCGCACGCCGCGCGGGTCGTGAGGTGAACCGCATCGGCGCCCCCGGCGAGGATATCGGCGACCAGCGTCTCGCTGCCGATGCTGCGATCGACGGTGCCGCCGAAATAGACGGGGTCGCAAACATAGAGTTTGTCATCAGCGCGCATGCCGGCCGCGAAGCTGGCGGCAAGTTCCTTGCCCATCTGGCGGAGCGGGCCATAGCCGTGCGGCTGAAAGAAGAGCAAAGCGCGGCCGGGAAGTTCGGCCACCGCGGCGAGCGTTGCGGCGACCTTGTCGGGGTTATGCGCGAAATCGTCGACAATGGTGACGCCGCCGGCCTGGCCCAGCACTTCGTAGCGGCGCGCGAGGCCGGTAAAGTCGGCGAGGGCGGCGACGGACTGGGCAACCGGTATGTTGACCGCCCGCGCTGCGGCGATCGCGGCCAGTGCGTTTGCGGCATTGTGGCGGCCCGGCATCCGCAACCGGACCTCGTGCCGGTCGGCGGCGAAGCTCACGGCAAAGCGGCAGCCGTCGGGCAGCGCCTCGAAATCGCTGCCGCGCACCGTGGCTCCCTCGCCAAAACCGAAACGCAGATTGTTGTCGGCGTTGAACAGCGCGGCAGATTCCGGGTCGTCGGCGTTGACCACCGCAATGCGCGCCTTGGCCGTAAAGTCGCCGAATAGCTGGTGTAGTTCGGCGAGGCTTTTGTGGTCGAGGCTGATGTTCGTGACGACCGCAACATCGGGCTCGTAAAGCGCGATTGACCCGTCGCTTTCGTCGACCTCGCTGACATAGGTTTCGGCGTCGCCGACCAGCGCGCTGGCAAAGGGCCTGTCCGCGCTCGCGAAATTGCGCATCACCGCACCGTTCATCACCGTCGGCTTGCGTCCCGCGCTTTCGAGGATCCAGCCGATCATCCCGGTGACGGTCGACTTGCCGCTCGTCCCGCCGACGCCGATCGCGCTTTCGGCGGCATTGAACAGGGCCGCATTGAGGTCGGCGCGCGTCATGCGCGGGAGGCCGAGCGCATTGGCGGCCGCAATATCGGGAACGCTGTCCTCGATCGCCGCCGAGGCGACGAGGATCTGGCCGGCTTTCGGGCCGCTGCCGTCTTGCGGATAAAAGGCGATGCCCTGGCTTGCGAGCCAGGTGAATTTTTCCGGAGTCCGGCCTTGGTCGCGGCTCCGATCCGATCCCGAAACCACGCCGCCGCGTGCCGCGACGATCATCGCGAGCGGTAACATGCCCGACCCGCCGATGCCGCAGAAGAAATAGGATTTGTTTTCGGCCATCGCGGCGCGATATGGCTTTGATGAAGGGTTTGCAACCGCACCCGCCGCAATAACCGCTCGTGTCGAGTGGATCGAGGAATCAGCCAGTCCATGCGTATCGGCATTGTTGCCCCGTCGACCCCGATCCTGCCCGACGACGCGGAAGCCGTTCGTGCGCTCGCAAGCCTCGGCTACCCCGACGTCGAACTCGACTTCGACCCGCAATGCTTTGCCGTCCACGGCCATTTTGCGGGCGAGGACGGGCACCGCTTCGCTGCGCTCGTCGAAATGGCGAACCGTCCCGACATCGACGCGGTCTGGTTTGCGCGCGGGGGTTATGGCGCGTGCCGGATCGCCGAGGACGCGGTCGCAGCGATGACCGACGCCGCGCGGCACAAGGCGTTTCTCGGCTATTCGGATCAGGGCAATCTGCTGGGTGCGCTCTATCGCGAGGGCTTCGACCATGTCGCGCATGGCCCGATGGTCGCCGATATCCGCCGCGACGACGGCGACGCCGCGGTGCTCCGCGCGCTCGACTGGCTTGTCGCGCGCGACCCGGGGGCCTGCGAGCCGGGCTTGCAGCATGGTGCGCGCCATGCTGCGTTCAACCTGATGACGCTGTCGATGCTGCTAGGCACCCCGCTCGAACCCGACCTTTCGGGCCATATCCTGCTGGTCGAGGAGGTCAGCGAATATCTCTACGCTTTCGACCGCGCTTTCTTTCATGTCGCCACCTATCTGGGCCCGCGCGGCCTCGCGGGCTTGCGGCTCGGGCGCGTCAGCGACATCCGTGAAAACGACCGTCCGTTCGGCATGGAAGCCGAAGAAATCGCGCAGAGCTGGTGCGCGCGTGCGGGCATCCCCTGGCTCGGCCGGGCGGACATCGGCCACGACGCGGCGAACAAGGTCGTGCCCTTCGGCTTGCATCGCGCGGGGTGAAGGAATAGGCGCGGGCGCATTCCAGAACATACGCTAAAACACATCAGGGGACGCAATATGCGCGCATTCATCTTTCCGGGTCAGGGCAGCCAGGCGGTCGGCATGGGCAAGGCGCTTTCCGACGCATCGCCCGTCGCACGCGAAGTGTTTCAGGAGGTCGACGACGCGCTCGGCCAGAAACTGTTCCAGCTGATGAGCGAAGGCCCCGCGGAAGAGCTGATGCTCACCGAGAACGCCCAGCCCGCGATCATGGCGAACGCGATCGCGACTCTGCGCGTGCTCGAACGCGAAGGCGGCGTGACGCTGTCGGCTAAGGCCGACTATGTCGCGGGCCACAGCCTCGGCGAATATAGCGCGCTCTTCGCGGCGGGGGCGTTCGACCTCGCGACCACTGCGCGGCTGCTCAAGACGCGCGGGCAGGCGATGCAGGCGGCGGTGCCCGTCGGGATCGGCGCGATGGCCGCACTGATCGGCGCCGACATCGAATCGGCCCAGAAGCTCGCCGACGCGGCGGCCGAGGGCGAAGTCTGCACCGTCGCCAACGACAACGACCCGTCGCAAGTCGTGATTTCGGGCCACACGGGCGCGATCGAGCGCGCGGTTGCACTGGTCAAGGATTTCGGCATCAAGCGCGGCCTTCTGCTGCCGGTGTCGGCGCCCTTCCATTGCCCGTTGATGCAGCCCGCCGCCGATGTGATGGCCGAGGCGCTTGGCGCAAACCCGCCAAAGGCGCCGCTTGTCCCGGTCGTCGCCAACGTGACTGCGGGTCCGGTCAGCGACGCCGACACGATCCGCGATCTCCTTGTCCAGCAGGTAACCGGCCGCGTTCGCTGGCGCGAAAGCGTTGCCGCGATGGAAGCCATTGGTGTCACGCATTTCGTCGAATTTGGCGGCAAGGTCCTCTCGCCGATGGTCAAGCGCAGCGCCGCGGGCGAAGTCGAAACGACCAGCGTGATTTCGATGGACGACATCGAAGCCGTGCTCAAGACGCTCTAAATCCAGATTTCGGGAGAATAACATGTTCGATCTCACCGGCATGACTGCCCTCGTCACCGGCGCTTCGGGCGGTATCGGCTCGGCCATCGCGCAGGCGCTCGCGGCGCAGGGCGCGCGGCTTGCGGTCTCGGGTTCCAACGCGGAAAAGCTGGGTGCTTTTCGCGACAGCCTCGGCGGCGACCATGTCGCGCTGCCGTGCAACCTCGGCGACGGCGCCGCAGTCGATGCACTTGTGCCATCGGCGGTCGAGGCGCTTGGCAAGCTCGACATCCTCGTCAACAATGCCGGCGTCACGCGCGACAATCTGATCATGCGCATGAAAGACGACGAGTGGATGGACGTGATCCGCATCAACCTCGAGGCCAATTTCCGCCTCGCGCGCGCCGCCGCCAAGCCGATGATGAAGGCGCGCTTCGGGCGCATCATCTCGATCACCAGCGTCGTCGGCGCCACGGGCAATCCGGGGCAGGCCAATTATGCCGCGTCGAAGGCGGGCGTGACGGGCATGACCAAGGCACTGGCGCAGGAACTCGCAAGCCGCGGCGTGACCGCAAACTGCGTCGCACCCGGCTTCATCGCGACCGCGATGACCGACGATCTGCCCGACGCGCAGAAGGAAGCGCTGAACCAGCGCATCCCCGCCGGCCGGATGGGCGAGGGGAGCGATATCGCCGCGGCGGTCGTCTATCTTGCGTCGAAGGAAGCCGGATATGTCACCGGGCAGACGTTGCATGTGAACGGCGGGATGGCCATGCTGTCCTGAGGGGTTGCGTTACGACGGTGGAGGGCTTCGTGGATGCATAAGGATTTGATGGCGGGTTTCGCGCTTGCATTGGCAATGCTGCCGGGCGCCGTTTCGGCCCAGGAAGGTGCGAAGTTCGATTGTGTCGTGACCTCGGTGCCGCAGGGGATGAAGGAATCGATCGGCACCTCGATGGCGGGCGGTGGCGACGAAGCCGGGCGCGAAGCCCTGTTCAAGCAGCTCGGGGCGATTACCGACGATTGCGTCACGCGCCACGGCATTACCCCGGAACAAAAGGGCCCATATTTCGACTACAGCCTTGCGCGCATTTCTCGCGAATGGCTGATCGGCGATATTTCGAAGCTCAACCTGTCGACGGCGGTGGTCGACAAGGCGCTCGACTTCGGTCCCGATGGCGCGAACCCGGACTTGTCGGGCGATATGACCGAGGATCAGATCATGACGATCGTCCAGGCCTATATCGAAAGCGGCGTGGACATCGAAAAGGTCGACAGCGCCGTCTGGGAAAAAGTCGGGGCCTATGCGGCAGCGACCTCGATCTACTGGAACAAGCGCAAGCTGCTCCCCTTCTGATCCCGGATCGGGCCGGATCCGGTTCAACCGGACCCGGCCCGCGGGAGGGATCAGAAACTCGCCCGGGCCGTGAGGCGGAAGTCGCGGCCTGCCAGCGGCACATAATCCTTGGTAAAGCTGGCATGGCGGCGCGCTTCGACGTCGAAGATGTTGTTCGCCGACAGGCTGAGTGTCAGATTCTTCGTATCGGGAAGCGGGCGCCAGCTGATCGAGGCGTTGACGAGGGTGAAGCCCTTGGTCGGCGTCTCGAACTGCGCGGTGCGCGTCTGGTCGTCGGTCCATTCGACCTCGGCGCGGGCGTCGATACGTTCGCCCTGCGCCTCTAGCCCGCCCAGCACGCGCAGCGGGGGGATGCGCGGGACGTTGCGGTCGAGGCCCGCATTTTTGATCTTTGCGCGTGTCATGTCGGCGGTCACATCGCCAACGATGTTGAACCCGCCGATCTGTGCCAGCCGCGCGCTTGCCTCGGCCTCGAAGCCCCAGACGCGGGCGTCGCGCTGAAAATACTGGAAGACAGGCAATTCATCGACTTCCGCGCCGGTCGCCGCCGAATAGACGAAATTGTCGAACCAGTTCGAATAACCGGTCAAGCTGAAGTTGAAGGCGTCGGTCTTGAGCTTGAACGAAGCCTCGGCGCCCCAGTTCGACTCACGCTTCAAATTCGGGTCGCCCAGCTCGAAGCTTTGCGTCGCGATGTGCGGACCGTTCGACAGCAATTCCTCGGCCGATGGCGCGCGGACCGCGCGCGATACCGAGACGCCGAATTTCGCGCCTTCGAATATGTCATAGCTCGCACCGAGCGCGCCCGAGAAGCTGTCGAAACTGCGGTCGAAGCCGACCGTCTGCGCGCGCACGCTGGTCTTTTCATAGCGCGCTGCGGCTTCGAGGCCCAGCGGACCTGCCGTATATTCCTGTAGCGTGAAGAGCGCGAACTGGTCGGTCAGGTTCCGCGGTACGAACGCCTCGGCACCCACCGCATTAAAGTCGCGGTGGCTATATTGCACGCCGCTCGCGCCACGCCAGCCGCCGCGGTCGTTCTGCGCCAGCTCGATCCGGCCTTCGACGCCCTGATTGGTGAACACGGTGCCGACCTCGTCGCCTTCGAACTCGGTGTGCTTGTAATCGGCAAAGCCCGCGCGGATGCGCAGCTTGTCGAAGAAGCCGTCGCCCAGCTCGACTTCGCCGCGCACGTCGGCGCGCCACTGTTTCATGCCGATGGTGACGGGGCCTTCGCCATGATCATGGCCGCCCTCTTCTTCACCGCCATGGTCATGCGCGGTGTTCGGGCGGTCGGGCACGCCATAATTGGTGTCGAAATAGCCGATCGAAATGCCGAGCTGGCCGCCGTCGTTGATCAGCGACAGGCCGCCACCGGCGGTCCAGGTCTCGCTTTGCGTGTTGTCGATCTTGCCGCGCTTGCCCGCTTGTGCGGTCAGTTCGGCTGCTTCGTCCGGATGCCCGTCCTCGACTGCATGTTCGGCAAGGTGGAGCAGGTCGCCGCGAATATCGGGGGCATAGACAAAGCCGCCGCTGCGGGTGTCGCCCGTCTTGCGCCAGCTGCCGTCCAGATGGGCGACGATCTGCGGGCTCAGCGCGACATCGATCGAGCTGCCGATATTGCGGTCTTTGGCGGCGGTTGCATAGCCGCCGATCGCGTCGACATGAACATGGTCGGTGGGCACCTTGCGCGGAATGCGGCGGTCGAACAGGTTGACCGCGCCGCCGATCGCCTGGCTGCCGAACAGCAGCACTGCAGGGCCACGGAGAATTTCGACGCGCTCGACAGTCAGCGGGTCGATCGTCACCGCATGGTCGGCGGAGGTGTTCGACGCGTCGATCGATCCGATGCCGTCGGTCAGGATGCGCACGCGCTCGCCCGAAAAACCGCGGAGGACTGGGCGCGATGCGCCGGGGGAGAAGCTCGTGGCCGATACGCCCGGCTGGCGCGTCAGCGTGTCGCCGATCTGCCCGCGAATGTCGCGCGCCAGCTCGTCACCTTCGAGAACCGACACATTGCCGAGGATATCGAGGCTGCGCACATAGGGCGCGGTGACGACGATCGGTCCGCTGGCGTGCACATCGTCGTCGCTGCTTGCTCCGGCGCTGTCCTGCGCAAATGCGGGGGCGGCAAGGAATAGGGCAAAAGTGAAACCGGCGGAGCAAAGCAAACGCATGAGGGGAGAATCCTGTTCGTTGGGGACGACCTGAGCGGCTCCAGTAATGATATACTGTTACAATGACAAGCCCGCGCCATCGCTCCGCACGTCGTTGGTCGGACGTCAGGCGCCGTTGGTCGACAAACGCCGATCATCGACCAGCCAAGCGAAGCTGTCTTGCGGCGCCGTGAACGCCGCCCTAAATCAGCGCCATGACTATTGCTGCAAACAGCCTCGACCTCATCGGCAACACGCCGCTGGTGCTGCTCAAGGGGCCGAGCGAAGCCACCGGCTGCGAAATCTGGGGCAAGTGCGAATATGCCAACCCCGGCGGATCGGTGAAAGATCGCGCCGCGCTCTATATCGTCCGCGACGCCGAGGCGAACGGCAGCCTGAAGCCAGGCGGTACGATCGTTGAGGGGACGGCGGGCAATACCGGCATCGGTCTTGCGCTCGTCGGGAATGCGCTTGGCTACAAGACGATCATCGTCATGCCCGACAATCAGAGCGCCGAGAAAATGGCGACGATCCGCGCGCTCGGCGCCGAACTGGTGCTCGTGCCGCCCGCTCCCTTCGCCAATCCCGGCCATTTCGTCCACACCTCGCGCCGCATTGCCGAGGAAACCGACAATGCGATCTGGGCCAACCAGTTCGACAATATCGCCAACCGCAAATCGCACATCTTTGGTACCGCCGAGGAAATCTGGGAGCAGATGGACGGCCGCATCGACGGCTTTACCTGCGCTGCGGGCACCGGCGGCACGATCGCGGGAACCGGGCTCGGGCTGAAAGCGAAGAACGCCGATATCGTTATTGCGCTGACCGATCCGCATGGCGCGGGACTCTATAATTATTACCAGTGCGGCGAACTGAAGGCCGAAGGCACCAGCGTCGCTGAAGGAATCGGCCAGAACCGCATCACCGCCAACCTCGATGGCGCGCCGGTCGATACGCAGTTCCGCATTTCGGATGCCGAGGGGCTGGCCGTGGTGCGCAGCTTGCTCGACGAGGAAGGGCTGTGCCTCGGCCTGTCGTCGGGAATCAATGTCGCCGGAGCGATGGCGCTCGCGCGGCAATTGGGGCCTGGCAAGCGTATCGCAACCATCTTGTGCGACAGCGGGTTTCGTTATCTCTCGACGCTCTTCAACCCCGAGTGGCTGGCGAGCAAAGGCCTGGAGACGTCAAAGGAGACGGCGGCATGAGGGACATGCGGGTCGACAATGGCGCAGCGCCCAAGGCGCTGCCGCCGCCGGCGCCCCCGACGGCCCCTGTCAACGACACGATGCGGCGGTTGCAGATCGGTATCGCCGGCGTGCTGACGGTGCTGTTGCTTGTCGGCATGGCGGGGCTCATCGGTGACCGCGCCCGCCAAAGCGCGTCCGGCGACGCGGATGCGATGGCCGAGGTCAAAATGCCGGGTGACGAACAGAAGAATAGTGGTGCGCCGTTGGAAGAGTTGGGCGTGCAGGCGGTTCAGCCGTCGTCAAAGGATCAGAATTCGGCCACCGCGGTGAAGGTTCCGCAGGCGGTGCCGTCGTCGGCGACGGTGCCCGATCTCGAGCCTGACCCCGCACTCCAGCGCGCGCGCCAGTCGAAACAGTGACGACGGCTTCGCGCCGGCCCGTGCTGCGCGCTTTTGTCATCGCCGTCGCCACTGTGGCGCTGGCCTGGATCGTGGGCGGGCAGGCGCTGCTCGGCCGTATCGACCCGGCGCTGGCCGTTCCGTTGCTTGTGCCGCCGATGTTGCTTCTGGCCTTGTGGCAACGCGGTGAGCCCGCGGTGCGCCGTCTTCGCACCTGTTTTCTCGGCCTCGTGCTTCTCGCAATGGCGCAGGGCCTGCTTGCTCTCCTGCTCGCCGGATCGGCCGCATGGCTTCAACTGCTCCTGATTTTCTTCGCGGGCGGCCTTGCGGCGTTGCTCGCCGACCTGCTGGTCCAGTGGCGGCCGCGGTTCAAATTCCTGCCTTGGCTGGCGGGGTTGGTTCTCGTCGGCGGCTGGTTCGGAGCGAGCCATGCCGGTCTTGCGATCCTTTACCGGCCTGCTGCCGCTCCGGCGAATGCGCCTGTTGTCACCATGCTCACCGGTCTGCCGCTACGTTGGTCGACGGCAGGGGGCAGGGGGCTCGCAGCGATGATTGCCGAAGGCGCGAATGACGATCCGGCGCTCGCGCGGCTGACGGCGGCAGGGCCGGTGTCGCTGGTCGACAGTCTAACGGATCATGTGCCGCCGCCGGGCGGGACAGTGCTGCTTGCGCATCCGCGCGCGCTGGCGCCGCAGGAACTGGTTGCCATCGACGCATTTGTGCGCGGCGGTGGGCGCGCAGTCGTTCTCGCTGACGCGCTGACGGGATGGCCGGCACGCCATCCGCTCGGCGATCCGCGCAATCCGCCGATCACCAGCTTGCTCACGCCATTGCTCGATCATTGGGGCGTGACGCTGGGCGCAGCGCCCGCTGCAGAGGACGCGGCGCTGTCGGTCGATGTCGACGGCGCGCGCCTTCGTCTGTTCAGTGCCGGTCGCTTCGATCGCTTGCCTCCGCAATGCAGCGTCTATGCCGGTCGGCGTGTCGCACGATGCCCGATCGGCAAGGGGGAGGCGTGGCTTGTGGGCGATGCCGACCTGCTTTTTGCCCCGCTGTGGAGTCCGCTCACCCCCGGGGCGGCGCATTTTCGGCAGGCCGATACGATGGAATGGCTGGCCGCCCGCTTGTGGGGGGGCGCCGGGCGCAGCCTGCTTCGTCCCATCTGGATTCGCGCCCGCTCGGCCTGAGTCGGCGACTTCGCCCCATTTTACCCCGATTGAAGCGTGTGACGCGGCGCCATCTTGCGCTGCGGGACCGGCATTTACCCGATTCCATGGTCATTTTGCGGCAAATGGGGGTCATATTCCCTATTTTGCCCTAAAATACCCCTTTTCACCCTGATCCATAGTTGATACTCAGGAATCGGAGAGGGGCATTCTCCACCTGTGCCTAACCAGCTGGAATCCTGCGATTCCGGGGACAGGAAAGTTTTGCCCGGTGGCGCGATACGGGGGGCAGAGCGATGGCGATTGTGACGCCCGGCCAGTATGCGGGCACCAGTTTCGCCGCGATCGATGGCAAGGGACGCATCGCCGTCCCCTCTCAATTCCGCAACAATGTGCCCCTCATTGCGGACGGCCAGCGCGTGCTTTGGGTCGGCTTTCACGAAAAACTGCCGTGCCTGGTGGCCTATGGCCAGGACCAGTATGACCGGTTGAACGGTGAGATCGAGCGCGACCGTGAAACTGCACGTCTGCGCAATCTCGATTTCGACGAAGATACCGAGTTCAAGAAAAGGTTCAGCTATACCGAACCTTATACGCTCGACGACAGCGGTCGCTTTCTTCCCAGCTTCATCCACCGCGACCGCGTCGGCGATGCCGGCGCGACCGCTTTTGTGGGGTCGGGTCGCCGTCTCGAAATCTGGTGGCTGCCGACCCTCGCCGAATGTGCCGAGGCCGATCCGGTGCTTCAGCGCCTCGCCGCTTCGTGGGACGCGACAAAAGGGAAGGGGCGCAAATGACCGACCTTTCCCCCCAACTCCCCCGGGACCCGCGCCACGATCCGGTCCTCCGCGATGAGGTTCTGGCCGCCCTCGCCATTGCCCCCGGCGAGCGCCACGTCGACGCGACCTTCGGTGCTGGCGGCTATACCCGCGCGATGCTCGCTGCGGGCGCCGATGTTGTTGCCTGCGACCGCGATCCCGATGCGATTGCCGACGGGCAGGCGCTGGTCGCAGAGGCTGGCGGCAAGCTCACGCTGATCCATGGCCGCTTCGGTGACATCGACCGGCTGCTCGCCGAGCGCGGGATCGACGCCGTCGATGGCATCACTTTCGACATCGGCGTGTCGTCGATGCAGCTCGATCAGGGCGAGCGCGGCTTCTCCTTCCAGAAGGACGGCCCGCTCGACATGCGTATGGCGCAGGAAGGCGAAAGCGCCGCCGACTGGCTGAACAGCGCAGACGAGCACGTCATTGCCGACGTGCTTTTCCATTATGGCGACGAGCGTCAGTCGCGCCGTGTTGCGCGTGCGATCGTGGCAGCGCGTCCGCTGACCCGCACCGCCGAGCTGGCGACAGTCATCCGCAAGGCGCTGCGTCATCCCCCCGGTGCGCCCAAGGATCCCTCGACAAAGAGTTTTCAGGCGATCCGCATCCACATCAATGCCGAACTCGACGAACTGATGGCGGGCCTCAATGCCGCCGAACGGATTCTGCGTCCCGGCGGCCGGCTGGCGGTGGTCAGCTTCCACAGCACCGAGGACCGGATCGTGAAGAACTTCCTGCGCGAACGGAGCGGCGGCGATGCCGCGGGTTCGCGCCACCGGCCCGCGCCGGCTTCTCTGGCGCGGGCCGCAACTTTCGAAACGCCTGCGCGCAAAGTGCGCCCGGGCAAGGCCGAAGAAGCACGCAATCCACGCGCGCGCTCGGCGACGCTGCGCAGTGCGATCCGGACGTCTGCTCCGGCCCATTCGACGACGAAGGAGGCAATGTCATGCTGATGGCCGCCCGCAAGCTTCAGGGGATCGGACTGGTCCTGCTCGTGCTCATCTTCGCGATGATGCTCTATCCCGTGTCGCTGAAAGTCGCAGCGACGCGCAGCGAACTCACGCGCATCGAAAAGCAGATCGACCGCACGCGCGGCAACATCCGCTACCTGGAATCCGAACTCGCGGTGCGCGCCTCGATGCGCCAGCTCGAGCAGTGGAACGCCGACACCTTCGGCTACTCGGCCCCGGCTGCGGATCAGTATCTCGCGAACGAGCGTCAGCTTGCTTCGCTCGACCGCCTGCCGCGCGCACGCGGTGCGAACGAGGTGGCGCCGGTGCTGATGGCCATGGTCTCGCCGGTCGCGACGCCCGAACCCGTCGTCAAGGCGGCGGCTGCGCCCAAACTGGCTGACAAAAAGCCCGTGGTGATCGCACAGGCAGATATCCGCAGCGACACGCCGCCGCGGATGGCGCCGACGCGCCGGCGCGAACAGCTGAAGATGATCGAGGATCAATTGCTGGCCGAATCGACGCTGGCCGACCTCAAGCGCGCAGCTGCGGCCGAAGCGGCAGGAGGAAAGTCGGGCCGATGAACACGCTGGTCGTCCGTCCGACCCGGGTTCGAACCGCTGGGGTGCGGCAGCAGATATTGCTGACCGCACAACAGCGTTTGATGATCTTGATGCTGCTGTTTATGGCGGCATTTTTCGTTGTGTCGGTACGGCTGCTGTATTTTGCGCTGTTCGACACCGCTTCGAGCCGCGGCGCGGCGACGGCCTTCGTCCCGGCGCGCGCCGACATCGTCGACCGCAACGGCGTGCCGCTCGCACGCACGATCGACGGCTATTCGATCCGCGTGGTCCCGTCGAAGCTGCTCAACAATCGGCAATATCTGGCCGACGAGTTGCACAAGATTTTCCCCGACGTGTCGCGCGAGGAATTGCTCGCAAAGGTCAGCGGGTCGCGACCGACCTATATTCGTCGCCGGGCGCTTCCCGATCAGGTCGCGGCGGTGAACGCGATCGGCGATGTCGGCTTCGATTTTCCGCGCGAGAAAGAGCGCCTGTATCCTCAACTTTCGCTCGCGGCGCATGTGCTCGGCTTTACCAATGCCGAGGGGCATGGTGTAACCGGCGTTGAGGGCGCGTTCGACCAGCGGCTGATCGACAAGGCGACGCGCGGCCAACCGCTTGCGCTGTCGATCGACGCGCGGGTGCAAGGGGTGCTCGAAAGCGAGCTGGGTTCGGCGGTTGCCAATCTCGAAGCGATCGGCGGCGCCGGGATCATCCTCGACGTCCACACGGGCGAAATCGCGGCAATGACATCGCTGCCGACCTATAATCCCAACAAGCTGATGGGCGAGGACCCGAGCACGCGCCGCAACGCCGTGACCTATAATCTCTATGAACTGGGTTCGACCTTCAAGCCGTTGACCATTGCCGCGGCGATCGATGCCGGGACGGTGACCAGCATGGCGCGGCGCTATGATGCGACCCAGCCGCTGGCGATCGCGGGTTTCAAGATTCGCGATTCGCACAATATGGGCCGCTGGCTCAATGTCCCCGAAACGCTGATCCATAGTTCGAATATCGCCACCGCGCGCATTGCCGACGAACTCGGCCGCGACAAGATGGAAGCGATGTTCCGCAGTCTCGAATTCGACGGGCGTCCGCATATCGAATTGAAGGAACGCTCCTTCCCGCTGTGGCCGCGGGACTGGGGTCGCATCACGACGATGACCACGGGTTATGGCC
The DNA here is from genome assembly GCF_059415685.1 of Sphingopyxis sp. GW821-FHT10B01. Classification (NCBI taxonomy): domain Bacteria; kingdom Pseudomonadati; phylum Pseudomonadota; class Alphaproteobacteria; order Sphingomonadales; family Sphingopyxidaceae; genus Sphingopyxis; species Sphingopyxis sp. GW821-FHT10B01. The sequence continues at coordinate 337,003 of NZ_JBWKNS010000001.1, read as the reverse complement.
ACGGTATCGCCGTGACCCCACTGCACCTCGCGAGCGCTTATGCCGCGCTTGTTAACGGCGGCATCTGGCGTCCCGCGACGTTGATGAAGCTGGGCGACAAGGCGCCGCCGCAGGGCCGCCGCGTGTTCAAGGCCGCAACAAGCGCGCGGATGCGCCAGCTTCTCCGCCTGATCGTGTCCGACGGGACCGGCAAGCAGGCCGAGGCTCCGGGCTTCCGCGTCGGCGGCAAGACCGGCTCGGCCGAAAAGCCGGGCGCGGGTGGCTATCGTCGCCATTCGCTCGTCTCGACCTTTGCTGCCGCCTTCCCGATGGACAACCCGCGTTATGTCGTGCTGGTGATGATCGACGAGCCCAAGGGCAATGCCTTTAGCTCGGGCCAGCGCACCGCCGGCTGGACGGCAGCGCCCGTCGTGCGCAAGGTCGTGACCCGTGCCGGCCCGATGCTGGGTGTTTTTCCCGACGAAAGCCGCGACGTCGATGTCTCCGAACTGACCCCGCTGTTGTGGAGAAACGGGGAAACCGAATAATGCGCCTGTCCGCGCTGCTCGACGATCAGGGGCTGCAGGGCACCGGCCCGGTCGTCACAGGCCTCGCCATCGATCATCGCAAGGTCGCGCCGGGAACGATTTTCGGCGCCTTTGTTGGCGAAAGATTCAACGGCGAGGATTTCATCGGCGCTGCGATCGAAGCGGGGGCAATCGCTGTGGTCGCGCGGCCCGAGGCGAAGGTCGAGGGCGCGGTGCATATTGCTGACGTCAATCCGCGCCGCACCTTTGCCCATATCGCCGCCCGCTTCTTCCACCGTTTTCCGGCGAACTGCGCCGCGGTCACGGGAACCAACGGCAAGACCTCGACCGTCGAGATGACGCGGCAGCTGTGGCGTATGGCGGGCTTCAACGCTGCGTCGATCGGCACGCTCGGCATCACGACGTCGCAGGAAAGTGCCTCGACCGGGCTCACGACCCCCGACATCGTCACTTTCCTGTCGAACATGTCGGGCCTCGCCGCCGAAGGCGTCACCCATGCGGCGTTCGAGGCATCGAGCCACGGTCTCGACCAGTATCGCACCGAGGGACTGCCGGTGAAGGCCGCGGCGTTCACCAACCTCAGCCACGATCATCTCGACTATCATGGCACGATGGAGGCCTATCTCGCCGCCAAGATGCGGCTGTTTTCCGAAGTCGTTGAACAGGACGGCAGCGCGGTCGTGTGGGCCGACGACGCATATTCGCGCGCAGCAATTGACACCGTCACGGCGCGCGGTGTCCGCCTGCTGACCGTCGGAGGGCACGGCGAAACGCTCCGCCTCATCTCGCGCGAACCGACCCAGCTCGGCCAGTCGCTGGTCATCGCGGCGGGCGATCTGACGCAAAAGGTCGATCTGCCGCTGATCGGCGCTTATCAAACTGCCAACGCACTCGTCGCGGCAGGCATCGTCATCGCGACCGGCGGCGACATCGGGCAAACACTTTCCAATCTCGGGCGGCTTCAGCCGGTCCGCGGACGGCTCGAGCGTGCGGCCATCACCAAGGCCGGGGCGCCGGTCTATGTCGATTATGCGCACACCCCCGATGCGATCGAGGCGGCGCTCGACGCGCTGCGTCCCCACGCGGCGGGTCGTCTGATCCTCGTCTTTGGCGCCGGCGGCGACCGCGATCAGGCAAAGCGTCCCGAAATGGGCAAGGTGGCCGCCGCCAAGGCCGATGTGCTGATCATCACCGACGACAATCCGCGTGGCGAAGATCCGGCCGTCATTCGCACGGCCGTCGCCGACGGCGCGCCGGGCGCACAGATCATCGGCGACCGCCGCGCCGCCATTGCCGCTGCCATTGCCGAAGCGCAGCCCGACGACATCATCTGCATCGCGGGCAAGGGCCACGAGCAGGGTCAGGTCGTCGGGCGCGGCGACGCCATGCGTGTCATTCCCTTCGACGATGTCGCGGTCGCGCGCGAGGCGGCGGCATGAACCCGCTCTGGACCGCGCGTGCCATCGCGGCTGCTACGGGCGGCGATGCGAGTGCCGATTTCACCGTGCAGGGGGTCGCCTTCGACTCGCGGGAAGTGACAAGCGGCGACCTCTTCATCGCAATGAAGGGCGAGATCGCCGACGGTCACGCATTCATCGACAAGGCGATCGCCGCCGGGGCGGCAGGGATCATCTGCGAAACCGCTATCGATCATCCCCATGTTCGCGTGGCCGATAGCGCGCAAGCGTTGAACGCGCTGGGGATGGCGGCGCGGGCGCGGAGCCACGGCCGCATCATTGGCGTGACCGGCTCGGCGGGGAAGACGGGAACGAAAGAGGCTTTGTTCGCGGCGCTCGATCGGTTCCGCCCCGGCAAGGCGCACCGCTCGGTCAAAAGCTACAACAATCATGTCGGTGTGCCGCTCAGCCTCGCGCGCATGTCCTCGACCGCCGATTTCGGCATTTTCGAAATGGGGATGAACCACGCGGGCGAGCTTGCCGAGCTGACCCGCATGGTCCGCCCGCATGTCGCGATCGTCACCACCATCGCCCCGGCGCATATGGAGTTTTTCGGCAGCGAAGAAGCCATCGCCGATGCGAAGGGCGAGATTTTCGAAGGGCTTCAGCCCGGCGGCACCGCGATCGTCCCGTTCGACAGCCCGCATTATGCGCGGCTGCGCGCCAAGGCCGAAAAGCATGCGGGCCAGGTCGTCAGCTTCGGTCTTGGCGAGGGCGCCGATGTGCGCGCGGTCGACTGGCTTCCGGATGGGAAGGGCGGTTCGCTTGTCACCGCGCAGGTGCAGGATTCGCTCCTCTGCTTTACGATTGCGCAGGCCGGCGCGCATTGGGTGTCCAATTCGCTGGCGGTGCTCGCGGCGGTGAAAGCCGTCGGCGGCGATCTTCCGGCGGCGGGCCTCGCCTTTGCCGAAATGGCGGGCCTGGCGGGTCGCGGCGCGCGCCATCATGTGCCGTTCGGCGATGGTCAGATCCTGTTGATCGACGAAAGCTATAATGCCAATCCCGCCTCGATGGCCGCGACGATCGGCCAGCTCGGCAACGAATCCGGCGATCGCCGCATCGCGATTCTCGGTGCGATGCGCGAACTCGGACCCGCTAGTGACGCCTACCATGAAGGCCTCGCGGCTCCGCTCATCGCAGCCGGGGTGCAGTTCGCCCTGCTTGTCGGCGAAGAGATGGCGCCGCTCGCCAAAGCGCTTGAGGGCCGCATCGATTTCGAGCATGTGGCCGCCCACTCGGCCGCCATAGGGCGGTTAAAGGACCTGATCCGCGCGGGCGACGCTGTGCTGGTCAAGGGATCGAACAGCGTCGGCCTGTCGCATGTCGTGGCGGCGCTGACCAACGGGGAATTTTGATGCTATATTGGCTGGCGGAATGGCTGGGCTTTCCGGGGGTGCTCAACCTTATTCGCTATTTGAGCTTTCGGTCGGGCGCCGCGGTTGCGACCGCGCTGATCATCGGGCTGTGGATCGGCCCGCGCTTCATCCTGATGCTGCGGATGCGGCAGGGAAAGGGGCAACCGATCCGCGACGACGGCCCGCAAAGCCATCTCGCGAAAAAGGGCACGCCGACGATGGGCGGGCTGATGATCCTCATTTCGCTGATGATCTCCGCCTTGCTCTGGATGGATCTCGCGAACCGGTTCGTCTGGGCGTGTATTTTCGTGACCGGCGGTTTTGCCGCGGTCGGCTTTCTCGACGATCTCGACAAGGTCACCAAGGCCAGCCATCGCGGGATTCCGGGGCGCGTGCGCCTGCTCATCGAATTCCTGATTGCCGGCGTCGCGGTGTTCCTGATCGTCTCGCGCACCGGGACCGACCTGTATCTGCCCTTTTTCAGCGGCGTCGTGCTCGAACTCGGGCCGCTCTATTATGTCTTTGCGATGGTGCTGATCGTCGGTTTCGGCAACGCCGTGAACCTCACCGACGGGCTCGACGGGCTCGCGACCTTCCCCGTGATCATCGCCAGCATGGCGATGCTGATCATCGTGTATTTGTCGGGCAATGTGAAGTTCGCCGAATATCTCGGCATCCCGCACGTCCCGGGCGCCGGCGAGCTCGCGATCTTCGCCGCGGCGATCATCGGCGCCTGCCTCGCCTTCCTGTGGTTCAACGCGCCCCCCGCTGCGGTGTTCATGGGCGACACCGGCAGCCTCGCGCTTGGCGGCGCGCTGGCGACGATCGCGGTCACGGCGCAGCATGAACTGGTGCTCGTCATCATCGGCGGGCTGTTCGTGGTCGAAGCGCTGTCGGTGATCATCCAGGTCTTCTGGTACAAGCGGACCGGGAAACGCGTGTTCCGCATGGCGCCGATCCATCACCATTTCGAACAATTGGGCTGGCCCGAATCCACCGTCGTCATCCGCTTCTGGATCGTCTCGATCGTCCTCGCGCTCGCCGGACTCGCGACCTTGAAACTCCGTTGATCACCTCGCGCGCCTTTGCCGGTCGCCGCTATGCGGTGCTGGGACTGGCGCGCTCGGGGCTGGCGACCGTCGAGGCGCTCGTTGCCAGCGGCGCGGGCGTGACCGCATGGGACGACCGCGAGGAAGCGCGCGACGATGCGATGGCGCTCGGCGCCGATATCGGCAATCCGCTCGAGATCGACCTGATCGGCTTTGCGGGCGTCGTGGTGTCGCCGGGCGTGCCGCTCAACCGCCATCCGATCGCCGCGCACGCACGCGAAGCGCACGTCCCCGTGATCGGCGATGTCGAGCTGTTTGCCGAAGCGCGCGAGGACCTGCCGCCGCATAAGGTCGTCGGCATCACCGGCACCAACGGCAAGTCGACCGTGACCGCGCTGATCCACCATATGCTCGAAAGCGCGGGCGTGCCGTCGCTGATGGGCGGGAATATCGGCCTGCCGATCCTGTCGCGCGATCCGCTGCGGGAAGGCGGCGTTTATGTGCTCGAATTGTCGAGCTACCAGATCGATCTCTCGCACAGCCTCGCCTGCGATATCGCCGTGCTTACCAACCTCAGCCCCGATCACCTCGACCGGTACGACGGGTTCGCGGGCTACACCGCTTCGAAGGCGCGCCTCTTCTCGCTTCAGCACCGCGATCAGGTCGCGATCGTCACGGTCGACGATGATCCGTCGAAGATGATCGCAGGCCGGATCAATCATCGCCTCCACCGCGTGTCGGGAAAGGATATCGATCCGGTCGATCAGACTCGCTGGCCGGCATTGCAGGGCCCGCACAACGCCCAGAATGCCGTATGCGCGATCGCCGTGTGCCGCGTGCTGGGATTGAACGACGAACAGATCGAGCGGGGGCTGGCGACCTACACGTCGCTGCCGCACCGCATGGAATTGGTCGGCGAAGTCGCTGGCGTCCGCTGGTTCAACGACAGCAAGGCGACCAACGCGGCTTCCGCTGCACCGGCGCTGGCGGCCTTCCCGCCGGCGCCGGACCAGCGTCTTCACTGGATCGCCGGGGGCAAGGCCAAGGGCGACGGGCTGGCGGCGTGCCATCCCTGGTTCGGCCATGTCAAACGCGCCTATCTGATCGGCGAGGCGATGGAGCCGTTTGCGGCCGAGATCGGCGACGCACTGCCGGTCGACCTTGCGGGCGACATGGCAACGGCGGTCGCCCATGCCGCGGCCGCCGCAAAGCCCGGGGACATCGTGCTGCTGTCGCCGGCGTGTGCGTCGTTCGACCAGTTCAAGGATTATGAGCAGCGCGGCGACGTTTTTCGCGGGCTGGTACGGGCGTTGGAGGCATGATGGCCCTTAATCCCCGTTCGCGTCGAGCGAAGTCGAGACGCCCATCGACAGCGCACGACCTCACGGCATCTCGACTTCGCTCGATGCGAGTGGAGAAAGAGATGGGCGGTTGGACGTTGTCATGGTCCTGGGCATGAGCGGGGGAATGGACAATATGGACGCGACGACCGAAAGGCCGGTGATCGCCACCACCACGCGCCCGGCCAAGCGACGGGGCCCGCGCCTCAGCCGCGCCGACCGCACGCCGCTGGGGCTGTGGTTCTGGGAAATCGACCGTGTGCTGTTGTTGCTGGTCTCGATCCTCGTTGCGGTCGGGCTGGTTGCCGTCGCCGCGGCATCACCCGTCGCAGCGCAGAAACTGTCGACGTCGACGGCGTCGCTCGACCCGCTCTACTATTTCTATCGCCAGCTAATGTGGGTGATGGTCGGCGTCCCCGTGATGCTCGCCGTGTCGATGCTGCCCAAGGCGCAGGCGCGGCGGTTCGCCATTTATGGCACGATCACCTTCCTGTTTCTTCTGTTCCTTGTGCCGCTCGTCGGCACATCGGTAAACGGCGCGCAGCGCTGGATCGGCAGCGGTGTGTTCCGGCTCCAGCCGTCGGAATTCCTCAAACCCTTCTTCGCGGTGGCGCTCGCATGGGTGTTGTCGCTGCGGCTGCATGACCAGAGCCTGCCCGTTGTTCCGCTGGCGCTCGTGCTCACCGGCGTTATCGCGCTGCTCCTGATGGGGCAGCCCGATCTGGGGCAGACCGTCATTTTCGTGGCGACCTGGCTGGTGCTGGTGATGGTCGCGGGGCTGTCGATGCGCATATTGGCCGGGCTTGCCGGGGCGGGTGTCGTCGGGCTCGTTCTCGCCTATTTCTTCTATCCTGTCGCGCAGCAGCGTATCAACATCTGGCTGTTTGCCGAGGGCGACAGCTTTCAGGTCGACAAGGCGCATGCGACGCTGACCGCGGGCGGCCTGATCGGCACCGGCCCCGGCGCCGGCCTCGCCAAATTCCAACTGCCCGAAGCCCACACCGACTATATCTTTTCGGTCATCGGCGAGGAGTTCGGGATGATCGCGTGCATCGCGATCGCGGTCCTCTATCTTGCGATCATCGTCCGCGTCCTTGTCCGCCTGCTCGATGAGGATGACAGCTTCCTGATCCTTGCGGTTGCAGGCCTGATCGCGCAGTTCGGGGGGCAGGCGGTGATCAATATGGCGGTGAATACGCAGATATTCCCGTCGAAGGGGATGACGCTGCCCTTCATCAGCTATGGTGGCTCTTCGTTCATCGCTTTGTCGATCGGCATGGGTTTGCTCTTGTCGCTGACCCGGCGAAACCCCTATGCGGCGCGGGTGTCCATGACCGGAAACTGGAATAAGAAATGACCGCCCCAAAATGACCGCAACGCGCCACTTCCTGCTCGCCGCCGGCGGGACCGGCGGCCATATGTTGCCCGCCTATGCACTCGCGGGCGAGCTGATTTCGCGCGGGCACCGCGTGGCGCTGGTCAGCGATGACCGTGGCCTCAAGATTCCCGGCGCGCCTGCGGAGATGGAAACGCATGTGCTCCCCGCGGGCCGCGTATCGGGCGGCCCTGTCGGCTGGATCAGGGCCGCGCTCGCGATCCGCAAGGGGCGCCGCATGGCCATCAACCTGATCCGCGAGTTCGATCCGGCTGTCGTCGTCGGGTTCGGCGGTTACCCGTCGCTCCCCAGCCTGCTCGCTGCGGGTGCGATGAAGCGGCCGCGCGTCCTCCACGAGCAAAATGCCGTGCTCGGCCGCGTCAACCGGCTGATGGCGCCGCGCGTCGATGCGGTGGCGGTCGCCTATCATAATATCCAGCGCTATCCGGCGGGGCACGAGGCGAAGAAGCACATCACCGGCAACCCGGTGCGCGACGAAATCATTGCGATCCGCGAGGACGGCTTTCCGCCGCTGCCCGAGGACGGCATCGTCCGCCTACTCGTCGTTGGCGGCAGCCTTGGCGCTACCGTGCTCAGCGAAGTCGTTCCGGCGGCGATTGCGATGCTGCCGCCCGCGCTGCTCAGCCGGCTGCAGGTCGTCCAGCAGTGCCGCGAAGACGATCTGGAGACAGTGCGCGCCAAATATGCCGAACTTGGTGTCGCGGCCGAATGCGCGCCTTATATCAAGGATTTTCCCGAGCGGCTGCGCTGGGCGCATCTGGTGATCGCCCGCGCGGGCGCGTCGACCGTCGCCGAACTCGCCTGCGCCGGGCGTCCCGCGATCTTCGTTCCTTATCCGAGCGCGATGGACGATCATCAGACCTATAATGTCGTCGATCTGGTCGAGGCGGGCGGGGCGATTGCGTTTCAGCAGCCCGATTTCACGCCCGCCGAGGTGGCAAAGCATATTCAGCGCATGGCGCTCGAGCCCGGAGCGCTCGAAAATGCGGCCGAACGCGCGGCAAGCTGCGGACTGCCCGACGCGACGCGCGATCTCGCCGACCTTGTCGAATCGCTTGCGGCGCCGCCGATGATGGACGTGATTCGCGTCGGCGCGCCTTCGGGCCAGCGAGCGGCCGCTCGCGGCATGGCCTCGGCACGCAAGGAGGCCGAATAATGCGCGGCGTTGCGACCGACATCGGCACCATCCACTTCATCGGCATCGGCGGCATCGGCATGTCGGGGATCGCCGAAGTGATGCACAACCTCGGTTATCAGGTGCAGGGCAGCGACATCGCCGACGGTTATGTGATCGAAGGCCTGCGCAAACGCGGGATCAAGGTTGCGATCGGGCATGAAGCGTCGAACGTCGACGGCGTCGCCGTGGTCGTCACGTCGACTGCGGTCAAACGCGGCAATCCCGAGGTCGAGGCCGCGCTTGCCAACCGCATTCCGCTCGTCCGCCGCGCCGAAATGCTCGCCGAACTGATGCGGCTGAAATCGACCGTCGCCATCGCCGGGACGCACGGCAAGACGACGACGACCAGCCTCGTCGCGGCGTTGCTCGACGCGGGCGGGATCGACCCGACCGTGATCAACGGCGGCATTATCAACAATTATGGGTCGAACGCGCGCCTCGGCGCCAGCGACTGGATGGTCGTCGAGGCCGACGAAAGCGACGGCAGCTTCCTGCGCCTCGACGGTACGATCGCGGTCGTCACCAACATCGACCCCGAACATCTCGACCATTATGGCAGCTTCGATGCGATCAAGGATGCGTTCGTCGAGTTTATCGAGAATGTGCCCTTTTACGGTGCCGCGATGCTCTGCCTCGACCATCCCGAAGTGCAGGCGATCATCCCGCGCATCCGCGACCGGCGCATCGTGACCTATGGCTTTTCGGCGCAGGCGGACGTGCGCGGCACCAATGTGGTGCCGGGCCCCGACGGCAACCGCTTCGATGTTGTCGTACGCGACCGCGACGGCAACAGCCGCACGATCGAGGGCATTCATTTGCCGATGTCGGGGCGGCACAATGTCCAGAACTCGCTGGCGGCGATTGCCGTCGCGCTGCACATGGGGGTCAGCGACGACAAGATCGTCTCGGGCTTCAACGGCTTCGCCGGGGTCAAGCGCCGCTTTACCAAAGTGGGCGAGATCGCGGTCGAGGGCGGCGTCGTCACCGTGATCGACGATTATGCCCACCACCCGGTCGAGATCCGCGCGGTGCTGTCGGCCGCGCGCGAAGGTGTTGGCGCCGGACGCGTCGTCGGCGTCGTCCAGCCGCACCGCTTCACCCGTCTGCGCGATCATATGGACGATTTCCAGCAGGCGTTTAACGACGCCGATATCGTGCTGGCGCTTCCCGTCTATGCTGCGGGTGAAAGCCCGATCGACGGCGTGTCGTCGGACTCGCTCGTCGCCGGCCTGCGCGACCGCGGCCACCGTCAGGCGAATGTCGTCGCCGATGCGGGTGCGCTGGCGTCGGCCATCGCCGCGAGCATCGCCGCGGGCGATCTTGGTGCCGGCGACATGATCATCTGTCTCGGTGCGGGTGACATCACCAAAATAGCGGCGGGTCTGACCGCTGCGGTGGAAGGGCAGAAATGATCGTCTCCACCATTCGTCATGCCGAACTTGTTTCAGCATCCATGGCCGGTCCTTTCGGATGGCGCTGCGTGGATGTCGAAGGCGGACCATGGACCCTGAAACAAGTTCAGGGTGACGAAGAAGTGGTGGGCGGGGCACGATGAGCACCGACACCCTCCCGGCCGTGCGCGGCAAGCTGACAGCGGGCGCTCCGCTGGCGCCGCTCGTCTGGTTCAAGTCGGGCGGCCCCGCCGACTGGCTGTTCGAGCCGAAGGACGCCGACGATCTCGCCGCTTTCCTCCGCGATCTCGATCCCGCCGTTCCCGTGATGGCGCTCGGCCTCGGATCGAACCTGATCGTCCGCGACGGCGGCTTTCCGGGTGTGGTCGTGCGGCTTGGCAAGGCGTTTGCCAAGGTCGAAGCCATCGACGCCGTCACGCTGCGCTGCGGCGGCGGTGCGTCGGGCATCCTCGTTTCTTCGACCGCGCGCGACGCGGGTATCGCGGGGCTCGAATTCCTGCGCTCGATCCCGGGCACCGTCGGCGGCTTCGTCCGCATGAACGGCGGCGCTTATGGCAGCGAGGTCAAGGACATATTGATCGATTGCGATGTCGTACTCCGTTCGGGCGCGCGCCGCACATTGTCGCTCGCCGAGCTCGGCTACACCTATCGCCACAGCGATCTGCCCGAAGGTGCCGTCGTGATCGGTGCGACCTTCCGCGGGCGTCCCGGCGAACCCGCCGCGATCCAGGCCGAAATGGACCGCATCTCGGCAAGCCGCGAAGCCTCCCAGCCGCTCCGTTCGAAAACCGGCGGCTCGACCTTCAAGAACCCCGACGGGCACAAGGCGTGGCAACTCGTCGACGAAGCCGGATGCCGCGGCTTCACGGTCGGCGGCGCGCAGGTCAGCGAGAAGCACACCAATTTCCTGATCAACACCGGCGATGCGACGAGCGCCGATATCGAAGCACTCGGCGAGGAAGTCCGCCGCCGGGTGAAGGACAAGAGCGGCATCGATCTGCAATGGGAGATACAGCGCGTGGGTAAGCCCGAATGAGCCGGGGTCCGTGGCATGTCGCCGTCCTGATGGGCGGCTGGTCGGCCGAGCGCGAAGTGTCGCTGATGAGCGGCACCGGCGTCGCCGACGCGCTCGAATCGCGCGGGCACAAGGTCACGCGCATCGACATGGACCGCGACGTCGCCCTGCGGCTCGCCGAGGCGAAACCCGACGTCGTGTTCAATGCGCTCCACGGCGTTCCCGGCGAGGACGGCACGGTGCAGGGCATGCTCGACCTGATGGGGCTGAAATATACCCACAGCGGTCTCGTCACTTCGGTCATCGCGATCGACAAGGAATTGACCAAGCAGGCGCTGGTGCCGCACGGAATCCCGATGCCGACGGGGACGATGGTCGACAGCGAAAGCCTCTTTTCGGTCGACCCCTTGCCACGCCCCTATGTGCTGAAACCCGTCAACGAAGGCTCGTCGGTCGGGGTCGCGATCGTCAAGGACGACAGCAATTACGGCAACCCGATCGCGCGCGGCGCGGTGGGTCCTTGGCAGGAATTCGACCGCCTGCTCGCCGAGCCCTTCATCAAGGGGCGCGAGCTGACCGTCGCGGTGCTCGGCGATCAGGCGCTCGCGGTCACCGAACTGCGCGTGAAGTCGGGCTTCTACGACTATGACGCCAAATATACCGACGGGCTGACCGAACATGTCTGCCCCGCCGACGTGCCTGACGATGTTGCGCAACGGATGAAGGATCTGGCGTTGCAATCGCACCGCCTGCTCGGCTGCAAGGGCGCCTCGCGCTCGGACTTTCGCTGGGACGACGAACATGGCCTCGCCGGCATTTTCCTGCTCGAAGTCAATACGCAGCCGGGGATGACGGCGCTCAGCCTCGTGCCCGAACAGGGGCGGGCTGTGGGGCTGGACTATGCCGAACTGGTCGAACGCATCGTGGGGGAAGCGTTATCATGAGCAAGACACAGATCAAACGCGGAAAGGCGCCGCCGCGCCGCCCGTCGCGGGCGCCGAAAAGGCGGCGGAAGGTGCAGACCTCGCGCCTCAACGCGATCATCAACGCACTTCCGATCAGCCCGCAGCGGTTGCAAAAACTCGCCAACTGGACGATCGGCCTCAGCCTGCTCGCGGTCGGCGCGGTTGGCGCGCACGCCACGGGCGTGACGGCGAAGGTGCACGAGGAATGGGCGCAGGTCGTCGGCCGCGCCGGATTTCAGGTCAAGAAGGTCGAAGTCGTCGGCGCCGACCGCATCGACCGGCTGAAAGTCTATGACATCGCGCTCGCGCAGAAGGACCGCTCGATGGCGGCGGTCGACCTCGACAGCGTCCGCGGCGACCTGATGAAATATGGCTGGATCAAGGATGCGCGCGTCTCGCGGCGCCTGCCCGACACGCTCGTCGTCGATATCGTCGAGCGCACGCCGGCGGCGATCTGGCAGCATAACAACCGCCTGTCGCTGATCGACGAGAAGGGCGTCGTGCTCGAACCCGTCACCGTCGCGACGATGCCCGACCTGCCGCTCGTCATCGGGCCGAAGGCGAACCAGCGTTCGCAGGATCTGGGGCGATTGTTGACCGAAGCAAGCAGCCTCAAGGAATTGCTTGCCGGCGCGACCTGGGTCGGCAACCGCCGCTGGGACCTGCGTTTCCGCAGCGGCGAAACGCTGTCGCTGCCCGAGGGCGAGGCGCAGGCGAAGGCCGCGCTCGCCAAATTCGCGCACATGGACGGCGCCAACCGTTTGCTCGGGCGCGGCATATTGCGCTTCGACATGCGCGATCCCGAACGTTTCGTGCTACGCCTGCCGCACGAAGGGCAGGTGGCGCCCGCAAAGCTCGACGACGCGCGCGCCGCGGTCGATGCGGTCGCGACCAGCACCGCGAACGAAGGATAAGGCCATGGCGCCGCCGCGCATCGAAAAGATCATCACCGCGCTCGATGTCGGGTCGTGGAAGGTGTGTGCGCTGATCGCCGGGCAGACCGCCGATGGCCAGCTCCATGTGCTCGGCACCGGGCAGCGCGAGAGCCGCGGCGTCCAGCGCGGCTATGTCGCCGACATGGAACAGACCGAACATATCGTGCGCGAAGCGATCGAGCAGGCCGAGCGGATCGCCGGCCTCAACATCGACGATGTCTGGGTCGCCTTTTCGGCGGGCGGGCTGATCAGCGATGTCGCGCCGATCGAAAGCGAACTCGGCGGCCACCGCATCGAACAGGAAGATGTCGATGACCTGCTCGCCGCGGGGCGCGCGGGCATCGATCCCGAAGGGCGGATGATCCTCCACGCGCAGCCCGCGCTCTATACGCTCGACGGGCTCACGGGCGTGAAAAACCCGATTGGCCTCCATGCCGACCGGCTGGGCGTCGATATCCATATCATCATGGCGGACGGCGCGCCGGTGCGGAACCTCGAGGCCGCGGTTCGGCAGGCGCATCTCGACGTCAATGCGGTGGTGGCGTCACCGATCGCTGCGGGGCTGGCGTGCCTGTCGGACGAGGAGCGCGACCTTGGCGTTGCGCTTGTCGAGCTCGGCGCGGCGGTCACCACCGTCTCGCTCTATGCCGGCGGGATGCTTGTCGAAATGGCGTCGCTGCCCTTTGGCGCCAGCGATATTACCGACGACATTGCCTCGGCTTTCGGCATCCGGCGCAGTCAGGCGCAGCGTTTGCAGAGCTTCTACGGCTCTGCCTCGGCCAGCCCGCGCGATAATAACGAGATTATCGAGCTCGAACCCGGTGCACCGACGAACGGCGATTCCCCGCGCATCACCCGCGCCCAATTGGTGTCGGTGATCCGCCAGCGCCTCGACGCGATGATGGGGGAGATCGGCAGGACGCTGAAAGATCTGCATTTCGTCGGTCCGATCGGCCGTCAGGTCGTGCTCGTCGGCGGCGGCGCCGACCTCAAGGGTATCGCGGACTATACGCAAAGTGCCCTTGGCCGCGCCGCGCGCGTCGGGCGACCGCGCGGCTTGCACGGCCTGCCCGATGCGCATAGCGGCCCGGCTTTCGCAACACTCGCGGGTCTGGTTCTCTATGCCGCGTCGGATCCGGTCGATCTTCGCGATCTGCCGATGATGGCGCAGGATGTCTATCGGCCAGCGGGGACTTCGATCCTGCACAGGTTGATGGCCGCACTGAAAAGCAGTTTTTGAATGTCGAGCAACGAAAAGGTTAATTTTTTGGGTGATTCCCACGTCACAATAGTGCAATGCGGATGCAGAAAACCGGGCGGACGGACTACCGCCCGGTCGGGTCGCAAGGTTGGGGAAGCGGCACCTGTCCGCCGCTGCAGGGAGACACTTTGATGAGCATCAATATTGGCCCGCCGCAGGTCGATGAGCTGAAGCCGCGGATCGCGGTGATCGGCGTCGGCGGCGCGGGTGGCAATGCCATCGCAAACATGATCGCGGCACGCGTCGAGGGCGTCGATTTCATCGTCGCCAACACCGATGCGCAGGCGCTGAACGCTTCGCCGGCCGAGCGCCGCATCCAGCTGGGGACGCAGATCACCCAGGGTCTGGGTGCCGGTTCGCGGCCCGAAGTCGGTCGCGCGGCCGCCGAAGAGAGTATCGCGCAGGTCGAAGAAGCGCTGAACGGCGCACATATGTGCTTCGTTGCGGCCGGCATGGGCGGCGGCACGGGCACCGGCGCGGCTCCGGTTATCGCCAAGGCGGCACGTGACCGCGGCATCCTGACGGTCGGCGTCGTGACCAAGCCCTTCATGTTCGAAGGCCAGCGCCGCATGCGTTCGGCGGATTCGGGCATCGCCGAGCTGCAGGAACATGTCGACACGCTGATCGTCATTCCCAACCAGAATCTCTTCCTTGTCGCCAACCCGAACACGACCTTCAAGGAAGCGTTCACGATGGCGGACGAAGTGCTTCAGCAGGGCGTGCGCGGCATCACCGACCTGATGGTCATGCCCGGCCTCATCAACCTCGACTTTGCCGACGTGCGCAGCGTGATGCGCGAAATGGGCAAGGCGATGATGGGCACCGGCGAAGCCGAAGGCGACGGCCGTGCGCTCGAAGCCGCACAGAAAGCCATTGCCAACCCGTTGCTCGACGGCGTGTCGATGGCGGGCGCAAAGGGCGTCATCATCTCGATCACCGGCGGCGAGGACATGCGCCTGATGGAAGTCGACGAAGCCGCGAACCATATCCGCGAGCTGGTCGATCCCGACGCCAACATCATCTGGGGCAGCGCGTTCAACGACAGCCTCGACGGCAAGATTCGCGTTTCGGTGGTCGCTACCGGAATCGACGGCAATGGTGAAGTCGCGCAGGCTTCGCCTGCGGCGCGCAGCTTCTCCTTCGCCCCCGCGCGGGCGGCGGCGCCCGCGCCCGTCGTCGAAGAAGTCGTCGAACCGGCAATTCAGGAAGAACCTTTCGTCGAAACACCGGCGGCCAGAGACAATGATCCGGCACCGGGTTTCTCGCTGGGTACAGCGGCGCAACCCGAGGCGCCGGCGGCGGTTGCCGAAGAGGAACCGATGGTCTTGTCACAGGTTGCCGCAACCTATGACGATACCGCCGACGAACTTGTGCTCGACGCCCCCGAGGCGCCGGCTGAATACCGGCCCGCTGCGGCTCCGGCGCCAGCTGAAGAGGCTCCCGCACGATCGGTCGGCGGCGGCACGCTGTTCGAACGCATGTCGCGCCTTTCGCGCGGCGCCAACGCGCCCGAGGGTGACGAGGGCGGCAAGGAGGACGGGGTCGATATCCCGCGCTTCCTGGGACGGCAGAACAACCAGTAACGGGGCTATCGAGCGGCGGCCTGCCGGGCACGGCCGGCCGGAAATCGGGATGATTTGCCCATGCGGCGAGCAAAAATGACGGCGAAGCCGGCGCGTGCACGGCTCTGTGTCGGCGCGCTCGGCGCGCTGTTGTTGTCGGCGGCCGTCGTGTCACCGGCCCACGCGCTCCAGCCGACACCGCCCGATGCGGCGACGAAGGCGGCGATGGAAAAGCGCACGGCCGCGCGCGCGCTGCTCTCGTCGGCGCTGGCGCGGATCGCGTCGAACAACAGCGACACCAATGCCTTGCTCGATGCGGGCCGGGCGTCGATCGAACTCGACGATTATCGCGCGGCACTGGGATTCCTCGTTCGCGCCGAACAGGCGAACCCGCGCGACGGCGCGGTGAAGGCCGCGCTCGGCTCGGCGATGGTCCATATGGAAAACCCGACCCGTGCGCTCGACTATTTCGGCGAAGCGCAGCTGCTGGGCGCGTCGGAGCGATTGTTCCTTTCGGATCGCGGGCTCGCGCGCGACCTTCTCGGGCAACAGGATGCGGCGCAGCGCGATTATCAGCTTGCCCTGTCGATCGCCCCCAACGACGAACTGACGCGGCGCTATGCCCTGTCGCTGGGGATCAGCGGCGAGGCCGATCGCGCGATTCAGATGCTGACGCCGCAGCTGCGGGCGCAAGATCGCGGCGCCTGGCGGCAGCGCGCAATGATCCTCGCGATGAACGGCCGCGACAAGGAGGCGACCGACATTGTCAATGCGACGATGCCGCCTGCCATGGCACAGAATATCCTGCCCTATCTGACCCAGATGGACCGGCTCAATCCCGCGCAGCAGGCGGCGGCTGCACATTTTGGCCGCTTTCCGAACGGGCAACTCGGCCCCCGGCGCAAACCGGTGCAGATCGCCGCCGCGGCGCCGCCGCCTTCGCCGCCACCGGCTGCGGCGACGGGCAAACGCCAGACGGCTGGCGGCAAGCGGCAGCCCATCACGTCGGCCACGCGCGCGCCGGCGTCGCGCAATCCCGTCGGCACGCCCACCGCAAAACCGACCGGCGCGACCACCGCGATCGCGGCTGCGCCGATGGCCAAGCCGCCGGCAGCCAGATCGTCAACCGTTCCATCGGCCACGGGCGGGGACGTCGCAAGGGCGCCGGTACTCCAGCCCTCCTTCCGTCCTTCGATCCGGCCGGCACTGAACTCGCCCGCGCCGCTTGCCACACCGGCTCCCACTCCCACTCCCACTCCCACCCCCACCCCCACTCCCACTCCCACTCCCGCCGCGCCCGCGCCGGTGCCGATATCCGCACCGGTCGCCGCTGTGCCCGGGCCGATCGGCGTTGCCGTGGATGCGGACAAGGGGCCGGTCGGGCCGGGCTTTTCGCTCGCGGACGTCGGCAGGCCGGCTGTGGCGGCTTCGACCCCGGCGCCGGCAGCGATCGACACGCCCGCCACCGGCGTATCGACGAGCACGCCCGCTGCGGCGCCCGTTCCTGTACCCGTGCCTGCAACCGCGGCCGCCGCCGCCGCGCCGCTCGCTTCGCTCGCCGACATCGTCGGCTCGATCGAAATCCCGGCGGAAGAGTTGAAACAGTCCGACAATGCGATCGGTGCGGATACGCTCGCCAAATTGCTCGACGACAAGCGCAAGGCCGAAGCGGCCGAGGACGCCAGGCGCGAAAAGGATGCCGTGGCGGCAAAAGCCAAGGCCGAAGCCGATGCCAAGGCGAAGGCGGAAGCCGCCGAGAAAAAGGCGAACCCCGCGCGCATCTGGATCCAGGTCGCAACGGGGGCCAACGCGCGCGCGCTTGCCACCGACTATGGCAAATTCGCGAAGAAAAGCCCCGATGTGTTCAAGGGAAAATCGGGCGCGACGGCCGAATGGGGCAAGACGCGCCGCCTGCTCGTCGGCCCGTTCAAGGACCGCAAGGCGGCGCAGGATTGGCTCGCGAGCTACAAGAAGGCCGGCGGCGACGGCTTTCTGTTCAACAGCGAGGCGGGCCAGTCGGTCGACCCGATCTAGGCCCGGAGGCCCCTATCTGCGCGTTCGAGGTTCGAAGCGATTTTGTTCGGGGCAGGGAAGCGGGGCGCAGGCATATGGATATATTCCAAGGCGCGCTGACGCAGCCATGGACAAAATCGGTCAAATCCCGGAGGGACGTCGGAATGGCTTCGATCTCATCTCCGCGCGACCTTGCGCATGGAACCACCATTCGCGGCGGCCACGCGCGGCCGGTATCTTCGCCATTCCGGCGCTTCGAATGCGCACATAGAGGGCTCCGGGCCCGATGAGCGTCGCCGATTGCGCCAGCGACCCCGCGCGCAGCCGCGGGCGCCGCTTCGAGGAACTGGGCCGCGTCGTGCGCGGGCCGCGCGACGATTTCCAGCGCGACCGCGACCGCATCATCCATTCGATCGCGTTTCGCCGCCTGCGCCACAAGACACAGGTCTTCGTCGCGCCCGACGGCGACCATTATCGCGTCCGCTTGACCCACAGCATCGAAGTCGCGCAGATCGGCCGCGGCATCGCGCGCGCGCTCGGGTTGAACGAGGATCTGACCGAGGCGCTGTGCCTTGCGCACGATATCGGTCATCCGCCGTTCGGCCACGCCGGAGAAGACGCGTTGAAGGCGGCGATGGCCGCGCATGGCGGCTTCGATCACAACGGCCACACGCTCCGCACGCTGGCGGCGCTCGAATGCCCCTATCCGCTTTTCGACGGCCTCAACCTGACATGGGAAACGCTCGAAGGCCTCGCCAAGCATAATGGCCCGGTGACGAACCCGGGCTGGGCGCTCGCCGAAATCGACGGCGATTTCGGGCTCGACCTCGGCAGCCACGCCAGCCTCGAGGCGCAGATCGCGGCGGTCGCCGACGATATCGCCTATGACAATCACGATATCGACGATGGCCTGCGCGCTGGATTGCTCGACCTCGACCAGCTGATGGAGCAGCCCTTTGTCGCCGCCAACTACCGCGCCGTTGAAGAACGGTTCCCCGGCGCGCCGCGCGACCGGCTGCTCCGCGAACTGGTCCGCGACCAGATCGGCGTGATGGTCAATGATGTGATCGCCGCGACGCAGGCCAATGTCGCCGCCGCAGGCGTGGCGAGCGTGGACGAGGTGCGCGCCGCGGGCCGCACGCTCGGCGGTTTCTCCGCGGATCTTGCGGCGGCGGAGCGCGAGCTCAAACGCTTCATGTACGCCAATCTCTATCACCATCCCGAACAGGTCGCCGCCGCCGAGGCCGCGAACGAGGTCGTCGGGCAGCTGTTCGCCGCCTATGCCGCCGACCCGCGCCTGATGGGCGAAGACTGGTCGGCGCGCCTGCCGCACGAACTATGCGCGACCGTGCGCCATATCGGTGATTATATCGCGGGGATGACCGATCGGTTCGCCATCGACCGCTACGCCGATATCTTTGGCCGCGATGCGGTGCCCGAGGCGTTGGCGCATGCCTAAGGTGCTGATCGTCGGCGCGACGGGGCTGATCGGGCACGCAGCCATCGAACGCTTCGGTTCCACGCCCGTCGCGGTCCTTGCGCGCCGCGCGGTCGAGGGGCTGGCGCCGCATCATGCCGATTTGATCGCACCCACCGAACGCTGGCCCGATATCATCGCCGCCGAAAAGCCTGCCGTCCTCATCTGCTGCCTCGGCACGACGATCCGGCAGGCGGGATCGCAGCATGCCTTTCGCGCCGTCGACCATGATCTCGTGCTTGCTGTTGCGGAGGCGGCGAAGCGTGCCGGAACGCCGCATATGATCGCTGTCAGCTCGGTCGGCGCGGCGGCGAAAAGCGGCAATTTCTATCTGCGCACCAAGGGCGAGACCGAAGATGGTCTCCGCGCGCTCGGCTTCGACCGGCTCGACCTGATCCGTCCCGGGCTGCTCCGCGGCGACCGGCCCGGCCCGCAACGATTGGGCGAGGGGCTCGCGACGATCGCCGCGCCGCTGGCCGATGCGCTGCTCCACGGTTCGTTCCGCCGCTATCGCTCGATCGCGGGCGAAACGGTCGCCGCCGCGATTGTTGCCCTCGCCGGACAAGGCGGTTCTGGCGTGCATATCCACGAAAACGACGATATTCGCGCGCTCGCCGATTGACTCCGCAAATCGGCAGCGCCAAGGCTCGGGCGTCTGTCGGATCCCGAAAGAGATTCGACCGGCCGCGCGGGAGAGCGTGAGGGCAGGGCAACCGGCGCCTCACCACCGAAGGAGCAACCGCCCCGGAAACTCTCAGGTCAGCAGGACCGCGCAGGCTGGAACGGACACTCTGGAAAGCGTTCCGGCCAAAACCGGAACCACCGAAGGGGTAACTCCGTCTTTCGATGGAGGAAAACTCTCAGGTTCCCGTGACAGAGGGGGCATGGCGACAAGGCGCGGCGTTGGGCCGCGCATACGCCGTGCAACCGCGGGAGACTGGCATGACCGACACGGAATTTACGGACGACGAAGCGGTTATCGAGACCGCGACGCTGCCGCTCGACGCCTGGCATCGCGCGAAGGGCGGCCGGATGGTCGAATTCGCCGGCTACTGGATGCCGATCCAGTATGAAGGCATTATGGCCGAACATCTGTGGGTCCGCGAGAATGCCGGCCTCTTCGACGTCAGCCATATGGGCCAGCTGTACTTGTCGGGCGAAGGGCTCGACGACGCGCTTGAGGCGGTGCTTCCCGGCGACGTGAAGAGCCTCAAGGTCGGGCGTATGCGTTACTCGCTGTTGCTCGCCGAGGATGGCGGCATTCTCGACGATCTGATGCTCAGCCGCTGGCCGGACGGCATCTATATGGTCGTCAACGGCGCGGTGAAGTGGGAGGATATCGGACATCTTCGCGAAGAACTTCCCGACACGATCACGATCAATCATTTCGAGGACCGCGCGCTGCTTGCCTTGCAGGGACCGAAGGCGTTCGACGCGCTGAAGCGGCACACCACCGGCCAATGGGGCCTCGACGCGCTCGTGTTCATGATGGGCGGACCCTATCAGATCGGCGGCGTCGATGCGTGGATCAGCCGGTCGGGCTATACCGGCGAAGACGGATTCGAGATTTCGGTCGACGCCGACAAGGTTCAGCATGTCGCCGACCTTTTGTGCGGCGAACCCGAGGTGAAGCCGATCGGTCTTGGCGCGCGCGACAGCCTGCGGCTCGAGGCGGGGCTGCCGCTCTATGGCCATGATCTCGACCCGACGATCGATCCGATCGAGGGCGACCTTGGTTTCGCGATCCAGAAGCGCCGCCGCGAGGAAGGCGGTTTCCCCGGCGCGGCTCGCATCCTCGGCCACTATGCCGACGGGTCCCCGCGCAAGCGCGTCGGGCTGCTCGTCGATGGCAAGGTGCCCGTTCGCGAAGGCGCCAAGCTGTTCGACGGCGAGGACGAGATCGGCGTCGTGACCTCGGGCGGCTTCGCCCCCAGCGTCGGAGCTCCGATCGCCATGGGTTATGTTCCGCGCGACCACGCGGTGCCCGGCACCGCGATCGCGGCCGAGGTACGCGGCAAGCGGGTCGCTTGCACCGTCGCCGCGATGCCCTTTGTTCCGCATAATTATGTCAGAAAAGCAGGAGGTTGACTGATGCCGCGTTATTTTACCGAAGAGCATGAATGGCTCGATGTCGACGGCGACGTGGCGACGGTCGGCATCACCGACTTCGCGCAGGGCCAGCTTGGTGACATTGTGTTCGTCGAAGTTCCCGACACCGGTGCCGAACTCAGCCAGGGCGGCGATGCGGCCGTCGTGGAATCGGTCAAGGCCGCGAGCGATGTCTATGCGCCCGCCGACGGTATTGTGACCGAGGGCAATGGCCAGCTCGAAGAAGATCCCGCGCTCGTCAACTCGGACCCCGAAGGCGAAGGCTGGTTCTTTCGCATGACGCTGGCCGACAAGAGCCAGCTCGACGGCCTGATGGATGCAAAGGCGTACAAAGCCTTCTGCGACGCTCTGTAACCGAACGCCCCTCCCACGGGCGGGAGGGGGAGGGATGCGATGACCGACACCGCGCTGACCAATTGCCGCCTGATGGTGGCGACGCCCATCTATGAGGGCGCGCAGGGCACCTATGTCCGCGCGGCGCTCGACCTTGCGCTGCGCGCGCAGGCGATGGGCGTGCCGGTGCGGTTCGAATTCATCCTTTACCAGCCGTCGATCACCCGCGCCCGCAACATGCTCGCGGCGATGTTCCTTGCCAGCGACTGCACGCATATGCTGTTCGTCGACGCCGACATCGATTTCTCGCCCGACGATGTATTTTCGATGGTTCGGGCGATGGATGCGAACCGCGAGGTGGGGGTGCTCGGCGCCGCCTATCCGCGGCGGATGGTCAACTGGCGCAACGTCGCGCGCGCGGTCGAACTCGGGCTCGCGAAAGAAAATCCGGCCGAACTCGCGCGCTATGCGGGCGATTATGCGCTGCATTTCCTGCACCCCGATCAGAACTTCACGATGACCGATCTGGTCGAATTGTCGCGGCTTGGCACCGCGATGATGCTCATCCGCCGCGACGTGCTCGAAGGGCTTCGCGCCGCCTTGCCCGACCTCGTCTTCCGGCCCGATCCGGGCGAACGGCAGGCGCATGGCGTCGGTGAGCTTGAACCCGCCTGTTTTTGCCCGCTCATCGAGCCCGAAAGCCAGGCCTTGCTGTCGGACGATTATGCCTTTTGCCGCCGCGTCCGCGACGCGGGTTACCGGATCTGGCTCGCTCCCTGGGTTCGCACGACCCACGCGGGGCCGACCGTCTTCACCGGCACGCTCGCCGATACCGCTCATCTTTATTCCGTCAATCCAGCCTCTTCCCCGGAGTAGTTCATGCGTTACCTTCCCCTCACATCCGATGACCGCGCAGCGATGCTCGCGACGATTGGCGCATCGTCGATCGATGACCTGTTCGTCGACGTTCCCGCCGAGGCACAGCTCGACGGCCCGATCGCCGGCCTGCCGAACCATGCGAGCGAGCTGGCGGTCGAACGCCATATGGGCGCGCTCGCGCGCCGCAGCCGCGCCGCGGGCGAGGGGCCCTTTTTCCTTGGCGCCGGCGCCTATCGCCATCACGTCCCCGCCAGCGTCGATCATCTGATCCAGCGCGGCGAGTTCCTGACCGCCTACACGCCGTACCAGCCCGAAATCGCGCAGGGCACGCTGCAAATGCTGTTCGAATTCCAGTCGCAGGTCGCGCGGCTGCTCGGAACCGATGTCGCCAATGCGTCGATGTACGATGGCTCGACCGCGTGCTGGGAAGCGATCGTCATGGCGCGCCGCATCACCAAGCGCGGCAAGGCTTTGCTCTCGACGGGTCTCCACCCGCATTACCGCAGCGTTGCGCGCACGATGGCGAAATATACGGGTGACGTGCTGGTCGACGGCGATCCGGGCCTCGAAGCCGGCACCGACTGGGCGGCGCTGGCGGACAGCATCGACAAGGAAACGAGCTGCGTCGTCGTCCAATATCCCGACATCCTCGGCCGCATCGACGACATGACGAAGCTGGCCGAAGCGTGCCAGGCAGCGGGCGCGCTGCTGATCGCGGTGGTGACCGAGCCCGTCGCGCTCGGCCTGATCAAGTCGCCCGGCGAAATGGGCGCCGACATCGTCGTGGGTGAGGGGCAGTCGCTCGGCGTCGGGCTCCAGTTCGGCGGGCCTTATGTCGGCCTGTTCGCGTGCAAGACCAAATATGTCCGCCAGATGCCGGGGCGCCTCTGCGGGGAGACCGTCGACGCCAATGGCAAACGCGGCTTCGTGCTGACGCTCTCGACCCGCGAGCAGCATATCCGCCGCGAAAAGGCGACGAGCAATATCTGTACGAACTCCGGTCTTTGCGCACTGGCTTTCAGCATCCACATGACGCTGCTCGGCGAAGCGGGCCTGCGCCAGCTTGCGGCGATCAACCATGGCCGCGCCAAGGCGGCCGCCGCCGAGCTCGCAAAAATCCCCGGCGTGTCGGTCCTGAACAGCAGCTTCTTCAACGAATTCACGCTGCTGCTTCCGACCGAAGCGCGCCCGGTGATCCACAAACTCGCCGAGAAGGATATATTGGGCGGCGTCTCGCTTGGCCGTCTCTATCCCGACAATGCGGGGCTCGCGAACGGTCTTGTCGTCGCCGTCACCGAAACCGTGACCGAGGCGGATATTTCCGCCTTCGTTGCAGCCCTGAAGGAGGTGCTGGCATGACCGCGCTCAATCGCGCCGGCTGGCGCCCCGAAATGAATGTCGCCGGCGGCGCCGACGATAGCACGACCTTCACCGGCAACCGCGCGCTGATGCTCGAAGAAGCCCTGATCTTCGAAATCGGGGGCAGCGAAACGACCGGCGTCGATTTCGACGAAGCCGCGCCCGCCGCCGATCTCGGCGCGCTCGCGCGCACCGCGCCGATCGGCCTCCCGGGTCTCAGCGAATCCGAAACGGTGCGCCATTACACGCGCTTGTCGCGGCAGAATTATGCGATCGACCTCGGCCTCTTCCCGCTCGGCAGCTGCACGATGAAGCACAACCCGCGCCTCAACGAAAAGGTCGCGCGGATGCCCGGCTTCGCCGATGTTCACCCGCTCCAGCCGCAGGAAACGGTGCAGGGCGCCTATGCGGTGATCCACGAGCTCGCCGAATGGCTGATCACGCTCACCGGCATGCACAGCGTCGCGATGTCGCCCAAGGCCGGCGCACACGGCGAGCTGTGCGGCATCCTCTGCATCAAGGCGGCGCTCGAGGCGCGCGGCGAGGACCGCCGCGTCATCCTCGTCCCCGAAAGTGCGCACGGCACCAACCCCGCGACCGCAGCCTTTGCGGGCTTCACCGTCGAGGACATCCCCGCGACCGAGGCCGGCCGCGTCAACCTCGAAGCGCTGAAGGCGCGCCTCGGCCCCGATGTCGCCGGCGTGATGATCACCAATCCCAACACCTGCGGCCTGTTCGAGCGCGACATGAAAGCGATCTCCGACGCGGTTCACGCTGCGGGCGGCTATGTCTATTGCGACGGCGCCAACTTCAACGCGATCGTCGGCCGCGTGCGCCCCGGCGACCTCGGCGTCGATGCGATGCACATCAACCTGCACAAGACCTTCTCGACCCCGCACGGCGGCGGCGGTCCCGGTTCGGGCCCGGTCGTGCTGTCCGAAGCTTTGGCTCCTTTCGCGCCGCTGCCCTTCGTGACGCAGCAGGGCGATGTTTTCCGCCTGATCGAGGAAGAAAGCGCGGGCGAGGATCATCCGCAGACCTTCGGGCGCATGACCGCCTTCCACGGCCAGATGGGCATGTTCACGCGCGCGCTGACCTATATCCTCAGCCATGGCGCCGACGGGCTCAAGCAGGTCGCCGAGGATGCGGTGCTCAACGCAAACTATGTGCTGCGCAGCCTCGATGATGTGCTCGATGCGCCGTTCGGCGGCTCGGGCCCGTGCATGCACGAAGCGCTCTTCAGCGACAAAGGCCTCGCCGAAGGCTTCTCGACGCTCGACGTCGCCAAGGGGCTGATCGACGAGGGCTATCATCCGATGACGGTCTATTTCCCGCTCGTCGTCCATGGCGCGATGCTCGTCGAGCCGACCGAGACCGAGAGCAAGGCCGCGCTCGACCAGTTCATCGGGGCGCTGCGCAGCATCGCGCTGCGCGCGAAGAACGGCGACCCGGCACTGAAGACCGCACCGCATTTCGCCCCGCGCGCGCGCCTCGACGAGACGCTGGCCGCCCGCAAACCCATCCTCGCCTGGGAGGGGTGATGGCGGAACCGCAGCCCGGCCCCGAACAACCGGAAAAGCGATCGGGAGCCGGCTGCGCCGCGGCCGGCGCGCTGTTCGCGATCGTCGCGATCCTCGGCTGGCTCATCGCGATCACCGCATATGGCCTCGTCGTCGAGCAGTGGGAGATGATCGAGGTCCGCCGCGAGTTCAGCTCCGACTGGGTCTTCCTCTACGCACCAATCTTCGCCGCCGGGATCGGCCTCGCTGCGGCGTTCCTTGTGTCGCGGCGCGCGTCGGCGGCGCGAATGACCTTGCTGATCGTCGTGACAGGCACCATTGCGCTGCTCGGCGGCGTCGTCCTTTTCGGGCTCGGCGGGCTGATCTGAATCGGGGAAGGGCAAGGGCATGAGCTGGGACAGCATTTTTCTGCTGGTGAATTACTGGGCGTTCGCGAGCTGGTTCGCGCTTCTCTTCCTGCCGCGCGGCCCGAAAATCCTCGCCGCAATCCTCTATGCCGGCGTGTTCCTGCTTTGCCTTGCCTATACGGTGATGATCGTCGGCTATCTGACCGGCGGCATCGACCCCGGCGGACCGAGCAGCAATGATTTCACGACGCTGGCCGGGGTGATGAAGCTGTTCGACAGCCCGGGCGGGGCGACGCTGGGGTGGACGCATTATCTGGCCTTCGACCTGTTCACCGGCCTGTGGGTCGCGCGCGATGCCGACCAAAAGGGTTTCAACCGTATCGTCCAGTTTCCGTTCCTGTTCCTGACCCTGATGGTCGGGCCGATGGGTCTCTTCGCCTGGCTGATCGTTCGCGAGCGCCGCGCGCGGGCACAGGCAAAGGCAAAGGCGCAGTGACACCGCAGCCATGGAGCCCGGGTGAGGGCGGACGCGCGGACAAGCGCCACGCCCCGGCGACGCTGCGCAACCGCGATGCGATCGCCGCGGTTCTGGCAGACTGGCTCCCGGCATCGGGCACGGTGCTGGAGGTCGCAAGCGGATCGGGCGAGCATGTTATGCACTTCGCCGCCGCCTTCCCCCGCCTCGACTGGCAACCGAGCGACCCCGATCCGGCCGGGCTCACCTCGATCGCGGCCTACCGGGCCGAAGCCGGTCTGGCCAACATCGCCCCGCCGCTCGCGCTCGATGCCGCGGCGCGCGACTGGCCGGTCGACCGGGCGGACGCGATCCTCTGCATCAATATGGTCCATATCAGCCCGTGGGAGGCCACGCTTGGCCTGCTTGCGGGCGCGGCGGCGCTGCTGCCGTCCGGCGCGCCGTTGATCCTGTATGGCCCTTACATCGAACCCGATGTACCGACGGCGGACAGCAATCTCGCTTTCGACGAGAGCCTGCGCAGCCGCAATCCGGCGTGGAGCCTGCGCGATACCGGCGCGATGAAGGCGGCCGCCGCCGATGCCGGGCTGGCCTTTGCCGAACGCCGCGCGATGCCCGCGAACAACCTGATGCTGCTGTTCCGCCGCACCTGACGTTGCTGACAGGATAGGCGATCGCCGCTTTACCTCGCGCCAGCAGCCGCTAGCCTCGCCGCAATCGCGCGAAATAGATGCGATTCGAGGAGAGATGGGCGATGGGCCGCGACGTTTCGGAACTGTTTACATTCGACGAATTCCTGACGCATTGGGCCGGCGAGCGTCCCGACCGGGTGGCGATGCGCGAAGAGGGGCGCGTCTACACCTATGCCGAGCTCGACGATCGCACCGCGCGCGCCGCGTCGGCGCTGATCGCGGCGGGGCTGAAAAAGGGCGACCGCATCGCGTGGATCGGCAAGAACAGCGACCTCTATTTCGCGCTCTTCTATGGCGCGGCGCGCGCCGGGATCGTGATGGCGCCGATCGGGTGGCGCCTGTCGCCGACCGAATGGGCCTTCATCGTCAACGACACACAGGCGAAGATGGTCTTCGCCGGGCCCGGGTTCGAAACCGTCGCAGATCAGCTCGCGGGCAAGCTGCAGAACGACCCCGCGATCGTCGGCGCTGCCGAAGCATGGGCGATGATCGACGAAGCGGCGCGCGGGGCCTTCGAACCCTCGGCGGCGAACGACGCGGTGCTCCAGCTTTACACCTCGGGCACCACGGGCAATCCCAAGGGCGCGGTATTGTCGAACCACAATCTTTTCGCGCTGCGCAAGAATTCGGCCGACAGCGAACTCGCCTATACCAAATGGCAGGATGACGAGGCGGTGCTGGTCGCGATGCCGTGCGCGCATATCGGCGGCACCGGGCTCGGCATCATGGCGCTGGTCTCGGGCCTGCCGGGGGTGATCCTTGCCGAATTCAATCCCGACGGGGTGTTCGACGCGGTCGAGCAGCATGGCGTGACGCGCTTCTTCATCGTTCCCGCCGCGCTGCAGATGCTGTTGATGCATCCCCGCTGCGCCAGCGTCGATTACAGCCGGCTCCAATATATCCTCTATGGCGCGGCGCCGATCCCGCTCGACCTGCTGCGCCAGTGCATCAAGATGTTCGGTGCGCAGTTCATCCAGGCCTATGGCATGACCGAAACCACCGGCACGATTTCGATGCTGCCGCCCGAGGACCATGACCCCGAAGGCAACAAGCGCATGCGGTCGGCCGGAAAGCCGCTGCCGGGGGTCGAAATCCGCATCGTCGACGCTGCGGGCGAGTCGCTGCCGCAAGGCGAAGTGGGCGAGGTGATCACCCGCTCGTCGAACAATATGCTGGGCTATTGGAACCTGCCCGATGCCACCGCCAACACGATGACCGACGACGGCTGGATCCGCACCGGCGACGCGGGCTACCTCGACGAGGATGGCTATCTCTATATCCACGACCGGATGAAGGACATGATCATCACCGGCGGCGAGAATGTCTATCCGGCCGAGGTCGAAAGCGCGATCTTCGGCCACCCGGCGGTGCAGGAGGTCGCGGTGTTCGGCATCCCCGACGAAAAATGGGGCGAGGCGGTGAAGGCCGCCGTCGTGGCGAAGCCCGGCACCAGCGTCGAGGAAGCCGACATCATCGCCTGGGCCCGCGACCGCATCGCCCCCTTCAAATGCCCGCGCAGCATCGACGTGATCGCGGCGCTGCCGCGCAATGCGAGCGGCAAGATTTTGCGGAAGGACCTGCGCGCGCCCTATTGGGAGGGCTATGCGCGGATGGTGAATTGAGGAGCGGTTAGCGGCCGATAGTTGCCCTTCCTTTCCTCGTCATCCCGGACTTGATCCGGGATCCACGACGACGGCGCAGCTATGGATCCCGGATCAGTCCGGGATGACGAAGCGGGGGTAATTTGCCGTCCGCTCCTCACCCCAAAGTCGCCGCCACCCAGTTCGTGATCCCGGCGAAGGGCGGGATCTTGCCGGTGCGTGAATCCGGGAGGGTGAGATCCCGGCCTTCGCCAGGATGGCGGATAGCCAGAGGTCTGGAATCCACCCCGTTGCAGCCCGAGCAGCATAACGAACCGCCCCTCCACCAACCGTGAGAATGTGAAAGCCAACGCCCCCGGTGCGGCATAAATTCGCCCCACATTCGGCCTTTCAAGCGACCCAATACCCCGAAAGGCCGATGCGTTTTCTTCGCCGAGACAACCCATAGGCAAGGAACATGGGGGGCTTCACCTTAAGGGTGGAGCCCTTTCTTGTCAGGCCGCGCGCTGCTGTCGCTCGCGCGCCCGCTTGAACCCCTCACGCGCCATGCATCGGTCCAGCCACGCCTTCGTCGCATCGCCCAGCACATCGTCCGCGCCCAGCGTCGTCGCGAGGAACGCCGCATAGCCGATCACGATATCGGCAATCGTGAAGCGTTCCGCGACCAGCCACTCGCGCCCGTCGGCCAGCGCCGCCTCGATGCTCTTGGCGCGTCCGCCGAAAAAGGCTTTATAGTCGGCGACCGCCTGCGCGAGCCGCCGCTCCTCGGGCTCGACGCGCGTGTAGCGGATCATGATCGCGAGCGGGAAGGTCAGCGTCGCGTCGCTGCGGTGCAGCCAGTTGCGCCACGCCCAATAGTCGGCCTCGTCGCGGCGCACCTCGAGCGGTGTGCCCTCGGCAATACGCTCGCAGATCGCCGCCGATTCGGTCATCAACTGCCCGTTCTCGACCCAGCCCGGGATCGTCATCAGCGGGTTCACCGCGCGATAGTCGGGCTCGAAAGCGCGCGGGGGGAATTTGAGCAGGCGCAGGTCGACATCGATCCCGGCTTCCAGGGCGGCCCACAGGCAGCGCAGCGAACGGGCGTCGGGGCAGTGGTAGAGGATCGGCCGAGGGACTGGATTCGTCATGCGGTGATGTCCTTTGTGCGCTCGATGTGCAGGCGGTGCTCGCGCCAGGCGATGAACAGCCCGCTCGCGATGATCAGCGGGGCCCCGATCCACGTCGTGTCGGCGGGCAAGGTGCCAAAGAACCACCAGCCGCACGCGATCGACCAGAGCAAAGCCGAATAGTCCATCGGAATGACGACCGCGACCGGGGCAAGGCGCAGCGCGCCGGTCAGCGACATCTGTACGACCGCGCCCGAAATGCCGAGTCCGAGCAGCAGGAGCCATTGATACGGATCGTGCGGGGTGAAGACGAAGGGCAGGGCGATCCCCAGCGGGAGCATCGACAGCAGGCTGAACCAGAAGACGATCGTCGTCGCATTCTCGGTGCGCCCGAGGTCGCGGATGGCGATGGTGATGAGCGCGGTCATCAGCGCGCCGCCCAGCGCGATCAACGTCCCGACGCCATGCTCGCCGCCGAACCCGCCGGCGAAGCTGGCCGCGGGGTTCAGCACCACGAGCACTCCGGCAAAGCCGATGATCACGGCGCTCCACCGCTGCCATCCGGTCGGCTCGCCGAGCAGGAGCGCGGCAAAGATCACCGCGAAAATCGGCACCGACAGGTTGATCGTTGTCGCTTCGGCCATCGGCAGGAAGATCATGCCGCCGAAATTGCACGCCATGCCGATGAGCCCCATCGTCGCGCGGCGCGCGTGCGCGCCGATCCGCCGGGTCTTGAGCGATGCGATTCCGCCATGCGACAAGGCCCAGGCAAAGACGAGAGGGATTACCACCACCTGCCGCCAGAACAGGCTTTCGAGGATATGGACGCCCGATTCCGCGATCAGCTTGACCAGCACGAACATCAGCGAAAGGCTGGCCATCGCCAGCAGCCGCAGCGCGATTCCGCCGAGGTAATTTTGCGGTGCGGCCGCGGAAGGGGCGGAGGAAGCAGCGGTGCTCATGTAAAATTGCGCATATCAGGCCGGTCCGCCTGCGCAACCCGTCATCCCTCTTGCCCCGCCCCCGCAATCCGGCTAGTGGCGCACTCCGGCCTAGGGGTATAGCTCAGTTGGTAGAGCATCGGTCTCCAAAACCGAGGGTCGTAGGTTCGAGTCCTACTGCCCCTGCCAGGTCGCCAGAAAGAGGCCACGTCCTCGCCCGCGCACCGCGCGGGCTTGTAAGTCCGGGACGGCCCGGCAGCCTTTGATGAAGGAGGCTGTCATGGCCTGGATTTATCTCTTGATTGCCGGTGTGCTCGAAATCTTGTGGGCCTTTTCGATGAAACAATCGGAAGGCTTTTCCAAACTTGTCCCCTCGCTGGTTACGCTCGTCGCGATGATCGCGAGCTTTGCCTTGCTGTCGCTGTCGATGAAATCGCTGCCGCTCGGCACGGCCTACACGATCTGGACCGGGATCGGTGCGGTCGGGGCGTTCCTTGTCGGCATCTTCGTTCTCGGTGAACAGGTAAATGCGATGCGGATCGGGGCCGCGATCCTGATTGTCAGCGGGCTTTTGCTCATGAAGCTGTCCGCGCCCGCCTGATCGGCGCCATCATACAAGCGAGGCCACGTCCTCCCCGGCGCATCCCGTCCGACCGGGCGGGTGCGCCGGTATCAGGTCCGGGACGGCCCGGCGACTTCCCCGGAGGCCGCCATGCTCTCGAAATCCGTCGAATCCGTGTCGCAAACGACTGTCGGAACGTCATCCACCCTGTTGCTGGACTATCTGCCGATCCTGATCTTCATGGGGGTCGCGCTGCTGCTGTCGATCCTGTTCGTCTTCCTGCCGATCGCCGTATCGCGTTTCACCGGGACGAGCGCGCCGGACGCCGAAAAACTCTCCGAATATGAATGCGGCTTTCCCGCCTTCGAACCGTCGCGTCAGCCGTTCGACGTCCGCTTTTATCTCGTCGCCATCCTGTTCATCATTTTCGATCTGGAAGCGGCCTTCCTTTTCCCCTGGGCGGTCGTCGTCACCGACCTCGGCTGGGAAGCATGGGGCGCGATGATGGTGTTTCTGGGCATTCTGACGGTCGGCTTCATCTATGAATGGAAAAAGGGCGCGCTCGACTGGGAATAGCCGGCATAGGCCTCAAGCCGTCAGCCGGCTTTCATCACATAGGCGGGGGCAAGGTCGATCGTGCGCGCGGCTTTGCCCGGCGTCAGCGCGACATAGGTCTTGCCGCCTTTCACATGCACCAGCTTCCAGCGAAGGCCGCCGCCCTAGTCACGAAGGATGTGCAAGATGCCGGGCTGCGGGCGTGCCACGCCGCGTGTCAGTCGCGTCAGCGCGCCCTCGTCGATGCGCGCCGCGTCGGCCAGTTCGACCCGGTACCGTCCGTGAAGCGCATCCACGCGACAGACATTGCCGTCACCGCCCAACGCGCCAAGGATATCGGCAGGCAGGGTGACGTCCGCCGCCGGGGCGGCTTGTTCAATCGCTGCTACGGCGGGCGCCGACGTGCCGCCGCTGGCCAGCACGCCGCGGATTTCCTCCGCCACCAGATCGGCGATGGGGCCGAGCACGACCTGCGCCGCATTTTCCGACGGGCGGATGATGCCGCGGGCGCCGAGCGCGGAAAGGGCTGCATCGTCGACCGCCGTCTGATCGGCGACGATCAGGCGCAGGCGCGTCGTGCACGCATCGACGCTGACCAGATTGGCTTTGCCGCCGAGTGCCGCAACAAAGGCCTCGCCGCGCGGGGTCCCGGCGGCCTTGGTCGCGGCTTCGGCAACCTCGCCTTTTTCGCGTCCCGGTGTTGAGAGGTCGAAACGGCGGATGAAGAAGCGGAACAGGCCGTAATAGAGCCCGGCATAAACCGCGCCGACCGGCAGCAGCATCCACGGCCGCGTCGCGAGGCTGAAGTTCAATACATAATCGAACAGCCCCGCCGAAAAGCCGAAACCCAGCTTCACGTCGAGCGCATTCATCAGCGCCATCGACGCGCCGGTCAGCAGCGCGTGGATTGCGTAGAGCAAAGGCGCAACGAACATGAAGGTGAACTCGATCGGTTCGGTCACCCCGGTGAGGAAGCTGGTGAAGGCGAGGCTGAAGAGCATCCCGCCGACCGCCTTGCGCCGGTCGGGCCGCGCCTCGTGATACATGGCGAGGCATGCGGCGGGCAGGCCGAACATCATCACCGGAAAAAAGCCGCTCATGAACGCGCCCGCATTGGGGTCGCCCGCAAAGAAACGGCGAAGGTCGCCGGTCGCACCGCCGAAATCGCCGACGACGAACCAGGCGGCATTGTTGATGATGTGGTGCAGCCCGGTGACGATCAGCAGGCGATTGAGCGCGCCATAGACGAACAGACCGACGCCGCCGCTTTCGACCACGGTGCGGCTCGCGACATCGATTGCGCCGCTGATATGCGCATAGCTGTACCCGACCAGCGCTGCGAGCAGCAGCCCCGCGACCCCGCTGGCGATCGGTACGAAGCGGCGGCCGCCAAAGAAGGCGAGATATTCGGGCAGCGCGATCGTCGCGAAGCGGTTGTAGAAATGGCCGCCGATCAGGCCCGAGATGATTCCGACGGGCACCTCCAGCCGGTCGATCAGGCCGACAGCCCATTGTTTCTGGGTCAGCGCCGCCGCCGCTTCGGGAAGCCCGACGCCGATGTCGGGCGGCGGGGTCATGAAGGTCTGCGCGCCGTTCGTCGTGACGAAATAGCACACCACGCCGGCCAGCGCGGCGGCGCCATTGCCGTCGCGGGCAAAGCCGACCGCGACGCCGATCGCGAAGAGGATGCCGAGATTGTCGAAAATCGCAGCGCCCGCCGCCGAGATGAACGCGATGTCGAGCAGGTCGGGCTGGCCGATGCGCAGCAGCAGGCCGGCGATGGGCAGCACCGCGATGGGCAGCATCAGCGCGCGGCCCAGGGGCTGAAGTGCTTCGAGCATCTTTTTCATCGCCGTGTCTCCTCGAATGCGCGCGCCAGCGCGCGAACCTCGGCTGCCGATTTGCATTGCAACGCCAGCTCGGCATGCGCGCGCGCTTCGATCAGCGTCAGGCTGCGCACGATCTGCTTTGCTTCGGCGACAAAGCCGGGGACGGCCGACAGCTCGGTGGCGCCAAGCCCGACAAGGATCGGCAAGGCCGCAGGGTCGGAGGCGAGGCCGCCGCAAACGCCGACCCAGCGCCCGCGCGCGGTGGCAAGGCGGCAGGTTTCGCCGATCATGCGTAGAACCGCGGGATGCATCGCGTCGACCCCCGCGGCGACCGCGGGATTGCCGCGATCCATCGCGAGCATATATTGGGTGAGGTCGTTGGTGCCGATCGACAGAAAATCGGCCTCGACCGCCAGCAGGTCGGCGGTCATCGCGGCGGCGGGGGTTTCGACCATCACGCCGACTTCGACCGGCGCCGATAGTCCCATCTCGCCGCGCAGCCGGTCGACTATTTCGCGGACCTGCCGCAACTCGTCGATGCCCGCGACCATCGGGATCATGATCTTGCACTGGCCGACGGGTTCGACACGCAGGATCGCGCGGATCTGCGTTTCCAGCAGGTCCGGCTGCGCCAGCCCGACGCGGATGCCGCGCTGGCCGAGCGCCGGATTTTCCTCGTGCGCGATGGGGATATAGGCGGCGGGCTTGTCACCGCCGATGTCGAGCAGACGGATGATCACGGGCCGGCCCGCCAGCGCGTCGGCAATGCCCTGATAGGCGGCGAGCTGTTCATCCTCCGACGGCGCGGTGTCGCGATCGAGGAACAGGAATTCGCTGCGGACGAGCCCGGACCCTTCGGCGCCTTGCGCCGCGGCAACCACTGCATCTTCGACGGTGCCGATGTTGGCGAAAATTTCGATGCGCGTGCCGTCGGCGCTGTGGCACGCATCTTTCGCGGCCGCCCGGGCCGCCTCGCGCCGTGCATCGCGTTTGGCAAGGCGCGCCGTGAAGGCGTCGGCGTCGGCGGGCGAAGGCGCAATCGTCACATGCCCAAGCTCGGCATCGACCAACAGCGGGGTGCCGTCGTCGACCGCATCGAGCGCGTCGCCCATCGCGACGAGCGCCGGCAGGCCCATGCCCGCGCAAAGGATCGCGACGTGCGAGGTCGGACCGCCGCGCGCGAGGCAGATGCCGGACGGCTGCGCCGCGGCCAGCGTCACGAGCTGCGACGGCAACAGATCGTCGGCGACCACGATCGCGCCGGCGGCGATCGCCGCGCCTTCCAGCGGTGTGCCGGTCAGCGTCGACAATAATTGCCGTTCGATGTCGATCAGATCGTCGGTGCGCTCGATCAGATGCGCATTGCCTGTCGCGCGGATCGCGGCGATCTGGTCGTGGATCGCGCCGCGCCAGGCGAAGCCCGCGCTGCTGCCCGCAGCAATCCGGTTTTCGGCGGCGGCGAGCAGTTCGGGATCGTCGATCAGCGCGAGATGCGCGTGCATCACCGCTGCGACGCTGCCATCGGCGGCATCGGTGCGCGCCGCGATCCGTCCGCGAACCTCGCCGCGGGCCGCGATCAGCGCCGCGCGTTCTTCGGTCGCGCCGGTGCCTTCGCGTGCGACCGCGATTTCGGCCTGCCGCAGCCGTGCTGCCGGTCCCATCGCCAGGCCGGGCGAGGCGATGACACCGCCGATCTGTCCCGCGCCCAGCGGCTCGGCGATTCTGGCCGCGACCGGGGCGGGCTTTACAGGCGAAGCTTCGCCCATATCGGTCGCCAGCAGCGCGACGATCGCCGTGAGCGCCGCTTCGGCATCGTCGCCGCGGGCCTGCACCAGAACTTCGTCGCCAAAGCCGGTGCCGAGCGCGAGCAGGGCGACGGTGCTGCGCGCATCGCCGCGTTTTTCGCCGCGTTGCAGATGGATTTCCGCCTCGAAACCGCGTGCGGCCTCGCCGATCCGCGCCGCGGGGCGCGCGTGGATTCCGTGTGGCAGCAATAATGTTACCGCTTGTTCGACGACCGTTCCGTCATCCGGCCGGCGACGCGCCTCGGCCTTCACCGGGACGAGCGTCATCAACGCCTCGCAGGCGCCGATTGCGCAATCGGTCGTGCGGCGGCTGATCGCAAAAGCCTCGGCATTGGTGACGATCACCGGCGTGATCAGGCTGGTCGCGGATCGTGCCACGGCATCGAGGTCGAAGCGGATCAGCGGGTCGCCGCGCGCCACCATCGCCCCGATGGTGACGAGCGGGACGAAGCCTTCGCCCTTCAACATCACTGTATCGAGCCCGATGTGGATCAGTATCTCGGCGCCCTCGGCGCTGCGCAGCGAGATCGCGTGTCCTGCATCGTGGAGCGTCACCACTTCGCCGTCGAAGGGCGCGAAGACCGTGTCGCCCAGCGGCTGGATCGCGACACCGTCGCCCATCATGCGCTGGGCAAAAACCGGGTCTGGAACAGTATCCAGCGTCGTCGCCCATCCTCTGAGCGGCGAGGTGATGATCAGGCTCATCGGCATATCCCCAAATTTCCGCCGCTTTTTTTTGTGCGGCTTGATTATCATTGTGCGGCTTGGTCAAGGTCCCGTGCGGTTTCCGAAACAATCTTTCCGTCGATCCAGGTGGCGCGCGGGTGCAGTGCGGCGTCGAGCCACGCCCAATCGGCCCGCTGCCCGGGCGCGATGGCGCCGATGCTGTGCTGCAGCGACAGGAAGGCGGCGGGCGTCGCGCTGGCCATTGCCGACACGTCGGTCACCGGCAGCCCGGTGACCTCGACCGTCTTGCGCAGCGCCGACGCCATATCGAGGTGGGTGCCCGCGAGCGTGCCATCCTCGAAAATGCAGACGCCGTCCTTCACCGCGATGCGCTTACCCTGCAGCGTGAATTCGCTGACGTCGGTGCCGACGCTCGGCATCGCATCGGTGACCAGCATGATGCGGTCCTTGCCTTTGGCATGAACCGCCAGCCGCACAACTGCGGGATGCAGGTGGACGTCGTCGACGATCAACCCGCACCAGCTATCCGAATCGAACGCCGCGCCGACCGCGCCGGGATTGCGGTGGTGCAGCGGCGACATTGCGTTGAACAAATGGGTGAAGCCCGTAAGGCCCGCGGCGATGGCGCGCTGTGCCTCGTCATAGGTCGCGTCGCTGTGCCCCGCGCTGACGATCACGCCGTGCCGGACGAGCGTGCGGATGTCGTCCTCGTCGCACAGTTCGGGCGCGAGCGTCAGCATCACGCGCCCGCGGTGCGGCGCTGTCAGCGTCGCCAGCGTATCGGCGTCGAGGCGGCGAATACGGTGTGCTTCGTGGATGCCGCGCTTGACCTCGTTGATGAACGGCCCCTCGATATGGATGCCGACGACCCCCGGTACCCCGTGGTCGATCGCAGCGTCGACCGCGGCGAGTGCGGCCGCGATCTGGGCGGGCGTGTCGCTGATCAGCGTCGGCAGGAACGCCGTCGTGCCGAACCGCGCATGGGCTTCGCCGATCGCCGCAATCGCGTCGACATCGACCTGATCGTTGAACAGCACGCCGCCGCCGCCGTTGACCTGCGTATCGATGAAGCCGGGAAGCAGCCAGCCGCCTTCCAGATCGAGCACCCGGTCGGCGGGCGTCTTCGCGGCGGGCGTCACGGCAGAGACGGTGCCGTCGGCAACGGTGATATCCACCGCGCCGACGGCACCCGCCGGCAGTGCGACCCGGCCGTTGTGGAAACGAAAGATCATAGCGTCTCGGTAACCTTGTTGAGATGCGGAGGCGAGTCGGGGTTACAGCCCCGTGCCACCGCAAGGGCGCTTGCCATGCGATAAAAACTCTGGATCATCAGGATCGGCTCGATCACCGGATGCGCCGCGATGGCCGGCAGATCGCCGCCGGTGGGATCGGCCAGCAACACGGTTGCGCCGCGGCTGCGAAATTCGTCGGCCGCCGCGCGAACGCTGACCGCCGCACGATCGGTTCCTCCCAGTGCAAGGACATGAAAGGCCTTGCCGACGATCGCCATCGGGCCGTGGCGCACTTCGGCTGCGCTGAAGCTTTCGGCGTGAAGCCCGGAGGTTTCCTTGAACTTGAGTGCCGCTTCCTGCGCGGCGCCAAGGCCGTAGCCACGGCCGAGGACGAACAGGTTTCGCGCGTCGCGATAGGCCGCGACCGCTGGCGACCAGTCGAGCGCGAAGGCCTGTTCGAGTTGGGCGGGAAGGGTAGTCAGCGCGGCTTCGAGCGTCGCATCTTCTGCCCACGCTGCGACGAGCGCGGCAATCGCGGCGAGCGAGGCGATATAGGATTTGGTCGCTGCCACCGATCGCTCGACCCCCGCGGACAGCGGAATCACGATATCGGCGAGGCCGGCGAGCGGCGAGCCGTCGGCGTTGACCAGCGCGACCACGAACGCGCCGGCATCGCGCTGCTGTTCGACCGCGGCGAGCAGGTCGGGGCTTTTCCCCGACTGCGAAATCGCGAGGCACAGCCGGTTTCCTGCCACCGCGGGCGCATCGTAGAGCGAGGCGATCGAGAGCGCCGCGGATGCGGTCGGCGTGCCCGTCATCGTCTCGACCAGATATTTGGCATAGGTCGCGGCATGGTCCGACGATCCGCGCGCGCAGGTGACAACCGCGGCCGGCGGCGAAGCGCGAAGGCGCCGGCCGATCTCGCCGAACGCGTCGCGATTCGCTTCGAACATGCGCGCGATCGCCGCTGCGGCCTCGCCCGCTTCCTGCTCCATCAGCGTCTGTCGTCCGTCTAATGCGGCGTTCGGCGTCATAATATCTTGTCTCCGGATCGGTGGCATGTGGCCACTCGATACATTGGTACTATATAGGTTATATATGTCTCATCAAGATGTATGTTTGGGGTGGTGCGATTTTGATGATCCACCCTTGTGGCGCAGCCATTCCATCGCGCCCCGGATCAGCGCCATATAGGGAAGGATGGGAGCAGCGCGGCGAGCGGATTGCCCGAGGTCGTTGGCGGCTCAACCGCGATGGCTCGCGCGCCGCGGTGGTGCGCAATTCTGGTGCGATGACTCGTCGCTGAGCAGTGCGCCGAGTTGCCGCCGCATATCGAATTTCTACGCCGGTTGGCTTAGCCGTTCAACTCCGCCACGACGTCATAAGCGTCTCCGCGATAGAAGCTCTGCGTGAATTCGGCGGTGCGCCCGTCGGCGAGGAAGCCGCGTCGTTCGATGAACAGCCCGGGCGTGCCTGGCTCGATTTCCAGCATTTCGGCCTGTTCTGTCGTCGCCGCGATTGCGCGAAGCCGCTGGAGCGCGCGGACGGGCAAATGTCCCGCGGCCTCCAGCGCTTCATAAAGCGAAGCCCCCACTGCCTCGACCGACGGCAGGCAATAGGCCGGGATCGTCGCCACTTCGAGCGCCATCGACGTGTCGTCAGCATAGCGAATGCGATGGAAGCGGTAAACGAGCGAGCCCGGCGACAGGCCCAGCGACAGCGCTTCCTCGGGCGTCACCGCGCCTGCGGTCCGGCTCACCCACTTGCTATGCGGCTTGCGCCCGCGCGACACCATGTCTTCCGAAAAGGAGGTGAGCTTCGAAAAGCTCTTCTCGACGCGCGGCCGCGTCACGAACGTGCCCGCACCGCGGCGGCGCGTGACGATTCCATCGGCGACGAGGCCGTCGATCGCCTTGCGAACCGTGATGCGCGACACATTGAATTCCTCGGCCAAATCCCGTTCGGTCGGGATCGCTTCCTCGGCCTTCACCAACTGCCCGTCGATCGCGTCGCGAAGGATCTTCTGCAGTTGCAGGTAAAGCGGTGTCGGGTCGTCTTTCTGGAGCGGACCTACGCGATCGATCAGGGACAAAGGACGATGCTCCAGCCAATTGGATGGGCGCTTTGATCGATAGGACCAGCGCCACAGCTCCATGTGTTGCATTGGTATCGTCGCGTCAATGATCGTCGCGAATAATTCGCGTGAAAGGCCGTATTTGATCGCTTGGATCCATGCGCGATCGGGGGTGTCCTGCAACAATCGGCGGACCATGGCGCCCGTTGCCTTCGCGGTAGCAAGGCGCGATTCCCTCCCCGTCGGCGCGGGGACGTTGTGCGTGATACGGCGGTGCCTGCGGCACGGACTCTCGACGACCTTGGCATTGGTCGCATCTTTGCCATGTGCGGCTTCGAAATCCCGATAGGACCAATTTGATTTTCCCCTCCGAACCGACAACCGTAAAGGGGGGGCGAGGGATTGGCTGGCCGGGCGCTGCGCTACAGGCCAGCCACGGGCGGAGGTCGCGCTCCATAGTAGAACTGTACGCGGTGCCCGGTTGACCTCAACTCGGCCTGGTCGGGTCGCAGGACAAGATGCGCATGAGGTCGAATCGTGGATGATACTAATATAAAACCAATTTGGATCGATGCGACGGCGTGAAAACGCAGATATTCGTCATTCCTCCACTTTTCCCTTCAATTCCGTCAGATCCGAAAGGCGTTGACCCGTCTGCGATGTCATGACAAATCAGATACAAATTTGAGCGGGAGAATATGGATGCGGGCTGCGGCTTGGACGGCGATGGCGATTGCGGCACTGGCCGCGCCGCCGGCCATGGCGGTGGAGGCCGCGTCGCAGGCATCGCTCGACCGCTTCGCCGATACGCTCGGCTACCGGCTCACCATGGTCGACAATCGCCCGGCATGCCCCACCGGGATCGACGCCTGCTTCCTGTCGACCATCACGCTGACGATCCCCGAGACGTTGCCGGCCGACGTGCCGACGAAGGGGCTTTCGCTCTATTTCAGCTTCGTCGACCGGCTGCCGCTGGTCGAAAGCGACATCTTCACGCACCGGCTGATCAACGGCGATGTTCAGCAACTCACGCTCAAGCCCGGCGCGACCCTGCGCCCCGGCGCCAAGCATGAAATCAAGCTGTGGGGCGTCGGCTCGAATTTTTCGAAGGTGTTCGGGATGCCCAATGCCTATCTCGTCGCCGACGGGCTGAAACCGCGGACGATCGCGGCAACGCGCGCGGCGATCGATCCCGACACCGGCCTTGAAATCCTCCCGTTTGTGGCGCCGATGACCGACGAGGCGAAGCTCGCGACCAAGAGCGATGCCGACCAGACGCGCTGGCTGACCGCCGAGCGCGCTTTTGCGGTGCAGGCCGGACGGCTGGGGCCCGAAGCGAAGGGCATTGCGATCCTGCCGAAGCCCGCGAAGGCGGTGCAGGGCAAGGGCGCATCGATCGACCTCGGTCGCGGCGTCGCGCTGACATTGGGCGGTGTCGCCCGCGCTGCGATCGCACCCGCGCTGTCGGCGCTGGGTGTGGCGGAGAAGGGCGCGTTGCCGCTCACCATCCGTATCGACACGGCCGCCGCGACGAAGCCCGAAAGCTATATACTCGACGTCAAGGCATCGGGCATTGCGATCACCGCGCACGACGCCGCCGGGGCAAGCCACGCATTGCGCTCGCTCGCGCAGCAGGCGGTGTTCGAGAAGGGAAAGCTCGCACCGCTCCACGTCGAGGACGCGCCCGAATATGGCTTTCGTGGCCTCCACATCGACCTCGGCCGCAATTTTCACAGCCGCGACGAGATAATGAAGATCGTCGAAGCAATGGCGGCGTACAAGCTCAACAAGCTGCATCTCCATCTGGCCGACGATGAAGGCTGGCGCATCGAGATTCCGGCGCTGCCCGAACTCGCCGAGATTGGCGGGAAACGCTGCCATGATCCGGCAGAGCAGACGTGCCTGCTGCCGCAACTCGGCGCCGGGCCCGACGGGACGGGCGGGGTCAACGGCTATCTGACCACCGCCGATTATGTCGCGATCGTCGAGGCGGCGGCGGCGCGGCAGATCGAGGTGATCCCGTCGATCGACATGCCCGGCCACAGTCGCGCCGCGATCAAGGCGATGGAAGTCCGGCACGCCCGCCTGACCGCCGCGGGCAAGAAGGCCGAGGCCGAACAATATCGCCTGATCGACCCCGCCGATACGACCGAATATCGCAGCATCCAGAATTATAGCGACAACACGCTGAACGTCTGCCTGCCCGCGACCTACCGTTTCGTCGACACCGTCGTCGACGGACTTGCCGCCATGCACAAACAGGCAGGCGCGCCGCTCAGGACCTTTCACCTTGGTGCCGACGAGACTGCCGGGGCGTGGGTCAAATCGCCCGCGTGCAAGGCGATGGTCGCGGAAAATGGCGGCGACGCTGGGAAGCTCACGCCGCGCTTTATCGAGCGCGTGACCGCCAGCCTCGCGGCGAAGGGCCTGCGCGCTGGCGGCTGGAGCGACGGCATGGGGCATACCGAAACCGCGAACATGCCGAAACAGGTGCAGACGAACATCTGGGGCGTGCTCCACACCGGCGCGATCCGCGAAGCGCATGACCAGATGAACCGCGGCTGGGATGCCGTGCTGTCGATCCCCGACCTTGGCTATTTCGACATGCCCTATGCTCCGCACCCCGAAGAGGGCGGCTATGACTGGGCGTCGCGCGGGGTCGATCCGTATCAGGTTTTCGGCTTCATGCCCGACAATCTGCCCGCCAACGCTGCAACGATCCGCAACATCCATGCCGAGGGCAAGCCGATCGAGGACAAGCCGGTTCTTCAGCCCGGGCACCGCGTCGCGGGATTGCAGGGGCAGCTGTGGAGCGAGTCGATCCGCACCGACGGGCAGGTCGACTATATGCTCTTTCCGCGCCTGCTCGCGCTCGCCGAGCGCGCGTGGAGCCCGGCGCCTTGGACTCCGGCGTATCAGGCGGGCGTCAGCTATGAATGGGGCGACAAGCGCGTCGACGCCGCAAAGCTGAAGGCGGGCTGGCAGGATTTCGCCGGGCGTGTTTCCGCGCAATTCCCGCAGCTCGAACGCATGGGCGTCGCCTATCGCGTCGCGCCTCCGGGGGCGCAGATTGCGAACGGCAAGCTCGAGGCGAACAGCATGTTCCCCGGGACCGTAATCGAATATCGGATCGGGGGCGGCGCATGGACGCGCTATGCCGGGCCGGTGGCGGTCAGCGGCGCGGCAGAACTGCGCAGCCGCTCCGCCGATGGCAAACGCGCCAGCCGGACGGTTCGGGTTGAACCCGCCCGGTAGCCGCTAGGCCGCCTTCATCCACACGACGAGTGCGAAGCGTGTTGCGCGCGCCGGCAAGGTTCTGTGTGGGGTGAAGCGGTCGAGGAACAGCACCGTCCCGGCCGGACATTCGGGCTGGACGCGCGGGAGGCCGGCGAGCCGCCATTCGGGGATTTCGAACCCGTCGTCGCCCTCGCTCGCAAGCGGCGCGGGCTGACGCA
Organism: Sphingopyxis sp. GW821-FHT10B01; assembly: GCF_059415685.1. NCBI lineage: Bacteria > Pseudomonadati > Pseudomonadota > Alphaproteobacteria > Sphingomonadales > Sphingopyxidaceae > Sphingopyxis > Sphingopyxis sp. GW821-FHT10B01. The sequence goes on along the minus strand of NZ_JBWKNS010000001.1, from coordinate 294,498 downwards.
CGGCTGCAACCTCCAGACCTCCACTTTCTGGCCCGGCATCGCTCAGCGGGATCCACGCGGTCACGAGCACTTGCCGCAGCCGGTGCCGTCGTCGCGCGCGACGTCGCTGTGCCACGCGTGGCGATGCTCGGGGAAACAGGCAATGCTCGCGCGCACGCGTGCGATCTTGCCCGACAATTTTCGCTCGCCGAGCCGTTCGGCCGTCTCGATCAGCCGCGGATCGTTGGCGAGCGCCTGCAGCCGCGGCCCGCGATGCGCGTCGGTGCAGATCGCGACGCGCAGCAGGTTGGCGACGCTGCGTTCGTGCGCGAACACTCGGTCGATCCGCTCGCTCAGCGGCGCGTCGGGGCAGCTCTGATCGAAGGGCAGGTAGAGCGCGCGCGATACCCGGTCGATATGTTCGGCAATATCGGCCTGCGCCGCACGGACGAGTTCGGGGTCGAACAGCGGCACCGCGGCATGACCCTGTTCGGCAAAGAGCGCCGCGTTTGTCACCGCGCGCGGCCAAAGGTGGTGATCGTCGGCCACTCGCCGCCCGCCTCGACCCGCGCGTCGATCCCATAGACCGCACGCAGCCGCTCGGCGGTGAGCACGTCGGTCGGCGTCCCGTCCGCGACGATCCGCCCTTCGTCGATCAGCAGCAGCCGGTCGCAATAGCGCGCCGCGAGTGTCAGATCGTGCAGCACCGCGATCACCAGCGCGCCGCCCGCGGCCTCGGCGCGGAGCATGTCCATCACGTCGATCTGGTGCCCCGGATCGAGGCTCGCGAGCGGTTCGTCGGCGATCAGCGCGGGGGCTTCGACCGCCAGCGCGCGTGCAAACAGCACGCGGGCGCGTTCGCCGCCCGACAATTCGGTGGCGATCCGGTCGCGCAATTCCAGCACATCGGCGCGCGCCATTGCGCGTTCGATCGCCGCCGTATCGGCATCGGATATCCGCGACATCGGCGCAAGGTGCGGCAGGCGCCCCAGCCCGACGAGCCGCTCGACGGTCAGCGGCCAGTGCAAGGTCTGCCCCTGCGGTACATAGGCGATCCGCCGCGCGAGATCGGCGCGCGGCATGGCTGCTGCGTCGACACCATCGACGTGGACGCGCCCGGTGGCGGGGACCAATGCAAGCATCGCGCGCGCCAGCGTCGACTTGCCCGCGCCATTGGGGCCGACGATGCCGGTCAGCGTGCCGGCGCCGAATTCGGCGCTGACATCGCGTATGACCGCGCGGCGGCCGAGCGTGACGCCGACGGACGTGAGGACGAGCTTCACCATATCCGTCGCTCCCGCATCAGGTGGAGCAGGAAGATCGGCACCCCCAGAAAGGCGGTAACGACCCCCAGCTTCAGTTCGTTGGTCGTCGGAATGATCCGCACGCCAAGGTCGGCGAGGGTCAGCAGCGCCGCGCCGCCGATCGCCGAGGGCAGCAGGATGGCCGACGGGCTGCGGTCGGTCAGCGGGCGGATCAGATGCGGGACGATCAGCCCGACAAAGCCGATCGCTCCCGACACCGCGACCGCGCCGCCGACCCCGATCGCGGTGCCGATGAGCAGGCGCAGCCGTGTTTTCCGGAGGTCGGTGCCAAGCGCCTGCGCCGCATCCTCGCCGAGTGTCAGCGCGTCGAGTGCGCGCCCGTTCCACAGCAGCATCGCGGTGCCGATCGCGATACAGGGCAGCGCGATCCACACATGGTCGAACGACCGGTTTTCGAGGCTGCCGAGCAACCAGGTCATGATCTCCATCGCCGCGAACGGGTTCGGCGACAGGTTGAGCGCGAGGCTGGTCCCCGCGATCGCCAGCGTCCCGACCGCGATGCCGGCGAGGATCAAGGTCAGCGGGCTTTCGGCCTTGCCTGCGAGCGCGAACAGCAAAGCGAGCGACAGGAGCGCGCCGCCAGTGGCAAGCACCGGCAACACGACCGGATGGATATCGGCCAGACCGAAATAGATCGCGGCGACGCCGCCGAGCGCTGCGGCGTTCGATGTCCCGAGCACCGAGGGCTCGGCGAGCGGATTGCGCAAATAGCCCTGCAGCGCCGCGCCCGCGAGCCCGAGCATCGCGCCGACGGCGAGCGCGAGGATGGTGCGCGGCAGGCGCAGGTCGAACAGGATGATCGACGCGACCTTGTCGCCGTCGCCGGTCGCGGCGGCGAACAGCCGCGCGACCGACAGGTCGACCGCGCCGAACAGCAGCGAGGCGACGGCCGCGACCAAGGCGAGCAGCGACAGCGCGGCGATCAGCGACCAGCGCGGCATGGCGAGGCGGCTCATGAGCGTTTGCTCCCCAATTGCATGATTTGTTGCTCGATACTGCGCGCGGCCTGCGTGTAGGCGGGGCTGCCGCACACCGTCCATGCCTGCGGCACGCTGATCCGCGGAATGTCCTTCAACGCCGGATGGTGCAGCATCTCGCTCCCCTGATCGGTCACTTTATCGGTTGCGCTTTCGACGATCAGATAGTCGGGCTGCGCCGCGACCATTTCCTCGAGGCTGAGCTGCGACAGCGGCGGCTTGCCGAGCTTGCCCGCGAGGTTGACGAGCCCGGCGCGCGCCATCAGTTCGTCGATCAGCGTGCCGGTGCCCGTCATATAGCCGCGCCGCTGGTAATAGGCCGCGACCCGGCCGCGCCCGGGCTTTTGCAGCCCGGCAAGCTCGCCCTCCATCCGCGCGATCAACGCGGTGCCGCGCTCGGGATGGCCCACAGCGGCGGCGGTCTCGCGGATCGATGCGTAAATCTCGTCCAGCGTGTTTGCGGTGTCGAGATCGAGCAGCGGATAGGCCTGTTTCGGCAGGGCTCTCAGCGCCGCGCTGCGGCTCGCCGGCATGCCGACGATCAGGTCGGGCTCGATCGCCAATATCTGTTCGGCCGAATTGCTGAGCAACTGCAGCCCGCGTGCTTTCGCTGCTTCGCCCGACATGTCGGGGTCGGTCGCATTGTGCGTGAGCCCCGCGATCTGGTCGCGGTCGGCGAGCGCGAGCACCAGCTGGTCGGCGCACAGGTTGATCGAAACGATGCGCTGCGGAACCGCTGGCGCTTTTGCGACCGGTTGGCCCGTCGTCGCCCACAGTGCGCCCGCGCCGCCGAGCAGGAGCGCCGAGGCAAGCAAGGCGCGCGGCGACATCAAAACTCGATCCCCCGCTGCGCACGCACATTCTGCTCGCGGAACGGATGCTTCACCTGCGCCATTTCGGTCACCAGATCGGCCGCATCGATCAGCTCCTGCGGCGCATTGCGGCCGGTGACGATGACATGCGTCATATGCGGCTTGGCGGCGAGCGCCTCGAGGACTTCACCCACCGGCAGATAGTCGTAGCGCAGCACGATGTTGAGTTCGTCGGCGATCACCATCGAATAGCTCGGGTCGGCGATCATCCGTTTGACCTCGTCCCACGCTTCGCGCGCCACCGCGATATCGCGGCTGCGGTCCTGCGTGTCCCACGTAAAGCCTTCGCCCATCGGCTTGAATTCGATCAGGTCGGGAAAGCGGTCGAACACCGCCTTTTCCCCCGTCGCCATCGCGCCCTTGACGAACTGGACGACCCCGACCTTCATGTCGTGGCCGATCGCGCGGATCGCCATGCCGAGCGCGGCCGAGGTCTTGCCCTTGCCGGGGCCGGTGTGGACGATCACCAGCCCCTTTTCGACCGTCTTGGTCGCGACCTTCTTGTTCTGCGCCGCCTGGATCTTCTTCATCTTCGCCGTATGTTCGGCGTCGGTGCGGGGTTTCATCAGAAGGTCACCCGCACGCCGCCATAGGCCGCGCGGCCCGGGGTGGCGAAGCTGAAGACCTCCTCATAATTTTCGCCGAACAGATTTTCGACGCGGCCATAGATCGCGAAACGCTCCGACAATTTATAATCGGCACCAAGGTTCACCAGCACATATTCCTTCATCGACACCGTCACCGGAATATAGCTGGGGTCGGTGAAAGCGAAGTCGTCGGTCCGGCCATTGTAGCGGACGGTCAGCGTGCCCGAAAAACGCTGATCGGTGCTGAACACCGTGGTGTTGAGGCTCGCCACATGCTTTGGCCGACGCGCCTCGCGTACGCCATTTTCCTCGGCCTTGAGCCATGTGTACGCCAGATCGAACCGGATCTGCGGGATTGGCCGCGCGCTGACAAAGGCTTCGATGCCGTGCTGCTTGCTATCGGTGGTGCGGTTCCCCGGCGTCGCGTCGAAATTCGGCGGCGGATAGTCGATGAAGATCTCGTTCTTCAGCTTGGAATCGAACCAGGTCGCGCCGATCGTGGCCCAGTCGTTTGCGCCAAAGCTCTGCTCCAGCCCGGCTTCCCAACCCTTGGACTTTTCGGGCTTCAGGTTCGGGTTGCCGATGTAGGTGCCATCGACAAAACCATAAAGGTCGAAGAAGCCGGGGTTCTTGACGCCGGTGCCATAGGCGGCGCGGACGCGCGTCCCGGTCGGCAGGCGATAGCTGCCCTGCACGCGCCACGTCGTCGCATCGTCGAAGCGGTTGTTGTCGTCGTACCGCACCGACGCGCCGAGCGAGAGGTCGCCCGCGAGCAGTTCATATTGCCCGACGACGCCCAGGTTGTTCGCGTGCTTTTCGCCCGGAAAACCGCCGGGGGTCAGCGTCTGGAAATTCTCGCGCTCGACGTCGACCGCGCCGGTCAGCCGGTGCCTGACCGCTTCGGTGCCGAAGCTGAACGCCGAGGTGAAACTGCCCTTATAGCGCTGCCCCTTGTTGCCATAGTCGAGGCCGAAGGGGCTGAAACCTTTGCGCTTCGTGTCGGCGAACTGACCTGACAGCGTGTTGACCCAGCGCCCGTCGAGCGCGGTGAGCTGCGCCGAGAGCAGGCCGAAAAACGCCTCATTCTTGAAATACACGCCGGGGCTGTCGACGGTATAACCGAACAGCGGGCTGCTGGTATCGAACTCGCTGTTGTTCGTGTCGGCGTTGGTGTGGCTGTAACGCAGCACGCCGGTCAGTTTGAACGCCTCGCTCGGCGTCCAGTTGACCTTGGCGGTCGCGCCGATGCTGTCCGACCCGACATCGCGCGTACCGCCGCGCGCGGTCGGATAGCCGTCGGTGCCGTAATAGCTGCCCGAAATGGCATAATCGAACGCACCCGATGCGCCGGCGGCGCGCGCGCCGCCGCTGATCGTCCCGAACGATCCGCCCTCGATCCGCGCGCTATATCCCGGCGCTTCGCGGCCCGACAGGGTGATATAGTTGATCACGCCGCCGATCGCGTCGGAGCCGTAGAGCGAGGATTGCTGGCCGCGCAGCACCTCGATACGCGCGGCGGAATCGGCGATCAGTGTACCGAAATCATATTCGCCCTGATAGGGATCGGCCGCCTCGATGCCGTCGATCAGCACGAGGACATGGTTGCTCTCGGAGCCGCGGATGCGGATCTGCGTCTGCCCGCCGATCGCGCCGATGCGCGTCACCGCAACGCCCGGCACGTCGCGCAGGACATCGGAGACGACGCGCGTCTGGCGCAATTGCAGCGCTTCATTGTCGATGACCGTGACCGAGGAGCCAAGCTGGTTCGCGGGCACGCCTTCACCCGAGCGTGAGGCGGTGACGATGATCTCGTCGCCGGGGCGCTCGCTGTCGGCTGTTTCGGCAAGCGCCGGCGTCGCCGTCGCCAATACAGCCAAGGAAATGGTCGTGAATTTCAACATGGGAAGCTCCCCGCACGCCGGCAACGAAGGTGGAGCCTGCCGATGCGTGGGACGCGATCGACCGATGCCGGCATCGCAAGTGGCGTAATGCCTGCGGCCCCGGCACCGAAGCGGCTCCAGCCGCTTGGTCGTCGCTCGACGGAAACCTCCGTGCCGCGGCCTTTCCCTGGGCCTTGGCATTGAGCGACCCACGCCGGCAGGTCTCCTGGCTCGCGGGTCAGGGCTTGATGCACGCCTTCCCAGGTGACCCCAGTGGCTGATCCGAAAGCTTCGGACCGGTGCATCGCGCTCGCCGCTTACAGTTGCAGGGACAGCCTCGGCTTAGGGGGGTCAGGACGAACCCCTTCACCGTGTTCCCGTTTTAAGCCCTTTCGGGCACCGGTGCGATCATGCGCGGGAAAGACCCCGCACGCGCGGCACATAGCGGAATCGCGGTTTTGCGCAATCGGCTTATTGACGCTCGACGATCATCGCGGCGCCCACACCCATCGCGCCGGTCAGCACGACAAGCCCGTATCGACCACCGCACGCATCGAGCGCGTCGAGCAGGGTAGAGGTCAGGATCGCGCCGCTGGCGCCCATCGGATGGCCCTTCGCCAGATGGCCGCCGCTCACATTGACGCGCGCCGGGTCGGCGTCGCGGTCGCGCAGGAATTTGGCGATGGTGACGGCAAAGGCTTCCATAAACTCGATGCGGTCGAAGTCGGCGAGCGTCAGCCCGGCGCGCGTCAGCACCTTGTCCATCGCCGCAAAGCCTGCGGTCAGCGACGCGGCCGGGTCGCCGCCGCTTTCGGCAAAGGCGACGACGCGTGCGCGCGGAGAGGGGCCAAGGCCTTCGCCGCCGACCAGCGCGAGCCCCGCGCCGTCGCAGATCGGCGGCGCGTGGGCGATGCTGTGCAGCGCCTCGAAGGTCGCGCCTTCGAGCGCGCCCGCATATTGCTGCTGCAGTTCGCCGAACGCGGGCGGGGCGGCGGCAAGCGATGCGGCCGTCGTTTGCGGGCGGATGCACTCTTCGCCGGCCAGCGGCCCGGTGGCGATCCGCGATTTCTGGAGCGCGGCATCGCCTTCGGCCGCGCCCGCCTTCTGCTGCGAGGCGAGGGTGACGGCGTCGAGGTCGGGGCGACCTATGCCTTCGGCGTTTGCCAAACGGTCGGCTGCGAGCACGGGCGGGACAAAGCGGGCGCGCGGGGGCAATTCGTCGTTGCCGTAAAAGGCCGCGCGGTCGCCGAGGAAGGGGCTCTGGCTCATCGACTCGACGCCGCCCGCGAGGATATGCGACGCTTCGCCGCTCGCGACCTTTGCAATCGCCTGGCCGATCGCCGACAGGCCCGACGCGCAATAATTGTTGATGCTGTGCGCCGCGGTCGCGTCGGGCAGCCCAGCTTGGAGTTTTGCCAGCATCGCGACATGCCCGCCCTGCGCGCCGCTCTGCGTCACGCAGCCGAGCAGCAACGCGTCGGGAGCGCGTGCAACATCGCCGCAGCGTGTCGCAAGCGCCGCCGCTTGGCTACGCACCAGCTCCTGCGGGCTCAGCGCCGCGAGCCCGCCATCGGGCCGCGCCTTGCCGCGCGGCGTGCGCACCGCATCATAAAGATAAACGTTCAAAGATCAGACGCCGACGACGAAGCTGACCGCGGTCGTCGCGCTGCCGCCGACATTGAACGTCGCGAAATTCTTCGCGCCCTCGACCTGATAGTCCCCGGCGTTGCCGGTGACCTGTCGCCAGCTGTCGAGCAGCATCCGCACCCCTGTCGCGCCGACCGGATGGCCCAGCCCAATCAGCCCGCCCGACGGATTGACCGGCAGCCTGCCGCCGAGCGCGATCGTCCCGTCCTCGATCGCGCGCCAGCTTTCGCCCGGCGGGGTGATTCCGAAATGGTCGATCGCCATATATTCGGTGATCGAGAAGCAATCATGCACTTCCACCCCGTCGCATGCATAGACATCGGGCATTTCGGCGCGGCGCAGCGCGTCCATCATCGCCTTGCGCACGCTCGGGAAGACATAGTGATTATCTTTACTTTTCAGTATCTTGGTCGAATAGAGCAGCGGTGCGGTCGAATGCCCCCACCCCTTGATCCGCGGGAAAGTGTCGATCGAAACCCCCCTACGCTGCGCGACACTTTCGGCAACTTCCGCCGACGCGAGAAAAATCGCCGCCGCACCGTCGGTGACCTGCCCGCAATCCGATTTGCGCAAGCTGCCCTCGATCAGCGGATTGACCGCATCATTCTCGCCCAGATGGTCGTCGGTCATCGCCCAGCCGCGCGTCTGTGCGTTCGGATTGCGCTTGGCATTGGCGAAATTATTGGCGGAAATCCCGCGCAGATGGGCGCGATCGAGTCCGAAGCGCTCGTCATATTCCTCGGCGACCTGCGCGAACATATACGGCCACAGGTACCGCGCCTCCTGCGCCTCGCGCCCCGCCCACGCGGCGGCGCCCAGATATTCGGCGGCGCGCTGGCCGGGGACGTTGCGCATCAGCTCGATGCCGAGCACCAGCGCGAGGCCATAGCGCTCGGCTTCGATCTCGGCAGCGGCCGCAAGGACCGCGATGCTGCCCGACGCGCAGGCGGCTTCGTGGCGCGACGCCGGGATGCCCGCAAGGTCGGGATGGACATGGCCGAAGAAGCCGCCGAGCTGGCCTTGTCCCGCGAACAATTCGCCGACAAAATTGCCGACATGCGCGGTCTCGACCTCTTTGGGCTCGATGCCGGTTGCGGTGAATGCCGCTTCGGCAACGTCGCGGAACAGCTCGAACAACCCGCCGCCCTCGCGTTCCATGTTGCGCGCGAAATCGCTCTGCGCGCCGCCGAGGATGAAGACGTCTTTCGCCATGTCAGGCTTCCTTTTCGAGAGTGGCGAGCGCCATTTCGCGCACGTCGCTGCGCATCACCTTGTTGGTGACGTTGCGCGGCAGCGCGTCGAAGCGGAACAATCGCTCGGGCAGTTTGAACACCGCGAGATCGTGCCCGCGCAGATAGTCGGCGACCTCGCCGATCCCGACGTCGTCAGTACCGCGCGGCACATAGGCAAGGCCGATCCGCTCGCCCATCGTCGGGTCGGGCAGCGAAAAGACGCAGGCCTCGGTGAGCAACGGATGGCCGCCGAGCAACTGGTCGATTTCCTCGGGCGAGATGTTCACCCCGCCGCGGATGATCAGATCCTTGCAACGCCCGACAAAGCGATAGAAGTCGCCGCCCTCGGCGATCTCGAACAGGTCGCCGGTGCGGAACCAGCCGTCGTCGGTAAAGGCTTCGGCAGTGCGCTCCGGGGCGCTGTGATAGCCTTCGAACAAGGTCGGTCCGCGAATCTGGAGTTCGCCCGATACACCGTCTTCCTCGATCGCATCGCCGCCGCCGGGCGGGACGAGGCGGCTCTCGATATTGGGGGCGCGGCCTTCGCCATAGGGGCGCTGATAGGTGCCACGCCGCGGGAACAGGCTTGCGCGCTTGTCGGGGTCGGGCATCTCGCCCTCGCCGGTGATGAAGCTCATCCCCTCGTTCGATCCGAAGACATTGACGATGATGATGCCGAGTTTTTCTTGGAACCCGCGCACCATCGCGGGCGCGAGCGGCGCCGAGCCCGAGGCGATGACGCGCAGGCTCGACAGGTCGACCGATGCCAGCAGCGCTTCATTCTGCAGCAGCATGTTGAGCACCGCGGGCGGGGCGATTGTCAGGCTCGGCCGTTCGGTCGCGATCTGCTGAAGGTAGATGCCGGGATCGAAAGGATGGTGCAGCACCATCGTCCCTGCGCTCGTCAGCCAGCACATCGTGATGCCCCCGATGCTCGCCATGTTGATGAGCGGGAAGGGGTTGAGCAGGACATCGCCCGGTCCGACCTTCATCGCCTCATAGCCAGCACCCGCGACCGCGATCCAGTGATTGTGACTGCGCGGGACGCCCTTGGGCACGCCGGTGGTGCCCGAGGTCCAGCAGATGGTGAAGATATCGTCGGCATCGACGGGGTTCGCCGCGACGTGCGCCGCGAGTGCGGCTTCGTCGCCCGCTGCGGTGGACAGGTCGAGCGCGCCCGCAGGCGGATTGGGACCAAAGGTCATCAGGCGGATGCCACCCAGCAACGGCGCCGCGACACCGACATGGTCGCATCCCTTGACCGTCGTCGCGCAGACGAACGCCTTGGGCTCGACGACGCCGATCATGCCCTTCAGCTCGTGGCTGCGATATTGCACCGCCGCGGGGCTGACGATCGCACCGATCTGCGCCGCCGCGAAATAGAGTGCGACGAATTCGCTGATGTTGGGCAACTGGACGAGCAGCACATCGTCCTTGCCAACCCCCGCAACGACCAGCGCCCCCGCGATCCGGTCGATCTCGGCTTCCAGCTCGGCATAGGTCAGCCGCTGCGGTTCGCCAAAAGCGAAGTCGCCGCGATTGGGGGCATCGACCAGCGCCAGCCGATCGGGATGCGCCACCGCATTGGCAAAAAACAGGTCGGCGAAACTCTTGTCGCCCCACCAGCCGCTTGTCCGGTGCTGCCGCCTCTTATCCTCTCCCGCCGCGATCATCTCAGGCGGCCAGCACGCTGTTGTCGGCCATCCCGATATCGTCGCCGCTCGCCCACACGGTGTGCGTTCCCGAACAGATGCGCTCGGGCAGGATGATCCGGCACACCGGCCCCGCTGCGACATTCTTCGCGTCGATCAGCACGCATTCGGACGTGTCGGTGTCAAGGTCGGCGATGAACGAGACGAGATAGCCGTCATCCTCGTCCTTCGCATCGATCCGCGGCGCGAAGGGCGCCTCGCTGCCGAAGCGGCCGGGGCCGAACTCGTAGGACTGGCTCGTTCGCGCATTCAGATCGTGCTTGACGAGTCCGCGGAACAGGAACCAGCCCGGCTCGGGGATCGCGCTATAGGCATAGCGATAGGGCTTGCCGGCATAGCGATGGTTGAACATCCCGAATTCCAGATCGCGGTCGTCGAGGCGTTCTTCGACCGTTTCGCCGGTCTTCAAATTGAAGCGCCAGCGGTGGAGCCGCGGCTTGAGCAATCCCTGATCGAGATACGCCATCATCCGTTCGAGCCCCTCGGGCGCGTTCGGATAGGATTTCGGCATCGGCTCTTCCTGATAATAGCCGTCGAGGATGATCTCGTCGCCTTCCTCCCACGCATTCAGCCAGTGCAGCGTGTAGGTCGGCTCGGCGGTGAACCAGCGAATATCCTCGGGCTGGCCATGCCGCGGAATGATCGCAAAGCGCGTCTTCTCGTCGGGATGGAATTGCACGACGTGCAGGTTTCGCTCGAGCAATTCCTCGTTCCAATAGAGCGGCATGTCGTTGAGGATCGTGTAATTCTTCGTGAACGCCATGTCGTGCGGCAGGCGCGGCCCGGCGAGCGGCACGGGGATATAATGCTTGAGCTTATTGTCCGCCCCGACGACGCCATAATGCATATAGGGTGCGTGCTTCGAGTAATTGAAAAACATCAATTCTCCGGTCGAAAGGTCGACCTTGCAATGCGCCGAAATGCCGTCGAGCGGCACCCAGCTCTCGGTGCCATGCTGTTCGAGCGTGAAGGGATCGAGCCGATACGCCTCGCCGCACTGATAGAAGGTCGAGATAATCTTGCCCGCGTGGATCGCGACATCGGTCGACGACGAATCCTTGAGCCACTCCTGCGCGCCCCAGCCGTGGCGCGTCGATTTGTGCGGCGGTTCCATCAGCCCGGCCCACAGCGATCGGCCGGCTTCCTTCTCGGCCTCGAAGCCCTTGGTGCGCACGAAGCGGCTGCGATAGCTCGCGCGGCCATCCTTGAAGCTGATCGCGTGGATGAACCCGTCGCCGTCGAACGGGTGGTAACGGCCGATCGGCTCGTGAATCTGGTTCTCGCCGGTGCGCACATAGACGCCGTCGATGTCGGTCGGGATCGTCCCGATCACCTCGGCATCGCCATTGGCGAAGATCGCGTTCCATTCGTTGAACGTCGGCCGCCAGGCGCCCTTCATATAGGGATGGTCGTTCGGCTGGATCGTCGTCTCGATCGTCTCGACAAGCTGGGCGGTCATGCGATGACTCCTTCGGCAGGGGCAAAGCGCGGGCGCGTTGCGGCCGCATCATATTCTTTCACAAGGCGGTCGACGATGGCGGCGACCGGCTCGACGCCGCGCACCGCGCCGACGCCTTGCCCGGCGGACCAGACATTCTTCCACGCCTTCGCATCGTCCTGCGCGTCCGAGAAATTCGGGCGCTTGTCCTCGGGCATGTTCGCAGGATCGTAACCCGCGGCGATCAGGCTCGATTTCAACCAGTTGGCGGTCACACCGGTGATGCCCTTCGACGGCACGATATCCTCCGCCCCGGCCGCGACGATCATCTCCTTGTACCCCGGCACCGCCATGCTCTCGCTGCAGGCGATCAGCGACGTGCCGAGATAGGCGAAGTCGGCGCCCAAAATCTCGGCTGCCCGCACCGCATGACCCGTCGAAATCGCCCCGCCAAGCACCAGCGGCCCGTCCCAGAACTGGCGCACCTCTTCGACAAAGGCAAAGCCCGCGGTCGCGCCGGTGTGCCCGCCCGCCCCCGCGGCGACGAGCACCAGCCCGTCGACCCCGGCCGCCGCCGCCTTGCGCGCGAAGCCGACCGAATTGACGTCGGCGAACACCAGCCCGCCATAGCTGTGAATATCCTCGACCACCCGCGCCGGGCTGCCGAGCGCGGTGATGACGAGCGGCACCTTGTGGCGCACGACGCAGGCAAGGTCTTCAGGAAGGCGGCTGTTCGACGGATGGACGACCAGATTGACCGCCCAGGCCGCGGCCCCGGGATCGTTCGACAACGCCGCGTCGATCCGGCTCACCCAGTCCTCGAGGTCGGCCGACGTGCGCGCATTGGGGGCAGGGAAGCTGCCGATCACGCCCGACCGCGATGCGGCGATCACCATCTCGGGACCCGATACGAGAAACATCGGCGCCGCGATCGCGGGCAGGCGCAAATTGCGCGTCAGCGCAGGGGGAAGGCCGTGTCCCGGCAAGGTGTTTCCTCTCTCAAATTATCTGACTTGCATAACGATACTTAAAGCCCTTATGAGTCGCAAGGCAAGAAAAACATCGCGGGCGGTGGTCGCCAAGACGATGATGCGTGGGAGGACCCTATGAACAGAAATTTTGTTGCGCTGCTCGCTGCATCGGCGCTCGCCAGTCCCGCTGTCGCGTTCGCGCAGGACGCGGCGCCGACGCCCGAATCTGCCGAACAGCAGGGTGGACTCGAGGAAATCATCGTCACCGCGCAGAAGCGCGCCGAAGGCCTGTCGGACGTGCCGATCTCGATCTCGGCGATCAGCGGCAAGCAGATCGAAAATTACGGTCAGACCAACCTCGAACAGATTTCGTCGTCGGTCCCGAACCTCAAGATCACCCAGACCGCGATCGCCAACCGCATCGCGATCCGCGGCATTGCGTCGGGCGACAACAAGGGCTTCGAACAGTCGGTCGCGATGTTCGTCGACGGCGTCTACTACGGCCGCGACCAGCTCTCGCGCCTGCCGCTGATCGACATGGAGCGCGTCGAGGTGCTGCGCGGGCCGCAGCCGACGCTGTTCGGCAAAAATGCGATTGCGGGTGCAGTCAACATCACCACGCGCAGCCCGACCGATGAATTCGAAGGTTCGGTGAGCGGGCTTTACGAATTCAACCACAAGGAATTGCAGCTGACCGGCGTGCTCTCGGGGCCGCTGACCGACGGCGTCGAGGCGCGCGTCGTCGGTTATTACCGCAAGATGGACGGCTATTTCTATAACCAGAAGCTCGACCGCGACGAGCCGAACGTCGACGAGAAATATGTCCGCGGCAAGATCGAGTTCGATCGCGGCGGGCCGTTCGCCGCCGAACTGAAGGTCGAATATGCCGACTTCGAAGCGAAGGGGCAGCCGCGCGACGTGTTCGGCGCGGTGGGCAATTACAACACCGTCTTCCAGGGGCCGTTCTTCGTCAGCACCAACCCCGATTATGTCCGCGAAGACAATGGTTATGAAAGCCGGAACAAGGTGTTCGGGGCCACGCTGAACATGGATCTTGATGTCGGCGAACATACGCTGACCTCGACCAGCGCCCTGCTCGATTACAAGACGCGCGAGATTGTCGACGTCGATTTCTCGGGCGTCAGCTTCCTCGACGGCACGAACCTGCGCGAAGATTATCGCCAGTTCAGCCAGGAACTGCGGCTGACCTCGCCGGGCGGCGAGACCTTCAACTATATCGGCGGCATCTATTATCAGCATGCCAAGCTCGACGTGCAGGACTTCACCCGGTTCAATCCGACCTTCCTTGCGCTGGGGGCCCCGTTCAACGCGCTCGGCGATACGCGCAACGACCGTGACTATGCGCAGAAGTCGGATCTGATTTCGGGCTTTGCGCAGGGCGAACTGGCGCTCAGCGATCGCTTCCGCATCACCGCGGGCGCGCGCTTCAACCATGAAAAGAAGAGCGGCAGCCGCACGCTGGCGATCGTCAAGGGGCCGCTGAACACCGCGCCGCTGCCGGTGGTCACGGCGGTGTTCCGCGCGCTCAATATCGAGGCGCACAGCATCTCGGGCAAGATCAGCGAAGACAGTTTCAACCCGATGGTCAACGTCCAGTTCGACGCGACCGACGACCTGATGGTCTATGCCTCCTATGCGCGCGGAACCAAGGCCGGGGGCTTCGACATTCGTTCGAACTCGCTGCCGACCTCGACCACCGTTGCCAAGCCGGGGGCGTTCGAGTTCGAGGATGAAAGCGCCGACAATTTCGAGGCGGGGCTCAAATACAAGGGCCGCAGCGTCGCCTTCAACCTGTCGCTCTATCGCACCAAGTACAAGGATCTGCAGGTCAATATTTTCGACGGCACGCTGAACTTCAACGTCCGCAACGCCGCCGCGGCGACGACGCAGGGGGTCGAGGCCGATTTCCGCGCCGCGATCGCCGACGGGCTGACGATCAGCGGTGCGGTCGCCTATCTCGATTTCAAATTCACCAATTTCACCGACGGCCAATGCTATTATCTGCAGACGCCGGGCGCGAACGGCTTCTGCGACTATTCGGGCAAGCGCAACGCGCTCAGCCCCAAATGGTCGGGTAACCTCAACCTCGACTATACGACGCCGGTCACGACCAGCATGAAGGTCGCGTTCAACGTCAACGCCGACTTCTCCTCCTCCTATATCGCGTCGGCGAATCTCGATCCGCGCACGCATCAGGACGGTTATGTAAAGCTCGGCGCGCGGCTGGCATTGGCGCAGGTCGACGATCGCTGGGAGGTGGCGCTGATCGGCCGCAACTTGACCAATCAGCGCATCCTGCAGACCGCGAGTTCGATGCCGCTGGCAACGACGATCACGCGTAACGCCGGTAACGCCTATAACGGCATCGTCGACCGGCCGCGCACGATTGCGGTACAGTTGACCGGGCGCTTTTGATGCGGGGAGGGCGGTTCGCCGCCGCCCTCCTGTCGCAGGTGCCAGCCTTGTCGGCACCCCGGGCTTCGTTTAGGGGCGGGGAGAGGTAGGGACGGCTGATTTGAAACACGATCGCACGATCAGGGCCTGTTCGATCTGGCGTGCGCTCGATGTCGTCGGCGACGTGCCCGTCCTGCTGCTGATCGAACAGGCGTTTCTCGGTACCCACAGCTTCGACGAATTTGTCGTGCGCACCGGCCTTGCCCGCTCGGTGGTCAATGGGCGCCTCAAAAAGCTGGTCGAAGAGGATTGTCTGGCGAAGGTCCCGAAAAAGGGCGGCCGCGGCTTCCATTATGTCCTGACCCAAAAGGGCCGGGACCAGTTCCCCAACGCACTGATGATGCTGCGCTGGCAGCATAAATGGGAAGCGGCGGAGCGCGATTTTCAGGTGCGGCTCCACCACATAAGCTGCAGCCACGCGACCGAGCCTGTTCCGGCGTGCCGGCATTGCCGCGCCGAAATCGATCCGCGCGACGTCGACTGGCGCGAAGGGCCGGGGCTGGCGCAGGTCGTCCCGCATTATGAGCGCCGCCGCTTCAACGGCGACGTCGGGGCGCGGCGCCCGGGCGGGCGGCCGCTGGTCGATACGATGATCGAATTGTTCGGTGACCGCTGGGCGACGCTGGTTGTCCGCGCGATGTTCACCAGCATCAACCGCTTCGACGATATCCAGCGCGATACGCTGATGGCGACGAATATCCTGACCGGCCGCCTCGAACGGCTGGTGCGGCAGGGGGTTTTGAAAACAATGCCCTATTCGGCGCATGCCGACCGCGTCGAATATCGCCTGACGGCCAAGGGTCGCGATCTCTATCCGGTGCTGCTCGCGTTGCTGCAATGGGGCGATCGCTGGTTTTCCGATGAGCGCGGGCCGCCATTGCTGTTGACCCACAAAAGCTGCGGCCACGATCTGAACATGGTCGTCGCGTGCAGCCACTGCGGCGACGAATTGCAGCTGTCGAACAGCCGCTTCACGATTGAAACCACCGGGGCGGCCGAGAGCGGAGCGTGACAATGCGCCCATGCGCGACTATATGCGCGGCATGCCGACGCTGATGCGCTTCCTGATTGGCTTGCTGGTTTCCCTGTCCATCGGATTCGGGAGCATTGCGCATGCAGCCGAAGCGCCGGCCTGGGCAACGGCCGAATATTGCGCTGAAGACGCCGGACACACGCAGGGCGAACCTGCCAACGACCCCGACAAAATGGGCTTCCACAATCATGGCGGCTGCCACGGCCATCATCAGGTCGGCAATATCGGCGTCAATGATGCGCCGACCTGCCTGCCGCTCAACGGCGTGAATTTTGCGGCTGGCGCCGATTTCGTGCCGCAACTGATCCCCGGCGCGAATCTGAGGCCGCCGATCGCCTGAACCAGCCCGTGCCGCCGGCCATCCGGCGGCTGACTTTGGCTTGTTCAGGATAAATCCCGATGAAATCATTATTGGCGGCCATATTGGCCGCGCCGCTCTGCGCCTTGCCGGTGCAGGCGCAAACCTCGTCTCCGTCCGCGGGCGGCGATGTGCTGACCCTTGACGAAGCGCTGGCTGACGCTGGCGTGACCACGCCGCTGACACAGGCGGCCGAAGCCGGCGTCTGGGCCGCGCAGGCCGGGCGCACTGTCGCTGGGCTTCGCCCCAATCCCTCGGTCAGCGTCGATACCGAAAATGCGCTCGGCACCGGGCCGTATCGCGGGTTCGACGAATCGGACACGACCATCGCGTTCGCGATGCCGGTCGAACTGGGCGGGAAAAGATCGGCGCGTATTGCGGTCGCCGATGCAAAGATCCAGCGCGCCCACGTCGACCTCGCGGTCGCCGAGGCCGATCGCCGCTTCGCGGTGACCGGGGCCTATGTTGCTGCGATCGCGTCGGAACGCCGTGCGACGGTTGCGGAAACGCAGGTTACGGTCACGACCGAGAATCTGCGGATCGCGCGCGACCGCGTGATGGTGGGCGCCAATTCGCCGATCGATGAACAGCGTGCGGCGCTGGAACAGATCAGGGCGACCACCGAAGCCGAAACCGCGCGGCGCACGGCAACGGCCGCGCGTGTCGCGCTCGCCCAATATGTCGGTGACGGGGCGGGTTCGGCGCTCGATCAGCGCTGGTTCGATCTTGCCGCGGCGCGGGCGCAGGGGCCGGGGGTGCCGGTCGATGCCCGCGGCACGCTGGCACTCGCCGCTGCCGCTGCGGACACCGCAGCGGCCGAAGCCGAACTGCGGCTGGCGCGCAGCCAACGCGCGCCGGATGTCACGCTGACCGCCGGGACGCGGCGGCTCGAGGCCAGCAACGATCAGGCGATGGTGTTCGGGGTCTCGGTGCCGCTGCCGTTGTTCAACGGCGGCAAGGCGGCGGTGACGCAGGCCGCACGCGAACGGGATCGGGCGGAAGCGCAGCGGCGCATCGCGCTGTTCGAAGCCGAGCGGGCGATTGCAGCCGCCGAGGCGGACCGCGACCGGGCCGCGACGGCGGTGCGCGCTTCCGAACCGGCACTGACCGCCGCGACCGAAGCCGCGCGCATCGCGCGCATCGGCTATGCCGAGGGCAAGTTCGACCAGCTCATCTTGCTCGATGCCGAACGGACCTTGCTCGACACACGCCGCGCCGGAATCGACGCGCGCGCCACCTATCATGATGCTGCCGCGCGCCTCGAACGGCTGACGGCGAAATTGCCCACCGAAGGGGGTATCCAATGACGACGATATCGAAATATCGGGCGGCGCTGCCGCTCGCGCTGATGCTTGTCCTCGCCGGTTGCGGAGAACAGGTGGCCAAACCCGCCGAGAAAGCCAAGGCGGAGGCAGAGGAGGTCGAAGGCGAAATCCACCTGACCGCGCAGCAGATCACGGCGGCGGGCATTGCCCTCGTCCGCCCGGCAGCGGGCGGCGCCGGTACGCTCAGCCTGCCCGCGACCATCGAAAGCGATCCGCAGGCGACGCAGGTCGTCTCGGCGGCGATCGGCGGCCGTATCGTCGCGCTGAACCGCAACCTCGGCGAAGCGGTCGGGCGCGGCGAGGTCGTCGCGGTAATCGAGAGCCGCGACGCCGCGGGGCTCCGCGCCGAGGTCGAGGCGGCACAGGCACGCTCGAACCTCGCCCGCTCGAACCTGTCGCGCGAGGAGCGGCTGTTCGCGCTCAAAGTCTCGCCCGAACGCGACCTGATTGCCGCGCGCACCGCGATGACCGAAGCGAATATCGCGCTCCGGCTTGCATCGCAGCAGCTGTCGGCAGCGGGCGTCGGCGGCGGGTCGCTCAACCGCATCGGCGTCGTCGCGCCGATCGGCGGGCAGGTCATAGCGCGCAGCGTCGTGCTGGGGCAGACCGTCGCCCCCGATGCCGAACTGTTCCGCGTCGCCAACCTCGGCCGCGTCGCGATCAACCTGTCGCTGACTCCCGCCGACGCCGGGCGCATCCGCGCCGGGACGCCGGTCGAGGTGCGGTCGGGTGCCCGCACGGCGACCGCGCGCGTCCATTTCGTGTCGCCGGTGCTCGATGCCGCGACGCGCCTCGTCCCGGCGGTCGCCCTGCTCGAGAACGGCGGCGGCGTCTGGCGACCCGGCGAGCCGGTCACCGCGATCCTGCAGGCGGGCGCTCCCGGGAACGCGGTGAGCGTGCCCGACAGCGCGATCCAGACCGTCGAGGGCAAGACGAGCGTCTTTGTCCGCACCAAAGAAGGCTTCCGCACCGTACCGGTCACCGTGACCTCGCGCGTCGGCGGCACGGCCACCGTCACCGGCCTGTCGGGCCGCGAACAACTCGCGGGCGAGGGCAGCTTTACCTTGAAGGCCGAGCTCGCCAAGGGCGAAGCCGAGCATGGGGGGCACTGACATGATCGCCTCCATCGTCAATTTCGCGGTCGCGCGGCGCTGGTTCGTGCTGCTCGTTACCGCCATCGCCACCTTGATCGGCGCGTGGGCGCTCAGCCGCCTGCCGATCGACGCCGTCCCCGACATCACCAACAATCAGGTCCAGATCAGCGCCCGCGCCCCGGCGCTGTCGCCCGAACAGGTCGAAAGGCAGGTCGCCTTTCCGATCGAAACCGCGCTCGCCGGCATCCCCGGCCTCGAAAGCACGCGCTCGCTCAGCCGCAACGGCTTTGCGCAGGTCACCGCGGTCTTCACCGACGCGACCGACATCTATTTCGCGCGCGCGCAGGTCGCCGAGCGGCTGCGCGGCGCCGAGCAGGCCTTGCCCGACGATGTCGTCCCCGAAATGGGGCCGATCGCGACGGGACTTGGCGAGGTCTTCATGTGGACGGTCCATATGGAGCATCGAAAGGACGACAAGCACAAGCCCGGCGAACCCGGGATGCAGCCCGACGGCAGCTACATCACGCCCGAGGGCGACCGGCTGGTTACCGACGCCGAAAAGGCGACCTATCTGCGCACTGCGCAGGACTGGATCGTTACGCCGCTGCTGAAGCCGATCTCGGGTCTGGCGGGCGTCGACACCATCGGCGGCTATGTGAAGCAATATCAGGTCGTTCCCGACGTCCAGCGGCTCGCGGCGCTGGGCCTCAGCCTCGGCGATCTGGCAACCGCGCTCGAGGCGAACAACCGCGCGATCGGCGCGGGCGTCGTCGACCGCAACGGCGAGGGCCTCGCGGTCCGCTCGGACGCGCGGATCGGCGGCGCCGAACAATTGGCGCAGACGATCATCGCGACGCGCGGCGGGGTTCCGATCCGCCTCGACCAGGTGGCAAGCGTGCGCACGGGACAGGCGATCCGCATGGGCTCGGCGTCCGAAAACGGCCGCGAGGTCGTCGTGGGCACCGCAATCATGCGAATTGGCGAAAATAGCCGCAATGTCGCGAGCCGCGTTTCGGAGCGGCTGGACGAGATCAACGCCTCGCTGCCGACCGACATCGTCATCCAGCCGGTGCTCGACCGCACCGGCCTCGTCAACGCGACGATCAAGACGGTGGCGAAAAACCTGACCGAGGGCGCGCTGCTCGTCATCGTCATCCTCTTCCTTTTGCTCGGAAATTTCCGTGCCGCGCTGATCGCCGCGCTCGTCATCCCGATCACGATGCTGCTCACCAGCTTCGGGATGCTCAAGGGCGGCGTGTCGGCCAATCTGATGAGTCTCGGCGCGCTCGACTTCGGTCTGATCGTCGACGGCGCGGTGATCATTGTGGAAAACACCCTCCGCCGCATCGGCGAACGGCAACATAAATTGGGTCGCACGCTCGATCGTGACGAGCGGCTCGGCGTTGTTGCCGCGGCCGCGCGCGAAATGATCCGGCCGTCGGTCTATGGGCAGGCGATCATCATCCTCGTTTATGTCCCGCTGCTTACGCTGACCGGGGTTGAAGGAAAGACCTTCACCCCAATGGCGTTGACGGTGATCGTCGCGCTTGCCGCCGCCTTCGTGTTGTCGCTGACTTTCGTCCCCGCGATGCTCGCGATCTGGCTGTCGAAACCCGTCGAGGAAAAGGAGGGGCGGATCATGCGCTGGCTCGGTTCGCGCTATGAACCCGGCCTCGACCGCGCGATGGGCACACCGCGCAAAACGATGCTCGCCGCGGTCGCGGCGCTGTTTGTCGGTGCGGGCGCCTATGTCACGCTGGGGCAGGAATTCCTGCCGCAACTCGACGAAGGCGACCTCACCGCGCAATTGCTGCGCGTTCCCGGAACCTCGGTCGACCAGAGCCAGGCGATGCAGCTGCGCGCCGAACGCGCGCTTGCCGCCTTGCCCGAGGTGAAGTTCGTCTTTTCGAAGACGGGTACCGCCGAACTCGCGTCCGATCCGATGCCGCCGAATATTTCGGACAGCTTCATCATTATGAAGGACCGGAAGGAGTGGCCCGACCCGCGTCTTACCAAGGCGGAGTTGACCGAGAAGGTCGAAAAGGCGCTCGCCGGCCTGCCCGGCAACGCCTTTGAGATCAGCCAGCCGATCCAGATGCGCTTCAACGAACTGATCGCCGGGGTGCGCGGCGATGTGGCGGTCAAGGTCTTCGGTGACGACAGCGATGCGATGGCTGCGACGGCCAACCGCATCGCGGCGGTCCTTCGCAAGACCGAAGGCGCGACCGATGTCCGCGTCGAACAGACCGAAGGCCTGCCGATGCTCGATATCCGGCCGGACCGTGATGCCATGGCACGCCTCGGCATCACCGCCGCGGTACTGCAGGAGACCATTGCAGCAGCGGTCGGTGGACGCGATGCGGGTGTCATCTTCGAAGGTGACCGGCGCTTTGCGGTTACGATCCGCCTGTCCGATGCCGCGCGCGCCGATTTTGCGGCGCTGGGGCAGGTGCCGGTACCGACGCCCGGCGGCAGCTTCGTGCCGCTCGAAAGCGTGGCGGAACTCGCGGTGGTCGACGGCCCGAACCAGATCAGCCGCGAAAATGGCAAAAGGCGGATCGTCGTGCAGGCGAATGTCCGTGGCCGCGATGTTGCGAGCGTGGTCGAGGATGCGCAGGGCGCGATCCGCGAACAGGTGCGCCTGCCCGCGGGCCAATATGTCGAATGGGGCGGGCAGTTCGAAAACCTCGCTTCGGCACGCGACCGGCTCGCGCTCGTCGTTCCCGCCTGCTTCGCGTTGATCCTGCTGCTCCTCTATGGTGCGCTGGGCAGCGTGCGCGATGCTGCGATCGTCTTCACCGGTGTGCCGCTCGCGCTTGTCGGCGGGATGCTTGCGTTGGCGCTGCGTGGCATGCCCTTTTCGATCTCCGCGGCGGTGGGTTTCATCGCCTTGTCGGGGATCGCGGTGCTCAACGGGCTGGTGATGGTGACATCGATCCAGCAATTGATCGCCGACGGTATGAAGCGCGCCGAAGCGGCAAAAGCGGGCGCCTTGGCAAGGCTGCGGCCGGTGGTGATGACCGCGCTCGTCGCCTCGCTCGGTTTCGTGCCGATGGCGCTCGCGACCGGGGCGGGGGCCGAGGTGCAAAAGCCGCTTGCGACGGTCGTTATCGGCGGCTTGATCTCCGCCACGCTGCTGACCCTGTTCGTGCTGCCGACACTCTATGCACGCTATGGAAGGCCGCGCGCGCATACGTCGGATATCGAAACCGCGCCGACCGGCGCCTTGCCGCAAGGAGCATGACGATGGGACAGGACCACAGCCACGATCATGTCGCGGGTGCCAACACCCGCATGCTCGGATGGGCCTTGGCGCTGACGGCGACCTTTCTGGTCGTGGAGGTGGCGGGCGGGCTGTATTTCAACAGCCTCGCCCTCCTGTCCGACGCCGGTCATATGCTGACCGACGTCGCGGCGCTCGCGATCGCGCTGCTCGCCATCCGGCTTGGGGCAAAACCGCCCGACGAGAGGCGGACCTTCGGCTACCGCCGCTCCGAGATATTGGCGGCGACCTTCAACGCGCTGATGCTTTTCGCCATCGCCATCTATGTTTTCGTCGAGGCGATCGACCGGTTCCGCGACCCGCAGCCGGTCCAGTCGTGGGGCATGATGGTGGTCGCTGCTGTCGGCCTCGTCGTCAATCTGGTCGCGATGCGGATGCTGGTCGCGGGCAAGGAGGCGAGCTTCAACGTCAAGGGCGCTTATCTGGAGGTGTGGGCCGACATGATCGGGTCGGTCGGCGTCATCATCGGTGCGATTTTGATCCGCTTCACCGGCTGGACATGGGTCGACCCGGTGGTTGCGGTGCTGATCGGCCTGTGGGTGCTGCCACGGACGTGGATATTGCTGCGCGGAACGGTGAATATCTTGCTGGAGGGTGTACCCGACGGCGTCGAAATTCGCGAGGTGCGCGATGCCGTGGAAAGCGTTCCCGGTGTAGCCGGGCTACGGCAATTGCATGTCTGGTCGATCAGCAACCGCGAAAACCGCGCCGCGGTTCATATCCTCGCATCGCCGGGAAGCGATATCGGCGGGCTGCAACGCGGCATCGCCGAACTGCTGCACGACCGCTTCGATATTGCGGGGTCGACGATTCAGGTCGAACCGGCGGCCGTCACGGCATAAGCCGGCCTTCGTCGCGCCGTGGCATCGGCGCGACGAAGCGCAGGACCAGCGCCGACAGGATCAGCCAACCCGCTGACCCGAGGATCGCGCCCGGCAGCGACGCCAGATCGGCGATCAGTCCCAGCGCATAGGCGCCGAGCGCCATCGCGCCAAAGGTGACGGCCTGATAGATCGACAGGCAGCGGCCGAGGATTTCCTCGGGTGAGCGCAATTGCATTGCGACGTTGAGCGTGGTCAGCGTCGACACCCATGCGCCGCCAGCGATAAAGGCAGCGATCATCAGCGACGGCAGGCTGGCGGTCAGCGCGACCGGCAGCATTGCGGCGGCAAAGATCAGCGAGGCAGCGGTCACCACCCGGTCGCTGCCCCAGCGCCGCCGCGCCGAACTCACCAACAACGCGCCGAAGATCGATCCCGCGCCAAAGGCGGCAAGACACAGCCCATAGGTGATTTCGGTGCCGTGCAGCCGGTCGCGGACAAGCGAAGGCAGCAAAGCCTGGAATCCCGCCGCGCCGAAACCGAACGCGAAGCCGCGGATCAACACCCGGCGCACCGGGTTGGAGTGGGCGCAGAAACGGATCCCCTCGGCGATGGCCGCGAGCATCGAGGTGCGGCGCCGCGGCGTCGTCTCGGGGTGCCAGCGCAGCAGCACGACGATCAGCACCAGATAGCTGATCGCATTGAGCCCAAAGGCCGCGGCCGTGCCGACGATCGAGATCAATAGCCCGCCAAGCGCCGGGCCGACGCTGCGCGCAAGATTATAGGCGATGGTGTTCAGCGCGATCGCCTGCGGCAGATCCCTTGGCCCGACCTGCAGCCGCACCGAAGCCTGCCACGCCGGGCCGTTGAGCGCCGTGCCGCACCCGACGGCGAGGGTGAAGAACAGCAGGGTCAGCGGTGTGATCGCACCCAGATAGGTGGTTAGCGTCAGCAGGGCCGAGACGATGAGCATCCCGGTCTGCGCCGCGAGCATCACGCGGCGGCGGTCGAAATTGTCCGCAATCGCGCCCGCGAAAATGCCGAGCAGCAGAATGGGGATTGTCGCTCCCGCCTGCACCAGCGCGATCAGCAGGTGCGACTGGGTAAGCTCGGTCATCAGCCACGCCGCGGCGACCGACTGGATCATCGACCCCATGTTCGACGCTAAGTTGGCGATCCAGATTGCGCGAAACGCCGGGTAGCGGAAGGGCGCGAGCGCCGAGGGCGGGGCGGGCGTGTCTGGACTCACGCCCATTCGCCTAACCCGGCCCGCCACCCTCGGCAAGGCCGACTATGCGGGAGAGATTCTCATGCGACTTGTAGGGCCCCGTTTGGAATGGGGCCTTCTCTCCACGCTCGTCATGCTGAACTCGTTTCAGCATCCACGGCCTGCGCTATCCTTTGGCGCGGCGCGGATGGAGAAGGCGGACCATGGATGCTGAAACGAGTTCAGCATGACGAAGAAGAGAGGAAAGCCATATATGTTCGAAGGGGAGAACGCTCCTATTCGGTCAGTTCGAATGCGGCTTCAGACCCTGTGGCGGACGAGGGGCCGACCCAGAGCTTGAACTGGCCAGGCTCGCTGCCCCAGCTCATGTCCTGCCGCGTGAAGGCAAGGTCGGCGTCGGTCAGCGTAAAGCGGATCGTGCGCTTCTCGCCCTTCTTGAGCATCACTTTCTCAAAGCCTTTCAGCTCCTTTACCGGCCGCGTCACCGATCCGACGAGGTCGCGAACGTAAAGCTGCACGACTTCCTCGCCGTCGCGTGCGCCGCTGTTGGTGACCGTTATACTCGCGGTCAGTTTCTCGCCCGGCCGCACCTTCGCCTTGTCGAGTGTCACCGGCGAGTAAGTGAAGCTGGTGTAGCTCAGCCCGTAACCGAAGGGATAAAGCGGGGTGTTCGGCGTATCGAGGTAGCGCGACACATATTTCGCGCCCGGTGCGCCAAGCTCGATCGGACGGCCCGTGTTCTTCATATCGTAGTGAATCGGAACCTGTCCGACATTGCGCGGAAAGGTCACGGGCAATTTGGCCGACGGATTATAGTCGCCGTACAGCACGTCGGCGATCGCATGACCGCCCATCGTACCGGGGTACCAGGCTTCGAGGATCGCATCGGCGTTGGCATCGGCCCAGCCGATGCTGTTCGGGCGTCCGCTCATCAGCACGACGATGATCGGCTTGCCGGTTTTCTTGAGCTCTTCGAGCAACGCCTGCTGATTTCCCGGCAGGTCGAGCGAGGTGCGGCTCGCCGCTTCGCCGGTCATGTTCCAATGCTCCCCCACCGCGGCGATGATCACATCCGATTTCTGCGCGAGTGCGATCGCCTCGG
This sequence comes from Sphingopyxis sp. GW821-FHT10B01, assembly GCF_059415685.1. Taxonomy (NCBI): domain Bacteria; kingdom Pseudomonadati; phylum Pseudomonadota; class Alphaproteobacteria; order Sphingomonadales; family Sphingopyxidaceae; genus Sphingopyxis; species Sphingopyxis sp. GW821-FHT10B01. Next base: position 269,159 of record NZ_JBWKNS010000001.1, on the reverse strand, counting down.
CAAAGCCGTCGGTCTTGCCTTCGGCGGCGAAGTCATAGCTCGCGCCCTTGGCGAAAGCGACGCTCGTGCCCTTCGGCGCCCGCGCCTGCAGTCCTTCGAGCAGCGTTACCGGCCGCGTCTTGCGGTCGCCTGCCGCCGACCAGCTGCCGATCATGTCCTCCTTGCTGTTGCCGAGCGGGCCGATCACCGCGATCGACTTCGCCGCGGCGGCGAGGGGCAGGGCATTGTCCTTGTTCTTCAGCAGCACGATCGACTTGCGCGCCACATCACGCGCCGCTTCGAGGAATTCGGGCTTGTAGATCGTCGCCTTCTCGCGTTCCTCATTGGCATAGCGATAGGGATCTTCGAACAGGCCGAGGCGATATTTCATTTCGAGGATCGATTTCACCGCGGCGTCGATCCGCGTCATGTCGACCTTGCCTTCGGCGACCGATCCGGCGAGGTTTTCCATATAGACCGCGCCTTGCATGTCCATGTCGACCCCGGCGTTGATCGCCTGCTCGCCCGCCTGTTTCAGGTCCTTGGCATAGCCGTGCGGGACCATTTCGTTGATCGACGTGTAATCGGTTACGACGAATCCCTTGAACCCCCATTTGTCGCGCAGCACATCGGTCAACAGATAGTGGCTGCCCGACGCGGGCACGCCGTCATATTCGTTGAACGACGTCATGAACGTCGCGGCGCCGGCATCGGCGGCGGCCTTGAACGGCGGCAGGTAAATGTCGCGCAGCGTGCGCTCGGAAATATCGACCGTGTGATAGTCGCGTCCCGCCTGCGCTGCGCCATAGGCGGCGAAATGTTTGGCGGTCGCGAGGATCGTGTCGGGGCGCGAAAGGTCGTCGCCCTGATATCCGCGCACGCGCGCCTTCGCGATCAGGCTGCCAAGGTAGACATCTTCGCCCGCACCTTCGGAAATACGGCCCCAACGCGCATCGCGCGCGATGTCGACCATCGGCGAAAAGGTCCAGTGGATGCCCTCGGCCGATGCCTCGACCGCCGAAACTCTCGCTGACTTTTCAATGGCCTGCAAGTCCCAGCTCGCCGCTTCACCCAGCGAGATCGGGAAAATCGTCCGGTGCCCGTGAATGACATCGTACCCGAATATCAGCGGAATCTTAAGCCGCGTCCCCTCGACGGCGAGCTGCTGCAATTCGCGCGTATATTTGGCGGTATAGGCATTGAAGATTGCGCCGATGCGCCCGGCGCGGACATCTTCCTTATAGCTGTCGCGCATCGTCGGGCCGGTCGATTCCCAATTGCTCGTCAGAAGATTCAGCTGACCGACTTTTTCGTCGAGCGTCATCTTCGCCATCAGATCGGCGATGAAGCCATCCATCTTGGGATCAGGGCGCATCCAGCCCGCGGCATCTGCGGGTGTCTTCTGGTTGGCACTCGCTGCGGGCTTTGCCAGCAGCGGGCCGGGGGCCATCTGTCCCGCCACCATCAGGGTGGCCAGCGTCAGGCATATGAGGTTGCGCGGCATCGGCGGCATGATTCGTCCTTCCCGGTCGGGTCTGTTTATACATTGTCACGCGGATTGGCCGAAATCGGCCGAAAACCGGCTGGTCCCCGATCGCATCCATCTGTGTCGCTTCCCCCTATACAGCTATCGTGAAACCGGTTACAAATCAAAAAAACAACGACGTGATTTCCCGCGATTCGTCGCTGCATCGGAGGCAATGCCGGTCGGCGAACGAGGACAAGGCGGGGAATGTCGGGGGCGCTAAAAAGGGAGGATGCCGTGAAGTTTTCGCATGATTTTCAGAATGATTCTGCACGCCAGTCGCGGGCTCGTTCGCTAGCCGCTGCGCTGGCGTGGAGCAGTGCCGCCGCTGTGCTTGCGGTCGCCGTTGCGACTCCGGCGCATGCTCAGGTATCGGGCGCATCGCTGCGCGGCACGGTAAAGGCCGAAGGCGGCGTCTCCGAAGTTACCGCGATCAACGTCAAAACCGGCCTGACGCGCACTTCGACCGTCAGCGCCAATGGCAGCTATGGTTTTTCCTCGCTGCCGGTCGGTACCTATCGCCTCGAATTCACGACCTCGACGGGCAAGCGCCAGACCGACGAATTCACGCTCAATGTCGCGCAGAGCGCGGTGCTCGACTTTGACTTCTCGCAGCCCGATATCGCCGAAGGCGGCGACGATGCGATCATCGTCACGGGCAGTCGTCTCCGCTCGATGGAAGGCGGCGAAGTCGGGGCGAACATCTCGCAGCGGCTGATCGAGCAGCTTCCGCAGAACAATCGCAACTTCCTTGCCTTTGCCGATCTCGCGCCGGGTGTGCAGTTCGTCACCAATAGTGCGAACCAGACGAGCTTGCGGGGCGGTGCCCAAGGCGCCAATTCGATCAATGTCTTCATCGACGGCGTCAGCCAGAAGGATTATGTGCTGAAGGGCGGGGTCACCGGTCAGGATACGACGCAGGGCAACCCTTTCCCCCAGCTCGCGATCGGCGAATATCGCGTCATTTCGTCGAATTATAAGGCCGAATATGATCAGGTCAGCTCGGTCGCCATCACCGCGGTGACCAAATCGGGTACCAACGAATTCCATGGCGAAGGCTTTTTCGATTTCTCCAATCAAAGCCTGCGCGACCGGTTGCCGCGCGAAAATTTTCCGACCTATATTCCCAAGGTGCGTACCAAGGACATGCAGTTCGGTGGCGCGCTGGGCGGCCCGATCATCAAGGATGTTCTGCATTTCTTCGTGACTTATGAAGGCAAGCGCCGCGTCGAACCGCGCGAGATCAAGCCGGGTCTTGACCTGCCGGTCAGCTTTTTCCCCGAAAAATATCGGGGGGCGTTCGGTGCGAGGACGTCGTCGTTCAACGAAGACCTCTATTTCGGGAAGATCAACTTCACGCCGACAGCGAACGATCTGTTCGAATTTTCGGTCAAATATCGCGACGAGAGCGGGGAAGAGCTCAACAACGGCTTTGCTGCCGAAGAGACGCGAACCGATACGAAGGTCAAGGAATGGCGCGGCCTCGCCCGCTGGGAACATACCGCCGATACCTGGGTCAATGATTTCAAGGTTGCCTATGAGGATGTCACCTGGGGGCCGCGTCCGCTCAATTTTGGCAATATCTCGTTGTTCAATGCGACCGTGCCGAACGCGCCGCCGGTGACCGGAACCCGGCGCGGCGACATCTTGCGCATCGGCGCGGGCTCCAATTTCCAGGACAAGGGTCAAAAGGGCTGGCAGGTCTCGAACGATTTCACCTGGACCGGCCTTGAGAGCCACACATTCAAGGTGGGCGTGAAAGCGAAATGGATTGAGCTCAACACCAACACGCAAAATGGCGTGAATCCGCTCTTCATTTATAACGCGACCTATGTCCCTGCGGGTGTTCCGGCGGGCACGTTCAACGATACCATTCCCTATCGGATGACATTCAGCGCTCCGGTGAATGGCGGCGATCCCAATATCACGTCGAAGAATTTCCAGTTCGGTATTTATGCGCAGGACGACTGGGAGGTCGACGACCGCCTGACGCTCAATATTGGCCTGCGCTGGGATTATGAGCGGACGCCGGCGTTCCTCAATTACAAGCATGATCCTGCTATCGCCGAGTTTGTGGCGGGCCGGGCGTCGTATCGGGCCGCCAACGGCACCGTCACGCCGCCGTACCTTAATCTTCGCAACGCCAATTACGACATCGACGACTATATCTCGACGGGCAGCGAGCGAAAGGCGTTCAAGGGGGCGTGGCAGCCGCGCCTCGGCTTCACCTATGCGCTCGATGAAGAAAAGCGTTTCGCGATCTTCGGTGGCTATGGCCGTTCCTATGACCGGACGCAGTTCGACTTCATCCAGCAGGAACTCGCGCAGGGTCTGTTTGCTGGCCGCACGTTCAACTTCAACAATCCGGGAGATACGGCCAACACCTGCGCCCCGAGTTCGACCTGCATCGCCTGGAACCCGGCCTATCTGACGCAGGCCGGGCGCGATGCCTTGATCGCGGGGCTACCGGTAGGGGCAGGGCGCGAGCTGCGCTTTATCAAGAATGACCTGAAGACGCCCTATTCGGACCAGTTCAGCGTGGGCGTTCGCGGCAAGTTCAACCTGCTCGATCTCGAAGCCGGTTACTCCTATGTCGAAAGCCACGACGGTTTCGCCTATGTGCTCGGCAATCGCCGGCCTGACGGCAGCTTTTTCCCGGCCACCGGGCGTCCGGACTCGCCGTTCGGAAATCCCCCCGCACCTTTCGGCAGCATTATTCTTGGCACCAACGGGATCGAAACGCGCGCCAACACGGCTTATTTCAAGCTGACCAAGCGTTACACCGAATTCTCGCCGTGGAGCCTCGATGCGACCTACAGCTTCACCGATGCGGAAGAGAATCGCGAGCTTGGGCAGGTGTTCGCGCTCGATTTCCCGGGTATCGAATATTATCCCTTCATCTCGGCGACGGGCACGCGCAAGCATCGCTTCGTGATGGCGGGAACGGTCGATATTCCGCTTGGCATTACGCTGTCGGGCAAGTTCCAGATCGCTTCGCCCAAATATCTCGCCGCCTTCATCGATCAGGCGGGCACGCCGCCGATCCGCGACGTCCAGTCGATCGAGACCAAGGGCAATGGCGATCGCTGGGGCTTCCGCCAGATGGACCTCTCGATCACCAAATATGTTCCGCTTGGCTTCCTCAGCGACGAATCGCGACTGCGGTTCCGTGTCGACATCATCAACCTGTTCAACGACCGCAACTATAGCGGCTTCAGTGCAATCACCGGTCTGCGTAACGAGAACGACCTCGGTCTCGATGGCCCGCCGCGTACAATTAAGCTATCGGCCGGCTTCCAATTCTGACCGGCTGAAAGGCGCCCGGCCCGCACCCCCCCCCTCCCGCGGGCCGGGCGCCTCACTTTTTTGGAGTATCGAATGTCGTTCCGGAACGGGGCGTTTATCCTGCCTCTCGTCGCGCTGACCGCCGCTTGTACCGCCACTCCCGCCCCGTCCGCCGCTCCTCCGGCCATGACGGCCTTGGCGCCGATGACCGAAGCCGCTTTTTCGGAAGAGCTGACCCAGCGGACCTTTCGCTATTTCTGGGACACGACCGATACGACGCGCTGTCTCGCGCCCGATCGCTGGCCGAGCAATCCGTTTTCGTCGATCGCCGCGACCGGCTTTGCGCTGACGGCCTACGGCATCGGTGCCGAGCGCGGCTATGTGACGCGCGGCGAAGCGGCGCTGCGCACGCGCGACTGCCTGCGCTTCTACTGGGACGCGCCGCAGGGGCCCGAGGCAGCCGGAACCACCGGCTACAAGGGCTTCTTCTATCATTTCCTGAAAAATGACGACGGCACACGGTACAAGACGAACGAGCTGTCGACCGTCGACACCAGCCTGTTCCTCGGCGGCGCGCTATTCGCGCAAAGCTATTACGACCGAAGCGACCCGGTCGAGGCCGAGATCCGGGATCTCGCCGAGAAGATCTACACGCGCGTCGACTGGACCTTTGTCCAGCGCACGAACACCGGCACGCAGGCACGCAATCTCGCCAATTCGCACGGCATCACGATGGGATGGAAGCCCGAGCGCGGTTTCGAAACGCACGACTGGGTTGGCTATAATGAGGGCATGCTCGTCTATGTGCTGGCGCTGGGTTCACCGACCCACCCCGTAGGCAAGGATGCGTGGGACAAGGGCTGGGCGGCCGACCTCGAAAAGGACTGGGGCCGCTATTACGGGCAGGAGCACCTGCAGTTCGAACCGATGTTCGGGCACCAATATAGCCATGTCTGGGTCGATTTTCGCGGCATTCGTGACGCGTTCATGCGCGGCAAGGGCATCGACTATTTCGAGAACAGCCGCCGCGCGACGCTGTCGCAGCGCGCCTATGGCGCCGACAATCCGAACAAATGGGCGGATTACAGCGCCGATATCTGGGGCTGGACCGCGTCGGACGGGCCCGGATATTCCAAGGACAAATATAGCGTGAACGGCGCGCCTCGAGCGTTCAACGGTTATATGGCGCGCGGCGTCAGCGCAGAGCGCGTTGTCGACGATGGCACGATCGTCCCGACCGCAGCGGGCGGCTCGGTTGCCTTCGCGCCCGAAGTGACGATTCCGGCGCTGATGGCGATGCGGACGAAATATGGCGAGCGGCTTTATACCCGCTATGGCTTTAAGGACGCGTTCAACCCCAGCTTCACTTTTGCCGATACGGGCACACGAAGCGGAACGGTCGATCCGGTTCAGGGCTGGGTTGCAAACGACTATCTGGGTATCGACCAGGGTCCGATCCTCGCGATGATGGAAAACCATCGCAGCGGCTTTGTCTGGAATGTGATGCGGAAGAACCCGCATATCGCCCGCGGGCTCAAGCGGATCGGTTTTACCGGTGGGTGGCTCGACAAGGCGAAGACCGAATAATCGTTCCCCGGCTCTTGCCGGGGAACCGACTAGCAGCTTGCTCCGATACAAATATCCGCCAGAACCGGATAATGATCCGACGGCAGCTTGCCGCCCGTCTGCTGGGTCAGCGTGGCATGCCGCAGCACGGCGACCCCGTCGTTGACGAAAATATGGTCGATCGGGCTTGCTTCGACTTGCTCGATCTTGAACGCGGTGAAGGTGCCAAGCGGGCCGAAATGCGGGGTGCGGCTGATCGCCAGGGTATCGCGCAGCGCAATCTGGCCGGGTGCCGCGTTGGTGATCGCGTTATGCGCGGGGCTGTCCGCTGGACTGTTGAAATCGCCCATCAGCACTACCGTCTCCCCGGCCTTGCGGTTGTCGCCGATCCAGCGGCGAATCTGCCGCGCGCTTTCCAGCCGGGCTGTCGTGCCCACATGATCGAAATGGGTGTTCACGACCAGCAGCGCGCGGCGCGAGGCCTTGTCCTTCAGCCGTGCCCAGCTCGCAACGCGCGGATAGGCGGCGTCCCAGCCCTTGCCGGGAACCGCGGGAGTCGGCGACAGCCAGAAGGTGCCCGACCCCGTCAACATGAACCGGTCGCGCCGAAACCCGAGCGGTGAAAACTCGCCCTTTTCCTTGCCGTCGTCGCGCGCGACGCCGACGAATTGATAGGCGGGCAGGTCGGTTTCGACCCCTTGCTTCTGGTGGAGCAGCACCTCTTGCATCCCGACAAGGTCGGGCGCGTAGTAGGCGACGAGGCTGGTCAACGCGCTCCGCCGGTGCGGCCAGGCATTGTCGCCGTCCGACGCGAGATCGAGCCGGATATTGTAGGTCATCGTGCTATAGCGGTCGGCGCGCTCCTTCGCCGCCGCCGGCAGCGCGAGCAAGGCCGCGATCATCAGCGTCAGCCAGCGCATCGTCACAGATTCCCGCCGTTGGTGGCGATGACATTGCTATAGAAATGCGCGCTGCGCTTCGGCGTGCGGACCTGTGTTTCATAGTCGACATGGACGATGCCGAAGCGCTTCGAAAAGCCCAATGACCATTCAAGATTGTCGAGCAGCGACCAGGCCATATAGCCGCGCACGTCGACCCCCTGCTTGATCGCATCGCCGATCGCCGAGATATGCGTGCGGAGGTAATCGCAGCGCAACGGGTCGTCGATCCCGTCGGGCCCTGCGGTCGGCGGGTCATAGAAGGCGGCGCCATTTTCGGTGATATAGACCGGGATGTCGCCATAGGTGTCGCGGAACCAGACCAGCATGTCGGTCAGCGCGGGCGGATAGACTTCCCAGTCGGTCGTGGTGTGCGTCGCATTCTGCTTCACCGGCGAGGCGCCGACGGGCCACTGGTTCGGGTCGGCCTGCACGACGTTACGCGTGTAGTAATTGATCCCGATGAAATCGACCGGCTGGCAGATGTCTTTCAGATCTTCGGCGGACCATTGCTGCCACGCTTCGCCAAACACCTCGGCGAGCTCGGCGGGGTAGCTGCCCTTCAGCGCCGGGTCGAGATATTGGCGGTTCATATAGGCGTGCGCGCGTGCGGTCGCCGCGATGTCCTCAGGGCTGTCGCTCGCCGGATATTTGGGCTCGATGTTGACGACCAAGCCGATTTCATGTGCGCCTTCGCTGCGATACGCCTCGACTGCGGCACCGTGCGCGCGCATCAGATTGTGGCTCGCGATCGGGGTTTCGAAGAGGTTGCGATGCCCGGGTGCGAGCGCGCCGTGGAGATAGCCGCCGTCGGTGATCACCCACGGCTCGTTGAGCGTGACCCATTTCTTCACGCGCCCGTCGAGCCGGCGGTACATCACCGAGCCATAGTCTGCGAACCACGCGGCGATATCGCGGTTGAGCCAGCCGCCCTTGTCGTCGAGTGCGACGGGCAGGTCCCAATGGTGCAGCGTCAGCAACGGTTCGATGTCATTCTTCAGCAACTCGTCGACGAGCCGCTCGTAAAAACCGAGGCCGGGCTCGTTCACGCGCCCGGTACCCTCGGGCAACACGCGGCCCCAGTTCACGCTGAAGCGATAGGCCTTCAGTCCCAGTTCCTTCATCAGCGCGACGTCGCTTTCCATGCGGTTATAATGGTCGCACGCGATATCGCCGGTATCGCCCTTAACGGCCATCAGCCGCGGGTCGTGGCTGAACCGCTGCCAGATGCTCGCGCCCGCGCCGTCGGCGAGCGGCGATCCTTCGATCTGATAGGCAGCGGTCGCCGCACCCCACAGGAAATCGTCGGGGAAAACAGTCTGCGTCATTTCTTGTCCTTGGTTGTGTTTTGCGGGGAGGAAAGTCGATGTTCGAGGAGCCAGGCGTAGAGCGCCGGGTCGTCATAGGCGGGGTCCCAGGCGTTATGGCCGAGGTCGGGATAGATGGTCAGGCGCACCTTGCGGCCTCCGCAGGCGCGGATTGCGCGCGCCATGGCGAAGCTGCCTTCGGGCGTGACGACATCGTCACGGTCGCCGTGGAAGGCCCAGACGGGCAGATCCATCAACCGGCATGCTTCGCCGGGATTGCCGCGCCCCGCGACCGCCGCCATCGCCGCGAAACGCTTCGGCTCGGCAATCGCCCAGCGCCAGCTGGCATGGCCGCCGCGGCTGAGGCCGGTGAGGTATAGGCGCGCCGGATCGACGCGCCAGGTCTTGGCAATATGGTCGGCCAGCCGGTCGAGCTTCTCGATATCCCAGTCCTGACCGGCGCCGAGCAAAGGCGACACGGTGAGGAAAGGAAAGGCCGGATCGCGCTCGGCGATCTTGGGCGGACCGTGGATTTTCACCTTCGCGATGTCGTCGCCGCGCTCGCCCGATCCATGCAAGAAGATCAGAAGAGGATAGGTCTTGTCCTTGTCGGTCAAATAGCCTTTGGGCAGGAAGAGCTGATATTGGTAGCTTCCGGCCTCGATCGGCGGCTGAGGCGTCTGTCCCTCGATTATCGGCGGCGCCTTCGCCCTTGCGGCGGCGGGAGCGGCGGCAAGGGACAGGCTCAGCAGCGCTGCGGTCCAGTATTTCATCTTTCTGTCCTTGGAACGGCTCATCCCTTGACGCTCCCGGTCAGCAGCCCGCTCAGATAGAAGCGCTGGAGCGCGAGGAAGAGGATCAGAACGGGGAGCGTGGTGACGACGGCGCCCGCCATCATCAGCTCATTGTCCTGCACATGCTCGCGGCTCATCGCCGCGAGCGCGACGGGCAACGTGTAAAGACCCTGATCGGCCAGAATGATCAGCGGCCACATGAAATCGTTCCAGCTGCCGAGGAAGACGAACAGCGCGAGCGTGACGATGATCGGCGTCAGGATCGGCAGCACGATGCGGCGCAAGATCTGCGCCTCGCCCGCACCGTCGATCCGCGCTGCCTCGAGCATCTCGTCGGGGATGGACAGGCAATATTGGCGCACGAGAAAGATGCCGAAAATCCCCGCGAGCCAAGGCACCAGCGCGCCGGCATAGCTGTTGACGAGCCCCATCGCCTTCAGTTCGAGGAAGAGCGGCAGCATCCCGATCTGCCCCGGCACAACGAGCGCCGCGACGAGCATTCGGAAGGTGGCGTCGCGGCCCTTGAACCGCAGCTTGGCAAAGGCGTAGCCGGCGGGAATCGTGAAGAGCAGCGCGAGCGCAGTTGCGAGCGTCGAGACGAACAGGCTGTTGGCAAGGAAACGCCCGATACCGAACGTACCGAAGAGTATCCGGTAGTTGTCGAGGCTGGGATCGCTTGGCAGCAGCGGCGGAGGGAATTGCGACGCCTCGCCGCGCGCCATGAAGCTGACCGAGAGCATCCATAGCAAGGGCGCGACGGTTAGGAACGCGACCAGCGCGGCAAGCAGGGTGACGGACCAGCGGCGCAGACTCATATCGCGCCGCCTCGCTTGGCCAACCGCAACTGCACCAATGTCACCGCCAAAATGCAGAGGAAGAGCAGGAAGGCGACCGCTGCGCCCGACCCCAGGTTCCACCATTTGAACCCCTCCTCATACATGAAATACAGGATGGTAACGGTCGACTGGGCGGGACCGCCCTGCGTCATCACATAGGGTTCGGCGAAGAGCTGGAACATCGCCGCGACAGTCAGCACCGAGACGAGCAACACAGTGGGCGCAATAGCCGGCAGGGTGACGTGGCGCAGCCGCGTCCACCAGCCCGCGCCGTCGATCCGCGCTGCCTCATCGAGTTCGCGCGGCACCGTCTGCAATGCGGCGAGGAAGATGATCATATTGTAGCCGAAGGTCTTCCACCCAACGAAGATCAGGATTGCGGGCAGCGAAGCGTGCGGGCTCCCGAGCCAGTCGATCGGCGCGATGCCGAATAGCGACAGCAGATAATTGACGAGGCCGTAGCGCGTATCGAGCAGGTAGCGCCACACGACGGCGGTGGCGACGAGCGTCGTCACATAAGGCGCGAACAGCGCGACGCGCCACACTGGCCGCCACTTCAGCCAGCGCGAATTGACGAGCATCGCGGCGAATAGCGAGAGCAGGACCACGAACGGCGTGCCGAGGGCGACAAAGAGCAACGTATTGCTCATCGCTTTCCAGAACAGCGGGTTCTCGATCAGCCTTTCGTAATTCTGGAAACCGACGAAGCGCAGATGATCGAGGTTCGCGAGCGCGTAGATGTCGAAATCGGTGAAGCTCAGGAACAGCGACGCAACCGCCGGCACGACAAAGAAAATGGCGATCGCGGTGAGCGCGGGCGCGCTCATCGCCCAGCCGGCGCGCGCTTCGCTGGTGCGGCGGGCCGCGCTCACCGCGCCAGCCCCTTATCCAGCATCCAGCGTCGTTTTTCGAGCAAGCGGTCGGCGCGCCGGTCTATCTCCTTTGCGGCTTCGTCGACGCTATACTGCCCCCGCACCATGCGCTCGGCGACGATCTGCATTTCGGTGACGATCCGCTCCCATTCGGGCACTTTGGGCAACGCCGTCGCATGGTCGAGCTGGGTGGCGAAGGGCGCGACGACGGGATCGCTCGCAAGGCCCGCTTCGCGCCACACCGATCGCCGTGCGGGGAGGCTTCCGGTCAGCTTATGGAATTTCAGCTGCGCGGCGGGCGCGAGGAGGCGCGTCAGCACGTCCCACGCCGCATCGCTATTTTCGGTGCCAGCGAACACAACAAGGCTCGATCCGCCCGGCGCCGCCGACCCGATGCCGCCGGGCCCCGGATTGGGGGCGGTGCCCCATTTCGCCCGCATGTCGGCGGGCAGGCGGCTCTTCAGGTCGCCGATCGTCCACGGTCCTGACAGGAAGAGGCTGAAATAGCCGCGCGCGAATTCGTTCCAGACGTTCGAAATCTGCGCCGACGATGCGACGGGGGCGAGCCTTTCATCGAACAGCGATTTGTAGAAGGCGAGCGCCGCCTTGAATTCGGGATCCGAAAAGGCACCGCGTGCGCTTCTGTCGCGCAACATGCGCGCGCCCGCCGACAGGGCCAGCGTCGTCAACTGCTCATATTCGTTGACCGGATAGAGAAGGGCATAATTGCCGTCGCCTGCCGCGGCCTTCACCTTGTGCAGCGCGGCCTTCCATTCGATCCAGCCGGGCGGCGGCGCGGCATAGCCTACGTGCGCAAACACATCCTTGCGATAATATTGCAATCGCGTGTCGACATACCAAGGGACTGCCCATGTCTTGCCCGCGATACGGTTGGTATCGACGACCGCCGCGAACTGATCGTCGAGCAAACTCTGTGCCGACGCGGGCACTGGCGCGATCGCGCCGATCGCGGCCATCTCGGCGATCCAGCTGTTGCCGACCTGCCCGATCGCGGGCAGCGAATTACCGGCAAAACCGGTGAGCAATTTCTCGTGCGCTGCGGTCCACGGCAGCGGTTGTACCTCGATCGGGGGCAGGCTCGCAGGTAACGCAAGACCTCTTAACAGTGCGGGCAGATTCGCGCCCTCATTGCCCATCGCCCAGATCGTCAGCGTGCCGTCCTGCCGTGCGCCGCATGCGCCAAGCATCGGGAGCAGGGGCAGCGCCGCGAGCGTGCCCGTCATCTGGCGCCGTGTTACCTGCATCGGTCGCCATCGTCGCTCATAGCTGTGCCATCATCGCCTGCGGTGTCGTAACCTGCGCGTCGCCGGTTGTTCCGCGTGCGATCAGCGCGGGGGTCAGGATCGTCGCGCTAGTCGCGCCCAGCGTCTCGCCGCGCAGGATGCGCAGCAGCATCATCATCGCGGTCGACCCCAGCCGGTCGATCTTGACCTGCATCGTCGACAGGGACGGATTGAGGTGCCGCGCGAGCGGGATATCGTCGAACCCGGCCACCATGATGTCACCCGGCACCGACTTGCCCGCTTCGGCAAGCTGCGCGATCAGGCCGACCGCCATCTGGTCGTTGGCGGCGAACACGGCGTCGGCGGGGAGCTGTCCCTGCACCAGCAGGCGGCCAGCCTCCGCGCCGCTTTCCTCCGAAAAGTCGCCGGGCAGGATCGCGGGGTTCCGGATATCGCCGACCTTCGCCATCGCATCGACGAAACCGCGCTGGCGGTCGCGCGCGTCGCGATTATGCTTTGGTCCCGCGATATGGACAATTTGTCGCGCGCCGCGCGCGAGCAGTGCTTCGGTCATCGCATAGGCGCCGTGATAATTGTCGACCGCAACGAACGGCAGGTTGAGCGAACCCGCGTCGTAATTGAGCAGCACGGTCGGCAGTGCGGGGTCGAGATAGTCCGAGAGCAGTTCGGGCTTCACGTCCGGCGGCATCACCAGCAGCCCGTCGACGCGTCCGCGCATCGCGGCGATCGCCGCCGCCGTTTCGTGCGTGCTGCCGTGCATATTGCCGAGCAGCAGATGCATTCCCGATTCATGCGCGACAAGGTCGATGCCGCGAATGATCTCGGAAAAAAATTCGCCGAACAGGTCGGGCAGGATGACGCCGACGGTGTCGGTCTTGCGCCGTGTCAGGCTGCGCGCGCCGCTGTGCGGCACGAAGTGGAGCTTCTTGACCGCTGCCATCACCGCAGCGCGGGTCGGTGCGGTAACATTGCTGTGCCCGTTGATCGCGCGTGAGGCCGTGGCGACCGAAACCCCCGCTTCACGGGCTACATCCCTCAAGGTGGTCATGCGGCTGGTTCCCCTCTTCTCCGATGGCGCCGGGCCGTTGAAGCGGCTCCGTTTTTTCTGCCGTTGCCGGGCGCGGAAACGCTCGCACCGTAACCGGTTACACAATGCAAATGCAACGTCATTTGCCTTCTCCGGTGGCGAGAGCGCTTCCCTCTGCGTCGAACAGGTGCAGATGCTCGGGCGGCAATTGCGCCGCGATCGCATCGCCTTCCCGCAAGGACCCGTCGTCGCGTAGTTGACACGCGATTGGCTCGCTGCCGCTGCCTGCCTGCAGATGCACCGTCGCAAGGCTGCCGAGCCGCTCGACAAAACCGATAGTGAAGGGGAGCGCGCCCGGCCCTTCACCGATCCGGATATCTTCGGGCCGGATGCCCACCGAGATGAGCGCGCCCGGGGCGAGCGAGGCCGCAAGAGGGGGCAGGGCGACGCTGTGCCCGTCGGCCAACTCGGCCCGCCCGCCGTCTGCAACCACAGCAGCCATGATATTCATGCGCGGCGTGCCCAGGAACTGGGCGACGAAGATGTTTGCGGGCCGTGCGTACAGCTCACGCGGGCTTCCGACCTGCTCGATCTGTCCGTCGCGCAGCACAATGATCCGGTCGGCCAGCGTCATCGCCTCGACCTGGTCGTGCGTGACATATAATGTCGTCGTACCAAGCTGGCGGTGGAGGCTTGCAAACTCAAACCGCATCCGCACGCGCAGATCGGCGTCGAGGTTCGACAGCGGCTCGTCGAACAGGAAGATCTGCGGCTGGCGCACGATCGCGCGGCCGATCGCGACACGTTGCCGCTGCCCGCCCGATAGCGCCGCGGGCTTGCGGTCGAGCAACGTCTCGATGTTCAATATTTCCGCCGCGCGGCGCACCGCCTCGTCGATCTCGTGCTTGGCTGCCTTCGCGATGCGCAGCCCGAACGCCATATTCTCGCGGACCGTCAGGTGCGGGTAGAGCGCATAGGATTGGAACACCATCGCGATGCCGCGCTCCGATGGCGGCAAGCCGGTGACGTTGCGGTCGCCGATGACGATGCTGCCGCCCGTTAACTCCTCGAGCCCCGCCACGGCGCGCAGCAGCGTCGATTTTCCGCACCCCGACGGGCCAACGATGACGGTGAATTCGCCATCGGCGACGTCGATCGACACGCCTTTCAGCACCTCGGTCTCGCCAAAGCTCTTGCGCGCGCCCTGGATCGACAGTCCGGCCATGTTTCTCTTATCCCTTCGCGGCTGCCGTCATTCAGTGAACCGTGACCCCCGCATTCGCCTGACGCGGCGGCGTGCGCCCAGCGGCGATCGCGAAGACCGACAATGCGACATAACAGGCGGCCGGCAGCGCCAACGCACCGGCGTAGCCCACCGCGTCCGACAGAAGCCCGGCAAGGTAGGGGATGGCCGCGCCGCCGACGATGGCGGTGCAGAGCAGGCCCGATGTCGCCTCGGCGCGCGCGGTCGAGCGTTCGAGCGTCAGCGTGAAAATCACCGGGAACATGATCGCGTTGAACAGGCCGATCGACAGCGCGACGAAGCCACCGCTCACGCCGCCGACGAACACGACATAGAGGCAGAGCGCCGCCGCGATTGCGGTGACTGCCGCCAGCAACTTCGATGCAGAAACGCGCGCCAGCAGGACCGATCCGATCGCGCGGCCGACCATTGCGCCGCCCCAGTAAAAGGCGACCGCCTTGCCGGCTTCCTGTAGCGACACACCGGGAACGCCATCGCTGCCCATGAACCAGCCGAGCATCGGCACTCCGAAGGCGGCGTCCGACTGGCCCCACACCGAATCGCCGTTCAGGAAAAAGGCCATATGCGTGCCGATCGCGACCTCGGCGCCGACATAGAGGAAGATCGCGAGCCCGCCGAGCAGCGCCCAGCGCGACGAAAAGGCCTCGCTGATCAACTCGCCCATTCCGGCGCGCGCACCGATCGGTGCGGGTGGGACGGCTTCGTTGACGATCCGCCGGCTGAACCAGAAGAAAAGAAGTAGCGCGATGATCAGCCCGCAGATCCAGAAATAGGCGGCGTCGATCCCGGCGAGGGCCTGCGCGCGCACTGCCTCGGTGACGACGGTTCCAGGCTTGACCTCGACACCTTCGAGGAACAGATGCGCGCCGATCAGTGGGCCGAGGAACGTGCCGAACGAGTTGAACGTCTGGCTGAATGTCAGGCGGAAGTGACTGCGCTTCGGGTCGCCGAGCGCCGCCGCGAGCGGATTGGCGGCGACCTGCAAGATCGTGATGCCGCTCGCGAGAATGAAGAGTCCTGCAAGAACGAGCGGATAAATCGCAAGGTTCGCCGCCGCCAGCATGACAAGGCAACCGACGACCATCGTCGACAGCGCGGTCAGGATCGATGGCACCGAATGGACGCGCGCGATCAGCGCGGCGGCCGGAAAGGACATCAGGCCATAGGCGATGAAGAAAGCGGAGGCCGAAAGCTGCGCTTCGGCATCGGTGAGCGTGAAAATGCCTTTCACCGAGGCGACGAGCGGATCGATCAGCGAGGTGATGAAGCCCCAGGCAAAGAAAAGCACGGTGACCGCGGCAAAGGCCGCCACGGCATTGGACCGTCCGCCACCACTGGCGGACGCCTGACTGGGCGCGTTCATGCTGATTATCCTCTTCGCCGAAACTATGTTATGCCGTTGGCTTAACGGGGCGACGAACCCAATGCAACCGGTTACATTGCGCCTTGTGCCGCGTCCGTCAGCCACATTCACGGAAATGATTCCGGCCCCCGCGAAATAATCATTCGCCCCCACTGGCGCGCGCGGGTCCGACTGGTTACATGGGCCGCCACCAAACGAATCGCGTGTGTCGCCCCGAATTCCGGGGCAGGCGCCGCCTGCACCAGAAAGTGGCACCCATGGAAATCATCACCGGCCTGACCTTCGACGATGTGCTGCTGGTGCCCGGGGCATCGGACATCCTGCCATCGGATGCGAATCTGTCGACCCAGCTGACCAGCGAGATCAACCTCAATATCCCGATCCTGTCGTCGGCGATGGATACGGTGACCGAGGCCGACATGGCGATCCTGATGGCGCAGATCGGCGGCATCGGCGTGCTTCACCGCAATCTGACGATCGAGGAACAGGCCGCTGCGGTGCGGCAGGTCAAGCGCTTCGAAAGCGGCATGATCGTCAACCCGATCACCATCACCCCCGATGCGCCCCTGTCCTATGCAACCGCGCTGATGGACCAGCACAAGATTTCGGGCATCCCCGTCGTCGAAACCGGCGGTCGGCTCGTCGGCATCCTCACCCACCGCGATGTGCGCTTCGCTGCCAATCCGGGGCAGCCGGTGCGCGAACTGATGACCGCCGACAATCTCGCCACCGTGCGCCCGTGCGTCGGGCAGGACGAAGCCCGCAAGCTGCTGCATCAGCGCCGCATCGAAAAGCTGCTCGTTGTCGATGATGATTATCGCTGCATCGGCCTGATCACGGTCAAGGACATGGAAAAGGCGATCAACTTCCCCGACGCGACCAAGGACGGCACCGGCCGCCTGCGCGTTGCGGCCGCCACCAACACCGGAGATTCGGGAATCGAACGCGCCGAGGCGCTGCTCGACGCCGAATGCGATCTGATCGTCGTCGACACCGCGCACGGCCACAGCAAGGGCGTGGGCGAGACCGTGGCGCGGATCAAGAAGCTGTCGAACCGCGTGCAGGTCCTTGCCGGCAATGTCGCGACCGGCGACGCCACGCGCGCGCTGATCGACGCAGGTGCCGACGGCGTGAAGGTCGGCATCGGCCCCGGATCGATCTGCACGACGCGCGTCGTGGCCGGCGTTGGCGTGCCGCAGCTCACCGCGATCCTCGACAGCGTCGAGCAGGCCGCCAAGCTGGGCGTGCCCGTCATCGCCGACGGCGGCCTGCGTACCTCGGGCGATATCGCCAAGGCGCTCGCGGCGGGCGCGTCGTGCGTGATGGTCGGCTCGCTGCTCGCGGGCACCGCCGAAGCGCCTGGCGAAACCTTCCTGTTCCAGGGTCGGACCTACAAAAGCTATCGTGGCATGGGCAGCGTCGGCGCGATGGCGCGCGGCTCGGCCGACCGCTATTTCCAGCAGGACATCAAGGACCAGATGAAGCTGGTTCCCGAGGGCATCGAGGGGCAAGTTCCGTTCAAAGGGCCGGCGAAGGATGTGATCCATCAGCTCGTCGGCGGTGTGAAGGCGGCGATGGGCTATACCGGTAGCCGCACGCTCAAGGATCTGCGCGAGCGCGCGAAGTTCGTGCGGATCACCAACGCGGGCCTGCGCGAAAGCCATGTCCATGATGTGGCGATCACGCGCGAGGCGCCGAATTATCCGGTGGGTTGATGCCCTTGCTTCGTCATTGCGAGGAGCGCAGTGACAAAGCAAACCAAGGCAATACAAAACCGCCTCAGGATTGCTTCGCTCCGCTCACAATGACGAAATGAGAATGAACCCATGACCCCCGCTGCACGCGTCCAGACCGCGATCGAAATCCTCGATACCATCGCCGCCGCCGCGCGCGACGGTGGCCCCCCCGCCGACGCGATCTTTGCCGAGGCGATGCGCGCGCGCCGCTATGCGGGGTCGAAGGACCGCCGTGCGATCCGCAATCATGTCTATGATGCGATCCGCAGTGTGCGGTCGGCGCCCGCGTCGGGCCGCGCCGCGATGCTCGCGCTCGCCGACACCGACCCGGAGCTCGCCGCACTGTTCGACGGCGCATCCTATGGTCCGGCTGAGATCGGCGCCGGCGAACCGCGCGCCGAAACGGGGCTCGCCACCACCGCGCTGATGAAACTCTTCGACCCGCTGGTCGGCAAGGCGGAGCGCGAGGCGATGCTCGTCCGCGCCCCGCTCGACCTGCGCGCCAATCGCCTGCGCTCCAGCCGCGACGAACTGGCGGCGATTTTCCCCGAGGGCGAACCGATCACCGGGCTGATCGACGGATGGCGCCTGCCGGGCGAAACCGCTGCGGTCCAACATAGTGCTTATGCCGAGGGGCAGTTCGAGGTGCAGGACGCCGCGAGCCAATATGCCGCCGCTGCGCTTGGCGCCGAAGCCGGGCAGGTGGTCATCGATCTGTGCGCCGGCGCCGGCGGTAAGACGCTCGCGATCGCTTCGGTGACGGGCGACGACGCCGCGATCCTCGCCTGCGACACCAACCGGGCGCGGCTTCAGCAACTGGCGCCGCGCGCATACCGGGCCGGGGCGACGGCGATCGAAACGCTGCTGCTCAATCCGGGGCAGGAACGCGCAATGCTCGCCGACCGGATGGGCAAGGCCGATCGCGTCATTGTCGATGCCCCCTGTTCGGGCAGCGGCACATGGCGGCGCAGCCCCGAACTGCGCTGGCGCTCGACCCCCGCACGGCTCGACCGTCAAGTCGCCGAACAGGCGAAACTGATCGACATCGGCGCCGATCTTGTGGCGCCGGGTGGCAAACTCCTCTATGCAGTCTGCTCGATCATCACGCGCGAGGGGCGGGCACAGGTGGACGATTTTCTGAACCGGCATCCCGGCTGGACGGCCGACGTGGGCATTCTGCCGGACGGCATCGGGCGATCTGCGGGCGCCGGTTTTCTGCTCACACCGGGCCATGACGGCTGCGACGGATTTTTTCTCGCGCGACTGACGGCACCATGTTAGCATCGCCGTCAATGAAGCGATGGGAGAATGCGATGCGCGTTGGCATTTTGGCTCTAACTGCGGGTGTTATCCTCGCCAGCCTGCCCACGGCGTCTGACGCCCAGCGTGCCGACAACGACATTTTCCCGCGTTCGATCGCGCTCCAGCACGAGGGGCAAAAGGCGCAGGAAGCGGGCGACCTCGACGGCGCCATCGGCCTTTATGAATCGGCGCTTGCTGCCGATCCGCGCAACCGCTCGGCGATCATCGCGCTGGCTCAGGTCGCGCGCGCGCAGGGCCTGCCGGGCAAGGCGATCGGTCTCTATCGCGAGGCGCTGGTCCTCGAACCCAATGATGTTGTCGCGCTGACCGGGCAGGGCGAAGCGCTCGCCGACAAGGGCGCACTTGAACTCGCACGCGAAAAACTGGCCGAGGCGCAGCGTCTTTGCGAAAGCAAATGTCCGCAGGTCGCGGCGCTTGAGAAGACGATCGCCTCGAGCGCGTCGAAACGTGTCGTGGCGGCCGAAGTGCTTGTGCCGAAGCCGGTGGTCGCGACGGTTAGCCCGACGAGCCAGAATTAGCCCGCAATAAATGCCCGGCCTGCGGCTTGGGGATGACGAGCCGCCATTGCCTTCTTTCGTGATCCCGGGTTGGACGGGGGTCCGGCCGGCGCAAGCCCCGCGTGTGAATTCCAAAGTTCAGGAAAGTTCAGCCTTGTGCGCCTCTGATTTGGACCTTGCGGTGTGCTGGACGCGGTCGGCCCGCCCCGCTGTGACCGCGCCCGCAAGCCGGGCATCGATCGCTTTTATCTACCAAATGAAAGAGCTGGATGAAGGCTGGCATAGCCGGATAATGTAGGAAAGGCCTATTTGAAGGCAGTGGCGGCTTTGGGGTGGCGAGAGGACATTGCTTCACCTCCACGTCGTCATCCCGGGCTTGACCCGGGATCCGCCTTTTTCTTCAAGGCAGGCAGGCTCGGGGTGATGCAAGGGGAGCGGCCGCAATCGGTCGCCGGCCGCCGCTACGACCCCAGCAATCGCGCCAGTTGCACCCATTCGGCGACGCTGACCGTCTCGGCGCGGCGCGTCGGGTCGATCCCGAGCCTCTCCGCAGCGGCGACCGCGCCCTCGACGCCTTTCAGGCTCTGCCGCAGCATCTTGCGCCGCTGGCCGAAGCCTTTTTCGGTCAACTTCGACAATAGCCTGGGATTGACATTTTCGGGCTGCTCGGCCGGTGTCACATGGACGATCGCCGACATCACCTTGGGCGGCGGCGTGAAGGCCGAACGGTGCACCTTCATCGCGATCTTCGCGGTCGACCGCCACTGGGCAAGGACGGCGAGCCGCCCATAAGCATTGCCTCCGACCGGTGCGATGATGCGCTCGGCCACCTCGAGCTGGAACATCAGCGTCAGCGATAGCCAGCGCGGCGGCCACGCCGCCGGCTCCAGCCACCGTGTGAACAACGCCGTGCCGACATTATACGGCAGGTTCGCAACGATATGATAAGGCAGGCCGCCGGTCAGTGCATCGACATCGACCGCCATCGCATCGTCGGCAATCACCGTCAGCTGTCCCGGAAAGGCTTCAGCCAATTCGGCGAGCAATGGCAGGCAGCGGTCGTCGCGCTCGACCGCGATCACCTTCGCCCCGGCGCGCAGCAACGCGCGCGTCAGGCCGCCGGGACCGGGACCAACCTCGAACACGGTCGCGCCGTCCAGATCGCCCGGGATCGCTGCGATGCGGTCGAGCAATTGTTCGTCGAACAGAAAATTCTGCCCCAGCGCCTTGCTTGCCTGCAGGCCGTGGGTGCGCACCGTTTCGCGAAGCGGCGGCAGCGGAAGCTGGGGTTCGACCGTCACTTCGCCGGCGCGTAGCTGCGCTCGCGCGTCGCGGCGAGTTGGGCGGCCATCGCGATCGCGGCGATCGTCGGGCCGGGGTCGGCCGTGCCGGTGCCGGCAATATTGAACGCGGTGCCATGATCGGGCGAGGTGCGGATGATCGGCAGCCCCAGCGTCAAATTGACCCCGTCGTGGAAATGCAGCGCCTTGAACGGCGTCAGCGCCTGGTCGTGATAGGCGCACAGCAGCGCATCGTACTGCGCGCGGATCGCCGGCGCGAACAGGCCGTCGGCGGCGAGGGGGCCGTCGACGACAATTCCTTCTTCGGCCAGCTGGGCGACCGCGGGCGCCATGATGCGTTCCTCTTCGCTGCCCAACTGGCCGCTCTCGCCTGCATGCGGGTTGAGGCCGGCGAGCGCTATGCGCGGCGCGTCGATACCGAAATCGCGCCGCAGCCCGCGGGCGACGATCCGGGCCTTTGCGACGATCAGCTCGATTGTCAGGCGCTCGGGTACCTCGGAAAGCGGAATATGGACCGTGAGCGGCACGACGCGGAGCGATGGCCCGGCCAGCATCATCACCGCATTGGTTGCGGTGATGCCACAGCGTTCGGCGATGAATTCGGTCTGCCCCGGATGCGTATAGCCGATGCCGTGCAGCGCATATTTGGACACTGATCCGGTGACCAGCGCCGAGCTTGCCTGATTGCGCGTCAGCCCGATGCCGGTTTCCAGCGCATGGAGCGCACAGGTTGCGCCCGCTGGCGTCGGCTGGCCCGGGGTCAGCGGGCCGCTGTCCTCAAGGTGCCAGACGGGCAGCGCCGCATCGAAGGTCCGCACGACCTCGTCCATATCGCCGACGCGTGCGACGGGGCCTTCCCATACGGCGGAAATCGACGCTGCGTCGCCGATGGCGACGAACGGAGGCAGGTTGTTTTCGTGGCGCGCGGCCCAGGCACGGGCCGTGACTTCGGGACCGACGCCGGCCGGGTCACCCATGGTGACCGCGATCGGCTGTCGATTGGGGTAATCCGTCATCAGCTATATTCGATCACGGCATCCCGGCGCAGGTCGCGCAGATAGCGCTGGGCCCGCTTGTTGACCTTGTCCTCCAGCAGCTTCTGTTCGATCTGCTCGAGGTTGGGGGCGGTCGCGGTCTGCGGCATGTCGCGGCCGCACAGCACAAGGACGCTGACGCCTTCGTTCGCAGCGCCGAACGGCTGCGTCGTCTGACCGATCTGCAGGCTGGTCAGGGTCGCTTGCAGCGGAGCGGGCAGCGCGCGCATTTCGATATTGTCGCGCGACACGACAGTGGCACCGAGGCGCTGGGCCACTGCATCGGCGGCGCCGCAACCGGCGATACCGCGCGTCGCCTCGGCGAACTTGCTTGCAAGATCGGACGCCTTCGCCGGCGTGGTACCAGCCGGAAAATCGAGCGAAATCTGCTTGAGGCTCAGAACAGCGTCACGCGGATCGGCGGTCAACACCTGGCGCCGGTCGATCATCAGCATGATCGACACGCCACCCGGCACCTCGATCGGGCCGACGAGTTGACCCGGCTGCATCTGTGTCGCGGCTTCGCCCATCGATCCGGGCAGCTGCCCGGCCTTGACCCAGCCGAGATCGCCGCCGACGACGGCGGTCGATGCTTCCGAAAACTGGCGCGCATATGCGGCAAAACTGCCGCCCGCCTGCAACGCCTGAATGATCTTCTTGGCATTTTCGGCCACCGCGGCGGAGTTTTCGGGCGTTGACGACAGATAGATTTCGCCGAGGTGGAACTCGTCCTGACCCTTGGAGCCGGTCAACTGGTCAGCGACGATCTTGACCTCTTCGGGCGAAACATTGGTCGTCGACTGGATGTTACGCGACAACAGGCGGTCCCAGGCGAACTCGCCGCGGATCTGCTGTTTCACCGCCGCAGAGGAAGAGCCCTTCGACGTCAGATAGGTCGAAAACTGGTCGGGCGACTGCTTGAAACGCGTCGCGAGCCGGGCGAACTGGTCGTTCACGACATTCTCGTCGATCTTGATGTCGGCCGCCCTGGCTTCCTGAATCTGCAACTTCTCGTCGATCAGGTTGCTGAACACCTGGCTGCGCAGCCGCTGGATCTCCTCGGGTGGCAACTCGACATTGTTGTTCGCAATGCGGATCAGCGCCATGCGCTGTTCGATATCGGTTGCCGTGATGATCTCGCCGTTCACCGTGGCGGAAGGGCGATAGACGTTCGGTTTTGCGTCGCCGAAGATCTGTACATTGCCCGGGATGTTGAGGCTGGTCGTCGGAACGTCGTTGTCGGCTACGGTCTGGGCCAGCACCGGCGTGACGCCGACGGCGGCCACTGCGATCAGGCCGATCATGGTCGAAAATTTGGTCATCTTTACCCTATTCGAGAAAGTCCGGACGCTCCGTATCAGCGGAAACGCCCGATGGTCCAGCGCAATCCGCCTCCGGCCCCGTTTGAAGGCCGGATATAGGTAATAGACGCTGAACCTAGGCTGAGCGGAATGCGTCAGAATCCCAGATTGCGGAAGGCGATGCGGAAGGAGTAGCTGTTGCCGCGCTTCGCGTCGCCGGTATCGGCATAGTCGCGCCGCCAAGTCAGCGCGATCGACAGGCAATCATCGTCATAGGCGATGCCGAGGCGGTGGCGAATCGGCTCGAACCCGTCCGCCGAACTCGACGGATCGTCGGTTCGCTGGGTCAGGTCGACGATCGCGGATCCGAAAACCGACCAGTGCTTCGCCACCGCGACGCGCCCGCCGACGCGGGCTTCCTCGCGGTCCTGCAATTCCTCGCCGAGCAACAATATGTCCCGGTTCAGGCGCGAATAGCCCAGCACGGCATAGGTTGCGCGGCTGCCTATCGTCGCGTCGAATTCGTTGCGGCGGATCGCCAGATTATCCTTGTCGAGCCGGAAGCGGTGGGTCAGTCGCAGGAAATCGCGATAGGCGATCGTCGTGCGTCCAACGATGTCCGACGTCCGGTCGGTCAACCCCGTGCCGTCGGGAAACAGGCTGGGCTTGTCCGACAGGCGATAGCTTTGGCCGACGACGCTGCTGATGTTGAAACCCGGGCGGCTGAAATTCCATTCGACGCCATAGGTGATGCGCGCGCCATCCTCGAACCGGTCGTGGCCGTTGAAGCGGTTGATTGCGAACAGGTTGCTATCTTCGAGGTCGAAGGCGCGCGAATCCTCGTTGGGGATGTCGAGGTTCTTGATCGGCGGGGTCGCGACGATCTGGACGCGCGGGGTCAGCGTCTGCGTGCCGCCCATGAATTCGCCGATGAAGGGCCAGCGCATGTCGGCCGCGACCGCGGCGATCCCGCGCGCTTGCCAGCCCGACTTGCCGCGATAGCCGGGGATCGCGGTCAGCAGATTCTCATCGCTGTGATAAACGTCGCCGCGCACCAGCGCGGTCAGCGTCACTTCCTGGCCCAGACCGGTCAGCCCCCGCAGATCCCAGCGCGCGCCGGCAAAGGCGCGCTGCGTATCCTGCCCAGCGGTGCGGCCGATCGCCAGCGTATTGAGTTGCAGTTCGAACTGGCCGCCAAGGATCGGGTCGGCGAGCCGCTGGCGATAGTCGATGATCGGCAGGGCGATCGCCTGCTGTCCCTGAACGTCGTTAACGCGGAGCGTCTGCGTCGCCCAGCCGGCGATCGAGAGGTAAGAATTGCCGCCGATCCGCTCGAGCTCGAAGGTCGAACGCAGCCGGTCGTCGCGGCTGATGTCATACCGGCGCATAAAGGTGCGATCGGTCGCGACCCGCCCCGAATAGGTCAGGCTCCAGTGCGGGTCGAACTGGAACTTGCCCGCGCTCTCCAGATAGCCGCGAAACTGCTTGCGGCTGTTCGGGTCTTCGCCGGTCAGCGGAACCAGCGAGCCATAGGTCGCATAGCCGTTGATGCGGAACGACCCGATATCGGTCAGCGCGCGGAACTCGCCTTCGATCATCGGCGCGGCGCTGGTGTAGAGATGCGGCGTGATCGTGGCATCGCGGTCGGGCGCGATGCGCAGATAATAGGGAACCGCAACTTCGAACCCGTTGGTGCGATCGAGCCGGATCTCGGGCACCAGCAAGCCGCTGCTCGCTTCGTTATTGATCGAATGGCTGAGGCCGGGGAGCGGAATCAGCGGCAGGCCGAAAATCTCGATCCGGGCGCCCTTGTACCGGACCTTGTTCTTTGCCTTGTCGTATAGCACCCGAACGGCGCGCACCTGCCAGCTCGGTTTTTTCGGGCAACCCGCGTCATCCTCGACGGGGCAGGGGGTGTAGGCGGCGTTCTCCAGTTCGATATTGCCGTTGTCGAAGCGGGTACCCTTGATCGCCGCGAGGCGCGATCCATTGTCGAGCACGACGAGCAGATTCTCGATGACGCCGTCGCGCAGCGTGTCGGTCAGCTCGATCTTGTCGCCATAGGCGGTGTCGCCTTCGGGGTTCTTGATGACGACATTGCCCTCGGCGAAGACCTTGCCGTTCTGCCGGTTCCACGTGACCTTGTCCGCACGCATCTCGATCGCTTCGCGGTTCATCTGGACATTGCCCTCGGCAATGACGACTTCGCTGTCGCTATCGTAATTGAGGTTGTCGGCGGCGAAACCGATCTGGTCTTCGGCCTTGACGGCCGGGGCATCGGCGGTTGCCGGGGCGATGTCGGGTGTCTGGAGGTCGGGCTGGCCCGAGATCTGCGCCGACCGGGCCGATTCGTCGTTCGTCTGGGCCAGCGCCGGGCTTGCGGCCAGAGCCATGCTGCTCGCCGTCGCCAGCCAGAACGGCCGCGCACGCGCTGCCCGATGGAACAAAGCCCAGTTCATTTAATCCCTTTGTCCCAGACCCTAAATCGACGTTTCCCGGCTTGGACCGGCAGCTTTGTTTTTGCAACTCGCAAGCGAAACCCCTATCGGTCCAGCACGTTGCAATCAATCATCGCATGAGAAAGTTAAGGCATGGACATTCAGTTTGTCGCGCAAATCGACGCATCTGCCGACGTCGTCGCTTTTCCGGTCCGCAAGGGCGAGGCCGGAGCGCTCGGCGCGCTGCTGGGCGCGGCCGCGGCGCAGGCCCGCTTCGAAGGCGCCGCGGGCGCGATCGCAGAGACGGCCGCGATCGATGGCGACCAGGCAAAGCGCCTGCTTCTCGTCGGTATCGGCGAGGGCAGCGAGCATGACCTTGAACGCGGCGGTGCGGCGCTGACGGCGCGGCTTCAAACGAGCGGCGTCACCGTCGTCCACGTCGATTTCGCCAGCACCGGCCAGGTCGACGAGGATGATGTGCTGGCCTTTGCCATGGGGGCACGCTTGCGCAACTGGCGCATCGATACCTATCGCACCCGCCTGTCGGACAATGCGAAGCCCAGTCTGAAATCGATCAAGATCGCGTCGCCGCACGGCTATCTTTCCGCACGCTGGGGCCGCTATTCGGCGGTCGCCGATGGCGTTGCGCTCACCCAGACGCTCGTGGCCGAGCCGCCGAACATTCTTTACCCTGAAAGCTTCGTCGAACGCTGCCAGCATCTCGCCGACCTGGGCGTCGAGCTGGAAATCCTCGACGAACGCCAGATGAAAGCGCTCGGCATGGGCGCGCTGCTCGGCGTTGCGCAGGGCTCGACGCGCCCGCCGCGGCTGCTCGCCATGCGCTGGAACGGCGGAAATCCGGGCGACGCACCGGTCGTCTTCATCGGCAAGGGCGTCACCTTCGATACCGGCGGCATCAGCATCAAGCCTGCAGCCGGCATGGACATGATGAAATGGGACATGGGCGGCGCGGGCGCGGTCGCGGGCGCGATCAAGGCTATCGCCGGTCGCAAGGCGAAAGCGAATGTCGTGGGCGTCGTCGGCCTTGTCGAGAATATGCCCGACGGCAATGCGATGCGCCCCGGCGACATCGTCACCACCATGTCGGGCCAGACGGTCGAGGTGCTCAACACCGACGCCGAAGGCCGCCTCGTGCTCTGCGATGCGATCACTTGGGCGCAACAGGCCTATAATCCGAAGATAATCGTCGATCTTGCGACGCTGACCGGCGCGATGGTGATCTCGCTTGGCCATGAATATGCGGGCGTCTTCTCGAACGAGGACGCGCTCGCGGCCGACCTGCTCGCCGCGGGCGACGCCAGCAACAACAAGCTGTGGCGCTTCCCGTTGTCGGCGGCCTACGACAAGCTGATCGACAGCCCGATCGCCGACATGAAGAATATCGGCCCGCGCGAGGGTGGCTCGATCACCGCGGCGCAGTTTCTGAAGCGCTTCGTCGACGAAGGTGTCGCTTGGGCGCATCTCGACATCGCGGGCATGGCGTGGGGCGACAAGGACGGTCCGGTGTGGGCGAAGGGCGCGACCGGATATGGCGTGCGTTTGCTCGACCGCTACATCGCCGCCAATCACGAAGGCTGAGCGGAACGGATAGGGGAGCATGGTGCGCGTCGACTTTTACCGGCTGACCCGCGACCCGGTCGAACGGGTGCTCCCCGCCATCGCGACGCGCATATTGGCGAACGGCGACCGCCTGCTGGTGGTCGCCGCGCCCGCGATGCAACGGCAGGCGATCGGCGAGGCGCTGTGGACGCTGCAACCCGCCAGCTTCCTGCCGCACGGGCATGCCGGATCGCCCGATGAAGAGATCGAGCCGGTGCTGATTTCGGGCACGCTCGATGTCTCGCCGCCCAATCGTGCTTCGCACATCGCGCTCGCCGACGGCGAATGGCGCGAAGAGGCGCTCGGTTTCGAACGTATCTTCCTCTTTTTCGACAATAGTCGCATCGACGACGCGCGCGCGCTGTGGCGCACGCTCGCAGCACGCGAGGACGTCGACAACCGCTTCTGGAAACAGGACGAGAATGGTCGCTGGTCCGAAGGGCCCTAGATTGCGGCGATCAGTGTGACGCCGGTCACCGACGCTGGCGTCCGCGCCGCGCAAAAGGCCCTATCATTTGCCCTGACAGGAGCTTGACCATGACGCGTCCGACATTCCCCGTTCTTACCGCTTTTGCCGTCGCGGCGGCGCTGTTTGTCGCGGGTTGCGGCTCGAGATCCGAAACCGAAGTCGCCAGCGGTACATACACCGACCCCGAAACGGGGAAGACCGCCGACTACCGGATAAGCAGCCAGAAAGACGGCGAAAACGGCAAGGTGACGATCAAAACCGAAGAAGGCGAAGTGCAGTTTGGCGGAGAAGCGAAGCTGCCCGCAGGCATTGCGCCATATCCCGGGTCGAAGATGACCGGCGGCTTCGCGGGCTCGGGCAAACAGGGGCAGGGCGGTCTTGCGAGTTTCGAGGTCAAGGGTACAGCCGCCGGCGTGATGGCGCATTTTCGCAAGCAGATCGAAGCTGCCGGGTTCAAGGTCAACTCCGAAATCAATGCCGAGGACACGATGATCCTCGGCGCCGAAAAGCCCGGCGACAGCAAGACGTCGATTCAGGTCACCGCGACCCAGAACGGCGACATGGTGGAGGGGGCGGTAACTTACGGAACAGGCGCCTGATCGGGGGCTGTTCGCGCTCTGTCCTTGCGGCGCAGCAAAAGCGCCGCTAGAGGCGCGCGCATCGCAGACCATAATAACACAGGAGCTTCCCCCATGGCGGTTACTCGCACCTTTTCGATCATCAAGCCCGACGCAACGCGTCGCAACATCACCGGCGCCGTCACCAAGATGCTCGAAGACGCCGGCCTTCGCGTTGTCGCCTCGAAGCGCATCCACATGACCCGCGAACAGGCCGAAGGCTTCTATGCGGTCCACAAGGAACGCCCCTTCTTCGGCGAGCTCGTCGATTTCATGATCAGCGGCCCCGTCGTCGTTCAGGTGCTTGAAGGCAAAAACGCCATGCAGGCCAACCGCGACATCATGGGCGCGACCAACCCCGCGAACGCCGAGCCTGGAACGATCCGCAAGGAACTGGCCGAAAGCATCGAAGCGAACACGGTCCACGGTTCGGACAGCGACGAGAATGCCGCGATCGAAATCGCCTATTTCTTCAAGCCCGAAGAAATCGTCGGCTAAACGCCATTTGCCGCAAGGCAGAAAGAGGCCGCCGGAGCGATCCGGCGGCCTTTTGCGTTCAAAGGAGCGGGCTGAGCGTCGCGAGCAGATTTTGCCACAGGCGGCGCGCCATGCTGGTCTTTTCGACATCGGTGGCGCTGACCTGGTCGGACTCGGCCAGATATTCATCCTGCCGGGCCCGGATTTCGCGTGCGAAACCGGCGTCGGCGAACAATATATTATTCTCGAAATTGAGTTCGAAGCTCCGCCGGTCGAGATTGGCCGAACCGATCAGCGCGACCTTGCCGTCGACGACCATCGTCTTGGCGTGGAGCAGCCCTGGCCGATATTCATATAATAGCACCCCGGCGGCGATCATTTCGTCATAATAGCTGCGGCTGGCATTTGCGACGATCCGGCTGTCGTTGCGTTGCGGCAGGATCATCGTCGTCTGTACCCCGCGCCGTCCGGCGTCGAGCAGCGCGCAGATCAACTGCTCGTCGGGGACGAAATAGGGCGTGGTAATCACCAGTTCGCGCCGCGCCGCATGGATCAGCGACGTGAAGCAGGCGGTCATGGCAGCATAGGCCAGGTTCGGTCCGGTCCCCACCACCTGCGCCGTGATCCCGGGTGTGGCGGCGCTCGGCGGTTCCGCGGCGTCGCCCAGCAGCTCGCTGATGTCGTCGCCATGCTCCGATTCCCAGTCCGCGGCGAAGATGAACTGGCAATCGCGTACGACCGGGCCTTCCCAGCGGGTCATGATGTCGACCCACGGGGCAAAGCGCGATTTCACTCGAAACTCGGGGTCGGCCAGGTTCTGGCTTCCACACCAGGCGATATGATTGTCAACGATCAGTTGTTTGCGGTGGTTGCGCAGATCGAAGCGTCCGCGGATCAGCGTCCAGACCAAGCCGCCGATCGGTAGCGCGATCCGCGCATCGACCCCGGCATTGCCCAATTCGATCCAATAGGCCGACCGGATGAAACCGCGCGATCCCAGCGCATCGGCGAGCACGCGCACTTTCACGCCCCGCTGCGCTGCACGGATCAGCGCATCCTTGATCCGGAACCCGTTATGGTCGGCGAGCCAGATATAGAAGCACAGATGGACGGTCGATTGCGCCGCGTCGATATCATCGACCATCTCGCGGATCGCGCTGTTGCTGTCGTGGGACAGGCGGGCGCGGTTGCCGCGCGTCGGCGGCAGCGCATTGGCGGTTTCGGCGAGGGCGAAGGGAGCGGCATAGGGCGTTTCGCCGAGTTCGCGCCGAACCGCCTCATTCTCCGACGGGTGTGGCAGATGCGCCTCGATCGCGCGATACCGCGCGCGCCGCTTCGAACTGATCCGTGCCTCGCCGAGCAAGAGATAGGCGATCACGCCGGCCACCGGCACCATGATCGTCGCGATCAACCACGCGACCCGCGACGCCGGCTCGCGCTGCGGCCGCAGGATGATCCGCCCGATCACCACGATATGGATCGCGAGGAACAGGGCCGACAACAGGATGGCGCTATCGAACATCATCGCCGCTATTTGGGCGCGCTTTCGATCAAAAGGCCAGCGGCAATTTGCCGGCGGTCGTGTGTGCTAATCGAGCGTTGCGCGCATCCATATGGCGCGAAGGCGTGGAGGCCCGGGCGGGCGACTGGCAAGGGCGGCGGCGCGCAATGCGTCTTGCGAGGCGGGTTGGCATTTCTCGCCGAAGCCCGGGAAGCGGACGAGCTCTCCCGGTTCATCGTCCGCCGCCGCTTTGCCCGGCGTCCCGTCGCGCGTGCCGCACAAGACGCTCCAAAGTGTGATCGAGCGTAACGGGAGCGTTGGTGGCTTGCCAATATTCTCGAACGCGGCGAAAAAATACACGGGCGGTTCGGCGGCCGATCCTCCGCTGCTTATGTATTCGATTTGTGCGAGCCCGACCTCGCCGGCGACGATCAGGATCGCATTTTCGATTCGTTTGACCGCGATGTCGCCTTCGCGGACGCGCTCGAACAGCTGACCATTGCGAACAACGACCCAGTTCGCGCATTCGGGCCAGCGCGAGACGCGCTGCGCGGCATCGACATGGCAGTCGCTGTCTTCTTCGAGCAGCCAGACGCCGTTTTCGAACTGCGGGGCTCCGGCGGTATCGGCCTCGGTGAACATCGGTTTTTCGGATATCGCCACGTCGCAGCCACTGACGAGGATCAGGATCAGCAAACTGGCGAGAAGCCGGCCCATCAAAACTCCTCCGCGGCCCCAATCAGTCCCGCGAGCTTCTTCGGCGCGATCGCAAGCCAGCTCTTGCGCAGCCACTCGCCAATTGCATCCCAGTCGGTGTCGCCCAGGTCGAGGCGGATCCCGACCCAGCCGTCGCCGAAATAGGCGGGGCGGTAATAACGGTCTTCGTCGAGCTCGATCAGTTGCGCCTGCTCGTCGGCGCCGCTGATCTTGACCAGCAGCGCGACCTTGCCGTCGCCGTGATGATCTTCGGTGAAATAGGCGAATTTCTTGCCCTTCACGATGCCAAAGCAGGGCATGCCGTGCGAAGTCACTTCGTCTGCCTCGGGCAACGCCATCGCCAGTTCGCGTACTCGTTCGCGCAAATAGGCGGGCGATCGCTCGCGCGTCACGAAGGCGGCGAGGGCGGGCGGGTAAAGCTGGTGTTCGGCGATCCGCACGCGGTCGGACAGTGTTTCGACCGTATCGCCCGCTATGATCGCGACCGGCGTCTGCGCGAGCACCGGCCCTTCGTCGACACCCGGGGTGACGATATGGACGCTGCACCCGCCGAACCTGTCGCCGGCTTCGATCGCCTGCTGGTGCGTGTTCAGCCCCTTGTAGAGCGGCAGCAGGCTGGGGTGGATGTTGATCATCCGGCCGGCCCAGCGCCCGACGAAATCGTCCGACAGGATACGCATATAGCCCGCGAGGGCGACGAATTCGGCGCGCGCGTCGCGCAATTGCGCGTCGACCAGCGCGTCGAACGCGTCGCGCTTCATGCCCTTGTGCGACAATCCCCACGTCGCAATGCCTTCGGCTTCGGCAATTTTCAGCCCCGGCGCACCGGGATCATTGCTGCCCACGAACACCAGTTCATAGGGGCAGTCTTGGTTCTTCGCCGCGTAAAGCAGCGCCGCCATATTGGTGCCGGCGCCCGAAATCAGGACGGCGACACGCGCCTTAGCCATTATAGGTCGCGCTCCACGGTTCGCGCGCGCTCCAGGTTTCGGTGCCGCCCGTCACGGTGCAGCCCTTTTCGCCCTCGGCGATATGCCCGATCCGGTGCACCGTCTCGCCCGCGGCCTCGAGCGCCGCGGTAACGGCATCGACATCGGCTTCTGCGACAACAACGGCCATGCCAATCCCGCAGTTGAAGGTGCGCGCCATTTCTTCGGGCTCGATAGTCCCCTGCGCCTGCAGGAACGCCATCAACCGCGGCTGTTCCCACGTATCGGCATCGACATGCGCGTGCAGCGTTTTGGGCAGGATACGCGGGATATTCTCGAGCAGCCCGCCACCGGTGATATGCGCGAGCGCATGAATCTGGCCGGTCTTCACCAGCGGCAGCAGGCTCTTCACATAGATGCGTGTCGGCGCCATCAGCGCGTCGATCAGCAGGATAGTCTGGTCGAACAGGGCAGGGCGATCGAGCTTCCACCCCTTGTCGGCCGCGAGCCGGCGCACGAGCGAGAAGCCGTTCGAATGGACACCCGACGATGCGAGTCCCAATATCACATCGCCCGCCGCGAGCTTGTCGGCGGTCAGGACCTGATCGCGCTCGACCGCGCCGACGCAGAAGCCCGCGAGATCATAGTCGCCTTCGCTGTACATGCCCGGCATCTCGGCGGTCTCGCCGCCGATCAGCGCGCAACCGGCCTGTTTGCAACCTTCGGCGATGCTCGCGACGACTTCGGTCGCGACATCATTGTCGAGCTTGCCGGTGGCATAATAGTCGAGGAAAAACA
Source organism: Sphingopyxis sp. GW821-FHT10B01 (assembly GCF_059415685.1). Taxonomy (NCBI): domain Bacteria; kingdom Pseudomonadati; phylum Pseudomonadota; class Alphaproteobacteria; order Sphingomonadales; family Sphingopyxidaceae; genus Sphingopyxis; species Sphingopyxis sp. GW821-FHT10B01. The sequence continues at coordinate 236,380 of NZ_JBWKNS010000001.1, read as the reverse complement.
GCGGTTCGGCGCCCTGCACGATCAGATCGTTCGCGCACATCGCGACCAGATCGATCCCGACCCCGTCATGCTTGCCCGATTCGATGGCGAGTTTGAGCTTGGTGCCCACGCCGTCATTCGCCGCGACGAGCAAGGGATCGTTGAACCCCGCCGCCTTCAGGTCGAAAAAGCCGCCAAAGCCGCCCAGGTCGGCATCGGCACCGGGACGGCGCGTCGCACGGGCGAGCGGGGCAATGGCACGGACCAGCGCATTGCCGGTCTCGATCGATACGCCGGCCTGCGCATAAGTGTAGGAGCCGGGTTGGTTGTGCTTGGAATCCATGGCCAGCGCGACTAACGACTCTGGCCACGAAATGCCATGATTTCCTTGTCCGGCGCCAAGCTTTTGGGCAAAGCATAGAGAAGATATGATTTCGGCTGCTTTCCCCCGCTTCGCGCCTCGTCTTTCGCTCGACGCTATTCGTCCGCGCGATTGGCGCTGGGCTGCCCTGTTTGGACTTTTGCTCGCGATTCTCGTGGTCGGCGTCGTTGAAGGACAGATCAGCCGCGGCGATCGCGGCATCACACCGATCAACAGCAGCGGCGATTTCCTCGCGAGCGGCATATTGGTCGATGTGACCGGCGACAACGCCGACGATGCGCGAACCAAGGGCTGGCGCGAGGCGCAGCGCCTCGGCTGGGCGCAGCTCTATCGCAAACTTAATGGCAGCGAAGGCCCCAAACTCGGCGATTCGGTGCTCGACGGCATCGTCACGGCGATTGTCGTCGAAGAAGAGCAGATCGGCCCGCGCCGCTATGTGGCAAAGCTCGGCGTCCAGTTCGACCGCGTCCGCGCCGGCCAGATTCTTGGTGTCAGCGGCCGCACGCTGCGCTCGCCGCCCTTGCTCGTCATCCCCGTCTATTCGATCGACGGCATCCCGCAGGTGTTCGAACAGCGCAGCGCCTGGCAGCGCGCCTGGGCCGAATATAATACGGGGCAGAGCGCGATCGACTATGTCCGCACCGCGGGCACCGGCGCTGACACTTTGCTCATCAACCCCGGGCAGACGGGTCGCCGCGGCCGCGTCTGGTGGCGCGTCATCCTCGACCAATATGGGGCGGCCGACGTGCTGACCCCGATCGCCCGGGTCGAGTACAGCTATCCCGGCGGGCCGATCAAAGGCTATTTCACCGCGCGCTTCGGTCCCGACAGCAAGCTGATATCCAGCTTCACCATGACCGGACCCAGCCCCGCCGCGTTGCCCGACATGATGGAAAAGGCGGTCGCGCGGATGGACCGTATCTATATCGACGCCTTGGCCTCGGGCGTGCTGCGCACCGACACCTATCTCGTCCTTGAAAAGCCGGTCGAAAAGATCGATCTTCCCGAGGATGCCGAGGCTGTGGACACCGACGCGCTGCCCAGCGAAACCGACAGCAGCGTGCCGACGACGGCACCCGTCGGCGTTCAGAGCTTCACCGTTCAATATAGTTCGCCCGACGTCGACTCGGTCACCGCGACCGAACGCGCGGTCGGTGGCATTTCGGGGGTCCAGTCGGCGTCGACCACCAGCCTTGCATTGGGCGGAACCTCGGTGATGCGGGTGACCTTCCGCGGTGATGCCGGTGCGCTCAAGGCGGCGCTCGCCGGGCGCGGCTTCAAGGTACAGGAGGGCGGCAGCACGCTGCGGATCAGCCGCTGATGGCGCGCGCCACCTCCAGCCAGATCGCTCTGCCGCTTGACTGGAGTGCGGGCGGTTCCAACGACGGCCCGCTGATCGTTGGGACGAGCAACGCCGATGCCGTTCGCTATCTGCGCCACGTGTCGACCTGGCCGGTCCGCACCGCGGTGCTGGTCGGCCCGCGCGGCTCGGGGCGCAGCCTGATCGGTCGGCTCTTCGCTAGCGAAGTCGGCGGCCGCGTGATCGACGGCCATGACAGCGTGTCGGAAGAGGAGATTTTCCACGCATGGAACGCGGCGCAGGCCAGCGGCAAGCCGCTGCTCGTCATCGCCGATGCGCCGCCGTCCGCGTGGAATATTGCCCTGCCCGATCTCGCCTCGCGGCTCGCGGCGGTACCCGTGTTGACGATCGGGGAACCCGACGACTGCCTCGCCCGCGACCTGATCGACGCGCTTTTCGCGCAACGCGGCATGGCGCTGGCGCCCGAGGTTGCATCCTATATCGTGCCGCGGATGGAGCGCAGCTACGCGATGATCCACCGCGTCGTTGCGGCACTCGACGCAGCGTCGCTCGAACAGGGACGGCGCGTCGGCGTTCGTCTTACGCGTGAAACATTACTGTCACAGGGGCTGATCGATCCCGATCTTCTCGAACGACAGGATGCCGATACATGTCGCTAAACGGACAATCGCTGCGCGCCGACAATGATGCCAATGGCGCGTCGAAAATTCCCTTTGGTCCCGAACGCTTCTTCAACCGCGAACTGAGCTGGCTCGCCTTCAATCGCCGGGTGATGGAAGAGGCGCGCAACCCCGCGCACCCGCTGCTCGAACGCCTGCGCTTCCTGTCGATTTCGGGGAGCAATCTCGACGAATTTTTCATGGTCCGCGTGGCGGGGCTGAAGGGGCAACAGCTTCAGGGGATCGACGATCCTTCGGCCGACGGCCGTTCGCCGGGACAACAGCTCGCCGAGATCGAGGCCGAGGTGAACCGCCTCGTCGATCAGCAGCAAAGCGAATGGCAGTTGCTCCACCGCCAGCTCGCCGAACAGGGTATCGTTGTCCACGGCACGGGGTCGAACAAGGAAGCGCTCCGCACCGCGCTCCGCCAATATTTCATCGATCAGATTTTCCCGATCCTGACCCCGCAGGTGCTCGACCCGGCGCATCCTTTTCCCTTCATTCCGAACCGCGGCCTTGGCGTGATCTTCGATCTCCAGCGCAAGGCGAACGGAGAAACTGTCCGCGAACTGGTGCTGATCCCCGCGGCGCTGCCGCGCTTCGTACCGGTGCCAGGGCAGGGGGGGGCCTTCGTTCCGATCGAATATCTGATCGAGATTTTCGGCGACCTGTTGTTTCCTGGCTTCACGATCCGCTCGCTCGGCGTGTTCCGCATCATCCGCGACAGCGATATCGAGCTGGAGGAAGAGGCCGAGGATCTCGTCCGCCTGTTCCGCACCGCGATCCGTCGCCGTCGCCGCGGCCGCGTGATCCTGCTCGAACTCGAAGCCGACATGCCGGGCGAAATCGCCGAAGTGCTCAACGCCGACATCCAGGGGCACGAGGCGATCGTTGCCAAGATCGGCGGGTTCATCGGGCTCGCGGCGCTGTCGGCGCTCGTCGACGTCGATCGACCCGATCTGAAATTCCCCGCTTATTCGCCGCGCTTTCCCGAACGCATCCGCGAGCATGGCGGCGACTGTTTCGCGGCGATTCGCAGCAAGGACATCGTCGTCCACCACCCCTATGAAAGCTTCGAGGTCGTCCTCGCTTTCCTGCGCCAGGCCGCCGCAGACCCTGATGTCGTCGCGATCAAGCAGACGCTCTATCGCGCCGGCGACCAGTCGCCGGTGATCCGCGCGCTGATCGAGGCGGCCGAGGCGGGCAAGTCGGTCACCGCGGTGGTCGAACTCAAGGCGCGCTTCGACGAGGAGCAGAATCTGCTCTGGGCGAACCAGCTCGAACGCGCCGGGGTGCAGGTCGTTTACGGCTTCATCGAGTGGAAGACGCACGCGAAGATTTCGATGGTGGTGCGCCGCGAAGGGCAGGGGTATCGCACCTATTGCCACTTTGGCACCGGCAATTATCACCCGGTGACCGCGCGTATCTATACCGATCTCAGCTTCTTCACAGCCGATCCGCGCGCCGGGCGCGATGCGGCGCAGCTGTTCAATTACATCACGGGCTATGTCGAACCCGAACGGCTCGACCTGATCACCATGTCGCCGCTCAACATGCGCGCGCATCTGTGCGATCTGATCGATGCCGAGATCGCCGCAGCCAAGGCGGGCAAGCCCTCGGGCGTATGGGCCAAGATGAACAGCCTTGTCGACCCCGACATCATCGACCGCCTTTATGCCGCGAGCGCCGCGGGCGTGCCGGTCGAACTGATCGTGCGCGGCATCTGCTGCCTGCGTCCCGGCGTGCCGGGTCTGTCGGAAACGATCCACGTCAAATCGGTCGTCGGTCGTTTCCTCGAACACAGCCGTGTCTGGGCGTTCGCGAATGGGGCACCGCTGCCGCATCGGGGGGCAAAGCTCTATATCAGCAGCGCCGACTGGATGCCGCGCAACTTTGATCGCCGCGTCGAATATATGATCCCGATCGAAAATCCGACGGTGCACGACCAGATACTCGATCAGGTGCTTGTCGCGAATCTCATCGACAATGAACAAAGCTGGATATTGCAGCCCGACGGCACCTCGGTGCGCGTCACGCCGGGCGACAAACCCTTTAACCTGCACCATTATTTCATGAACAATCCCTCACTGTCGGGGCGCGGCACCGCACTTCACAAGCGACAGGATGTTCCGACGCTTGCCTTTAACGTCCATGAAGATTGAGAAAATAGATTTGGGCCTGCTGCGCACCACCAAACAGACGGTCCACCGCTCTGCCGTCATCGATATCGGCTCCAACTCGGTTCGCATCGTCGTCTATGAAGGACCCGCGCGCGCGCCTGCGGTGATCTTCAACGAAAAGGTCGCGGCGGGTCTGGGACGCGGCCTTGCGATCGACGGCCGTATCGCGCCCGAAGACGCCGAACGCGGCCTTGTCGCGCTTCGCCGCTATGCGCTGCTGGCGAAGCATATGGACGTGAAGGACGTACAGTGCGTCGCCACCGCGGCGGTGCGCGACGCGGCCAATGGCCCGGACTTCATCGCCGCCGCTGCCGAGGCGGGGCTCAAGATCCGGCTGTTGTCGGGCGAAGAAGAGGCCGAGGCGGCGGGCCATGGCGTGCTCGCGGCGATTCCCGACGCGCATGGCATCGCCGTCGATCTTGGCGGCGGTAGTCTCGAACTTGCCGAAGTCTCGGACGGCAAGGTCGGTCGCCGTGCTTCGTTCCCGCTTGGCGTGCTCCGTTTGCCCGCGCTGCGCGAGGAGGGCGAACAGGCGTTCGAGCGCGCGGTGCGCAAGATGCTTCGGACCGCCGGTTGGCCGGGCGAGGGGCTGACCGGCCTGCCGCTCTATCTTGTCGGTGGTTCATGGCGCGCGCTCTCGCGCCTCGACCTCGAACTCACGCGCGACCCGCTTGCGGTGCTCGACCAGCACACGCTGCCGCGCAGCGCGCTCCGCCGCCTGATCCGGGCATCGAAGCGGTTGAGTTTCGAGGAATTGCGTGCAATCCCGGGCATGGCGTCGAACCGTGCCGCGGCCTTGCCCGATGCCGCGGCGCTGCTCGCGGCGCTCGTCAACATCCTCGACGTGCCCGAAATGACGGTGTCGTCCTCGGGACTTCGCGAGGGGCTGCTCTACCAGGCGCTCGATCCCGAAACGCGCGCGCAGGATCCGCTGATCGTCGCTGCCGAGTTCGAAGGGCGCCGCCTGGCACGTTTCGCGCCGCACGGCCGGGCCATCGCCGAATGGATTGCGCCGCTGTTCACCGACGAGGCCGCCGCCGACAGCCGCGTCCGCCTCGCGGCCAGCCTGCTCAGCGATGTCGCATGGTCGGCAAACCCCGATTTCCGTGCCGAACGCGGGACCGAGATCGGTTTGCACGGCAACTGGCGCAGCATCGATATTCCGGGCCGCATCCTTCTCGCGCGCGCGCTTTACGCGGGCTTTGGCGGGTCCGACGCCGATTTTCCCGCGATGGGCAACCTCGTATCGCCCGACCGGCTGGCGCGGGCGCGACAATGGGGACTCGCGATCCGCCTCGCGCAGCGTCTGACCGGCGGCGTCGAGGCGCCGCTCAAGGCCAGCGGCATCGCACTGATCGATGGAAAGCTGCGCCTGAGCCTTGCGGCCGGCTGGCATCATCTGTCAGGTGAATCGGTCGAGCGCCGCCTGCGCGTGCTCGCGCAGTCGTTCGATGCAAAGCCGGAGCTCGTGCTGCTCTAGATTTCAATCGCCGCGTTCGCGTCGATTTCGCTCATCACCAGCTTGCCGTTGACGACGGCAAAACCCATCCGCCCTTCGACCAGGTCGAGCGCGGCGTGCCCGAATACGTCGTAACGCCAGCCCTGCATCATCTGGATGCCCTCGCGGGCCCCCGCTGCCAGCGCTTCGAGATCGTCGCTGCGCGCGATCAGCCGCGCTGCCACGTTCAACTCGCGCGCCCGGATCTTGAGCAGCAGTTTGAGCAGGTCGGCGACCAGCGTACCTTCCTTGCCAAGCCCGGGGCCGCGCGGCGCGCGTTCGGGCATTTCGTCTTTCGACATCGGCTTGGCATTGGCAATCGCATCCATCAGCCGCCCACCGATATCGTTCGTCCGCCATGTCGCCGACAGGCCCCGTACGCGGCCGAGCCCGTCCTGGTCCTTCGGCGGATGCGCGGCGATGTCGGCGAGCGTCTCGTCCTTGACGATCCGGCCGCGCGGCAAATTCTTTTGCCGGGCCTCGCGCTCGCGCCATGCGGCCAGCGCCTGCAACCGGCCCAGCACGTCGAGCTTGCGCGTCGGGACCTTGATCCGCTGCCACGCATTTTCGGGGTCGACGCTGTAATTGGTGGGATCGGCGAGCTTTTCCATTTCCTCGTCGAGCCAGTGACCGCGGCCGGTCTTGATCAGCTTGTCGAGCATCATCGGGAAAATCTTGGCGAGGTGCGTGACGTCGCCGACGGCATAGTCGATCTGGCGCTTGTCGAGCGGGCGGCGGCTCCAGTCGGTAAAGCGCGCGCCCTTGTCGAGTTGCAGCCCGATCCATGCCTCGACCAGGTTCGAATATCCGACCTGTTCGGCCTGGCCGAGCGCCATCTGGCCGATCTGGGTGTCGAAGATCGGATGCGGCGTCTTGCCGGTCAGGTTGAAGATGATTTCGACATCCTGCCCGCCCGCGTGGAAGACTTTCAGCATGTCCTCATTGTCGACGAGCAGGTCGAGCAGGGGCTTCAAGTCCATGCCGGGTGCCATCGGGTCGATCGCCGCGGCATGGTCGCGGTCGGCCACCTGGATCAGGCAAAGCTCTGGCCAGAAAGTGTTTTCGCGCATGAATTCGGTATCGACGGCGATGAAATCGCTGCCCTGAATGAGGGCGCAGAATTCGACGAGCGCGGCGTTGGTTTCGATCAACGGATGGACTTGCATAGCGCGCCTATACAGCTAGTTGAGAGGAACGGGCAGGAAAAATTAGCCCGTACTCTTCGGGTTGTGGAGCCGGAACATCGGCCGGGGAAAAAGACGAAGGGAATATGGGCATGATGTGGCTGGGTTGGGCGCTCGCCGCGCTCGGGTTTGCGTTGCTTTTGGGGCAATATGCCGCGGGGCAGGCGGATATGTTCCTGTCGATCGCCAATCCGCGGCCGCTCGATGAAGAATCGATGGTCGTGACGCTGAAGGGCTGGGGGTTCGCCGCCCAGGCCGCGCAGCCGTTCGTGACCCCCGAATCCGATCAGGGGCTGTGCGATGTGCGTATGTTCGCGACGCGCCGCCAGATGCTCGTGGCGATTGCGACTTTCGGTTTCCTGAGACCTGTGACGGTCGCGTGGCGCGCGCATGCCGGCATCCTGCCGCTGGGAGACGCCTGATGCCGATCGTGAGGCTCGGCGACGAAGGCCGCTGGACCAACTATCACGGCACCGGCACCTGTGAGGCGGCAACGCGGTTTGCGCTGCGCAGCGGCGATGCGGAGCGCGGGCGCGACGAGATCGCGATCGCTGCGAAATCGGTGCAGGATTGGCTCGTGGCGGCGCAGGCTGCAAATCGCCGCGTCCGCCCGATCGGCGCCGGTTGGTCGCCATCGAACGTCAATATCAGCTCGCAAAGCTGGCTGCTCCACACGCGCCGCTTCAATCGATGCTTCCGGATCAGTGCAGGCGACGTCCGCCCCGATATCGATGCCGGCGCCTTGATGCTTGTTGAAGCGGGCGCGCTCGTCGATGAGGTTTCGGACAAGTTCGAGGAGCAGGGCCGCTCGCTGTGGACCAGCGGTGCGGGTAACGGCCAGACCTTCGCGGGCGCCGCAGCCACTGGCACGCACGGCTCGATGATCGCGCGCGGCGGTATTCAGGATCATATCCGCGCAGTGCAGATCGTGACCCCCGCCGGCATCCACTGGATCGAGCCAGCCGCGGGCGTGATGAGCGACGCCTTCATCGCCGCGACGGGCTCGACGGTGCTGCGTGACGACGATGTTTTCGCCGCGGCGCAGCTTCCCGTCGGGTCGCTCGGGATCGTCACCGCGCTTGTTGTGGACAGCGTGCCCAAATTCCTCGTTCGCCCGATCCAGAATTTGCGCAAGGTTGATTGCGCGGCGCTAGACTGGCTCTCGGCGGGCAATTTCCGTCGCTTTTCAGCCGCTTATGCGCTCGACCAGGATCCTGACTTCGTCCAGATGATCGTCAATCCGTACAAGCCGTTCAAGCGGCCGGCGATGCTCCGCTTCCTCTATCGCGAACCCTGGCGCCCCGGCTATCCACGGGCGACCCCGGGCCAGCTCGGCGCGGGCTATGATGCGCTCAGCCTGCTCGGGCGGCTGCTCGACGACTATCCGTGGGCGCGCGGGCCGCTGCTCCAGTTCGCGATGAAACAAGGCTATGCGAGCGGCCCCGATGTCGACGCACCGCCGGTCTATGGCAGCTGGGGGGAGGGGCTCGATACGCACCGGCCGCTGGCAGACCTGTTCAATGCGTCGGTCACCATCCACCGCGCTGACCTGGCGCGTGCGTTCGAACGTATCTGCGCCGTCTATGCGCGTCACGGCGGCTCGACCGTGGTTACGTTGCGCTTCATGGAGCGCGCGCAGGGGTTGCTTGCTCCGGCACGCTTCCAGCACAACGCCGTGATCGATTTCGATGGCCCACGCAGCCAGCGCACCGCCGACGCCTATGCCCGCGTGGTTGAAAGCCTCGATGCCGCGGGTATCGCTTTCACGCGTCACTGGGCGAAAAGCTGCCACCTCGACGCGGCCCGGGTAGCCGCCGACTATGGCGAGGATTTCCGCCGCTGGCGCGCCGCGCGCGACCGGTTGCTCCCCGATCCCTCGCACCGCGCCATCTTCGCCAGCGAGGTGCTCGATAACCTCGGCCTGACCCGTTGATTTAAGCCCTCGACCCTTGACAAATGGCGCGCCGCATTGCCTTAGGCGCGGCCATATCGGCGCGTTTTCCTGCGCGCCTCTCCGGACATTTGAAAGACGAACATAATGCACGCCTATCGCACCCACACATGCGCAGATCTTCGCGCCGCCAACGTCGGTGAGGAAGTCCGTCTTTCGGGCTGGGTGCATCGCACGCGCGAGCATGCCAATGTGCTCTTCGTCGATCTTCGCGACCATTATGGGATTACCCAGATCGTGGTGGAAACCGGTTCGGACCTCTATCCCACCGTCAACGCGCTGGGGCCCGAGTCCGTTCTGACCTTCACGGGCAAGGTCGCCGCACGATCGCCCGAGACGCTCAACCCGAAGCTGGCGACCGGCGAGATCGAAATCTATCCGAGCGCGGTGACCGTGCAGTCGGCCGCCGATCGCCTGCCGCTGCCGGTGTTCGGCGAAACCGAATATCCCGAGGAAATCCGCCTCACCAACCGTTTCCTCGATCTGCGCCGCGAACGGCTGCACAAGAATATCGTGCTGCGTTCGAACGTGATTTCGTCGCTGCGCCGCCGGATGATCGATCAGGGCTTCACCGAATTCCAGACGCCGATCCTGACCGCGAGCAGCCCCGAAGGCGCGCGCGACTATCTGGTGCCCAGCCGCGTCCACCCCGGTAAATTCTATGCGCTGCCGCAGGCGCCGCAGATGTTCAAGCAGCTGCTGATGGTCGCGGGTTTCGACCGCTATTTCCAGATCGCGCCCTGCTTCCGCGACGAGGATGCGCGCGCCGACCGTTCGCCGGGCGAATTCTATCAGCTCGATTTCGAGATGAGCTTCGTCACCCAGGACGACGTCTTCAACGCGATCGAGCCCGTCCTGCACGGCGTGTTCGAGGAGTTCGCCGATTTCGACGGCAAGGGCCGCACCGTGTCGCCGCTGCCGTTCAAGCGCATTCCGTACCGCGAATCGATGCTGAAATATGGCAGCGACAAACCCGACCTGCGCAACCCGCTGCTCGTCCATGACGTGGGCGATTTCTTCAAGGGATCGGGTTTTGGCCGCTTCGCGACGATGGTCGAGGAAGGCCAGGTCGTCCGCGCCGTCGCTGCCCCGGAAACGCACGAGAAGAGCCGCAAATTCTTCGACGAGATGAACGGCTGGGCGCAGTCGGAAGGCTTCCCGGGTCTTGGCTATGCGACGCAGAAGGACGGCGTGTTTGGCGGTCCGATCGCCAACAACCATGGCCAGGAAGGCATGCAGGCGATTGCCGACGCGATGGGGCTGGGCCCGAACGACGGCATCTTCTTCGCCGCGGGCGCCGAAGCCAAGGCGGCGAAGCTTGCCGGCCTCGCGCGCACGCGCGTCGCCGATCAGCTCGACCTGATCGACAAGAGCCGCTTCGAATTCTGCTGGATCGTCGACTTCCCGATGTTCGAGGCCGACGAGGACACCGGCAAGATCGATTTCAGCCACAATCCCTTCTCGATGCCGCAGGGTGAGATGGACGCGCTGACGGGCAAGGATCCGCTCGACATCCTCGCGTACCAGTATGACATCGTTTGCAACGGCGTCGAACTGTCGTCGGGCGCAATCCGGAACCATCGCCCCGACATCATGTACAAGGCGTTCGAGATCGCGGGCTATTCGCAGGCCGACGTCGACGCGAACTTCAGCGGGATGATCAACGCCTTCAAGTTCGGCGCGCCGCCGCACGGCGGGTCGGCGCCGGGCGTCGACCGCATCGTGATGCTGCTCGCCGACGAACCGAACATCCGCGAAGTCATCGTCTTCCCGATGACGCAGAAGGCCGAGGATCTGATGATGAACGCCCCGGCCCCGGTCAGCGACAAACAGCTCAAGGAACTCGGCATCCGTATCGTCGACGGGCCGAAGGGCTAAGGCGTGAACGAACCCCGGGAGCACCGGCTGGAAACGCCGGAAGGCGATATCTGCTGGTTCGAATGGGGCGCGCGAGGGCAGAGGCCTTCGGTGTTGCTGCTCCACGCGACGGGTTTTCACGCGCGGCTGTGGGATCGGGTCGTCGCGGCGTTGCCCGTCGGCACGCACGTCATCGCGCCCGACCATCGTGGTCATGGGCGCAGCTTTCGTCCCTCGACGCTCGCAAACTGGGCGGCGACCGCCGACGCGCTGCTGCCGCTGCTAGACGGGCTCGGCGGACACCCGATCGTCGGCTGTGGGCACAGCATGGGCGCCTATATCCTGACGCGGCTCGCGTCGCAGCGGCCGGCCGCCTTTGGTCATCTCGTCCTGATCGACCCGGTGATCATGGATCCCGTCTTTTACGAAGGCGAGGCGGCCAAGCCGATCCCCGATCCTGCCGACCATCCCGTCGCGCGCCGCCGCAATAGCTGGTCGAGCGCAGAAGAGATGCGCGCGCGTTTCGCCGACCGGCCGCCCTATGCGAACTGGGATCCGCGTGTCCTCGCCGACTATTGCATCCATGGCCTGCTTCCGGCGGCGGACGGCGAGGGGCTGGAGCTTGCCTGTCCACCGGCGCTCGAAGCGTCGGTCTATCAGAATGCGCTGCGCACGAGCCCGCACGAATGGCTCCACTATCTCGCCATGCCTTCGACGGTGATCCGCGCTCCGACCGGCGAGCGCGGCGGTCCGCTCGATTTTTCGCTGAGCCCGACCTGGACCGGCCTCGGCGCGGCGATCGGCGCCGATCGCGACGAGCTGTGGTCAGACCATAGCCACTTCATCCCGATGGAAAATCCGGCGCGCGTTGCCGCGCTCCTCGCCGGACATCTCTGATCGCCGCGCTTTGACAGATGCATGGGGCTGCGATAGCCCGGCGCCGGGTTGATAGTCGGGGGGTGAATCATGCTCGTGCGTCCGCTAATCGCCGCGACCTTACTCTGTCTTGCGGCGCCCGTTGCAGCGGAAACGCTGACGATCAATGGCAGCGACCCCGCGGGCGCCAACGTCAACGATCTGCTCCGCATCGCGGTCGAACGCTTCGAGGGCGAGGACGGCGGCGCCGTCGCGCAGCAGCTCGAGGCGGAACTGGGCAATGCCCGGTTCGGCGGCCGTCCCTATTACCGGATCGTCGCGCCTGAATCGGGTGCATCCACCGATGGGCTCGTCACGGGTACGACCCGCGCCAGCGTCGACGAAGTCTCCGTGACCGAAAAGCGCAAGCGCTGCGTCGAACGCGACACAACCGGCAAGAAAAAGTGCCTGAAAGAGGCCGAGGTCGACATCCGTTGCCGACGCCAGACGATCACCGTCACGACAACCGCCCGCCTCGTCGCGATCGGCGACGGCGCGATCCGTTACACGCGCTCGCTCAAAGCGCGCGACGAACAGACCTGGTGCCCCGACCGGTCGGCCTCGCGCTCGGTCGATGACTATATTGCGGGGGCCCAGCGCGATCAGGTGCGCGCGATCCGCGGCGACTTGGCGCCGCGCGACTATGCCCTTGATGTCCGGGTCGAAGAAGGCGTGAAGGGGCTCGCCAAATCCGCGCAAACGGCGTTCAAATATGCGGTCCGGCTCACCAAGAGCGATCAGGCGGGCGCCTGCGCCGCATGGACTGCGCTTACCCGCGATGTCGAACCGACTGCGCCGCTCGCCTTCAATCTTGGACTTTGCGCCGAGATGCAGGGCGATTTTACCGCTGCGATCGACTGGTATGGCGAGGCGCAGCGGCAGGGCTTGCGGAGCGACGCGATCGCCGAGGGCCTTGAGCGGATCGACCGCCGTCGCCAGGCCCTTGTCGACTGGGATGCGCGCAAGCTGCTGCTTGGGCAGGAATAACGAAGCCCGCGTTGGCTGTGCCAGAAAATGACACGCGCGTATCGCGCTTGGTAGGATGCCCCCGGTTGCGCTAGGGAGGGGGCATGAGCATCTCCCTTTCCGATCACGAAACCGGCGCCAAATATGACGGCGACTATTCCGACGCGCTCGATGCGCTGCAGGAGCGGCTCGAACGCGTGCAGGCGGCGCATATCACCCACGGCCACCGCAGCATCATCATGTTCGAGGGCTGGGACGCGGCGGGCAAGGGCGGCATCATCAAACGCATGACCGCGCTGCTCGACCCGCGCTATTTCGAAGTGTGGCCGATCAGCGCCCCGAACGACGAGGAAAAGGCGCGTCATTTCCTCTGGCGCTTCTGGAAGCGGCTGCCCGGCAACCGCGAAATCTCGATCTTCGACCGCAGCTGGTACGGCCGCGTTCTGGTCGAGCGTGTCGAAGCTTTCGCGAGCGAGGCCGAATGGCGCAAGGGGTATGACGAGATCAACGAGTTCGAGGCGCAGCTCACCGGAAGCCGCACCAACCTCGTCAAGATTTTCATCCATCTGACGCAGGAAGAGCAGGACAAACGCTTTGCCGACCGGCTCGACGATCCGTGGAAGCGGTGGAAGACCGGGGCCGAGGATTATCGCAACCGGTCGAAGCGGAAGGATTACCTCGCCGCGATGGAAGAGATGTTCGCGCAGACGAACACGCGCTGGGCGCCGTGGAAGGTGATCGACGGTAACAACAAGAAGGCGGCGCGCATCGCGGCGTTGACGCATATTGCCGAGGCGCTCGAGGCCGCGGTGCCGATGATCCCGCCCGACCTTGATCCTGCGGTGGTCAAGCTGGCGGGCAAGGCGTTCGGCTACAAGCCCAAAGACTAGGTTTTTAGCGCCGTTCGGCTAGCAATTGCGCGCCCCAGCCGCTACATGGGGATGATGAGCCGCGCCAAAAGAACCGATGACTGGGGTTTTCCCCGCTGGCGCCCCTATGGCTCGAGCACCGAAGCGCAGAAGGTTCGCCTCTGCGATCGTCATGGCTGCACCAACCCCGGAAACTGTCCTGCGCCCAAGTCGCCGAACAGCCCCGAACGCTGGTATTTCTGCGAAACCCACGCCGCCGAATATAATCGCGGCTGGGACTATTTCGAGGGCTTGAGCGCCGAAGATGCCGCCGAGCGCGCCGCCGATGAAACCCGCGATGCCGGGGCCTATGCCAAGGCACAGCATTACGCGTGGGGCGGGTCGGGCGATGGCAGCCGCAGCGCCGATGAAATGCGCGCGCTTGAGATACTGGATCTCGAACCCGACGCCGACATCGAGGCGACGAAAAAGGCTTGGCGCGCCCTCGCCAAGGAAACGCACCCCGATGTGAAGCCCGGCGATGCCGAAGCCGCCAAGCGCTTTGCGGCGGGGCAGGCGGCGTTCGAGGTGCTGAAGCAGGCCGAAGAGCGGAAAAGCTGGAAGCCGGCTTAGCGGCTCTTCTCGAGAAGAGCCGAGGCGACTGCAAACGACCGATTGCGGCCACGAGCCGCCACTGTTCCCCGGCGAAGGCCGGGGCCCAGAGCGCAACGGGGCAACGCTCGTTCTCTAACGCTCTGGACCCCGGCCTTCGCCGGGGAACAGTATAGGCCATAAGTCTGTGAACAATGTCCGCTCCCAACCCCAAAGCCGACACGCAGCCCTAGTCATAAACGCACGCGTCCAGCCCGTCGCGGCGCACCTGTCCGATACGCCGCTGGATCGTATTGCCATAGCGGCGGGTAAAGCCCGACGGGCTCACCGCCTCGCGTTTCTTGGGCAGCGGCAGGATCGCGGCGATGCGCGCCGCCTCCGCAGGCGCCAGCTTACCCGCGCCATGTCCGAAATATCGCTGCGCTCCGGCCTCGACGCCATAGGTGCCGATGCCCGTCTCGGCGACGTTCAGATAGACTTCCATGATCCGCCGCTTGCCCCAGATCTTCTCGATCAGGAAGGTGAACCACACCTCGGGTACCTTGCGGACATAGCGGGTCCAGCCGCTGCCTTGCCACAGGAACACATTCTTGGCCGTCTGCTGGCTGACGGTCGATCCGCCGCGCATGCGTTTGCCCTTGGCATTGCGCTCGATCGCCTGCTCGATCGCATCGCGGTCGAACCCGTTGTGGCTGCAGAACTTCCCGTCCTCGGCCGCGATCACCGCGCGCACCATATTGCGGTCGATGCCCGACAGGCCGGTCCAGTCCTTGGTGATCCCGCCGCTGTCGGCCAGCATGGTAAAGGTTACCGGCGGCGGCACGACGGCATAGATCAACACCCACAGTACAGAGGCGATGATGAACCAGAGCAGCCATTTGAACGGCCGGAGATACCAGGGGAGCGTGCGCTTTTTTGCGCGGGAAGAAGTTGCCATGCGGGCAAATTAGCCGCTTGCGATTTCGAGGCAAGCGGGCTTGATCCATCTTTCGGCTTTCGGGACAAGAAAGTCCGATGTTCGGGGAAGTGAGGACCCATGTTGTTCAGATCCGTCCTGTTGTTCGCCGCGCTGGCCGCCGCCGCGCCGGCGTTTGCGAGCGAGGATCGCCGCGAGTTTTGCCCCGATCGTCCGGGGCTCGGGACACCCGCGTGCACGGTCGAACCCGGAACCATCATGCTGGAGGTGGGGCTTGCGGACTGGACGCTCGATCGCACCGCCGACAGCCGGACCGACGCCTGGACCTTTGGCGATGCCCTGCTGCGGGCCGGGCTGACCCCGTCGCTGGAGGTGCAGGTCGGCTGGACGATGCTCGGTCATGTGCGCGAACGCGACCGGGCAACCGGCACTGCGAACAGCCGGACGCGGACCGGCGACGTCACGCTCGCGCTGCGGCAGAATCTCAGCCATCCCGATGGTTCGGGCTTTTCGGTCGCGCTGATGCCTTATGCGACGCTGCCGCTTGGCGGCAATGGTATCGGCGCGGGGGACTGGGGCGCGGGGCTGATCGTGCCCGCCAGCTTCGACCTCGGCGCGCTGTCGCTCGGGCTGACGCCGCACGTCGATGCTGCGGTCGATGGCGACGGCAACGGCCGCCATCTCGCCTATGGATCGGTGGCCGGCCTCGGTTTCAGCGTGTCCGACAATATTTCGATGGCGGCCGAAATGTCGCTGACCCGCGACCGCGATCCCGGTGGCCATAGTACAGAGGCGCTGGCCGGTCTTTCGGCCGGCTGGCAACCCGATGCCGACAGCCAGTGGGATGTCGGCGCAAACATCGGGCTCAATCGCGACAGCCCCGACATCGAGCTCTATTTCGGTTTTGCGCGCCGGTTCTGAGGTGGGCCGTCATCACCGTCTTTTCAGCCTGAATGACCGGAAAGGGGTGGGAAGCGGACGTTGCTCTCCCCTCCCGCAAGCGGGAGGGGCAGCGAGGCTTGCCAGCTTGCTGGCTAGCCGCAGCGGGGTGGGCACGAACGCAACGTCGCTGCCCACCCCCGATCCCTCCCGCTTGCGGGAGGGGGGAAGATGTCAGCAACTGGTCGTCAGCCGTCATATTGCTCCCTGGCCTGCGACGCGGAACAATTGGTTCCGGTCGGTGAACCGCTTCAATTCTTTGGCGGCTCGTCGTCCTTCCTGTCCTTGGCCGCATCGGTCGCATCGGCCGACAGCGCGCGCATTTTCGCTTCGGCCCCGGCGTCCTTGCCGCTCATCACCAGCCATGCCATTACGGCGGCGGCGATCAGCGCCAGCAGCGCCAGCCAATATCCGATTTCCCAATTTACCTGGATCATCGCCAGCGCGGCCTGATCCATATTGCCGTTCGACCCGTCCCGGGCCGCCTCGGCGAGGATCGCATCCTTGCTGTAGCGGTAGGTGCCGGCCAAGATCAGCGCCAGCGCCGCGACCGAGGTGCCGAGCACCAGCTTCGCCGCCTCGCGGCCCCTGGTGAAGAGGAGGACCAATCCGCCTGCAATCGCGAGCAGCGCGAGGATCAGCCAGACATTCAAGGACGCGCCTTCGCTCGCCTGCGATGCCTGACCCAGGGCGGTGACCCGGCCGAACGCCAGCCCGAATCCGCTCGCTTCGACCAGCTTCTGGTTGGAGCAGCTGACGGTCATCCACGGCAACAGGAACGCCAGCAGCGCGATGCCTTTGGGAATCCGGATACATTTCCACATGACATGTCCCCTTCGACCCGGGGGAGGCTAGTATATTGCGCCCGCGAGTCAAATCGCGGAGGCCGCCGGTCAATCGACGACGATCTTGCCCGTCATGCCAAGGCTGCTGTGCATGAAGTGCGAACAATGCGCCTTGTACGTGCCCGCCTTGGGAATCAGCGTCACGTCGACGCTCTCGTCCTTGCCCAGCGAGACGCGGCCTTTGTCCCCGCCGATTTTGGCGCGGTTCGCCGCATCCATCGTCGCGGCGGAAAAGAATTCGGCGGCGGTGAAGTCGTGGCCGCCCGACCCGTTGTTGACGAAATGGATCGTCGTGCTTTGCCCGGCGTGCAGGTGCAATTCTTCGGGCGTGAAGCTGAAATTCGCGAGCACCACTTCGGTTTTCGCCGTTTGGGGGGCCGCAGCAACAGGCGCGGCGACAGCCATTGCGGCGGCGGCGAGCAACATCAAACGCATCGGCTTACTCCTTCTGCCGGACATCCGGCACGGTCGCCCCGTTTGACGTCGCCCTGTTCGCGGCGCCGCTTCAGGCGCCCACCAGCCGCCGGTCGCCCGCGAGCTTCAGCATCGCCTTTTGCAGCTTCTCGAACGCACGCACCTCGATCTGGCGTACGCGTTCGCGGCTGACGTCGTAAACCTGGCTCAGATCTTCCAGCGTCTTGGGATCGTCGGTCAGGCGGCGTTCGGTCAGGATGTGACGCTCGCGCTCGTTGAGCGATTCCAGCGCTTCGCTCAGCAGCGAATGGCGCACGTCGCGTTCCTGCGCTTCGGCGACACGCTCGTCCTGCAACGGGCCTTCGTCGCCGAGCAGGTCCTGCCACTGGCTGTCGCCATCCTCGCCCATCGGCACGTTCAACGACGTGTCGCCGCCCATGGACATCCGGCGATTCATGCTGGTGACTTCGTCCTCGGTGACGCCGAGGTCGGTCGCGATCTTGGTCAGATGTTCGGGCGACAGATCGCCATCCTCGAACGCCGCCAGATTGTTCTTCATCCGGCGCAGGTTGAAGAACAGCTTCTTCTGCGCTGCGGTGGTGCCCATTTTGACAAGGCTCCACGACCGCAGGATGAATTCCTGGATCGACGCGCGAATCCACCACATCGCATAGGTGGCGAGGCGGAAACCGCGTTCGGGGTCGAATTTCTTCACGCCCTGCATCAGGCCGATATTGCCTTCGCTGATCAGCTCGCTCACGGGCAGGCCATAGCCGCGATAGCCCATCGCGATCTTTGCCACGAGCCGCAGGTGCGAGGTGACGAGCTGCGCCGCAGCTTCATTGTCGCCATGCTCCTGGAAACGGCGCGCGAGCATATATTCCTGCTCGGGGGTCAGCAGGGGGAATTTGCGGATTTCCGCCAGATAGCGATTCAGGCTGGCTTCGCCGCCAAGCGCTGGAACCGTGGCCGGGACATTGCTTTTAGCCATTGGAGAGCGTCTTCCCTTTAGAATATTGAGTCAGAATATGCCGCGGTTGGTTCCGGCGGTCGAGATAGATTTTTATTCGAAACCTAAACGCGCAATTCATCGATCAGTTCCCGCATGTCGGCTGGGAGGGTGCTGTCGAGCGCGATGCTGTTACCGGTCACTGGATGAATAAAACCCAAATGGGCCGCGTGCAACGCCTGACGCGCAAAATTACGTGCTTTTAATATATCCGACAGCGGCTTTCTGGCGCGTCCATAGACCGGATCGCCGACGAGCGGATGGCCGATATGCGCCATATGAACACGCACCTGATGCGTGCGGCCGGTTTCGAGTCGGCACTCGACCAGGCTCGCGTGTTGCAGCGGCTCGATCGTGCGATAATGCGTCACCGCGCGCTTGCCGCGGCCTTCGGCGACCACCGCCATCTTCTTGCGATTGGTGTTCGACCGGCCGAGCGGTTCGTCGACCGTACCGTTTACCGGCATCGGGCGGCCCGTCGCGATCGCGAGATAACGGCGGTCGATGCTGTGCGCGGCAAACTGTTTGGCCAACCCCTCGTGCGCGCGGTCATGCTTCGCGGCGACGATCAGCCCGCTTGTATCCTTGTCGATGCGGTGGACGATCCCGGGGCGCGCGACGCCGCCGATTCCCGACAATTGCCCCGCGCAATGGTGGAGGAGGGCGTTGACCATCGTTCCGTCGAAATTGCCCGCGGCGGGATGGACGACCATCCCGGCGGGCTTGTCGACGACGATCAGATGCTCGTCTTCGAACGCGATGACCAGGCCCATGTCCTGCGCGACATTATGCGTGGGCAGCGCGGCGGGAAGGCGGACCTCGATCGTGCCGGGTGCGGCGGCCTTGGCCGACGGGTCCCACAGGATCGTGCCGCTCGCATCGATGACGCGGCCACCCTTGATCAGGCTCTTGAGGCGTTCGCGCGACAGATCGGGCAAAGCCTCGGCCAGCGCCCGGTCGAGCCGCACACCGGCTGCGCTGTCGGTCAGCGCCACGGTCAAAATGTCATCATCCCCCTGCATTGACAGGAATGTGGTTTCGGGACGCCGAAATTCAAGGGTCCGACCATGGTTCATGCCCCCACTTTCGTCATGCCGGACTTGATCCGGCATCCATTCGGTGGCGGCGGGATGGACCCCGGATCAAGTCCGGGGTGACGAAGGAAAAGGAGGGGGCGTTTCGGTGCATCGCGCTTGCTCTGGACGGGTTCGGTGCCGTAGGAGCAGCCCACGCCGGAAATGTCCGGAGACTGCGCTGGGGAGCCTGTTCATCCATGACCGACGATCGCGTCGATTTCGCCTCGATGCTGGCCTCGCGCCTGTGTCACGACCTTCTGAGCCCTGTCGGCGCCTTCGCCAACGGGCTCGAACTCCTCGCCGACGAAAAAGACCCGGCGATGCGCGAACGCTGTTTCGAATTGCTCGAACAAAGCGCGCGGACGTCGGCGAACAAGCTGAAATTCTTCCGTCTGGCCTTCGGGTCGGCGGGTGGCTTTGGCGAGCTCGTCCCGGCCGATGAAGCCAGGTCGGCGATCCAGGGTATCATCGGCGACCGTGCGATCGACTTCAACTGGATGATCGGGAGCGATCCGCTGCCCAAACCGGCGGTCAAAATCATCCTCAACCTCTCGCTGCTGCTCGTCGATGCGCTGGTGCGCGGCGGACGGCTCGACGTCGGTTGCGAAAAGCAGGGCGAGGCAATCGAAATCGCGCTGCATGTCGAGGCCGAACGCATCTTCCTCGACGCCGACGTCGAACGCATCCTTGCCGAGGGGGAGGGTGCCAGCCCGATGACCTCGCGCACGGCGCCCGCGGTGCTCGTGCAGGCCGTGGCGCGGCAGAATGACGGCACGGTCATGCTGGCCCGCGAAACGCCGACATCCTTGTTGGTCGGAGCCGTCCTCCGCGGCCGCGGGTAAAGCCTCCCTTAACCATTGTCGGGCATGGTCGAACCTCAAGTTTTTGGGGCGCACCGGTACCGCGATGGACGATCTGCTGAACGACTTTCTGGCCGAAACGGCGGAAATCCTTGCCGACGCCGGCGGGGCCATTGTCGCGTGGGAAGCCGATCCCGCCGACCGCGCGCAGCTCGACGCCATTTTCCGCCTTGTCCATACGATCAAGGGCAGTTCGGGTTTTCTGACTCTGCCGCGCGTCACGGCGCTGTCGCATGCCGCCGAAGACGCGCTCGATCAGGTTCGCCGTGGCAACCGCACGGCGAATCCCGCGCTCGTGACCGGAGTGCTCGCCATTCTCGACCGCTTGAGCGATCTCTGCGCCGTTCTGGCCCGGAACGGCGTCGAGCCGGCCGGCGACGACCGCGACGTGATCGGAGCGCTCGCCGAACAGGATATGCCGGCCAGCCGCCCGTTCGAGGTTGCGGGCGTGCCGCTCCGCCGCGAAGATGATTTCAGTGCCGAACTGCAAAGCTGGCGCTCGATCCGCGTGCCGCTGTCGCTGCTCGACAGCGTGATGACCGGGGTCACCGACATCGTTCTCGCGCGCAACGAATTCGCGCGGATGCTCCGCGAATCGGGCGCGGATCTGTCGGTGATCGCCTCCTTCGACCGCTTGTCCGATTCGATTGCCGGAATGCGCCAGTCGGTCAGCCAGATGCGGATGCAGCGGATCGACAAGCTGTTCGCTCCGCTGCCGCGGATCGTTCGCGATCTTGCGCAGGACATGGGCAAGAAAATCGCGTTCCAGACGAGCGGGGGCGAAGTCGAACTCGATCGCGAAATGATGGAAAATATCCGCGACCCCCTCATCCACATCGTCCGCAACGCGATCGACCATGGCATCGAATCGCTCGAGGATCGTGTCGCTGCGGGCAAGGATATCACCGCGACGATCGCGATATCGGCGCGTCAGTCGGGCAATCAGATCGAAATCGAAATCCGCGACGACGGTCGCGGGCTTTCGCCCGACGCGCTGGTCGCCAAGGCGATTGCGTCGCGCGTCGTGACCGCCACCGAGGCGCGCGCCCTCGGCGCAAAGGAAAAACTCGATCTCATCTTCCGGCCCGGCTTTTCGACCGCCGCGAAAATCACCGCAGTGTCCGGACGCGGCGTCGGCATGGATATCGTCAAGGCGAACGTCGAAAAGATCGGCGGGATTGTCGAACTGCGCAACGAAGAGGGCCGGGGGCTGACGATCCTGCTCCGCGTGCCGATGACGCTGACGATCATTTCGGGCCTGATGGTGCGCGCCGCCGGACAATATTTCGCCATTCCGCGCGGTGCGGTGCGCGAAATCCTGCTCGAAAGCGGCGATACGGTCCGTATCGACCGCGTCGGCGGCGGCGAACTCGCGACGGTGCGCGGCGAGCAATATCCGCTGCTCCGCCTCGAGGCGGTGCTGGGACGCGGGCGCCATCACGGCGATGACATCGAGGACCGCGCGCTGGTCATCGTCCGGCCGGGGCAGGGGCAGAGCTATGCGTTGAGCGTTGCGGCGATCCACGATCATGAGGAGCTGGTGATCAAACCCGCGGCGCCGATGATCATGGCGACCGGGCTCTATGCCGGCACCACGCTGCCCGACAACGGCCGCCCCGTGTTATTGCTCGATGTCCAGGGGCTTGTCTCCGCCGCAGGGATCGACGCGAGCGAAGCGGGCCGCAGCCACGAACGGGCGGGAGACGCCGAGGAGGCCGCGGCGGCGCGCAATGCCGCGCAACTTCTGCTGTTCCGCGACGGGGGCCGCGTCCGCGGTATCCGGCTGTCGGTCATCGAGCGCGTCGAGGAAGTGCCCGCGTCGGCCCTGTTCGAAAGCGCGGGCCGGGTGCAGGCCCAGATCGGCGACGATATTTTCCCGGTCCACGCGGCCATGCTGCCGGGCGGCGAGGGGACGCTGAAGCTCCTTCGCCTCTATGACGGCCATTCGGTGCTCTGCTATCCGATCGCCGAGGTGATCGACATCGTGCGTCTGCCCGACGCGGTGCAGCCGTCGGCGGCGCCGGGGCTGATCGCGGGCGTCGTGCTCGTGAACGGCGATCCGGTCGAGTTGATCGACCCCTTCTGGTTGATGGAGCAATATGCCGCGGGGGCACCCGTATCGGCGCACCGCCAGCCGCTGTGCCGGCTTGCCGACGACCATGACGGTTGGGGCGACAACTTCCTCGCGCCGATCCTGCGCCATGCCGGTTACCGCGTCGTATCGGGCGACGACACGGGCGAGACGCCCGACGTGCTGCTTTATCTGACCGAAGACGGCGGATCGTGCGGCCATGCTGATGGCGAAGTACCCGTCATCCGCCTGCGCACCGCGATCGCGGCCACGGGCCCCGAAGATGAAACCGTCTATCGTTACGACCGCCAGGCGCTGCTCGACGCCCTGCGCAGCCGTGTCGGGGGAGAGCGCGCATGATGGAGAAACTCTATTTGATCGCGCGCATCGCCGATACGCGCGTTGCGCTGCGCAGCCGTGCAATCCATTCGGTCGTCACCGTCGGCACGCCGGTCGAGGTGCCCGGTGCGCCGCCGCATGTCGCCGGGCTCTTCGCGCTGCGCAGCCGCGTCTTCACCCTCATCGACCCGCATGTCGTGATCGGACTGCCCGCAGTGCCGGTAGCGGC
Organism: Sphingopyxis sp. GW821-FHT10B01; assembly: GCF_059415685.1. NCBI lineage: Bacteria > Pseudomonadati > Pseudomonadota > Alphaproteobacteria > Sphingomonadales > Sphingopyxidaceae > Sphingopyxis > Sphingopyxis sp. GW821-FHT10B01. The sequence goes on along the minus strand of NZ_JBWKNS010000001.1, from coordinate 213,330 downwards.
AGGGCAGCGCGTGATCGTCGTCGAGGTCGCCGAGCATGGCTATGCGCTGCTCGCCGACGAGATCGAGGATGTCTGCTTTATCGACGCGCCCGAAACGCGCATTGCCGGAAAGCTGCTACCCGGCTGGGCGCGCGTCGCCGATGCGATGATCGAACATGGGGGGGCTTCGTTGCTTGTCGTCGACCCATCGCATTTCATCATGTTGCCGGCCCTAAAGGCTGCATGAATCGCGCCGTTAATTAACGGGCTGCACACGCCTTCACCGTAACATGCCCAAATCCCGGGGGTCGGAGTTAATTGAATGTCGAAATCTTGTCTGGTGGTCGATGACAGCAAAGTCATTCGCAAGGTCGCGCGCCATATTCTCGAAAGCATGTCCTTTGCCGTAAATGAGGCGGCCGACGGTCAGGAGGCTCTGACCTTTTGCCGTGCCAATCGTCCCGACGTCATCCTGCTCGACTGGAACATGCCGGTGATGAGCGGGATGGAGTTTCTCGGGGCGTTCAACGATCTTGATTACGGCCATGAAGAACGACCGCGCGTCGTGTTCTGCACCACCGAAAACAGCATCGATCATATCCGCGCCGCGATCGAGGCCGGCGCCGACGAATATGTCATGAAGCCGTTCGACCGCGAAACGCTGGAAGGAAAATTGCAGCTCGTCGGAATCGCCTGAGGCCGTTCGATGGCCCGGCCGCAACCCATGATGACGGACGCGGAGCCAGCGGCCCGGTCCGTGCGCGTTATGCTTGTCGACGACAGTCTCGTCGTGCGGAGTATCCTCGAACGTATCGTTGACCAGCGGGCAGGGCTCAAGGTTTGCGCCTCGGTCGCCTCCGCGCATGAGGCGCTCGCCTTTCTGGCGCGCGAGCCTGTCGACGTCGTCGTGCTCGACATCGAAATGCCGGGAATGAACGGCATCGACGCATTGCCGCACATCCTGGAACGCGCCGAAAAGGCCCGCGTCCTCATCCTCTCGTCAAACTGCGTCGAGGGTGGCCCCGCCGCGATCGACGCGCTTGCGCTCGGCGCCAGCGACACGCTCGCAAAGCCTGGCCGTGGCAGCTTTTCGGGTCGCTTCGCCGAGGTGCTGACCGACCGGATCATGACGCTTGGACATCGGCACGAACATCCGGCGCCGGTTCCTGTCGCCGAGCGCCGCGCACCGATGCCCGTTGCTACGGCGGTCGATACCAATCAGCCGATCGAGTGCATCGCGGTCGCGGCATCGACCGGGGGTATCCCCGCTTTCGCCAACTTTCTGGCCAATCTCGACCCCCGCATTACCGCGCCCATCCTGTTGACCCAGCATTTGCCTGACGCCTTCATGGAGTTTTACGCGAAGCAGATTGCGACGATGACCTCCCGGCGCGTGCGCGTCGCGGAAGCAGGCATGATGGTCGAGCGCGGCTGCATATATCTCGCACCTGGCGACGCTCATTTAATCGTGGTCGCGAACGGGCGCCGCCCCGAAATTGCGCTCGACCGCCGCACGGTCGACAATGGCTGCTGCCCTTCGGCCGATCCGATGCTGGATTCGGTTGCCGAGGTGTATGGCCCGGGCGGAATTGCTGTCATTCTCAGCGGTATGGGGCGTGATGGGGTGATCGGCGCGGCGCGGTTGAAGGAAGCCGGCGGCACCATCTTTGCCCAGGCACCTGAAAGCTGTGTGATCTGGGGCATGCCGGGCGCAGTGGCCAAGGCCGGGCTCGCCGCCGCGACGCTCAACCCCGACGCAATCGCGCTGATGCTCGGAAGCTTCCTTCCCGGACGCCGCAAGCCATGATGGGTGGCAGCGCCAGCGAATCGGCCTATCGCGTCCTGATGGGCGTGCTCGAATCGCGGACCGGGCAGACATTGTCGCCCAACCGCATCTGGCGGATCGAAATGTCGCTGAAGCCGGTGATGCAACGCCATGGCATCGCCGATCTCGATGCGCTCGTTGCTGCGCTCGTCACGTCGAACAGCCGTCAACTGCTCGACGACACCGTCGATGCGATGCTCAACAACGAAACCTATTTTTACCGTGAATATAGTCTGTTCGATGAAATAGCTGCCACCGCGCTTGAACAGATTCGCGAGATCAATAAATTGCGCCGCCGGCTGACGATATGGCATTGCGGCGTATCGACCGGGCAGGAAGCCTATTCGCTGGCGATGCTGATTGCCGAGCAAGGGGCAAAATGGGCGGGTTGGCAGGTCGATATCGTCGGCACCGATGTCAGCTATCACGCGATCGGGCGTGCGCGCGTCGGCCTGTATAGCCAGTTCGAGATCCAGCGCGGCCTGCCGGTACAGCGTATGGTGCGCTGGTTCGACCAGACTGAGGGTGGTTGGCTTGCCAAGGCGGATCTGCGCCGCCGCATCGATTTTTCGGTGCAGAACATGCTCACCGACCGGCCGCCGCTCGCGAGTCCCGCCGACCTGATTTTCTGCCGCAACCTGCTCCTCTATTTTTCGGCGCCGATGCGTCAGAAGGCATTTGCGCGGCTGCGCGCCATGGCGGCACCGCAAAGCTTCCTTGTGCTTGGCGCAGGGGAAACGGTGCTTGGCCAGACCGACCAATTCGTTGCCAGTCCCCGGTTGCGCGGGCTCTACGAGCCTGCCGACCAGCAAGCCCGCCGCGCCGCTGCGGCTTGACCTTGCTTTTTGCGCCCCGGTGGCGCAATCGACGGCTTGGCAAGGCAAGACGGGCCCAAAAAGCGCATGAGCGATTTTATCGAACGCTGGTCTCCCAATTTCGACGAGCGCGGCCTGCCCATCTCGATGATCGTGCTGCACTACACCGGTATGAAGAGCGGAGCAGAAGCCATTGATTGGCTTGCCAATCTCGAAGCCAAAGTGTCGGCGCACTATGTCGTGAGCGAAGATGGTCAGATCACCCATATGGTGCCCGAGGACAAGCGCGCCTGGCACGCAGGCAAGTCGCACTGGCGGGGGGTCAGCGACATCAATTCGGCGAGCGTCGGGATCGAGATCGTCAATCCGGGGCACGAATGGGGCTATGTACCCTTTCCCGACCCGCAGGTGGCCTCGGTCGTCCGCCTCGTCCATCTGATCAAGGATCGTCATTCGATCACGCGCGGCAATGTCATCGGTCATTCGGACATCGCACCGACGCGCAAGCAGGACCCGGGCGAATTGTTCCCGTGGGAAGAACTCGCGCGCCGCCGCCTCGCCTTGCCACGCCCGACCAAGAAGCTGACCGATCCGCTGTGGACCGACGCGGGTTTCCTGCTTGCACTCGAACGTTTCGGTTATGATGTGACAGATGGTTTTGCGGCGACAGTTGCGTTTCAGCGACGCTTTCGTCCCGAACTGATCGACGGCACGATCGACGGCGAATGCCGCGCAATCCTGCTCGCGCTGCTTTTGCCGCAGCCCGAGGGGAACTGATCGGTCGGTTGTCGCCGAAAACGGCCTTTCTTTCATCGTCAACCGGATCAAGTCCGGGATGACGAAATTTGGACAATCATTGTCCGTTCCCCGCCCCAAAACAGCCATTTCCCACAATCGCTCGCAATGTTCGGCCGTTCCCGCTATACTTCTCCCGCCAGAGGGTTGGGCGATCGCCGCCGGTGGGGTATCCCGCCGGGGGAGGAAAGTCCGGGCTCCACGGAAATCACGGTGCCGGATAACGTCCGGCGGATCGGGCTTCGGCCAGGTTCAGGGAAAGTGCCACAGAGAGCAGACCGCCAAAGGCTTCGGCCCGGCGAAAGGTGAAAGGGTGCGGTAAGAGCGCACCGCGCGGCTGGTAACAGGCGCGGCACGGCAAACCCCACCGGGAGCAAGGTCGAATAGGGACGGTACGGATTTATCCAGGGCTGATTCCGGCCCAGCCGTCCGGGTTGACTGCTTGAGCGTTCGGGTAACCGTTCGCCTAGAGGAATGATCGCACAGTCTCCGCAAGGGGATGGACAGAACCCGGCTTATAGACCCTCTGGCAACTCTCTCCCCAAGCCCGTCTGCGGGAACTGCCCCTTGAGGGCCGCGTTCCAGGCAGACCAGTTGAAAGGGAAACGCACCATGAAAGTCGTCGATGAACATGTCGAAGTGACCGAGACGGAAGCGAGCGGCGGCGTCAAAGGCCATAATGTCCGCTATGTGCTGGCTTTTTCGCTGGTCGCAGTGATTGTCGTTATGTCCGCGATCTGGATCATTCCCGCGCTGCTGCAGCCCTGATCGCGTTTATTTCGCTTTGGTAACCCCAACCAGTTCTTCCTCGGGTTGGGGCGTATCTTCCATATAGATGGTTCGGGCAGACCGCCTGAATTTTCGCGTGTGCAGCTTGTCGTAGCCGCCGCCAGCTTCGGACACTTTGAGCAGCGTCGTGATCGTATCGCCGGTCAGCACGTTCCAGCTCATCTCGTCGCCGTCGTGGGCATAGGTGCGGCTGTAGACTGTCGCATCGAGCCCGATTAACTGCATGCGCGGCGGATCCTTCGCGGTATCGGCGCGATAGCGATAGGTTGCGGACAGCGCGGTGGTCCCGCCCGTCAGGTCGCGGATCGTGAGTACCGCTTTGTTGATCGCCAGCTCGGCGGGACCCAGGCGGTCGGGTTCCAGCTTGAAACTGCCCGCGGGTTGGTGCCCCAGATCGAATTCGGCGCGATAGCTCAGCATGACATAAAGCGTCCGGGTGTCGGGACTGGCAACGATATACACGGTGTCGGCGTCGCCATCGCCATTCAGGTCGCCATCGACGCGTGCCTCGATTTCTTCGCCAAGCTCCAGCCCATCGTTCAGCATCTTGTCGGTCAGGGGCGGCAGCGGCGGGCGCGCTGGCGCTGCGTGTGCGGCGGGCGACATCAGCAGAGCGGTCACTATCAGCCCCAGGCTTCGCGTCATTCGATCCTCCCCCATCGTCTCACGTGTGCGATCAGATTATCATCCGCTACCACAGCGTCCAGCCCGTGGCGGTGATCCAGCGCACAGCCCAGTTTTCGCTTTCCTACATTGCCGCGCTGACATAGCGTTCTTTGCGTGGTCGGGTGGAGGCGCGCATACGTCAATTCAGTGTGAAGTTGCGCAGATTTCAGCCATTTTCTGCGTGGGGCGGCGTGGCGGAAAAAGGGGGGTATTGCATGAACTTGCGACGGCGTATCGGCGCATTTGGCGCGGCGCTTCTGGCGCTGTGCTGCGCGATCCCGGCCGCCTCGGCTCAGCTGACCGGATCATGCGGAACCGCGCCGCTGAAGGGCGATCGGGTTGCGCTCCTGATCGGGAACAGCACTTACAACGACTGGGAATGGCCGTCGCTCAAGAATGCGGTGAACGACATTGACTATGTTTGCGATGCCTTCGCGAAGGCGGGCATCGCGCCGCGCATCGTCCGCAATGCCGACATGCCCGCGCTCGACGCCGCGCTGACGCGCTTCGCGGCCGAGGCGCGAGGCGCCAAGTCGGTGATCATCTATTACGCCGGGCATGGCTTCGAATATGGCGGTCGCAACTGGTTGGTGCCGATGGATGCGCCGCCTGCGACGCGGCGCGCCGACGTCGAAAAACGCTATCTGTCGATCGAGGCGGTGGTCAAACGGGTGGTGCCACAGGGGGCCTTCACCTTGCTGTTTGTCGATGCATGCCGCACCGCTGAACCGGTGGTGCGGGTCGAGGATGCCGATATCGCAACAGGGGAAGCGGGATCGGCGCCGCTCGGCTTGCTCGACATCGGGCAGGGCGCGGTTTTCTATTCGACCGCGAAGGGACGCCCCGCACTCGACTTCGCGCCCGCGGGCTCGCCGGTGAGCCCCTTTGCTGCCGCGGTGGTCAAAGAGCTTGGCATCCCCGGCCTCGAGATATCGGATTATTTCAAGATCGTGTCGCGCGAAGTGTACAAACGGACCTATGGCATGGAACTAGGGCCGCAACAGCCTTTTCACTATGGTAGCTGGTTCGACGATTATTATCTCGTTGCCCCGCCGGAGGTGTCGCAAGTGCCGGTGGCGATGCCGCCGGTTTCCGCTCCGCTTTCTGCCGGAGCTGCGACACGGGGTGCCAAGCCCGCCGTCGACCCGTTGGCCGACATTTCGCTCGACCGGCTCGCCATCGAGGACGAGCCGATATTGATCGCCGACGTTTTGTCGCGTCATTCGGCCACCCAGATCGTTGCGCTGGCCGAAGGTGGGCATCCGTTCGCGCAGCAGCTGGCGGGCTATATGTTCTCGCTTGGCGTCGGACTGAAAAAGGACCTGCCGCGCGCCCGCGCCTATCTGGAAAAATCGGCAGCACAGGGCTTTCCGGCGGGCCAGCAGGAACTCGGCTATCTGCTGCTCGCAAACGACCCGACGCCGGCGGATGTGAAGCGCGCCTATGACCTGTATGTCGCGGCATCGAACGCCGGGTTTTCAAAGGCGAAAACCCATCTCGCCTATGGCTTGGCATCGGGCACCTTCGGTCCCGCCGATTTTGTCCGCTCGCGGGCGCTATATGCAGAGGCGGCGGCAAAGGGACATCCCGCCGCCATTTTTGCGCTCACCTATTTCGCCGACACCCGCGCGGCAAACCTCGCGCGGCTTCGCGCCCTCGCCGATGCGGGCAATCCGGAGGGCAATCATTGGCTCTGCGAGGCGCATTTCGCCGCAGTGACGCTGGCAGACGCGATCGAAGATTGCGGCATCGCTGCGCGCGCGGGCTTTGCCGGATCGCGCGCACTCCTCGCCGATGCCTTTGCCAAGGGGATTGGCGTCACCGCCGATCCAAAGGAGGCCGCCCATTGGGCCAAGCTGGCCCGAGACCTGCCCGAATTGCGGAAAGATCAGCGCGATTTGATCGCCGGGATCGGCGAATGACGATCAGGGATAGCTGACCGCGATCACTTCCCATTCCTTCGGGCCGCCAGGCAACTGGACGGTGCGCAAATCGCCGACGGCTGCGCCGCGCAGCGCGCGGGCGAGAGGACTGTTCCAGCCGATCCGGCCTTCGCCAGCCTCTGCTTCGTCGTCGCCGACCAGCGTGACGGCACGCCGGGCATCGTCATCATCGGCGAGTTCGACGATGGCGCCAAACCAGATGCGGCTCTTGTCAGGCTGTTCGGCGGGGTCGACGACGCGCGCCGCTTTCATGCGGCGGGCGAGGAAGGAGAGGCGCCGGTCGATCTCGCGCAGCCGCTTGCGGCCATAGATATAATCGCCATTCTCGCTGCGGTCGCCATTGCCCGCCGCCCAGCTGATCACCTCGACCAGTTTCGGTCGCTCATCGCCGAGAAGCGCGTCATATTCGGCGCGCAGCGCGGCATAGCCCGCCGGGCTGATGATGTTCGTCTTGTCCCCCGCCACGCGGACTATCCGGGGGTGCGTTTGCCGAGGTAGAAACTCAGCGGCGCCTGCTGCCGCGATCCGCTGCCATCGCGCAGCGTGTCGTAAACCACGGCATTTTCGAGCACGCGTTGCACATAATTGCGCGTCTCGAAAATCGGGATCGCCTCGATCCAGTCGACCATCTCGATCCCGCCGCCGCGCGGGTCGCCATTCGCCCGCAGCCATTTGTTCACATTGCCCGGTCCGGCGTTGTAGGCTGCGACGGCGAGTGGATAGCTGCCGCCGAAATAGCGCAACATCTGCTGAAAATAGGTCGACCCCAGCATCATGTTGTAATTGGTGTCGGTGGTCAGCGAGCCAGCGTCATAGCTCATGCCCAGCTTGCCCGCGACTTCGCGCGCCGTGCCGGGCATCAACTGCATCATGCCGCGCGCACCGGCGTGGCTGATCGCCGCCCGGTCGAACTGGCTTTCCTGTCGCGTGATCGCGTGGATGAAGGTCCAGTTGCTTTCATGGCCTGCGGGGACGCGCACCGTCGGGAAGCCCGAAACCTCGACGGCATCGAGGCTGTTCGCCTGCGCACTGCGGCCGATCATCACGCCAAGATCGGGGCGCCCGATCTGCGTCGCCAGCTTCCCGGCGAGCACATGGTCGGCAGGCGACGTCGCCTTTTGTGCGAGCGCGCGCAGAAACAGCGATTGTTCGCGCCACGCGCCGATTTCGCCGAGCGCGCGGGCGGCGCGCACCAGCCGGTCGTCCTCGAACTCGCGGCGTTCGTCATTGCTGACCTGAATGTTCGGGTTCGGGCTGGGCCTCGGCTGCGGACGGTTCAGGCGCTCGAGCGCCAGCTGGCCATAGAATTGGTCGTAATGTTGCGCGGCGTCGGCGAAATGCGCGTTGGCGGTGGCGGAATCTCCCGCGGCCAGCGCTGCACGGCCGGCCCAGTAAAATCCCTTGGTGCGGGTCTGCGCCGACCGGGCTGCCTCGCCGTATGCGCGATACAGGCGTACCGCTTCCGCCGGACGGCGAAGATCGCGATAGGCGAGCTGCCCGGCGAGCCAGGCGAGCGATGTATAGTCGTCACGTACCCCAAGCGGTGTCTCGCGAATGACCGTTCCCGGAGGGAAGCTGTCGTCGAGCTGTCGCGCGATATTATAGGCGGTCAGCTTGTCGCCGCCTTCACCGGCCTGCCGCGCGTTCGTCAGCAAGGTTTCGAGCCACTCCTCGGGATCGGTGGGCGCCTTCGATAGCGAGCGTGGCGCAGCGAGCAGGGCGCGGGCCTCAGCGACCCGGCCCGCCTTGCGCAACCATGTCGCCTTGTCGGTGATATAGCCGGCGTCGGTGCGGATCAGTGACGGATTGGCGCTTTCGACGGCCGATGCCTGAAACGCAGCGTCGACCGATGCGTTGCGCATCGCGAGCCGCGCCGCAAAGACGGTGCGCTTTTCGGCGGATGTAAAGGCAAGCTGGCGGCTCGCTGCGGCGGTTGCACCTGACCAGAGCAGGCGGTCCATGCGCGCATCATGGTCTGCGAGCGTAATCGCGCCGGGGAACATGCTGAGCGCGCGGCTAGTTTCATAATCATCGAGTGGACCACTGATCCATGCGCGGCGAACAGCGGAACTGGCATCGTCACGGCGCCCCGAGGCGTTGAGCGCCAGCGCATAGCGCAAATGGCCGCTAGCCGTTTGCGGCGGATACGCCTGGAAATAGGCGAGGGTGCGCTGGGGGTCGTAGCTGTCGAGCGAGATCGATTTTTCGGCGCGGGTGCGCAGCTTTTCGCCGTCGGGCCAACCTTTGTTCGCCATCAGGAAGCGCGAAAGCTGGTCGAATGAAGCGCCGGTGTTCGCGGTCAGTCGCCGCCATTCCATTACCGCATCGCCGACCGAGTTCGTCGATGGCGGTGGCCCTGACGTAGATGCCAAGCCCATTTGGGCGCGATACCAAGCCATTTGTTCGGGGGTGAGCTCGCTGGCATTGGCAGCGGTCGGAATGAGGAGGGCCATGGCGAGCGCCAGGCGCGAAATACGGGGCAACGATATCATGCCGTGCATGTTAGTGCCAAACTCCTTGCGGGGCGCTGAATAGGCGTCCATTAGCGGCGCGCCGTCGGGACTCTACCGGCCGGAGCGCGTTTTTGTAAAGGAGCGGTGCATGTTTTCGGGGTCGATTCCCGCCTTGGTGACGCCATTTCGCGATGGGGCGTTCGACGCCCCGGCTTTCTCACGCCTCGTGGACTGGCAGATCAAAGAGGGGGCGAGCGCACTCGTGCCCTGCGGTACGACCGGAGAAAGCCCGACGCTCGGCTTCGATGAACACTATCAGGTCATCGATACCTGCATCCAGTCTGCGGCGGGCCGCGTCCCGGTGATTGCGGGCTGTGGGTCGAATGACACTGCTACGGCAATCCGCCATATGCGTCATGCACAGGCCGCAGGCGCGACCGCGGCGCTGGTGGTCGCACCTTATTATAACCGGCCAAGCCAGGACGGGATGATCGCGCATTTTCGGGCGCTGGCGGATGCGAGCGACCTGCCGATCGTCGTCTATAACGTGCCCGGCCGCACCGTTGCCGACATCAGCGCGGAGACGATGTGCAGGCTTGCGGAAATCCCGACCGTCATTGCGGTCAAGGATGCGAGCGGCGATCTGGCCCGCGTAACGGCGCACCGCGCCGGTGCTGGTGAGGGCTTTTGTCAACTCAGCGGAAACGACGATCTGTGGTTGCCGCATGCCGTGATGGGCGGAGTCGGCTGTATTTCTGTCACCGCGAATGTCGCGCCGCGCCTGTGCGCCGATTTCGGCGCGGCCTGTGCCGCGGGCGACTGGGCGCGCGCGCTGACGCTGCACGACCGGCTGTTCGATCTGCACAAGGCGATGTTCTCCGACACGTCTCCGGGGCCGGTCAAATATGCGCTGTCGCGTGTCCACGACTGGTTTTCGCCCGAAGTGCGCCTACCTATCATCCCGGCGAACGATGCATCGCGCGCCGCCGTCGATGCCGCGCTGTCCGCGGCCGGAGTAATTTAGGTCCCATAATGGCTCGTCCCCAGTCTGCCGCCGAATTCGACAAGAAGAAAGTCGTCGCCGAGAACCGGCGCGCGCGGTTCGACTTTGCCATCGAACAGGTGTTCGAGGCGGGGATTGCGTTGCAGGGGACCGAGGTCAAATCGCTTCGCTTTGGCGAAGGCACGATTGCCGAAAGCTATGCCGAGGTGAAGGGCAATGAGGTGTGGCTGATCAACAGCAACATCCCCGAATTCAGCCATGGCAACCGCCACAATCACGAACCCAAGCGCCCGCGCAAGCTGCTGCTCAGCGGCCGCGAAATCAACAAGATGTACGCAGGTGTTGCGCGGCAGGGCATGACGCTGGTCCCGCTCTCGGTCTATTTCAACAGCCGCGGCCGCGCCAAGGTCGAGTTGGCGCTCGCCAAAGGCAAGAAGGCGCACGACAAGCGGGAGTCGATCAAGGAACGCGACTGGAAACGCGACAAGCAGCGGTTGATGAAAGAGCGCGGGTGAGCGACGGCAAACCCCGGGACAAAGCGGCGGTGATGAACTGGATCCGCCGCAATTCGCCGACGCGCGAAGAACTGCTCGCGAGCCGTTTCGTAAAGCCCTTCGCGCACCGCGTTGCACACAGCCATTTGTGGCGCTTTACCCGCACATCGGTGCCGCGCGGCACAGCGCTCGGGCTGTTCGTCGGCATCTTTTTCCTGATCCCCGGCGTTCAGATATTGGGCGTCGCGCTGCTTGCGCTGCCCGTGCGCGCGAATATCCCGATCGGCGCGGCGATGACTTTCCTGTCCAATCCGGTGACGACGCCGTTTATCATCATCGCATCGGTGTGGCTGGGTGACTGGCTGTTCGGGCTCCATGCCAATAGCGCAACCTTCTCGGCTATGATCGAGCATGGCGCGTCGGCGGGCGAATGGGCGCGCTGGGTCTTTTCAGATGCCGCGCCCGCGATGCTCGCGGGACTGTTTGTGATATCGGTCGTTTCGGCGGTCGTCGGTTATGTGCTTGCCTCGATCTTCTGGGATAACTGGATACGGCTTCGCTGGCGGCGCAAATTGCAGCGCGCGCGCGACCAACGACATGAGTCATCGACCAGCGACACAGCCGCCGGTTGAACCCCCAAACAGCAAGCGTATAGCTGTCTCATCGCTAATCTGCGCCACGCATGAGCGGCGCAGTTTTTTGCTTTAAATTGAGAACTGGGGAATATCATGACTCTGCATATTTCTTCGCGCCTGATGGCGACCGCCGCGCTTGGCGCGCTGATGCTCGCCGCCGTTCCGGCCACCGCACAGGAAAAGGCCGCAACTGCTACGACCGCCGCGAAACCCGAAATCGGCGATTTCGGCTTCGACCTGTCGGGCATGGACAAGAGCGTCCAGCCGGGCGACGATTTCTATACCTACGCGAACGGCACCTGGGCAAAGAACACTCCGATTCCTGACGACAAGTCGAACTACGGCATGTTCACCGCACTCAACGACCTGTCGCAGACGCGCACGCGTGAAATCCTCGACGCCGCCAAGGGCGACCCGAACAGCATGATCGGCCGCGCCTATGCATCCTATCTCGACACGGCGACGGTCGAGGCCAAGGGGCTCGCGCCGATCCAGCCGTGGCTGAACAAGATCCGCGCCGTCGAAAAGCCGGGTCTTGCCGCGCTGCTCGCCGAAGCCGACCGCAGCGGTGTTCAGCATTTCTTCGGCGGCTATGTCGGGCAGGACGACAAGAATCCCGACGTCTATACCTATATCATCTTCCAGGGCGGCATCGGCATGCCCGACCGCGATTTCTACCTGAAGGAAAACGAGCGCAACACGGCGCTGCAGGCGGCGTACCTCAAGCATCTCGAAAATGTCCTGACGCTCGCAGGCGAAGCCAATGCTCCGGCGCGCGCCAAGGCGATCTACGATTTCGAAAAGCAGGTCGCGACGGTCCATTGGGACAAGAACGACAGCAGTGATGCGACCAAGGCCTATAACAAGATGACGATCGCCGAACTTGCGAAGGCGGCACCCGGCTTCGATTGGCCGACCTTCATCCGCGGTCTCGGGGTCAAGGAAGACACGCTGATTGTATCGCAGCCGAGCGCCTTCACGGGCGAAGCGAAGCTGCTTGCCGGTGCGCCGCTCGCGGTGATCCGCGACCTGCTGATCGTACGCAGCCTCGACGGGTTTTCGGGTGTCTTGCCTGACGCTGTGGCTCAGGAAACCTTCTCCTTCTACAGCACCGCGCTGTCGGGCACGCCGCAGATGGAAGAGCGCTGGAAGCGCGGCGTCGATTTCACGACGGGCAACCTTGGCGACGCGGTGGGCAAGGATTATGTCGCGAAATATTTTCCGCCCGAAACCAAAGCGGCAATGGATACGCTGGTGAAGAATGTCCTGGCCTCCATGGGGAGCCGGATCGACGGGCTGGCGTGGATGCAGCCGGCGACGAAGGTCAAGGCACGGAAGAAGCTTGCCAATTTCACCACCAAGATCGGCTATCCCGATCAGTGGAAAGATTACAGCAAGCTGGAAATCCGCGCCGACGATCTGTTCGGCAACGCGCTGCGGTCGAACCAGTTCGCGCATGACGATAATATCGGCCATCTCGGCGGACCGATCCGCCGCTGGGAATGGTTCATGACGCCGATGACGATCAATGCCTATGCCAATTTCGGAATGAACGAGATCGTCTTCCCCGCTGCGATCCTGCAGCCGCCCTTTTTCGACCCCCACGCGGACGCAGCGGTGAATTATGGCGGCATCGGCGCGGTGATCGGCCATGAGGTCAGCCATCATTTCGACGATCAGGGCGCGAAATATGACGAGACCGGCAAGCTTGCCGACTGGTGGACCCCGGCCGACGTCGCGGCGTTCGAGGCCGCAGGCAAGGCGCTAATCGCGCAATATAGCGCTTATGAAGTGCTGCCCGGCGAGAAGCTCGATGGCAATTTCACGCTGGGTGAGAATATCGGGGACCTTGCGGGGCTGACGGTCGCTTATGATGCATATAGGACTTCGCTCGGCGGCAAGGAAGCGCCAGTGATCGACGGGCTGACCGGTGATCAGCGCTTCTTCCTTGGCTGGGCGCAGGTGTGGCGGCGGAACTATCGCGAACAGAATTTGTCGCAACGAATCACGACTGATCCGCATTCACCCTCGATCCAGCGGACTTGGGTCTCGCGCAATCTGGACCCTTGGTATAAGGCCTATCAGATCAAGGAAGGCCAGAAGCTTTATCTGGCGCCCAAGGATCGCGTTCGCATCTGGTGATGCGCTGAAAAGAAAGTCTATCGTTGACCGCGCAAAGCCTGCCCTTCGCTGATGGTGATTTCATCAGGGGGGCCGGGCCTGCCGGGCCGCTGATGGCCCCGGCGCGCCTGTCGCGTGTCGATATGGCGCTCCTCGGCGGCCTGGCGCTGCTGTCGGCGGCATTGTTGTTCTGGGCGACGAGCGACACCATTCTGGTTGCTGGCTTTATGGCCGGGCTCGCTGTCGCGACGGGTGGCGTTCTGCTTGCGCGCCGGTTGTTTCCTGCCGCAGTCGGAGGCGAGGCGGCGCTGCCCGACTGGACGATGCTGCGTCAGGCGGTCAATCACGACGATGTTGCCATCGCCGTCACCGACCGCGCCGGCCGGATGGTGTGCGCGAACGACCTGTTCGGCACGTGGTTCAACGGTTTCGTCACACCGCCGGGCCTACCGCTCGAAGGGCGCGGCGCCGATGTGCTGAAGAACGCGGGCCGCGTGGCGTGGCGCGACGGCGAGGGGCGCGCTGACGATATTGCGATCGGCCCACTGCAATTACGTGCGCAGGTTACGCGGACGGGTCAGGCAGAGGATTATCTCGTCTGGCGCTTCTCCGCGCTCGAACGGCTCGACCTCGCGGCTGAAGTCGTCCGCCATCTCGACGGCCCGGCCGGTCGAACGCTGGGGCATGCCGGGGTGATGACGGCGTTGGTCAGCGCCGAAGGACGATTGCGTGTCGCCAATCAGGCTTTCCTGCTCCGCGCGCTGGGGGAGGATGACGCCAGCCATTATGCGGGGCGCGACGTCGCCGCCATGATCCGGCTCGACGACGGCGGCGCGCTTTATTTCGCACGCGAAGGCGATCGCGCGACTCCGGTGCGGATGCTTCAGATCCCGCTTGCCCCCGCCGACAGCAACACGCCGGTGCTGCTGGCGATGCTCGACGAGGAGATGGGGCCCGCTGATCGCGGCACTGCACAGACCTATGTCGAAACGCTGCTGTCGCTGCTTCCCTTCGGGCTCGCGATGGTCGATCGCGACGGGCGCTTCCTTTATATGAACCGCGCTTTTGTACGGGCTGCAAGCCTCCCGGAAGGCAAGATGCCGCGCTATCCCGGCGACATCGTCGTGGGCGAGGACAAGGGCGCGCTTGCCGATATGATCCGTCGCCACAGCAGCGGGCAACAGGTCGGCGGCGATCTGTCGATCCGCCTCGCCGGGCAAAGTGGCGATCCGGTCTCGATGCGCGTCGTCGGCGTGCGCGGGCTGGGCGAGGCCGCGGTATTGCTCAGTCTCAAGGATTCGAGCGAGGAATCGCGCCTGAAGCGCCAGGTCGCGCAGGCATCGAAGATGCAGGCTGTGGGGCAGCTCGCCGGCGGCGTTGCGCATGATTTCAACAACATTCTGACCGCCGTTCTTGGCGCCTGTGATCTGATGCTGATGCGCCATACGCCGGGCGACAGCGATTATGACGATATTCAGCAGATTCGCAGCAATGCCAATCGTGCCGCCAGCCTGACCCGGCAATTGCTCGCTTTTTCGCGGCAGCAGACGCTGCGGCCGCAGATATTGCAGCTGCCCGACGTGATTTCGGAGGTGTCGCATCTGCTGAAGCGGCTTATCGGCGAAACGGTCCAGCTGTCGGTGCATCACGGGCGCGGGCTGGGTGCCGTGCGCGCCGACCCCGGTCAGCTCGAACAGGTGATCATCAACCTTGCCGTCAATGCGCGCGATGCGATGCCCGGCGGAGGGACGCTGACAATCGAGACGTATCCGGTTTCAGCCGCCGAAGTGCGGCAGATGGGCAATGAATTCATGACCCCCGCCGACTATTGCGCACTGAAGGTCCGCGACACCGGAACGGGCATTCCCGCCGATGTGCTGCCGAAAATCTTCGAACCCTTTTTTACGACCAAGGATGTGGGCAAAGGCACCGGCCTCGGCCTGTCGACCGTATACGGGATCATCAAGCAGTCGGCGGGCTTCATCTTCGCCGACAGCAAGCCAGGGCAGGGGACGAGCTTTTCGATCTATCTTCCCGTGCACCGGGCCGACGGCGATACGCCTGTGGTCGTTCCGCCGCCGGTCAAGCCGAAGAAAAGCCAATGGGGTACGGGGACGATCCTGCTCGTCGAGGATGAGGATATGGTACGCGCCGTGGCGGAACGCGCCCTGACGCGCGCAGGCTATACCGTCGTGACCGCCTCGCAAGGTGAAGAGGGGCTCGAACGTTTTGCCCAGATGGAGAAGGTCGATTTGATCATCAGCGACGTCGTGATGCCAACGATGGACGGACCTGCGATGGTGCGCGCGATGCGCGCCAAACGGCCCGACCTGCCGATATTGTTCATGTCGGGCTATGCCGAGGAGCAGCTTCGCCAGTCAATCGACATCGACGATGTTGCCTTCTTGCCCAAACCCTTCTCTGTCGCGCAACTGGCCGAAGCGACGTCTGCGGCGCTTGATGATGCCGCGCACCGGGTGCCCAATGGTCAGTAGTAACCGCATCCTTCTCGTAGAAGACGATGTGCTGATCGGCATGATGCTCGTCGATATGTTTGATGCGCTCGACTTGCCCGAACCCGCTCAGGCGACAAGCAACGAAGAGGCGCTCGCGCTCATCGCCGCCGAGCCGCTTGCAGGTGCGCTCGTCGACATCAATCTCGGCGACGAAAAGGGTTGGCCCGTCGCCGACGCGCTAGCCGAACGCGGCATTCCTTTTGCCTTTACGTCGGGTGGGGGTGACGTCATTCCGCCGGCACACGCGCATCGGCGATTGATCACCAAGCCGTTTCGTATCAGCGATATCGAGGTGGCGTTGGACGAGTTCTCGCGGGAATAGTGCGCTTTCCCAAGAGCATATTTTTCTTTTGTTCCCGTCTTGTTCCGATGGAACAAATAAAGTACAAAGTTCCGGCGTTGCGATGGCTCTGCCTTCGCTTTAGAGCAGGAAGGGTACGGTCATGGCCGGACAATTATCACTCGTCGAATCGGGGAAATCAGTGAACAGCACGGATAGGCAGAAGGCGCTCGATGCAGCGCTCGCGCAGATCGATCGCGCCTTTGGCAAGGGCTCGGTAATGAAATTGGGCTCGAAGGAAACGATGCAGGTCGAGTCGATCTCGACTGGCTCGCTCGGCCTCGACATCGCCCTGGGCGTAGGCGGCTTACCGCGTGGGCGCGTCATCGAAATCTACGGTCCCGAAAGTTCGGGCAAGACCACGCTCGCGCTGCACACGCTCGCAGAGGCGCAGAAGGGTGGCGGCACGGTCGCCTTCGTCGACGCCGAACATGCGCTCGACCCGGTCTATGCGCGCAAGCTGGGCGTCAACATCGACGAGCTCATCGTGTCGCAGCCCGATACCGGTGAGCAGGCACTCGAAATCGTCGACACGCTCGTGCGTTCGAATGCGATCGACGTGCTTGTGGTCGACTCGGTTGCTGCGCTCGTGCCGCGCGCCGAAATCGAAGGCGAGATGGGCGATAGTCACGTCGGTTTGCAGGCGCGTCTGATGTCGCAGTCGCTGCGCAAGCTCACCGGCTCGATCAGCCGCTCGCGCTGCATGGTGATCTTTATCAACCAGCTGCGCATGAAAATCGGCGTGATGTACGGTAACCCCGAAACCACGACTGGCGGTAATGCGCTCAAATTCTACGCCTCGGTCCGTCTCGACATCCGCCGTACCGGTCAGATCAAGAATGGCGACGAGATCGTCGGTAACACCACCCGTGTGAAGGTTGTGAAGAACAAGGTCGCGCCGCCGTTCAAGCAGGTCGAGTTCGACATCATGTATGGCCAGGGCATTTCGAAGATCGGCGAGATTCTCGATCTGGGAGTCAAAGCCGGCATTGTCGAGAAATCGGGCGCTTGGTTCAGCTATGATTCGATCCGTATCGGTCAGGGCCGCGAAAATTCGAAAACCTTCCTCAAGGACAATCCGGAACTGATGGAGCGGCTTGAAACCGCGATTCGCGCCCGGACTGAGGCGGTCGCCGAGGAAATGATGGCCGGGCCCGACGATGAGGGCGACGACGCCAACTAATGGCCAACCGGCCGGTTCGCCTGCTCGAACCGGCCGGCCGACGGCGGCGGGCCTCATGCCCCTTGTACCTGCACTTCCCTCTCCCCGCAGGTCGGCCCGCCCGCCGTTGATCCTTGCGCCGCCTCGGCCAACGGTTACAAGCGGCAGATGCCTGCGATCCGCCTTTTCGGCCTCCCCACCGACATCAACAGCAGCTTCGAACGGGGAGCCGCCGCGGGGCCGAGCGCGATCCGCGCAGCGCTTTGGAGCGATCGCGGCAATATGGCGAGCGAACTCGGGCCCGAGATCGGTACCGACATCGCCTTCGCCGACGATGGCGATCTGCCGCTGACCGAAGATACGGTGCGCGACGATGCCGCTATCCGCCGTCACGTCGCCATGCTGCACGAAGATGGCGAGGTGCCGTTCGCGCTTGGCGGCGACCATGCGGTGACCTTTCCGCTCGTCGAAGCCGCGGCGACCTGCTTTGGGCCGGTCAATATCCTCCATTTCGATGCGCACCCCGATCTCTACGACGATTTCGCCGGCAATCCGCGCAGCCATGCCTCGCCCTTCGCGCGTATTTGCGAGGCGGGCCACGCGGCGCGACTGGTGCAGGTCGGAA
This sequence comes from Sphingopyxis sp. GW821-FHT10B01, assembly GCF_059415685.1. NCBI lineage: Bacteria > Pseudomonadati > Pseudomonadota > Alphaproteobacteria > Sphingomonadales > Sphingopyxidaceae > Sphingopyxis > Sphingopyxis sp. GW821-FHT10B01. The sequence goes on along the minus strand of NZ_JBWKNS010000001.1, from coordinate 195,169 downwards.
TAAGAACCCTCAACCGTCACTGCCGCGAGCAGGCAACACGGTTCGGGGTCGAGATTATCCCGATGGCAGGCTTTGCCCCCGATCGGGTGCCGGTGCTTGAAGGGCCCCTCTATATTTCGATCGACCTCGACGGCATCGACCCGTCCGCAGCGCCCGGGGTCGCGCATCCCGAGCCTGGTGGGCTGACGGTGCGTGAAATTCTTGCCGTGCTGCACAAACAGACCGCACCGATCGTTGGTGCTGATATCGTCGAGCTTCATCCTGGCCGCGATACCGGTGGTGTGACTGCGATTCTTGGCGCCAAGCTCGTTCGCGAGCTTGCGGCACTGATCGACCGCAACGGCCCCCACAAAAACTGATTCCACAAGGAGAACGCCCCGTGACCCTCATTGTCCACCATCTGAACAACAGCCGCTCGCAGCGTATCCTGTGGTTGCTCGAGGAAATCGGCGCGCCGTACGAGGTCAAATATTACGACCGCGATCCGGTGACCAACCTCGCGCCGCCCGAACTGATCGCGATTCATCCGCTCGGAAAGTCGCCGGTAATTGAGGATAACGGGCGCGCCATCACCGAATCGGGCGCGATTACCGAATATCTGTGCGAGCGGCACGGTGGTGCTTCCCTTGTTCCCGAGCGCGGCACCGACGATCACATCAGCCATCTCGAATGGCTGCATTTCGCCGAAGGATCGGCGATGACCCCGATCCTGCTGCGCCTTTATACGGCGCGCCTCGGCGAAGCGGCGGCGCCGATCGAGCCGCGCATCGCGCAACAGCTCGACGCGCATTTCGCCTATATGGAAAGCCGTGTCGGCGACAACGGACACTTCATCGGCGACAGCCTGTCGGCGGCGGATATCATGCTGAGTTTCCCGGCCGAAATCGCGATCATGCAGGGCATGGCGCCGCGCTATCCGAAGCTCGCGGGATTCGTGAACGCGTGCCATGTCCGCCCCGCCTGGCAGCGCGCGCGCCAAAAAGGCGGCGCCTATTATGGCTATTGATCGGTGGGCTCGCGTCCGCGTCCTGATCGCGGCTGCGACGCTGATTGCCGGTAGTCCCGTTGTGCTTGCGGCGCCGCCGACCGTCGCGCCCGAAGTCGAGCGCGAGGTCATCGCCCCCGACGGCGTGATTTTCAAGCCGGCGCCGATCGACGAGGAAGGGGCCATCGATCGCCTTGCGGCCTATACGATGGCGCTGGCGAAACGCGAATATGAGAGCGCCTATGCGATGCTGCGCCTGTCGTTCCAGGCATCGAACCCGCGGCTCGAGTGGGAAATGAACCTGCGCAAGCGCCCGATGCTGTGGGCCGACGGGACGATCCGTCTCCTGCGCCTCAGCTGGTATCTCGACCCGGCGGGGCAGCCGCCGGGGCTTTACGCCGCCTTCGATTTTCGCGGCGATCGCAAGGACAAGGCGATGGATTGCGGCTATATCGTCGTTCACCGCGCTACGCCCGCTGACGGCTGGACGGTGGTGCGCACCGACACGTCCGAAGTGCCAGCCGACCTGATCGAAGAGGGCGTGCCCAAGGCCGACGTCCTGCGCCAGTTGCCCTGCTATCTGGGCAAGGGGATCGCCACCAATTTCTGACCGATTGTGCCGATGATGGTCATCGACACTAATCACCTTGTCGCGTCGCCGCAAAATGCCTAATTCGCGCGCATGACATCGACCAACGACATTCGCCGCTCGTTCCTCGACTATTTCGGGGGGACGGGCCACCATATCGAAGCTTCGGCGCCGCTGGTGCCGTATAATGACCCGACGTTGATGTTCGTCAACGCCGGGATGGTGCCGTTCAAGAATGTCTTCACCGGGCTGGAAACGCGGCCGTACAGCACCGCGGCTTCGTCGCAGAAGTGCGTGCGCGCCGGCGGCAAGCACAACGACCTCGACAATGTGGGCTTTACGGCGCGTCATCACACCTTCTTTGAAATGCTCGGGAATTTTTCCTTCGGCGACTATTTCAAGGAACAGGCGATCCATCATGCCTGGACGCTGATTACCAAGACCTGGGGTCTCGCGCCCGAGAGGCTGACGGTCACCGTCTATCACACCGACGACGAGGCGTTCGACCTGTGGAAGAAGATCGCGGGCCTGCCCGAGGAGCGGATTATCCGCATCGCGACGAGCGACAATTTCTGGTCGATGGGCGACACCGGTCCGTGCGGGCCGTGCAGCGAAATCTTCTATGATCATGGCGACCACATCTGGGGCGGCCCCCCGGGATCGCCCGAAGAGGACGGCGACCGGTTCGTCGAGATCTGGAACCTGGTCTTCATGCAATACGACCAGCGCGCGCCGGGTGACCGGATCGACCTGCCGCGGCCCAGCATCGACACCGGCATGGGGCTGGAGCGCGTCGCGGCGGTGTTGCAGGGCGTTCACGACAATTATGACACCGATACGTTCAAGGCGCTGATCGCGGCGTCGGTCGACCTGACCGGGGTTCCTGCCGAGGGGGCGACGCAGGCGAGCCACCGCGTGATCGCCGACCATCTTCGCGCATCGAGCTTCCTCGTCGCCGATGGCGTGCTGCCGTCGAACGAAGGCCGCGGCTATGTGCTGCGCCGGATCATGCGCCGCGCGATGCGCCATGCACATCTGCTCGGCGCCAAGGATCCGCTGATGTACCGGCTGTTGCCGTCGCTGACAGCCGAGATGGGCGCCGCCTATCCCGAGCTGATCCGCGCGCAGCCGCTGATTGCCGAGACGCTCGAGCGTGAAGAAACCAAGTTCCGTCAGACGCTCGACAAGGGGCTGCGGCTGCTCGACGAGGCGACGGTGGGCATGGGAGCGGGAGCGACGCTGCCCGGCGAGGTCGCGTTCAAGCTCTACGACACCTTCGGCTTCCCCTATGATCTGACCGAAGATGCCTTGCGCACGCACGATATCTCGGTTGATCGCGCAGGCTTCGACGCAGCGATGGCGCAACAGAAGGCGGCGGCGCGCGCGGCGTGGAAGGGCAGCGGCGAAAAGGCATCGGACGAGATCTGGTACGACATCGCAGAAACGCAGGGCGGTACCGAATTCACCGGCTATGGCGCGACATCGGGCGAGGGCCAGGTGATCGCGCTCGTCAAGGATGGCGCGTCGGTCGATGAGGCGAAGGCGGGCGACGAACTGGTCGTGCTGACCAACCAGACGCCCTTTTATGGCGAGAGCGGCGGCCAGATGGGCGACAGTGGCACGATCGCAACGTTGGCGGGCGCCAAGGCGTCGGTCAGCGACACCGCGAAGCCGCTCGGACGGCTGCACGCGCATCACACAAAGCTTGAGGCGGGCAGCCTCAAGGTAGGCGACACGGTGCAATTGACCGTCGATGCCGCACGGCGCGACCGGATCCGCGCCAATCACAGCGCAACGCACCTGCTGCACGCAGCGCTCCGCAACCGGCTGGGCGGCCATGTGACGCAGAAGGGCAGCCTCGTTGCCGAGGATCGTTTCCGCTTCGACTTCTCGCATCCCAAGGCGCTGAGCGCCGGGGAGATTGCCGGCATCGAAGCCGATGTGAACGCGCAAATCCGCGGCAACGATGCGGTGACGACGCGGCTGATGACCCCCGATGACGCGGTCGCGGCGGGTGCGCTGGCGCTGTTCGGCGAGAAATATGGCGACGAGGTGCGGGTGCTCTCCATGGGCGCAGCGGACGACCATCACTATTCGGTCGAGCTTTGCGGCGGGACGCACGTTCGCGCGCTTGGCGACATCGCATTGCTTAAAATCGTCAGCGAAAGCGCCGTCTCTTCCGGGGTGCGGCGTATCGAGGCGCTGACCGGCGATGCGGCGCGCGTCTGGCTCAATGGCCGCGACGAGGCGTTGAAGGCGGCGGCGGCGGCGCTCAAGACATCGCCCGACGATGTGCCGGCGCGTGTGGCGCAGCTTGCCGAGGCGCTGAAGAAGGCCGAGCGCGAACTTGCTGACGCCAAAAAGGCACTGGCGATGGGCGGCGGCGGTGCTGCGGCGGGGCCGGCGGTCGAGCAGGTCGGCGAGACCGCGTTCATCGCGCAGGTCGTCGACGGGCTTGATCCCAAGGATCTGCGCGGCACGGTCGATGGGTTGAAGAAGCAGGTCGGAAGCGGCGTGGCGATGCTGGTTGCGGTCAATGACGGCCGCGCGTCGGTTGCGGTCGGAGTGACCGACGACAAGACGGGCAGCCTCAGCGCGGTCGATCTTGTCAAAGCGGCGGTTGCGGCGCTTGGCGGACAGGGCGGCGGCGGACGGCCCGACATGGCACAGGGCGGCGGCCCGAACGGCAACGCGGCGAATGATGCCGTCGCGGCGGTCAAAGCCGCACTCGCTTGAAACCGACCAAGAAGACGCGGCGCACCGATCATGCCGAACGGCTGATCGCGGCGCCGCTGGTCGATGTCTTTTCGGCCTTCACCAGCGAAACGAAGCTCGCGCAATGGTTGCCGCCAGACGGGGCGACGGGCGAATTCGAGCATGTAGACCTGCGTCCCGGCGGCGGCTTTCTGATGCGGCTGACGTTCGCCGATGCGGATATCGAGACCAAAGGCGACGACGACAGCGATGTCGTCGAGGTGTATATTCCGACGCTGGATGACGGCCAGCTGATCATATGGGAGGTCGAGTTCGTATCCGACGACCCGCGCTTTTCAGGGACGATGGCGATGCATTGGTGCCTGTCGCGGCAAAGCGGCGGCACGCTGGTCACGATCGACGCGCATCATGTGCCGCCCGGGATTTCGGCCAAGGATCATGTGGAGGGGCTGAACAGCTCGCTCGCGAATTTGGCTGGGGTGGTGGAGGGCACTGCCTCCTGAATCCGCTCCCCCTGAGCCTGTCGAAGGGCCGTTTTTCTTGAACGAAAGAACGGTGCTTCGACAAGCTCAGCACGAACGGAAGAGAGATCAGCCTTCAATTCCCCGGGACTTCCCCCAAGCCCTGGCCGCCGTATATCCCAGATACCCCGTACCAAAGAGCGCGTAGAGCGGCTCCGGGATGCCGGCGAGATAGGCGTTCATGCCGTCGGCGATGCCCTTGGCCATTTCGGGGCGGGCCGCAGCGACCAAGCCCATCGGGATCGCCCACAGCAGCAGGACATACATGACATAGAGGAAGCTGGGCCGCGCGCGGCTAGTCCACGGGTCGGCGCTGTTCGCTTCGGCGACGATCGCGGTCATCCGGGTGCGGATCGCTTCCATTTCCTGGCTGCCCTCCATTTTGAGGAGTTCGAGCTTGGCGCGGTCGCGCGCTTCGGGGTCGGGGATGATCTTGTCGATCAGCTTGGCGATGGGGCCGATCAGGCCTTCGATGATGCTCATATGCCAATGTCCTTGTCCTGAAAGTTGCTAAAGTTGTCCACGCGGGCGGTCAGTGCTCGCCGATGCGGCCCGCGAGCCAGCCGTAGAGAAAGGCCTCCTGGCTGGGGCGGCGTTCGGCGAGCGCGATGTAGCGTTCGCCCTGCAGCGCCTCCATCGCGCGGAGGAGGACGGTTTCACCGTCTTTGCCGCGTGCTTTCAGGAAGCCGTCGAGCGCAGACAGCGTGCGGGCTCCGACATCGCGATCGACCGCAATATCGGGATAGTCGCGCGCGGCGCGGTTGAGGGCATTGAGCGCGCGCTGGAGGAAGCCCGCCGCGGTGCCGATGCCCATGTTGACGCCGGTGTCGAACAGCTCTGCTGCGATCTTCGGCGCGCGCAGCGCAACCTTGTCGAAACCTGGGCGCAGCCAATAGAGGCGGCGGTAGATGCTCGCCGCTTCGCTTCGCGGCAGGTCGCGCATCGCGCCGGCATAGCCCTGCGCGCGTGCGACCGCTTCGGTGATCCCCCAGCAAGTGGGCCCGCCCCGGTCGGCGGGGTGGTTTACATATCGGCCTTCGCGGTCGATGACGGCGTCGATCAATGCGTCGGCGTCGGAGGCCGATGGGTCGTGTCGTGGCATGAGTCGCTCCTGTGGTTTGTTGAACAGATAAAACGAACCATATTGGAATATTGTAGGAAAGGGTTTTCGGCATGCGGGCGTTGCAGGTGTGTGAATTACTGCCCGATCATGCTGGCGCTTCGCTCGTCGATCTGGCCGTTCCCGCGCCCGGACCGGGAGAGGTACGCGTGCGCGTGCGCGCCGCAGCGGTGAATTTCCCCGATCTGTTGATGACGGGCGGGGGCTATCAGCTGAAACCCGATCTGCCGTTCGTGCCGGGGCTGGAATTTGCGGGCGAGGTCGATGCGCTGGGCGACGGGGTGACGGGGTGGGCGGTTGGCGATGCCGTGATCGGCGGCAACCGGTTCGGCGCGATGGCCGAATATTGCGTCGTACCAGCGGGGGCGCTGCGGCAAAAGCCCGAACGATTGTCGTGGGACGCGGCGGCGGCTTATGCCGTCGCCTATCTCACCGCCTATGTCGCGCTGGTTCGCTGTGCGCGGGTCGAGCCCGGTGAATGGGTGCTCGTCCATGGCGCGGCGGGCGGGGTCGGGCTGGCGACGGTCGATCTGGCCCAGGCGCTTGGCGCGCGCGTGATCGCGGCGGCAAGCAGCGCGGCGAAGCGCGATGCCATCGCCGGACTATATGCCCCCGATGCGCTGATCGCCGCCGATCCGGGGTTTCGTGAGGAGGTAAAGGCCCGGACCGGGGGCAGGGGCGCCGATGTGATCTTCGACCCCGTTGGCGGCGACGTCTTTGACGAATCGACGCGCTGCATCGCGTTCGGCGGGCGGCTGCTCGTCATCGGCTTTGCGTCGGGGCGCATTCCGGAGGTGTCGGTGAACATGCCGTTGATCAAGGGCTTCTCGGTCGTCGGGGTGCGCGCGGGCGAATATGGCCGGCGCTTTCCCGAGCGTGGCGCGGAGAATGTTGCGGCGATCGATGCGCTGGCGGCGGAGGGGACGATTCGCCCCCACGTCCATGCCGTGCTGGAGCTTGAGGACTGGCGCGAAGGTTTCGCGATGCTGGAACGGCGCGAGGTGGTGGGGAAGGTTGTGCTCAAACCGTGATGAGCCGAGTCCCGTTGCCATAGTTTTGCGACACGCGAGATGCCATGTCCGCGCCGGGGCGTACCGGCGTGCTCGCCGAACATGACCAAAAGGACGATATATGAAGAAATTGACGATGATCGCCGCTTCGCTCGGCCTCGCCATTCCGGCGATTGCCGCTGCGCAGCCGCCGCAGGACGGCGGGCGCATGTTCGCGATGATCGACGCGAACGGCGATGGCAAGCTGGACAAGGCCGAGATCACCAAAATGTCCGAAATGCGCGCTCAGCGGCAAGGCGATCCGACCCTGGCTTCGCCGGAAAAGGTCGACGCCTTCATCAAACATATCGACGCCAACGGCGATGGCGTGATCGACAAGGCGGAACTGGAAGCAAGGCAGAAGGCGCGCGCCATGCCGCCGCCGCAGGAAGAGCCGCAGGCCACACCGCAAGAGGCGAGCTGAGGCGGGCGAGGCGGCATTCCGGGACCGGAATGCCGCCTCAGGCGACCGCGATCTGGATGGCCTGAAACAGGAAGGTCGCACCGATGATTGTGACGATCCAGCGGCGGCTGGCGCGGAAATGCGCGTCGCTGATGCGGTCGAGGATCGCGCCGCCGACCATGATCCCGGCCATCGACGCGATGATCGCGATGGCGGTGACCGGCAGCGGGATGATCGCGCGCGCCGCCGTGCCCAGTAGCAAGGCGCCGTAGACGAGGATTTTGGCTGCATGGCCCATGGCCTGCATGACCGCCTTGGTCGCGACGACCTGATGCCGGTTGAGCTTCGTGTGGATGAACAGGAGGTCGGTCACCGGGCCGGATACGCCCGAGACAAGGGCGATCCCGGTCGAGACAAATCCACCGCCGAGAGCGTGCCAGCGATTGGTTGCGTCGAGCGATAGCCAGCGTTCGGGCAACCAGACAAGGATGGGCATCAGGCCGAGTCCGAGAAAAACATAGAATTTGGTCGGCGCGAAAATCACCAGCGAGAAAAAGCCGACAGCAGCCGCGGCACCGATCCCGAACCACAGCAGGACGCGCCAGGCGACATGCGCCCGGTGCAGCAGGACGCGCCAGCTGTTCGAGGCGAACTGGATGACGCCATGGAGAGCAAGGGCGGTGGTGACGGGCAGGGTCCAGGCAAGCACGCCCATGAAGATGAGGCCGCCCGCCATGCCGAACACACCCGAAAGGATGGAGGTCAGAAAGGCGGCCGCGACGATCAATAGGCTGACCTGCATCGTCCTCCGCTTTCCTTCATGCGCGCCGATGCGCCGCTCTGCGGGCGCCGACGGGTGGCCCCGTCCATCCCCGATGGCGGAGTCATGCTGTCAGATTGTCAGATAAATTTGGTCGGGACGAGAGGATTCGAACCTCCGACCCCCACACCCCCAGTGTGATGCGCTACCAGGCTGCGCTACGTCCCGACCGGCCCTGTTGGGCAGGCGAGGCCCCTAGCGCGGGTTGACGGGCGATGCAAGCGGGGATGGCCTGTAATCGGCTCGATCGACGCGACGGGGTTGATCTGGCGGCCATCATTCCCATTTCGGCGGCGCTTGCCAAGGGGGGCGGGGCGCAGCGACTGGTTGCGCGCAAGTCCCCTGCGTGATAGGCGCCGCGCCATATTTGCGTGCCGGTTCCGCGGGAACGGGCGCGCCCTCGAACGGAAAGTTTTTCATCGATGTCGACGCAATTGCTTCTGACCCAGGCGGCCGGATCGGGCGGCGGGGCTGCCGGTTTCCTGATGCTGGTTCCCTATCTGCTGATCTTTGCCGTATTCTGGTTCTTCCTGATCCGTCCGCAGCAGGTGCGCGCGAAGGAACATCGCGCCAAGGTCGCGGCGGTGAAGCCGCGCGACCAGGTCGTGACCGGCGGCGGGATCGTCGGCAAGGTGACACGCGTCGATGACGATTACGCCGACGTCGAAATCGCGCAGGGCGTGAAGATCAAGGTCGTCAAGTCGACCCTGGCCGACGTTCTGCAGCCCGGTGGCAAGCCCGCCAACGACTGACGCGGCGGAGGCCGCGGTCGCCGTGGCCCCGCTCTTGTTATCGGACTTTTAGACTATGCTCGATTTCCCGCGCTGGAAGACCATCGGCATCAGCATCATCCTGCTGCTTGGCGTCATCTTCTCCATCCCCAGCTTCCTTCCCGAAAAGACGCTGAACAGTTTGCCGTCTTTCCTGCAGGCGAAGGTCAATTTGGGCCTCGACCTTGCCGGCGGCAGCCACTTGCTGCTCGAGGCGGATATCGCCGATCTGCGCAAGACGCAGCTGGCGAATATGGAGAAGACCGTGCGCACCGCGATGCGCGGCGCAAGCGGGCCCGACGACGATATCGCGATCGGCGAATTGTCGACGGCAGGCGGCAAGATCAGCTTCCTCGTTCGCGACCTCGCGAAGCTCGATGAAGCCCGCGAGCGGCTGTTCAGCGAGACGCGCGGCGCGCAGATGACCGGCCAGCGCGACTGGACCATCAATGTTGTCGATTCGACGCGTATCGTGATGACCCCGACCAGCGCCGGGCAGGCGCAGGCGGTGGCGAACGCAATGGATACGGCGCGCGATATCATCGACAAGCGCGTCAACGCGCTGGGCACGCGCGAACCGACGATCATCCGCGAGGGCACCGACCGTGTGGTCGTGCAGGTCCCCGGTTTGCAGGATCCGGCGGCACTCAAGGAACTGATCGGCAAGACCGCGCGCCTCGAGTTCCGCATGGTCGATGCCAACGCCGACCCCGCCGAAGCCGCCGCGGGCCGTGTGCCGGTGGGCAGCGAGATCATCCCCTATGCCGAGGGCGAGGGCAATGGCGCGGCGTTCGAAGTGCTGCGCCGTCAGGTGATGATCAGCGGCGAACAGCTGATCAACGCCAAGCAGGACTTTGACCAGCAGAGCAATCAGCCGGTCGTTTCGATCCGGTTCGATTCGGGCGGATCGAGCACCTTTGCCAAGGTGACGTCGCAGAGCGTCGGCAAGCGTTTCGCGATGGTGCTCGACGGCAAGGTGCTGTCGGCGCCGTCGATCAACGAACCGATCCTTGGCGGCAGCGCGCAGATTTCGGGCAGCTTCAGCGTGGCGAGTGCCAACGCGCTGGCGATTTCGCTGCGTTCGGGCGCCCTGCCGGTGAAGATGGCGGTGGTCGAGGAACGCACGGTGACCCCCGAACTCGGCGCCGATTCGATCCGCAAGGGCGTGATCGCGGGCATTATCGCCACCGTCTCGGTGCTGGTGCTGATGATGGTCGTTTATGGCCGCTTTGGCGTCTACGCCAACATCGCGCTGTTCTTTAACGTGTTCCTGATCATCGCGGTCATGGCGGCGTTCAACGCGACGCTGACCCTGCCGGGGATCGCCGGCTTCGTGCTTACGATCGGCGCGGCGGTCGACGCCAACGTGCTGATCAACGAGCGAATACGCGAAGAGCTGAAACGCGGGCGAAAGGTTTTCCAGGCGGTCGAGTTGGGTTATTCCGAAGCCAGCCGCGCGATTTTCGACGCCAACGTCACCAACGTTATCGCCGCGGCGCTGATGTTCTGGTTCGGCTCGGGCCCGATCAAGGGCTTTGCCGTGGTGCTGACCATCGGCATCGTCACCAGCGTATTTACCGCCGTCACCGTCACCCGCCTGTTCGTCGCCCATTGGCTGCGGTCGGCGCGTCCGACGTCGATCAACATTTAAGGGAGCGAAACGATGCGATTGCTCAAACTCGTCCCCGACGACACCAATATCGATTTTCTGCAATGGCGGAAAATTGCGTCCTTCATGAGCTTTTTCCTCGTGGCCGTGTCGATCGCGCTGGTCGCGGTCAAAGGCCTCAATCTCGGTGTCGACTTTGTCGGTGGCCAGTCGGTGCGTGTCGAATTCACGCAGGCAATGCCGCCGATCGACGAAATTCGCGAGAAGGTGGGCAATATCGGCCTTGGCGAAGCGACGATCCAGCAGTTCGGATCGGACAAGGCCGTGTCGATCCGCACCGCACTTCCCGAAGGCGACAAGTCTGCCGCCGAGCGTGCGGGGAAGCAACTGGTATCCGGCATCCAAAAGGCCTTCCCGACCGCGAAGACCGGCTCGGTCGAAACCGTGTCGGGCAAGGTGTCGGGCGAATTGATCCGGACCGGTGCCATCAGCCTCGGGCTCGCGATCATCGGCATTTCCATCTATATCTGGATCCGCTTCGAATGGCAGTTCGGCGTCGGGGCGCTGGGCCGCCTGTTCCACGAGGTGTCGCTGACGTTCGGCCTGTTCGCGGTGACGCAGATGCAGTTCGACCTGAACAGCGTCGCGGCCTTGCTGACGATCGTCGGCTATTCGCTCAACGATACGATCGTCGTCTATGACCGAATCCGCGAAAATCTGAAAAAATACCGGAAGATGGAGATTGTTCCGCTTCTCAACCTCAGCATCAACGAAACGCTGTCGCGCACGGTCATGACCACCCTGGCCATGGTGCTCGCGCTCGGCACGCTGTTGATCTTTGGTCCCGACGTCATTTTCGGCTTTACCGCCGCGATGCTGTTCGGCGTGTTCATCGGCGGCTATTCGTCGGTGCTGATGTCGACCCCGGTGCTGGTCTGGCTGAAGGTCGGACCCGACAGCTTCGTTCCGCGCACAACGTCGGGGATCGACGGCGGCGAACGCGTCGAACGCAAGGACGACGGCGCGGTCGTCTGAGCCGTCATATCTTGAGAGAAACGGCGCCGGCCCGCTGAGCAAGCGGGCCGGCGTTGCCATATCTAGGAGCCAGCGCAGCGGCGAAGATGCGCGGCGAGTTCGCGGCCATTGCGGTCCCAGTCGAAGCGGCCAGCGAGGGTTGCTGCGACATCGGCCGGTGACGGCGGGGCCGCGAGGATCGCTTGCACCGCCGCCGCAATGGCTTCGGGCGTGCGCTGGACGATGCGCCCGGCAACCGGCGCTGTCACCAGTTCGGCAGCGCCGCCGGCGTCGCTGATGACGATGGGAGTGCCGCAGGCGAGGGCTTCGACCCATGCATTGGCGAGACCTTCGCTGGCGGACGGCATGACGACGGCGTCGGCGGCGCTATAAAGCTGCGGCAGGTCGGCGTTGGCGACGGGGCCCATGAAATGGACACGGGCGCCGACGCCCAATTTCTGTGCGAGCGCGCGGTAGCGGCCTTCTTCTTCGCCCGAGCCGGCGAGCCAATAGTGAACGCCGGAAAGGGCGGGTAGCGCTTCGATGACCAGCGCCTGTCCCTTGCGGGGGATCAGCGCGCCGACGGTGAGGATTGTGGGCGCGCCGCCCATTCCCAGCGCGGCACGGGCTGCGGTTCGGTCGCCGGGCGAAAAGCGGGCGCCGTCGATGCCGGTGTAGTGGACGGCGATCCGGGCCGGGTCGATGCCGATGGCTGCCATCTCGCCGCGCATCGCGTCGGATACCGCGAGCAGGCCGGCGGCACGGCCGGCCGCGGCGAGCAGTTGCGGTGCGGTCGCCGGATCATGGCCGAAATGGCTGATGTCGGCGCCGCGCGCCTTGGCTGAAAAGGGCAGGCCCAGCGCATCGGCGACGCGCATCGCGGCGGGTCCGTCGGGATAGAAGAATTGCGCGTCGACAACATCGAATTCGCGGCCGCGCACGACCGACAGAACAGCGCGCGCGATCTTTGCCGGATTGAAGCGGGCGCCGATGCGCGGGATCAGTGTGAAGCGCGGGCGCAGGATTGTCAGGCCGTTCCAGCTGTCGATCCGCGGCAGGTTGCGTAGCGCGCGATAGCGTTTGTGAAGCGACAGCGGGAAGGGCGGCAGACCGACGGGGGCGACGATCGTCAGCTCGATGCCCGGCTGCGCCGCGAGCGCGCGCAGGCTTTTCTCGACGAACAGGCCGAAATTAGGCCGGGCGTCGTCGGGGAAGAGCGTCGCGATCGACAGGACGCGCAGGGGAGTTGTCATAGCCCCCAATCCCGTTCGTACTGAGCCTGCCGAAGCACTGTTTTTCCTCTTGGAAACAGAAAAGGACAGCCCTTCGACAAGCTCAGGGCAAACGGATGTGGGTTAGAGCGTGCGGAGCAGGCGGACGGCGACGGCGGCCCAGGGCGGGTTGCTCACGACCTGCTGGCGCTGGCCTGTACCCAGCGGGAGCAGGTGGAGTTTTTCACCGTCGACATTGAGCAGGCGGGCGAAGAAGAAGCGGCCGGCAGGGCGGGGCACGAGCAGGTCGCGGTTGAGCGCGCTCGTCCAGCCGCTCTCGATGCGGCGGCACCAGATTTCGTCGCCGGCGCGATAGTCGCCGATCGACGAGGTGACGCGCACCGCGACCATATCCTCGCCCGGGCGCGCGGTGAGCGCCTGTTCGACGCGCGTCGGCGCCTGCGCGCCGTCGGCGCCGAGCAGCGCGGTGATCGTGAGCTGGGTATCCTGTGGCAGCTGGACAAGCTCGGCAGCATCGACGCCGAGCGCGGCAGCGATGCGGTTCATCCAGCCGAGCGAGAGCGTGCGCGTACCGGTTTCGAGGCGGCCGATCGTCTGCGCGGTGGTCGGCGGATTACAGCGCTGGCCGACCTCTTCGAGCGTCAGTCCCTTGGCGCGGCGGACGGACCGGATGCTGTTGATCATCGCGAACACCTTCAAATAACCAAATCGGTTTCTTCTTTCCTACAAAATATTCCAGTGTCAAGCCCTGCGTGCAGCAAGGGAGAATCGCATGATCGCACGCAGCCTCGAAACCCGCCTCCACCCCGACGACCGCATAGATCCGGGCAAGACGGGACCGCAGGTGATGCGGCATGTCACGGTCCATGTCGGCGAAAGCCCGATCGCCTGGCTGGCATCGCGCGGACATCTGACCGACGCACAGCTTCGCGCCGGCGAGCGGCTGCGCGCGGATTATGAGCGTGCAGGGTTGGCGGCGTGCGTGACGATGCGCTGGGATGCCGTACCGCCCGCGAAAAGCCGCGGGGGCACGCGGGCGTCGGATGCGTCGCTGGCACGGATCGATGCGCACCGCCGCTTTCATGCGGCGCTCGACGCGGCGGGGCCGGGGCTGGCCGATATCTGCTGGCGCGTCATTTGCGCGGGCGAGGGGATTGGCGGTGCCGAGAAAATGCTGGGGTGGCCGGCGCGGTCGGGGAAGCTGGTGCTGGGGCTGGCGCTCGACCGGCTGGTGCGCTTTTACGGGACCGGTTGACCATGCACTTGCCGTACCCCGGACTTGACCCGAGGTCCGCCTTGCCCGGCAGAAAAAAAGACGGGTCCCGGGTCAAGCCCGGGATGACGAAGGGTTAGGCCAAGCTCTCCACTTCTTCAGCCAGCGCGAGCCAGCGATCCTCTGCCGCCGCCTTTTCCTCGCGCAGCGTGTCGAGTTTTGCAGTGAGCGCATTGAACCGCGCATTGTCGCGTGTGAACAGCGTGCCGTCGGAGAGCTCGGTCTCGGCCTTGGCCATCTCAGCTTCGATCTCTTCGATCCGGCCGGGCAGCATGTCGTAGTCGCGTTGATCCTTGTAGGTGAGCTTCTTGCGCGCGGTCGGTGGAGGTGGTGCGGCGGCTGCGGTTACCTTGGCCTTGGCGCTATTCGGTTTGACCCGCTTCGCTTCCCAATCGGCATAGCCGCCCGCGACGATGTCGACCTTTCCCGACCCGTCGAGGCCGAGCGTCACGGTCACGGTGCGGTCGAGGAAGTCGCGGTCGTGGCTGACGAGCAGCACGGTGCCCGCATAGTCGGCGATGACTTCCTGCAACAGGTCGAGTGTTTCGAGGTCGAGGTCGTTGGTTGGCTCGTCGAGCACGAGCAGGTTCGATTCACGGGCGAATTCACGCGCGAGCAGCAGTCGCGAGCGCTCGCCGCCGGAGAGCGCGCTGACGCTGGCTTCGACGACGCCGGGGTCGAAGAGAAATTCCTTCAAATATCCCTGAATATGTTTTTTGACCCCGCGCACCTCGACCCAGTCGCCGCCGTCGGCGAGGATGTCGCGGACACGCTTTTCGGGCGAGAGCAGGCTGCGTTGCTGGTCGATAATGATTCCGTCGAGCGTTGGGGCGAGGGTGATGCTGCCTTCGTCGGGCTGGATTTCGCCGGTCAGCAGCTTGAGCAACGTCGACTTGCCCGCGCCGTTCGCACCGACGATGCCGATGCGGTCGCCGCGCTGGACGCGGAAATCGAAATTCTTGATGATCGTGCGGTCGCCAAAGCTTTTCGAGACGCCCTCTGCGACGATGACCGATTTCGACCGGACATCGTCGTTGGCCAGGCCGAGTTTGGCGACGCCGGGGCCGCCGATCATCGCGGCGCGGGTCGCGCGCATTTCCCTGAGTTTTTCGAGGCGGCCTTGATTGCGCTTACGGCGCGCGGTGACCCCGCGTTCGAGCCAGTGCGCCTCGAGCCGCAGTTTCGAATCGAGGCGCTGTGCGGCGCGGGCTTCCTCGGCCGCGACCGCGTCGCTCCATTCCTCGAATCCGCCGAAGCCGATTTCCTTGCGGCGAATGCTGCCGCGGTCGAGCCAAAGGGTCTGGCGGGTCAGGCGGGTGAGGAAGGTCCGGTCGTGGCTGATCGCGACAAAGGCGCCAGTGTAACGCGCGAGCCAGTTTTCGAGCCAGTCGATGGCAGCGAGGTCGAGGTGGTTGGTCGGTTCGTCGAGCAGCAGCACGTCGGGGTTTTGGGCAAGCGCGCGGGCGAGTGCGGCGCGGCGGCGCTCGCCACCCGAGGCGCTGGCCGCGGTGCGGCTCATGTCGATGCCAAGCTGGTCGGCGATGGCTTCGACTTCATAGGCTTCGGGGGCGTCGGGCGCGGCGATGGCGAAATCCATCAACGTCGCGAAGCCCGAAAAATCGGGTTCCTGTTCGAGCATCACGACGTGCGTGCCCGGAACGATCACGCGCTTGCCCTTGTCGGCGTCGATCTGCCCGGCGAGCAGCTTGAGCAAGGTCGTCTTGCCCGCGCCGTTGCGGCCGATGAGCGCGAGGCGGTCGCGTTCGCCGACATAGATGTCGAGGTCCTGGAACAGCCAGCCGCTGCCCTGCACAAGGCCAAGGCCTTCGTATGAAAGAATGGGAGCTGCCATGATGAACGGCGCGCTACCGTTCCGTTCAGCATCATGCAAGCGCGCTGCGCACAAAGGCCGGAACGGGTTCGCTCCGTCTGCGTTACGGGGCGGACATAATAGATGACCGAAAGCCCGGTTCACAGGAGAATGAAATGACGAAGCAAATGTTCGCCGTTATGGCAACCGGACTGGCGCTGATGGCGGCAACGCCCGCGCTCGCGCAGCAGGGAGGTTCGACGGTGACGGCAGCAACGACCCAGGGGCCGATCCTGACCTTTTCGGTCAGCGAAGAAGTGCGTTCGCGCCCCGATCAGGCGAGCGTCGGTGCCGGCGTGACGACAACTGCGCCGACCGCTGTCGAGGCGATGCGCGCGAATGCAGCGGCAATGGACAAGCTGATCGCCGCAGCAAAGGCGCGCGGGATCAAGCCCGAGGATATCCAGACGAGCGGCATCAGCCTGTCGCCGCAGTATGATTATAACAACCGGACGGACGGCCAGCCGCCGCGCTTCCTCGGCTATCAGGTGTCGAACAGCGTGCGCGCGACGACGTCGAAGATCGCCGATATCGGCCCGCTGCTCGACGCGCTGGTCGCCGCCGGTGGCACCAATATCGACGGACCGTCGTTCGGCATGAAGGATCCCGACGCCCAGCTGGTCGGCGCACGCGGTACCGCGATCAAGGCGGCCGAAGCAAAGGCACAGGATTATGCACGGCTTGCGGGCTTCCGCGGTGTCGAGCTGGTCTCGATCAGCGAAGGCGGCGGCTTTGGTCCCAATCCGCCGATGCCGATGGTCCGCATGGCGATGGACGCGGGCGCCGCGAAGGCGACCCCGATCGAGCCGGGTCAGGTCGGCAACACGCTGACGCTGAACTTCCAGTATCGTCTGGTGAAGTAAAACCGAGCTATCCCGTTCGTGTCGAACGGAGTCGAGGCACCGTGAAGGTGTAAGCTGCCGAGAGGCATCTCGACTTCGCTCGATGCGAACGGGTTTTATTGGTTGGGGCTCAGGCCAGCTCCCCCTCGGCCCATGGCCAGGGACGCTCGCGAAACCATTTCGTGATGATATATTTCCGGCCCTTACGCACCTTCATCCCGTGATGAAGCGTGTCGGCGTTCGCCGTGCCGTCGAGATGGACATTGTTCCACGCGAGAAGCTTGCCCGCCTCGGGCTGATGCATTTTTCCCGTCGCGAGGAAGCGCGTTGCGCCGCCCGCAGCGGGCTCGTTCAGATAGATCATCAGCGTCCAGCTGCGCTGGCCGGGAATCGCGCAATAGGTTTCCCAGTCGCTGCCGTGCGGATCGAAATAGTCGGTGTGTGCCTTGAATTCCTGCCCGACGTCGTAGCGCTGGCCCTGCATCGGTTCGCCATATTCGCGCGGGATGCCGGTGAGCTCGTGGAGCCGGTTGTTGACCGCGATCACCAGCGGGTCACGGTGGTCGAGGTCGCAGGTCGTGCTGGTACGAAAGGCGGTGTCGCCATTCGGGTCGGCGATCGTCGAAGGGCGCACGTCGCGGTCGATTTGCGTCATCAGCGCGGCGCATGTTTCGGCATCGAGAAAGCCGGGCAGCATGAACTGCTGCAGCTTCGGCGTCGGCGCGCGGCGGATACCCGGCACGGCAGCGAGCCGTTCCGCGGTGCGGTCGGCGCCCGAGGTCGCCATGTCGACATGTTCATTCGCAGCCATGGCGCGCTTTTTAGCAGGGAAGCGCGTGCGAACAATGCTTGACGAGCGGGGGGATGCGCGCCTATTCGCCGCGCGCTGTCGAGGGCGCTTTATGCGCCGCTCTTCGCTTATGTGGCGACCATAGCTCAGTTGGTTAGAGCGCCGGTTTGTGGTACCGGAGGTCGCGGGTTCGAGCCCCGTTGGTCGCCCCATTTTCTCTATCATCGCGTATAGACGCTTTTGGGGTGACTCGTCGCGCTCGTTGCATTATTGCGTCCTAACGTAATTTTCTAATGCGAGGATGAGCCAATGTCCGCAGTCTGGGATTTCGCCGATTTCGACGATCATGAACATGTCCACATGTTCCGCGATCGCGCCAGCGGGCTGACGGCGGTTATTGCCGTCCACTCGACTCACCTCGGCCCCGGCGCGGGCGGCGTGCGCTATTGGCATTATCCGCAGCGCGCCGCGGCGATCACCGACGCGCTGCGTCTGTCGCGCGGCATGAGCTATAAAAATGCGATGGCCGGTCTGCCGATGGGCGGCGGCAAGGGCGTCATCCTCGCCGACGAGGGCGGTGCGAAAACCCCCGAACTGCTCGCGGCGTTCGGCCGCGCGGTCGAGTCGCTGGGCGGCGCTTATGTAACCGCCGAAGATGTCGGCATCACCGACGCCGACATGGTCCAGATTGCCAAGCACACGAAGCATGTCAGCGGCCTGCCGGTGGCGAGCGGCGAAGCGGGCGGCGACCCCGGCCCGCTGACCGCGCTTGGCGTCTATCTGGGCATCAAGGCGGCGATTCGCGAAGGGCTGAACACCGACAGCGCCAAGGGCGTACGCATCGCGATTCAGGGTGTCGGCAGCGTCGGCGGCGGCGTTGCACGGCGGCTGGCGGCTGAGGGGGCGAAGCTGACCCTCGCCGACGTCAATCTGGCGCGCGCGAAGTCGCTCGCCGACGAACTCGGCGCCGAGCTTGCCGATTCGGCGGCGATCATGGAGATCGAGGCCGACGTGCTGAGCCCGAATGCGCTGGGAGCGATCCTGACCGAGGCGAGCATCGAAAAACTGCGCGTACCGATCGTCGCCGGCGGCGCGAACAACCAGCTCGCGACCGCGGCCGACGGCCAGCGCATCCACGACCGCGGCATTGTCTATGCCCCCGATTATGTGATCAACGCCGGCGGCATCATCAACGTCGCGCTCGAATATCTGGGGCAGGGCAGCCGTGAGGAAGTCGAGAGCCGCATCGAGCTGATCCCCGGCCGGTTGGCCGAGATCTGGGCCAAGAGCAAGGCAAGCGCCATGCCGGCGTCGGTGGTGGCCGACCGGATGGCGCAAGAGCTGATCGGGCGGGGATAATTGCATGCTTGTTCCCCGGCAAAAGCCGGGGCCCAGTGCCTTTGAAAGGCGAGTTTGCGCGTAGCGGCTCTGGACCCCGGCTTTTGCCGGGGAACGGGTAAGGGGCTGGCGCGGGGCATGGATTTCGCTAAGCCAGCCGTTGATGAAACGGCATTTCTACCTGATCGCGGGCTGGGCATCGCTTGGGCTCGGCGCGATTGGCGCGTTCCTGCCGCTGCTTCCGACCGTGCCGTTCGTGATTCTCGCCGCCTTTTGCTTTGCGCGCTCGTCGCCGCGGCTCGAGAGTTGGCTGCTGACGCATCCGCATTTTGGCCACCACATCGTCGCGTGGCGCGAGAAGGGCGCGATCAGTCGCAAGGGCAAGATCGCCGCGACCCTGGCTTTTGCGTTCAGCATCGTTTTGGCCGGACTCTTTTCACCCTGGCCATGGGTGATGGCGCCGGTGATTGCCGCTGCGGTGACCGGTAGCTGGATATGGACGCGGCCGGAGGGTTGACGGCGCTGTCCGATATGGCATGACCGCTGCGCCGGGTCGCGCCGGGCAAATTGCTGGACCCTCCTGTCCCGCTCGCCTAAGGACGACGCGAAACCGATGCACGCCTATGCCAACCCCACTCGCTTTCTGGCGATTGCCAAGCCGCTGACGCCTTGGTTGCTCGGCGTCGGACTGCTGCTCGTGCTCGCGGGCGGCTGGGCCGGGCTGGCGATGGTGCCGGGCGATTACAAGCAGGGCGAAACCGCACGCATATTATACGTCCACGTCCCGTCGGCGTGGCTTGGCATGGGCGGCTGGACGTCGCTGGCGATTGCCGGGCTGATCCAGCTTGTCTGGCGGCATCCGCTGTCGGGGATCGCCGCGCGCGCGATTGCGGTGCCGGGGATGCTGTTTTGCGCCTTGTGCCTGGCGACCGGATCGATCTGGGGCCGCCCGACCTGGGGGACCTGGTGGGAATGGGACGGCCGGATGACCTCGATGCTGGTTCTGCTCTTTCTCTATGCGGGCTTCATCGCACTGACGAGCGGCGACGAGGGACAGCGTCAGGGCGGATCGCTGTCGCGCGGCGCGGCGATCTATGCGCTGGTCGGCGCGATCAATATCCCGATCATCAACCGCAGCGTCGTATGGTGGAACAGCCTGCACCAGGGGCCGAGCATCACTTTGGGGGGATCGAGCATCGACGGCGCGCTGCTTTGGCCCCTCGGCTTGACCGTGCTCGGCTTTTCGCTGCTATTCGGCGCCATTGTGCTGATGCGGATGCGGCGGATCATCGCCGACAACCGCGTCGCGGCACGATTGCGACGCTTGGCCGACGACGAGGGGATCTAGACGTGACGGGGGTGATCAGCGGGGGCGGGCAATGGGCTTTTGTTGCCGCGGCCTATGCGTTGACGGTCGCTTTGACCGGCGCGGTGCTGTGGGCAAGCTGGCGCGCCATGAAAAAGGCCGAGCGGCGCAGCGATGCGCTGCGTAAGGACAGGAAATGAAGGCCAAGCACCAACGGTTGATTCTGGCGCTGGTAGCGCTGTGCGGCATCGGGGGCGCGGGTGTGCTCGCGGCGAGCGCGCTGCGCGACGAGGCCGCCTATTTCCGCACGCCGGTCGAGATCGAGGGCGGCAAGGCCGCAGTCGGCGAGCCGATGCGGCTGGGCGGAATGGTCGCCAAGGGCAGCATCAAGAGGCAGAGCGACGGCCTGACGATCCGTTTTGTCGCGACCGATGGCAAGGCTTCGGTCCCCGTCGAATATAAGGGCATCGTCCCCGATCTGTTCGGCGAGGAATCGGGCATGGTCGCCGATGGCCGGATGCGCGCCGACGGAACCTTCGTTGCCGATCGCATCCTTGCCAAGCATGACGAACGCTATATGCCGCCGCAGATGGGTGACATGCCGAAAAATATGAAAGCACCGGCGGCGACATGATCGCTGAACTCGGTCTGGCCCTGCTTTGGATAGCGGCGGCGCTCGCCTGTCTGTCGCTCGTCGCGGGGACGTTGTTCCTTCGTGGCGGTTCGAAAGATCTGGCGGCGCTTGTCCGGCCGGCCAGCGTCGCGCAAGGCGTGCTGACCGCGACGGCATTCGGCTTGCTGATCGCGCTGTTCGTTCGCTCCGACATGTCGGTCGAACTGGTCGCGCGCAACAGCAACAGCCTGAAACCGATGATTTTCAAAATCGCAGGGACGTGGGGCAATCACGAAGGGTCGATGCTGCTCTGGCTGATGATCCTGTCGCTGTCGGGCGCGCTGATCGCGATCTTCGAGCGGCGCCTGCGCGAGGATACGCTGATTGCGACACTGGCGGCGCAGGCCGCGCTTAGCCTTGGCTTCTTTGCCTTCCTGCTGTTTTCGTCGAACCCGTTCAACCGGTTGCCGGTGGCGCCGCCCGACGGGCAGGGGCTGAACCCGCTTCTGCAGGACATCGGACTCGCCTTTCATCCACCCACGCTTTACGTCGGTTACGTCGGCCTGTCGGTCGCGTTCAGCTTTGCCGTCGGCGCGTTGATCACGCGCGAGATCGGCCCGGCCTTTGCCCGCGCGATGCGGCCGTGGGTGCTCGGCAGCTGGATTTTCCTGACGCTGGGCATCACCGCCGGCAGCTATTGGGCCTATTATGAACTCGGCTGGGGCGGCTGGTGGTTCTGGGACCCAGTCGAGAATGTCTCGCTGATCCCTTGGCTAGCGGGCGCGGCACTGCTCCATTCGGTCGCTGTGACCGCAACGCGCAATGCGCTGCGCGCGTGGACGGTGATGCTCGCGGTGATCGGTTTTTCGATGTCGATGGTTGGTACCTTCATCGTCCGCTCGGGGCTGCTGACCAGCGTCCATAGCTTTGCTGTCGATCCCGAGCGCGGAACCTTTCTGCTCGCGCTGATGGCGATTTACATCGGCGGGGCGCTGCTGCTGTTCGCGATACGCGCCGGGAGCGTGGCCGAGGGCAAGAAGTTCGCGCTGCTCAGCCGCGAAGGCTCGCTCGTCATCAACAATCTGCTGCTCACAACGATCCTTGCGCTTGTCCTGCTCGGCACGCTCTACCCGATCGTCGCCGAGGCGATGGGCGAAAAGATTTCGGTGGGACCGCCCTATTATAACAAGGTCGCGGGCCCGCTCGCGCTGCTGCTCTGTCTCGTGATGGTCGCCGGGCCGCTGCTGAGCTGGCGCAAGGACGACGGGAAAAAGCTCTGGTCGCGGCTTCCCTTGGCGATTTTCGCAGGCGCGGCGGTGTTGTTCGCGCTGATCCTGTTCGGCGGCAAGGTCGGCCTGTTGCCGCTGCTGGGAATGACCGTAGCGGGCATCGTTGCGGTGGCGAGCCTTGCGCCGCTGTGGGGCCGCAATCTTCGCCGCACGCCGCTGCCGACATGGGGCATGGTGATCGCGCATTTTGGCGTGGCCGTCTGCCTTGCCGGGATGGGCGCCGAAAGTGCTTTCATCAAGGAGCGGTTGGTCGCCGCGGCGCCCGGCGACGTCATCAAGGTCGGCGATTTCGCGGTCAAGTTCGCGGGCGTGAAGCCGGTAGCGGGTCCCAACTATACCGCGATCGAGGGCACGCTGGTCGCAACCACCTCGGCGGGTAGCAGTTTCACGATGCGCCCCGAGGCTCGGACTTTCCCGGGCCTGATGGGCACTGCGCCGACCGAGACCAACGAGGCGGCGCTGCTGACACGGCCCGGCGGGCAGCTATATGCCGTACTCGGCCAGCCGGTGACGAGCGACGACGGCCGCGCCGACCGCTATCAGATCCGCCTGTGGTGGAAGCCTTTGGTGTGGTGGATCTGGCTTGGCGGGGCGCTGATCGCGATCGGGGCGGCGCTGTCGCTGCTCGGCCGCGCCCAATTGCTCACAATCTGGCGCAGCGCTCGCGCGCGCAAACGGCAGGAGCGTTTCGCGCCATGAAAAACCGCTGGGTCCTTTTTGTCCCGCTGGCGATCATGGGGCTGTTGTTCGGCGCCTTCGTCTACCGGCTGATGACGCCGCCCGACACGCTGATCCAGTCGCAGTGGATCAACAAGCCGATGCCATTGTTCGACCTGCCGCCCGCGACGGCTGGCGTCGAAGGCCTGAAGAGCAGCCAGCTTGCCGACGGGCGGCCGCGGCTGGTCAATGTCTTCGCGAGCTGGTGCATCCCGTGCCGCGCCGAGGCACCGCAGCTGGAGGCGCTGAAAGCCGCTGGCGTACCGATCGACGGCATTGCGATCCGCGATCGGCCCGACGATGTCGCGATGTTCCTGCGCGAATATGGCAATCCCTTCGACCGCATCGGATCGGACATGCAGAGCAGCGTCCAGATCGCGCTCGGCTCGTCGGGGGTGCCCGAGACTTTCCTGATCGACGGCAAGGGCATCATTCGCGAGCAGATTCAGGGTGTGATCCTTGCCGAGCAAGTGCCCGAGATCATTGCCAAGCTCGAGGCGATGAAATGAGCCTTCGCCTTGCCCTTCTATGCCTGCTCGGTGCGCTGGCGTTGCCGCTCGCGGCGCAGGATCGTCTGCCGCCCGCGCCTTATGCCTATCAGCAGCTCAAGGATCCCGCGAAGGAGGCCCGCGCAAAGGCGTTGATGGAGGAATTACGCTGCCTCGTCTGTCAGGGGCAATCGATTGCCGACAGCGACGCACCGCTCGCGGGCGATATGCGGCACGAGGTGCGCAGCAAGATCGCGGCCGGGGAAAGCCCGGCGGAAATCAAAACCTGGCTGGTCGCGCGCTATGGCAATTGGGTGAGCTATGACCCGCCGTTCGATGCGGCGACGGCTCTGCTGTGGTTGGGGCCGCTGCTTTTCCTCGCTTTGGGCGGATGGCTGGCATTTGGCCGCTTCCGTCGCGGTGAAGGCGAAGAGGAGGGCGGCGCATGATCTGGCTATGGATCGTGCTCGCCGCCGCGCTGACGATCGGCGGCATCTTCTGGCTCGGCAAACTGCCCGCCGCGGCGCGGCCGCTGGCAGGTGCGGCGGTCATGCTGGGGCTCGCGGGTTATGCGCTGCAGGGTAGCCCCTCGCTGCCGGGCAAGCCGGTGGCGAGGGCAGAGGAACCCGAGGGATTCGGGGAGGCGATCACCGACCAGCGGCAGGGCATGGCCAACCGCTTCGGGCCCGCCGCGCAGTGGCTCGGCATGTCGGATGGCTTTGCGCGCACGGGCAAGACCGAGCTGGCGGCGCAGACGCTGGAAAAGGGGCTTCAGAAATATCCCGACAATGTCGACCTGTGGGTCGGTCTGGGCAATGCGCTGGCGGCGCATGGCGGCGGTGTGATGTCGCCGGCTGCGGCGCTTGCATTCGACGAAGCCGCAAAGCGCGATCCGTCGCATCCGGCGCCGCCTTTCTTCGCGGGCCTCGCGCTGGCGCAGGGCGGCGACCTGAAAGGCGCCGAGGCGGTGTGGAGTCAGTTGCTTGCGCGCAGTCCCGCCGATGCGCCATGGCGCCCCGATCTCGAAATGCGGCTTGCGCAGTTGCGTCAGGCGTTGGGACCGCCAGTGCCGTCTCCGTCGGTACCGGCCGATGGGTCCTGATTTGAAAGCTATTCCAACCGCGCTGGCTCGTCTAAAGGCCCGCGATGACTGCTGAGTCGCAACAGGCGGCCAGCGGCGCCGACGGCGCCGCGACGGCTACCGCAGAAACGGCCCATTACGGCCATGGACATCAGAGCGATGGCAAGCTGAAGCTTGCCGTCGGCGCGGTCGGCGTGGTGTTTGGCGATATCGGCACCAGCCCGCTTTACGCATTCCGCGAGACGTTTGCCGGCCATCATCCGATCGAGGCCGACCGGCTGCACATCTATGGCGTCCTCAGCCTCGTTTTCTGGTCGATGATGCTCGTCGTCACGTTCAAATATGTGCTGACGATCATGAAAGCCGACAACAAAGGCGAAGGCGGCAGTCTTGCGCTGCTCGCGTTGATCAGCCGTTCATCGGGGGAGAAACGCTGGACCTGGCCGATCATCCTGCTCGGAGTATTCGCGACCGCGCTCTTCTACGGCGACAGCATGATCACCCCGGCGATGTCGGTGCTCTCGGCAACCGAAGGGCTGAGCTACGTCAATAAAGGGTTCGAGCCCTATATCGTGCCGATCGCGCTCGCGATCCTGATCGGACTGTTCGCGATCCAGGCGCGCGGAACGGCCAAGGTCGGTGCGCTGTTCGGGCCGATCATGCTCGCCTATTTCGTAATGCTCGCGGTTCTGGGCGTCATCCATATCGTCGATCATCCGGGCATTATCCTCCAAACGCTGAACCCGGTGAACGCGCTGCGCTTTTTCTACGTCGACGGCTTTACCGCCTTTATCGCGCTCGGCGCGGTTGTGCTCGCGGTGACGGGCGCCGAGGCGCTCTATGCCGACATGGGGCATTTCGGGCGCGGTCCGATCGGGCTGAGCTGGCTTGCCTTCGTGCTGCCCGCATTGATGCTCAACTATATGGGGCAGGGCGCGATGGTCCTCGAGGCGGAGGTCGGGCCGAGGGCCGACCTGATCGCCGATCCCTTTTTCCAGATGATGCCCGAGGCGTGGCAGCTCCCGGTCGTCATCCTGGCGATCCTTGCGACGATCATTGCGAGCCAGGCCGTGATTTCCGGGGCGTTCTCGCTGACGCAGCAGGCGATCCAGCTGGGCTTCATTCCGCGCCTGCGCGTCGAGCACACCAGTGCCTCCGCCGCGGGCCAGATTTACATCCCGGTGGTCAACTGGTTCCTGATGATCATGGTGATCATCCTCGTCCTCTTCTTCGGGTCGTCGAGCAATCTTGCCGCAGCTTATGGCATCGCGGTGACGGGGGCGATGTTCATCGACACCTGCCTGCTTTCGGTCGTGCTCTTCACATTGTGGAAATGGCCGGCGTGGAAGGCGCTGCCGGTCCTCGCGGTCTTCTTCATCGTCGACATCGCCTATTTTGGCGCCAACCTGATCAAGGTGCCCGACGGCGGCTGGGTGCCGCTGGCGATCGGCCTGATCATCTTCACGATGCTCACGACCTGGTCTCGCGGGCGCAAGCTGATGCAGCAGGAAATGGCCGACGGCGCGATGCCGATCCCGGTGTTCGTCAAATCGGCGGCGAACAGTGCGACGCGCGTTCCAGGCACAGCGGTGTTCATGACGTCGAGTTCGGACGGCGTGCCACATGCCCTGCTGCACAACCTCAAGCATAACAAGGTGCTGCACCAGCGCATCATCCTGTTGACGATCAAGGTCGCCGACGTGCCGTTCGTGCGCGAGGAAAATCACTGTGCGCTTGAGGATCTGGGGCAGGGGTTCCACCGCCTCATTCTCAATTACGGCTTCATGCAGCCGATCGACGTGCCCGATGCGCTGAAGCGCGTGACGAGCTGTGGCGGCGAGTTCAAGATGCTGGAAACCAGCTTTTTCCTCTCGCGCCAAACGCTGATTGCGGCGAGCAAGCCGGGTATGCCGATCTGGCGCGAAAAGCTGTTCGCGTGGATGCTGCGCAATTCGGAAAGCGCGATGGAGTATTTTCGTTTGCCGACCAATCGCGTCGTCGAACTCGGCAGCCAGGTTGCGATCTGACATCGCAGGCAAGGTCAACTCCCCGACATGTGCGAATAAGCGTTTGAACATCAGGACAAGTCTTGCGATGCAAGGGCGAACCCAAAAAGGCCGCGCAACACCATGGATGTCGGCAACAGCGACTCTCTGATCCTGCCGGTTCCTCCGGAACCCTTTGCGCTGATTATCGGGACTGCGATGCAGCGCGCCTCGGGCGACGAACTTGAAACCTCGCTGCGGCACATGGGGCTACGACCCGAGCGGGTCGATGCGCTTGCACTCGACATCGCCTTGCGGATCGAAACGCCGTGTTTTCGCCTGACATTCGGGGCGGTGTCCATTCTCGCCGGCCCTGCGGCGGGTGCGGCGCTGGATCTTGCCGATCCCGACCACCCATCGACCAGCTTGCTCGCGGCCAGCCTGCCACCCCGGTGGCGCGAGAGCGGTGCGTGCTGGGTTTTCATTTCCGAGCGCGATGCCGAACATGTCGGGGCGCCGCCATCATCGACCGGGCAGCCGACGCGGTTGCGCGAATTCTTCAAGATGATGGTGCTGCTGATCGACCTGTTCGATGCGGGCCACATTTTCTGGTCGCCCGCACGGCTGTGGTCCGACGCTCCGCAGTTCCGGGCGTCGATCGCCGAAATGCTGGCCAGCGGCATGCCGCCGGTGCTCCATCTGGTCGCGTTCCGCCGTCAGGAGATCGATGGCGGCGCGAGCATGGGAACGCGCGGATTGATGCTTTTCGCCGGGCAGGAACTGGAAGCGCGGATTCCCGGCGGCTGGACGGTTGCCGAAATGGTCCGGCGACTGTCACGCCTCGCGCTCGACATGATGCTCAACGGCCCCGTCCATCATGCGCGCACGATGCGCGGGTTGGAGGCGGGCGAATGGATCGACCTGCTGCCTTCGGCAAGAGGGCGGAATCAACGATCGACAGTGGCCGTCGAGTTTGGCCGCGACGGTTGATGCAGGGGCGGCGCTGGCAGGGCGCGCCGTTGCCGCAGCCGGGGTTTCAGCGCCATCACCTGATCCCGATCGCGTTGTTACAACGCCCGCAGATGGCCGCGATGTTCGAGCAGCTTCTCGCCGAAGACTTCGGGCTTCGGCATTTCGGGCGCAACGGGCTGATGCTGCCCACGTGCAGGCCCGTCGCGCTGCGGCTCGGCCATGCGCCTCCGCTTGGTTCAGGACACCACGCGGCGCGCGCTGATCGATCGGTTCTTCGGCAGCGTTACAGCCTGACCTTCGCTTCGAGCTCGCGGCGCGCGGCGAGATATTGGGCTTCGAGTTCGGCGACGAACTCGGCGACCGGGCGCACCGCGGACACCGGGCCGATGCCCTGGCCCGAGCCCCAGATGTCTTTCCACGCCTTGACCTTGGTGTTGCCGCCCGAGCCGAAGTTCATCGTCTTGAGGTCGCCTTCGGGCAGATTTTCGGGATCCATGCCTGCGGCGACGATCGACTGGCGCAGGTAATTGCCGTGAACGCCGGTGAAGAGGTTCGAATAGACGATGTCGCCTGCGCGGCCCTCGACGATACCGTTTTTATAGCCGTCTTCGGCATTGGCTTCGGCGGTCGCAATGAAGGCGCTGCCGATATAGGCAAGGTCGGCGCCGCATGCCTGTGCGGCGAGGATCGAACGGCCGTGACCGATGGCGCCCGACAGCGCGATCGGGCCGTCAAACCATTCGCGGATTTCCTGCACCAGCGCGAAGGGTGACTGGCGTCCGGCATGGCCGCCCGCGCCGGCGGCGACGGGGATCAGGCCGTCGGCGCCCTTTTCGATCGCCTTGCGTGCAAAACGGTCGTCGATGATGTCATGCAGGGTGATGCCACCCCATCCATGGACGGCCTGATTGAGTTCCTCGCGTGCGCCGAGCGAGGTGATGGTGATCGGCACTTTCCATTTCTCGCAGGTCGCGATGTCTTCGAGCAGCCGGTCGTTCGATTTATGAACGATCTGGTTGACCGCATAGGGCGCCGACAGCCGGTCGGGGTTGGCGCGGTCCCATGCGGCGAGTTCTTCGGTGGTCTGGTGCAGCCACTCGTCAAGCAAGGATTGCGGGCGGGCGTTGAGTGCCGGGAAGCTGCCGACGACGCCGGCCTTGCACTGCGCGATGACAAGCTCGGGTCCCGAAACGATGAACAAGGGCGAGCCGATCACGGGCAGGCGCAGGCGGTCGAAAATCGGGGGAAGGGCCATGAATCACTCTCCGGTTGCAGTTTGAAACTAACCTTAACGTAAACGGAAGGTCGTGCAAGCGGGTATCAGATAGCCGCCGGGACGCGACATGCCAAAGGGCGGCCCAAAGACCGCCCTTTGCGCTTTCTGAACCTCGTCAGGATGTAATCGGGCGACGGCTGGCCTTGAAGGCGAGGTAACCGAACGCGGCCGAGGCGATGAGCAGCACGCCCTGCGCCGCGGCGAACGGCGCCTCGGTTCCCGTTGGTGCGAGGGCATTGAGCGCGGGCACTTTCAGGAAGGACTGCACCACGAGCACGAACATGTTGAGATAGAGGGCGATCGTGGCGGTAATGGCATAGACGGTCGCGGCGCGGCCGGCGAGTTTGCTGCGATAATAGGCCGAGAAGGTGAAGACGAGGAGCAGCGTCGAAAGGATACCGAATCCGAGCGCCGGGGTGAAAGCAACGATCGGGAAGAGGAAGCCGGTGAGGCTGGTGAGGAGCGTCGCCCACAGGAAGATGCCGGTGGTGCGGCGAAGAAGGCGCCCGCGCGCAAAGGCGGGAAGCGCGATGAGTCCGGCAACGATGCCGATCAGGCTGATCGCGACATGGAGTGCGGTGAACTGCGGAATGGTGAGGCCGAGGATCATGACACGTCTCCTTATAAAGCGAGGAGGCGCGGTCGGGGGCCCGCGCCTCTTCCTTATCAGCTGTTGATGAATTCGAGAAGATCGGCGTTGAACCGGTCCTGTTCTGTGACGGTGAGTCCGTGGCTGCCGCCTTCGTAGACCTTGAGCACCGCCTGCTTGACGATCTTGATCGTCGAGAGCGCCGCGGCGCCGATCGGCACGATCTGGTCGTCATCGCCGTGGAGGACGAGCGTCGGCTTGTCGAACTTCTTGAGATCGTCGTTGAAGTCGCTTTCCGAAAAGGCGCGGATGCTGTCGAGCAGGCCCTTGAGGCCGCCGTTCATACCCTGCCGCACGAATTCGTCGCGCACCGCTTCGGAGACGACAGCGCCGTCGCGGTTGTAGCCGTAGAAGGGCAGGGTCAGGTCCTTGAAGAATTGCGGGCGGTTGTCGAAGGTGCCCTTGCGGATGCCGTCGAAGACGTCGATCGGCAGGCCGCCGGGGTTGGCTTCGGTCTTGAGCATCAGCGGCGGGACCGCGCCGATCAGCGCGACCTTGGCGACGCGGCTGGTGCCATGGCGGCCGATATAGCGGGTGACTTCGCCGCCGCCGGTCGAGTGGCCGACGAGGATGACGTCCTTGAGGTCCAGCTGTTCGATCAGTTCGGCGAGGTCGTCGGCATATTGGTCCATCGTGTTGTTGTCCCAGACCTGGTCCGAGCGGCCATGGCTGCGGCGGTCGTGGGCGATGGTGCGGAAGCCCTGATTGGCGAAGAAGACCATCTGGGCGTCCCAGGCGTCGGCCGAAAGTGGCCAACCGTGCGAGAAGACGATCGGCTGGGCGTCCTTCGGACCCCAGTCCTTGAAGAAGATGTTCGTGCCGTCCTTGGTGGTGATCGTGGTCATGATGTCGTTCCTTTCTTGCGGAGGGGCGATCTGTCCGTCCCGATAGGCAGGAGATAGGCCGGTCCGCCCTTGCGCGGGATTGGCGGATACGACATTATACGGGTCAAATCCGACAAAGGAGGCGATATGCCCAGGTTGAAGGTGCAGGGCGCCCCTGCCGCAATGATCGAGGTCGGGATGATGCTCTATCCCGACTGCCAGACCGGGATGGTCCACGGCATCAGCGACCTGTTCCACATCGCAGGGCGCTTCGCGGCCGATCATGATCGCGCGCCGATTCGGGTCAGCCACTGGCGGTTGCAGGACGGCGGGGGCTTTGCGCGCTGCTTCGACAGCCATCCCGAGGAGCCCGCCGACAATTCGCCCGCGGTGTTGATCGCGCCGGGGAGCCTGCACAAGCTGCTCGAGGCCGAGGAGGTGGCGCCCTATGCGCGCTGGCTGCTCGACCGCCATGCGCAGGGGACGGTGCTGGCGTCGAATTGTGGCGGGTCGTTCGCGCTCGCGGCGACGGGCCTGCTCAGCGGCCGACCGGCGACGACGCACTGGTTTTTTGCCGAGGAATTCCGGGTGCGTTTCCCTGATGTGCGGCTGGAGGTCGACCGGATGGTGATCGACGACGGCGACATCGTGACTGCGGGCGGGTTGATGGCATGGACCGATTTGGGGCTGCGGATCGTCGAGCGGTTGCTGGGCCCGACGGTGATGATGGAGACCGCACGCTTCCTGCTGATCGACCCGTCGGGGCGCGAGCAGAAAAATTATGCGAGCTTTGCACCGAAGCTGAGCCACGGCGACGAGGCGATCTTGCGCGTCCAGCACTGGCTGCAGTCGCGCGGCGCGGGGCCGGTCGCGGTTCCCGAGATGGCGGGCGAGGCGGGGATGGAGGAGCGCACCTTCCAGCGCCGCTTCAAGGCCGCCACCGGCATGACACCGGTCGAATATGTCCAGCATCTGCGTGTCGGCAAGGCGCGCGAATTGCTGGAGTTCACCAGGCGCACGGTCGACCAGATCGCGTGGTCGGTGGGTTATGAAGACGCCGCGGCGTTCCGTAAACTGTTCCACCGGATCATCGGGCTGTCGCCCAATGAATATCGCCAGCGTTTTTCGACCCCGCAGTCGCTGGCCGAGGTCGCCTGATTTTTTTCGCGCGCGTGTCGATTTTGGCGAGGCTCGTTCGTCGTGAAGATACGAGGCCGTCGTTGGCCCGGCAACAAGGAGATGGAAAATGCGTGTGATGGTTTTTGTCAAAGCGACCGAGGACAGCGAAAAGGGCCTGCCGCCGACGGAAGACATGACCGAAATGTTCGAGGCGATGGGCAAGTTCAACGAAGAACTGGTCAACGCCGGGGTGATGGTCGACGGCGACGGGCTGAAGCCCTCGTCCGCAGGCAAAAGGATCGCTTTCGACGGTCCGAACCGGGCGGTAATCGACGGGCCGTTCGCCGAGACGCGCGAGTTGGTCGCTGGTTATTGGGTCTGGGAGGTCAAGGACATGGACGAAGCGGTCGCCTGGGCGAAGCGCTGTCCGAACCCGATGCCGGGGCCGAGCGAACTCGAAATCCGGCCCTTCTACGAAATGGCCGATTTCGGTGACGCCGTGACACCCGAGATTGCCGAACGCGACCAGCGGCTGCGCGACCAACTCGCCGGCGAATGATCCCCGATGTTCGCTGCCATGCTTGCCTCGCCAGCGATCTTCGCTGAGAAGGCGGGCATGGCAGCCGACGAAACCCACCGGGCGATCGAGGCGGTGTTCCGCATCGAGCGGGCACGGTTGATCGCCGTGCTCGCTCGCATGACACGCGACGTCGACAGGGCCGAAGAACTGGCGCAGGAGGCGCTGCTGATCGCGCTGACCGAGTGGCCGAAGACGGGGGTGCCCCACAACCCCGGCGCTTGGCTGACCGCTGCGGCGAAGCGGCGGTTGATCGACGGGGTCCGGCACCACGCGATGCGGGAGCGCAAACATGCCGAAATCGCCCGCGAACTGGACGAGGATCGCGACATGAGCGCAGAGGCGGTGGAGGCGGCGCTCGACGATCCGCTGGGCGATGAGCTACTCGGGCTGATCTTTGCCGCCTGTCATCCGGTCATCGCTCCCGAGGGCCGCGCTGCGCTGACGCTGCGGCTGGTCGGCGGATTGACCGTCGAAGAAATCGCCCGCGCTTTCCTGTCGAACGAAGGCACGATCGCGGCGCGGATCACGCGGGCCAAGAAGGCGATTGCCAAGGCCGGGCTAGCGTTCGAGGTGCCGCGCGGGGCGGAGCTTTCGGTGCGGCTCGGATCGGTACTCGAGGTTATCTATCTGATCTTCAACGAAGGCTATGCCGCGACCGCGGGCTCGTCGCTCGTCCGCCCGCCGCTGTGCGCCGAGGCGCAGCGGCTGGCGCGCATCCTCGCCGGGTTGATGCCCGAACAGCCCGAAGTGCTGGGGCTGCTCGCGCTGGTCGAGATCCAGGCGTCGCGGCTGGCGGCGCGTGCCGGATCCGACGGGCGCTTTGTGCCGCTGACCGAGCAGAAGCGAGCGCGCTGGGACCAGTTGCTGATCCGCCGCGGACTGAACGCGCTGGACCGCGCCGGGGCGCTGGGCGGCGCCGACGGACCCTATGCCTTGCAGGCGGCGCTGGCGGCGTGTCACGCCCGGGCGCGCTCGGCCGACGATACCGACTGGGTCCGCATCGCCGCGCTCTACGACCGGTTGGGGCAGGTGATGCCGTCGCCGGTGGTCGAACTGAACCGCGCGGTCGCGCACAGCATGGCCTTTGGCCCCGAGGCTGGGCTGCGGCTGGTCGATGCCATCGCCGATGCCGCCGCGCTGCGCCATTATGCGCCGCTGCCCGCGGCGCGCGGCGACTTCCTGCTCCGCGCCGGGCGGAAAGCGGAGGCGAGGGCCCAGTTCGAGGCGGCAGCGGCGTTGACGGGCAACGACCGCGAACGCGATTTCCTGCTGGCCCGCGCCGCGGGGTGCGCCGAATGACAGCCTTTCGCGTCGAGACGATCGGGGCCGAAGTACAGCCGCTCGTCATCCTCGACGATTTTACACCCGATCCCGACGCGCTGCGCGCGCGCGCCGCCGAAGCCGAATTCGTCCCTGCGCTCAACCATTATCCCGGTGTCCGGGCCGATCTGCCGCCTTCCTATCTTTACGGCCAGCTTCCCTTCATCGCCGCCGCTGCCGCTGAAGCCTTTGGCCGGACGGGGCCGGTGACCGTGGTCGACGCGAGCTTTTCCATCGTGTCGGCCCCCGCCGACGCGCTGAGCATCCCCCAGCGCCTGCCGCATATCGACGCGTTCACCGCCGACCGCATCGCGCTGGTCCACTATCTGTCGCCGGGCGGCGGCGACGGCACGGCCTTTTTCCGCCACCGGGCGACGGGGTTCGAGACGGTCGA
Source organism: Sphingopyxis sp. GW821-FHT10B01 (assembly GCF_059415685.1). Classification (NCBI taxonomy): domain Bacteria; kingdom Pseudomonadati; phylum Pseudomonadota; class Alphaproteobacteria; order Sphingomonadales; family Sphingopyxidaceae; genus Sphingopyxis; species Sphingopyxis sp. GW821-FHT10B01. The sequence continues at coordinate 161,616 of NZ_JBWKNS010000001.1, read as the reverse complement.
CGCGACGCGGCGCGAGCTGTTTTTCCGGCATCTCGATTTCGAGATGCGCCACGGCGGGGTGCCGCCGCCGGGATATGTGCGGGGCGACACGCCGCTGTTCGAATGCATCCGGACCGAGCCGGCGCGCTACAATCGGGCGCTGCTCTATCGCAGCTGGAACCTGCACAGCGGGGCGATTTCGCCGGACAATTCGCTGTCGGCGGACCCCGGCACGGGGCGGCTGACGGTAACGGCCTTCCTTTCGATCGGCTGAAGTCTTTCCCGATCTGCGCCCGCCGCAATTTTACCACGGCTGCGCGACGCTTTCGGGCCGCTGTTTCACAACGGGACAACGGTTTGTCGCAGTCTGGTGTAAAGAGAGCGACGAACGCCCTATGGGCGCCCGCGCCTTCCTTTTGAAAACGGACGATAAACCCTTGTCTTTCCCGACCCGCATCCTGTTCCCCGCCGCGCTTGTGGCGACCGCGCTGACGCTTCCCGTGCTCGCACAGAGCAAGACGATCACCGGCATCGACGCGCTGCGCGAATGGAATCTCGTCGTGCTCGGCAACCTCGAATCCTCGTCCGAGGTCGAGGGGCGGACCTTCGTCGGCGGCAACCTCAGCGGCAATTCGTCGAATTACGGCATCCGCGCGACGACCTCGCCGAACGGCCAGCCGGGGCTGACCGTCGTCGGCAACGTCACCGGCAGCCACAAGAATCTCAACAACGGATCGGGGGCGGTGATCGGCGGCAATGTGTCGAGCGGCTTCAACCTCAACGGCCCGAACCAGACGGTCAAGGTCGGCGGGACGATCAGCAACACCAACGTCAACCAGAACACCGTGATTTCGAACCTCGACGCCAGCAACCCGGCGTTCGGACTGGGGCTGCAACAGAGCAAGACCGAGCTGAAAAGCAGCATGGGCAGCTTGTCGTTCGACATGGGCACGCTGACCGCGAACAGCCAGTTGAGCGTGCAGGGCAACCGCGGCACGTTCAACGCGCAGCCCAATGCCCAGGGGCTGGCGGTGTTCAACATTACCGCCGCCGACCTCGACCGGATCGGCGAGATCCAGTTCAACCTGAACGGCGCCGACACCGCGATCGTCAATGTCAGCGGCCGGTCGATCAATCTCAACGACAATTTCCTCGGCGGGACAAACAATCTGGGCGAACGGGTGATCTGGAATTTCCCCGATGCCGAGACGCTCAAGCTGACGACGGCATGGGGCGGTTCGGTGCTGGCCCCGCTCGCCGATGCCGAAACGCGCAATTATATTCAGGGTTCGGCGGTGTTCGGCAATCTGAAGCAGAATGGCGAGATGCACATCGGGACATTCAAGGGCGGCTATGTGACGCCGCCGGCGGGGGGAAGCTCGAGCGGCGGGTCGTCGGGCGGCGGGTCGAGCGGCGGTGCGGTGCCGGTGCCCGAGCCGGGGATGTTCGGGCTGTTCGGGCTGGGCGTCGGCGGATTGATCCTGTGGCGCCGCCGCCGGGCAAAGCGCGGCGGCGACGCCTGACACTCAGCTTTCGAGCGGCCGCACCGCGCGCGGCCGCCTGTCCGGCCCCACCGCGACAAAGATAAACACCGCCTGCGTGACCTTGTTGTCCTCGTCGGCGTGACGGTCGCGGGCCCAGGCTTCGACTTCGACGTGCATCGAGGTGCGGCCTACCTGCACGAGGCGCCCGAAGACGGACACCTCGTCGCCGACGAAGACGGGACGGTGGAAGGTCATGCCTTCCACCGAGATCGTCACCGCGCGGCCGCGCGCGTGGCGCGAGGCCACCGAGGAGGCGGCAAGGTCCATCTGCGCCATCAGCCAGCCGCCGAAAATATCGCCATAGACATTGGCGTTGGCGGGCATCGCGGTGACGCGGACGGCGGGCTGGCCGGTGGGCATGGCCGCCTCAGTTTGCATCATAGGCCTCCTTGATGCGGGCTTTCGTCCGCATCGCCTGCGCGGCGGCGACCATGGCGACGAGCGCGGGACGCACCTCGTCCCACTTGCGCGTCTTGAGCCCGCAATCGGGGTTTACCCAGATCTGCTGCGGCGGGACATGCTTGCCGGCGAGGGTGAGAAGGTCGGTCATCTCGCGCTCGGCCGGGATGCGCGGGCTGTGAATGTCGTAGACGCCGGGGCCGACTTCATTCGGATAGGCATAGCTGGCGAAGGCGTCGAGCAGCTCCATTTGCGACCGCGCAGTCTCGATCGAGATGACGTCGGCGTCCATCGCGCCGATCGCGCGGATGATGTCGTTGAACTCCGAATAGCACATATGCGTATGGATCTGCGTGTCGTCGCGCACGCCCGACGACGCGATGCGGAAGCTTTCGACCGCCCAGTCCAGATAATGCTGCCATTCGCTGCGGCGAAGGGGGAGGCCTTCGCGGAGCGCCGCCTCGTCGATCTGGATGATCGCGGCGCCGGCGGCCTCGAGATCCTGCACCTCGTCGCGGATCGCGAGCGCGATCTGGCGGCAGCTGGTCTCGCGCGGCTGATCGTCGCGGACGAAGGACCAGTTGAGGATCGTGACGGGGCCGGTGAGCATGCCCTTCACGGGCAAGCCGGTCTGGTCCTGTGCATAGCGCCACCAGTCGACGGTCATCGGCGCGGGGCGCGAGACGTCGCCATAGAGGATGGGCGGACGGACGCAGCGCGAGCCATAGCTTTGCACCCAGCCGGCGCGGGTGAAGGCGAAGCCGGCGAGCTGCTCGCCGAAATATTGCACCATGTCGTTGCGCTCGAACTCGCCGTGGACGAGGACGTCGAGCCCGATCTCCTCCTGCCATTTGACCGCGGCACGCGTTTCGATGCGGAGATATTGGTCGTAGGCGGCATCGTCGATCTCGCCCTTGATGTGCGCGGCGCGCGCCTTGCGGACCTCGGGAGTCTGCGGGAAGCTGCCGATCGTCGTCGTCGGATAGGCGGGGAGGGCGAGGCGCTTGTGTTGCGCGTCGCGGCGGGTCGCGAAGGGCGAGGTGCGGTTGGTGGCGGCCGCGTCGAGCGCGGCGAGGCGCTGCGCAACCGCGGGATCGTGGATCTTAGGCGAGGTCTGGCGCGCGACCGCGGCGATGCGCGAGGCCGAGAAGGCGGCGAAGCTCGCGTCCTCGCCTTCGTTGAGCGCTTTCGCGAGCGCGGCGAGTTCCTCGATCTTTTGCACCGCGAAGCTCAGCCACTGGGCGATTTCGGGATCGAGTGACGTTTCGAGCGCGAGGTCGACGGGGGTGTGGAGGAGCGAGCAGGAGGGCGCGAGAATGAGGTCGCGTTTGCCGGCCAGTTCCTTGAGGCGCCAGTAGAGGTCGGGGAGGTTCGCGCGCCAGATGTTGCGGCCGTCGATGACGCCGAGCGAGAGCAGGACGTGCGGCTGAAGTTTTGCCAGTGCGGGTTCGAGCTGTTCGGGCGCGCGAACGAGGTCGATGTGGAGGCCGTGGACGGGGAGGTCGGCGACGAGTCCCAGATTGTCGCCGAGGCCGCCGAAGTAAGTGGTGAGCATGAGTTTGGGGCCGCGGGTCGCGAGGCGGGCGTAGGCGCGTTCGAAGGCGGTGCGCTGTTCGGCCGAGAGATCGAGGACGAGGCAGGGCTCGTCGATCTGCACCCATTCGGCGCCTTGTTTCGCGAGGCGAGCGAGGATTTCGGCATAGGTGTCGAGCAGCTGCGGCAGCAATGCGAGCGGTTCGACCGCCTTGCCCTTGGCGAGCATCAGATAGCTGACGGGGCCGAGGAGGACGGGGCGGGTGTTGTAGCCGAGCGCCCTGGCTTCCTCAAACTCGTCGAAAATCTTGGTCGAGGCGATCTTGAAGACCTGACCTGCCGTGAGTTCGGGGACCATGAAATGATAGTTGGTGTCGAACCATTTGGTCATTTCCTGCGCGGTGGTGTCGTGGGCGTGGCCGCAGGCGGACGGCCCCTGGGCACCGCGCGCCATCGCGAAATAGAGGTCGGGATCGACGCTCTCGCCCGCCCAGTCGTAGCGCGGCGGGATCGCGCCGATCAGCGCGCTGGTGTCGAGAACATGATCGTAGAGCGAGAAGTCGTTCGAGGGCAGGATGTCGGCGCCGAGCGCTTTCTGCCGCGTCCAGTGCAGCGCGCGGAGGCCCGATGCCGCGGTCTGCAGTTCGGCGAGATTGGTCTTGCCTGCCCAATAGCTTTCGAGCGCGAATTTGAGCTCGCGGCGGAGGCCGATGCGGGGAAAGCCGAGGGTGGCGACGCTGACAGTCATTTCTTCAAGCACCTTGCAAGGGGCAAGGCGCCGGACAGACGCGTACGCACGGGACCCCGCGCCCGCAAAGCAAGGGTCGGGCGCAGCCATGCATGCGGCCTGACCGGACACCCCGCCGGAGGACGTATCTGACGAGGCAGGTCTCCTGGCTCACGGATCGACGCGGCGGTCTGGCCTTCCCGGTCCCTTGCCGGACCAGTGACACGTATCGACCGCCGCTCACCGCTTACAGTTGCGGGGGCAGCGCCGGCCTTGCCCCTCTCGAGACGCACCGGCTTCCCGTCTTAGCTCCACGCCCGGGTAGCGGACGCGGAGAACCTCGACAGGGTGAAGAATAGACCGCGCCCGGCCGTTGTCAAGTCAGATATAAAGATTTCTTTATATGTGGCTCCGGCGGCGAATATTGCAAATGATTTGCAATCTCTCTATCGGCACGCCCGAAAGGGTGTTGAGAATGATTCGCAAGATGATGATGGGCTCGGCGGTGGCTCTGGCCATGGCGCCGATGGCGGCAGCGGCGGAAGAGGCGGCAGCGGAGGATTCCGCGGCAATCGACGAGATCGTCGTCACCGGCCGCGCGTCGCAGCTTTATCGCATCGAGGAAACCGCGAGCGGCAAGATGCCGACCGAGCCGCTGGCCTCGTCGCAGTCGATCACCGTCATCACCTCGCAACTGATCGAGGATCAGGGCGCGCGCGACGCGCAGGACCTGTACCGGAACATCTCGGGGGTCAGCGTCTTTTCCTATGCCGGCGTGACCGCGCGCGGTTTCCGCCAGCAGGAGAATTTCTACGACGGGCTGCGCGGCGATCCCTATATCGGCTTTGCCGTCCCGCAGCTGTTCAACATCGAGCGCGTCGAGTTTCTGAAGGGACCCGCGGGCATGCTCTATGGCCAGAGCGCGCCGGGCGGATTGTTCAACTATGTGACCAAGAAGCCGTCGCAGACCTTTGCCGGGTCGGTGAAGATCGTCGGCGGGACCGGGGATCGTTACGGCGGGCAGGTCGAGGTAACCGGACCGGTCAATGACGTCATTTCGCTGCGCGGCGGCGCCTTTTTCGAGGATCGCAACCTGCCGCGCACGCACGCGGGCAACAAATCGCTGCTGCTCGACGGCGGGGTCACCTTCGACCTCGGGATCGCGAAGCTGACTGCGCAGGTGTGGCGGATCGAGCAGGATCTGGCGGCGAACCGCCTGCGCGGGATCGCGGTCGATAACGACGGCCATTTCCTCGCCGACCGCCGCTGGAACCACAATGAGCCGAGCGATTTCCTGAAGCTGCGCTCGACCGCGTTCCAGGGCAAACTGGAGCTGGAGCCGACCGACAATCTGCATGTCGACCTGACCGCGCGGCGCATCGACGCGACTGAAACGCAGAAATATCACGAGCCGATCACCTTGCTCGACCGCAACCGCGATGGCCGTTTCGATGCGGTGGCGCGCCAGTATCGCGACCAGCTTCGCGACAGTAGCATCTGGTCGTTCGGCGGCAATGCCGTCTGGTCGGCGCGCTTTTCGGATGTGATTTCGAACCGCGTTCTTGCGGGGTTCGATTACAGCACCGACGACGGAATTTCGCTGGCGTCGCAGCTCACCGGCCGCGCGACCCCGGCCGCGGGTCTGCCGTGTCCGCTGGATTTCGTGAACCCCGTCTACAAGGCGTGCGATCCGGCCAAATATATTATGCCGGCGCAGACGCGGACGACGAGCGAGACCAAGCGCCGGGGATTCTATGCCCTGAACGAGTTGACCATCGGGCGGCTGGTCGCGGTGGCGGGCATCCGCACCGACCGTTTCGAGGATATCGCGATCGCCGCGAACGGCGCACGCACCGGTTTCAAGGGCAGCGACGAGACCTATCGCCTTGGCCTCGTCTGGCGCGTGCGCGACGATATCTCGCTGTTCACCCAATATGCGACGAGTTTCGAACCGCAATCGGCGTCGGCGCAGGATCCGCGCGCGGGCGGTCCCTTCGCCCCGACAACCGGCGACATGATCGAAGGCGGGATCAAGACCGCACTGCTCGGGGGGCGGGTCCAGAGCAGCCTGTCGATATACCAGATCAAGCGCCAGAATCTGCTCCAGTCCGATCCGCGCGGCGACCCCGAAGGCGACGGCATCAACAATATGATCGCATTCGGCGAAGTGACGTCGAAGGGGTTCGACCTCGACGTCGCGGCCGACCTGACCGACAATTGGGTGCTGACGGTGACCTATGCGTTCAACGATACGCGGATTACGAAGGATAATGGCCGGACCCCGCCGACCAACTCGGTGCCGAGCGGGCGTTTTGCGAATGCACCGAAAGCCAAGCTGGGGTTCTGGAGCCGGTACCAGATCCCCGATAGCGGTCTCGCCTTCGCGTTCGGCGGCGATTATGTGGCGAAGCGGATCAGCCTGTCGAACCAGCCGGTGAATGCCTATTTCATCTTCGACGGATCGGTGAACTGGACGCGCGGGCCGTGGGACGTGCGGCTGCGCGTCGACAATATCTTCGACAAAACCTATGCGGCGTCGGGCTTCAACGATCGCGGCGGCCATTTCCCCGGCGAACCGCGCTCGGCCTTTGTCGAAGTGGGGTATAAATTCTAGGGGACCTGAAGCCGTGACCGCCGCCGCCGCCCCGATCAAAGCGAAGAAGGCCAGCGGGCGGCGCCTGTGGTGGGTCGTCCACCAGTGGGTCGGGCTCAAACTGTCGCTGTTCCTCGCGTTCATCCTGTTCACCGGGACGCTCGCGATGCTGAGCGCCGAGATCGACTGGCTGCTCCACCCGACGCTGCGCGTCGCGCCGTCGTCGGTTGACGGACCGCCGCGCTGGGACCTGATTGCCGAGAATGCGGCACGCTATCCCGGGGTTGTGACGATCAATCAGATGGTCCGGCCGACCGCGCGCGCCTTTGCGGTGCGGGTCTCTTTCCAGCGCGCGGACGAGAGCCGCGGGTATCTGCACGTCCATCCGGTGACGGGGCGGGTGCAGGGCGAACAGGGCTTTGTCGACAGCCAGCGGGTGCTGCGCAACCTGCACCGTCACCTCAACCTGCCGGTCAAATATGGCATTCCGATCGTCGCGTCGCTGTCGATCCTGTTGCTGATCAGCGTCGCGACCTCGTTCGTCGTCTATCGCAAATGGTGGCGTGGTTTCTTCAAGCCGATCCGCTGGCGCGACGCACGCACCGCATGGGGCGATTTCCACCGGCTGGCGGGGGTGTGGAGCCTGTGGTTCGTCGCCCTGATCGCGCTCACCGGACTGTGGTATCTGGTCGAACAACTGGGCGGCGATGCGCCCGACCTGCCCGAACCGGCGCACGCGATTGCCGCGATGCCGACCGGAAGCACGGCAATCGACGCCGCGGACGCGCTGTCCGCCAGCCTCGCGGCGGCGCGGCGCGCCGACCCGGCGCTGACGATCGAGGTCGTGCAGTTTCCCGGCAAAAAGTCGGGCGCGTTCGTTTTCGAGGGGCAGCGCAGCGCGTGGCTGGTGCGCCCGCGCGCGAATGCGGTGTGGGTCGACGCCGCGACCGCTCGCGTCGTGATGACCAGCGACGGCGGCGATATGGGCGTCCACCAACGCCTTTCCGAAATGGCCGACCCGCTGCATTTCGGGACCTTTGCCGGTTACTGGACACGCATCCCCTGGTTTGTCTTCGGCCTGCTGATGACCGGGCTCGCGCTGTCGGGCGCCGCAATCTATTCGCACCGTATCGCGCACAGCGCGCGCGCCATCGCCGAACGCCCGATCTGGAATGGCATGTGGCGCGGGGCGGGGCGGTGGCGCTGGCTGTCGGCGGTGCTGATCGCGACCGGCGCGGTGATGATCGGCTGGATGTTCTACAAGGGCTGAGCGGGGATCAACCCGAGGTCAGCGGTTTGCCCATGCGGATGAGCGGGACATGGACGCCGTTCGGCCCCGGCGCCTCGATGCGTTCGATCGGCGTGTAGCCGCACGCGCGGTAGAGCGGTTCGCCCGAGAGGGTCGCCATCAGTTCGGCGCGCGCAAAGCCCGCATCGCGCGCAGCACCTTCGCAAAGCGCCATCACCTGCCGCCCGACGCCTCTGCGCGCGTGGGCGGGGTGCGTGTACATCGCGCGGATGCGTGCGGCATCGGTGGCGGGATCGAGGAGCGCGGGGTCGCGCAGGTCCGTGCTATGGTCGCCGCCATAGAGGGTCGCGCGGCGCGACCAGCCGCCGCAGCCGACGATCTCGCCGCCGTCTTCGATGATGAAATAGGTGCCGTCGGCGATAAGCTGGGTGTCGAGGCCCATGACCGCGTGGCTCGCGGCGATCTGCGCATCGTCGAGGAAGCCCTTTTGCAGTTCGGCGATTGCGAGCGCCATCACCGCGCGGAGCGCGTCGAGATCGGCGGGGAGGGCGAGGCGATGAGTCAGCATGGCGGCGGCTATAAGACGCGCAAAGGGCGAGCGGCAAGTGTTGCCGCCCGCCCTTTGCTCTTGTCGTCAGTCGGTTAGAAGCGTTCGCCGATCAGCTCTTCGCTCTTCGCCCACAGTGCTTTGGCGTTGTCGGCATCGAGCGCATAGGCGCGGACACCGGCGCGCAGGCCGTCGCCCTCAACCAGCTCGGCGACCTGGCAATCCTCGAGATAGCGGCCGCCGATGGTGTCGGCATCGGCAACGGCGGCGGCCCAGACCGAGGTTGCGGCGCCCTGCGGGATAGATTTGAACTCGAAGCCTTCACCGCCGGTTTCTTTTGCGGTGGCGTTGATCTGTTCGATCAGCGCTTCGAGCGCACCGTCGTCGAGATGGCGGCCAAGCTCGGTGTGGATCCCGCCCGGGTGGAGCGCGGTCGCGCGGACGCCGCGGTCCTTGTGGCGGCGGTCGAATTCGACCGCGAAGAGGATGTTCGCGGTCTTCGAACGACCATAGGCGATCCACGGCTCATAATCGCCGTTGTCGAAGTTCGGATCCTCCAGATTGACGTCCGAGAAGCGGTGCCCCGACGAGGCGAGGTTCACCAGCCGTCCGCCATCCTTGATGAGTGAAGCGATGCGGTTGACGAAGGTGAAGTGGCCGAGGTGGTTGGTGCCGAACTGGGTTTCGAAGCCGTCGGTGGTCTTGCCGAACGGCGCCGCCATCACACCGGCATTGGTGATGATGACGTCGAACGGCCGGCCGTCGGCATTGAGCGCGTCGGCGGCGGCGCGGACACTGGCAAGCGAGGCGAGGTCGAGGGCGATCAGATCGAAACTGGCGCCGCTGGCGGCGGCGGCTTCGCGGACTTCGGCGGTCGCGGTTTCGGCCTTGGCGAGGTCGCGCGCGGCGCCGACGACATCGGCGCCATGGGCGACGAGCGCACGGGCGGTTTCGACGCCGAGCCCGGCGGACACGCCGGTGACGAGGATGCGCTTGCCCGAAAGATCGACCCCGGCGAGCACGTCGTCGGTGGTCGATTTGGCGTTGAACTGGGTCATGGAGAACTCCTTCGATGGGGCAGGGCGGAGGGGAGTGCGCTGCTGCGGACAAGATAGGCGATGCGCCAGCCGCTTCGCTGCCCGATTATGGCATCTGCTTGCCCGATCCTCTCAAAACAGAAGCGATTGTCGGCGCGCTTCTTGCGCGCGAACGCGCGAAGGCCGATGTGGGGGCGATGCAGGACAGGCTCGACTCGATATGCGCACAGGTGCTGCGGCACGCGGTTTCTCCCTATTATGAGTCGCCGGTGCCGCGTCTCGTCGTCGCAACGCAATGTGCGCCGACAAACGGGATCGCGACCGTCTATGAACCCGTCACCTGCCTGATCCTGCAAGGAACGAAGCAGGTCGTGATCGGCGACACGGTGCTGCGATACGATGCATCGAGCTATTTCGTTGCGTCGCTCGACCTGCCCGCGGTCGGCCGCGTGGTCGAGGCGACCCCCGACAAGCCCTATGTCGCCGCGGCGCTGCGCATCGACCGCACGGCGCTGGCCGACCTGATCGCGAGCATGGATCCGGGCATGATCGGCCGTGCGCCGCCGGGCGACCTGGCGGGCTTCGCGGTCGCGTCGGTGACCCCCGAACTGGTCGAGGCGTGGGCGGGTCTCCTTTCGCTGCTCGACCGCCCGGACGACATATCGATGCTCGCCCCGATGCGCGAGCGCGAGATCCTCTATCGCCTGCTGCAGGGGCCGCTCGGCGCGCAGCTTTGCGCGATTGCGCAGGAGGACAGCCGCTTGTCGCGGGTGCGCCGCGCGATCGTCTGGATGCAGGACCATTATGAGGAGATGCTGCGCACCGCGACGCTGGCCGAGATTGCCGGGATGAGCGTCGCCTCCTTTCACCGCCATTTCAAGGCGGCGACCGCGATGAGCCCGCTGCAATTCCAGAAGACGCTGCGCCTGCACGCGGCGCGGCGCCTGCTCGCCGGTGGGGCCGAGGCGAGCCGCGCCGCCTATTCGGTGGGCTATGAAAGCGCGTCGCAGTTCAGCCGCGAATATAGCCGCGCCTTTGGCATGCCGCCCTCGCGCGATGCCGACCGGCTGCGCGGGGCGGGTGCGATCGAGGCCGTGCCGGCGGTGTAGGGTGTCGCGGAACGCGCGCGGTCGGATTTACATACGAAAACCGGGCCGCGTACGTGACGCGGCCCGGCTCTGGAACGCCGAAGCGTTCGGTTGATCAGCGGTTCTGGCTGCCGCCCTGCTGGCCGTGGTCGCTTTTGTCGCGATCCTGGCCGGGCTGGCGGTTCTGGCCGTCCTGCTGCTGCTGGCCGCCCTGATCGGGTTTCCGGTCCGGCTGCTTGTCGCCCTGGGGGTTGCCTTGATTGTTCTGAGCCATGGCTCTTTCCTCTCATGAAGTCCGGGGATGGACAGGAAAGAGACGAGCGGCGCGGTGGCATTGTTCCGGTGCGCCGCTCGGCTGGTCGCGTTTACTGGCCCGGCGGGCGATAGAAGCGGTGGCGGGTGACCGCGCCGTCGATGATGTGGCGGCGAAGGCGGAGGCGCATCGTCTCGGCGCCGGGGCCGGTGGTGCAAATGAGGCGGGTGCCGCCCGATTGCAGGGGCTCGATCGCGCTGATGCTGACCCCCGACGACAGGCACATCGCCTTCACTTCGCTTTCCTCCAGCGACAGGTTCATCGCGCGGCTCATTCGAAGCCCGGATCGCGCGTAAAGGCGCGGATTGCGGTGGCAACCTGTTCATAGCCTTCAGCGCTGGCGGTCGCGATGGCGAGCGGGCGGCCGCCGAGTTCGGGGTTTTCGGCATTGAGGAAGGCGATCGCGGGGTCGCGCCCGCCCATTGTCAGAAAGGCGAGCTGGCTGATGTCGCCCTGCCGCTGCGCGTCGTCGCGGGGGAGCGGGGTGCGCTGCTTGCGAAAGAAGCTGTTCGATCGTGTTTTGCCGGGCGGGGCGGCATCGGGTTGAGTCCCGGTTGAGGTCTCGTTGGTCATGGCGCGCGGCTCCTCCTGCGTAAGCGGGAGCGCGCACGTCTCTCAGCCGCGGCGGCCTACTGAAAACGCGTGCCGCGATGGACAGGATATGGGGTGGCGGGGGGCGGATTGTAAGGGTGGGGGCAGTTTGTCGTTGCGGTCGCTTCCTCTCCCCTCCCGCAGGCGGGAGGGGTCGGGGGTGGGCAGCGACGGTGCGGCTTACTGCCACCCCGCTGCGACTAACCAGCAAGCTGGCAAGTCTCGCTGCCCCTCCCGCTTGCGGGAGGGGATATTGGTGAGCGGCGCCGATCAGCCGTTTTTACCTGCCGGCGGTTTACGCCCCGTTGGCAGCCGAAAGGATCGCGCGGACGCTGGCGGTCGCGACGTCGGTGTCGAGGCCGCAGCCGAAGACGCTCTTGCCGTCGGCGGTGCGGCATTCGACATAGGCGGCGGCCTGCACGGTGCTGCCCTGACCGATCGCATGTTCCGAATAGTCGACGATATCCATCACCGGGCCGCCGCTTTCGGACAGCGCCGCGATGACGCTCGACATCAGGCCGTTGCCGCGGCCGCTGACGCTGCGCGGGGTGCCGTCGATCGTGAGCTTGCCGGCGAAGATGCGGTCGGGGCCGCTGTGCGTTTCAGACCAGTCGACGAGCTGGAAGCGCTTGCCCTCGGTGACCAGATAGCTGTGGTCGAACGCGCCCCAGATATCCTCGGCGCCGAGTTCGCGACTTGTTTCGTCGGCCAGCGCCTGCACGACATGGCTGAAGCTCGCCTGCATTTTCTTGGGGAGTTTCAGACCCTTGTCCTGTTCGAGTACCCAAGCGACGCCGCCTTTGCCCGACTGGCTGTTGACGCGGATCACCGCTTCATAGCTGCGGCCGAGATCGGCGGGGTCGATGGGGAGATAGGGGACTTCCCATTTCTCGTCATTCTGGCGTTCGCGCGCGGCGAAGCCCTTTTTGATCGCATCCTGATGGCTGCCGGAGAAGGCGGTGTAGACCAATTCGCCGCCATAGGGGTGGCGCGGATGGACGGGGAGCTGGTTGCAATATTCGACCGTCTGGATGACCTCGTCGATGTTCGAGAAGTCAAGCTCAGGGTCGACGCCCTGCGTGTACATGTTGAGCGCGATGGTGACGAGGCAGGTGTTGCCGGTGCGCTCGCCATTGCCGAACAGGCAGCCCTCGACGCGGTCGGCGCCCGCGAGCAAGCCGAGTTCGGCCGCCGCGACCCCGGTGCCGCGGTCGTTGTGGGTGTGCAGCGAGATGATCGCGGCTTCGCGGTTCGGCAAATTCTTGCAGAAATATTCGATCTGGTCGGCGTAGATGTTCGCGGTTGCCGCCTCGACCGTCGCGGGGAGGTTGAGGATGATCGGTTTGTCGACGGTTGGTTGCAGCACCTCCATCACCGCAGCGCAGGTTTCGATGCTGAAATCGAGCTCGGCGGTCGAGAAGGTTTCGGGGCTGTATTCGAAGCGCCAGTCGGTGCCGGGCAGGCGCGCGGCATTGTCGCGCAGCTGCTTGGCGCCCTCGATCGCGATGCCCTTGATCTCGTCCATCTCCATGCCGAAGACGATCTTGCGCCACGCCGGGCTGACCGCGTTATAGACGTGGACGATCGCGGTTTTGGCGCCTGCGAGGCTGTCGAAGCTGGTGCGGATAAGGTCGGCGCGGCTCTGCGTCAGCACCTGCGGGGTGACGTCGTCGGGGATGCGGCCCGATTTAACGAGGCCCGAGATGAAGTCGAACTCGGTCGCGCCGGCGCTGGGGAAGCCGACTTCGATCTCTTTCAGCCCGACGCGGACGAGGAGGTCGAAGAAGCGCGCTTTCTTTTCGGCATCCATCGGGTCGATCAGCGCCTGATTGCCGTCGCGCATGTCGGTGGAGAGCCAGATCGGCGCCTTGGTGGTGACGCGGCTGGGCCATTCGCGGTTCGCCAAGGGAATCTGCGGAAAGGCGCTGTACTTGACCGAGGGGTCGCGGAGCATGGTCATGATGTTTGAACTTCTTCTGGTGGTTGCGATGTGTGTCGATCGGACCCTTGAGCGGGTGGCCGCGACTAGCGCGCAGCCAGTGTCACGCCCAAGGGCGTGTAAGTCGCAGAAGAAGAAGGGCGTTGCCGCGCATGGGTGATCTAGTGATGCAAAATGTCGTACTTGGCAAGAGGGGGGGTGCGAAAATTGCGCAACCGGACCCGCATTCATCATTCCCGCCTTCCCCGGCACACCGATGTTTTTTTCGCTGAAACCGGCCATTCGGGACCGCATGTTCGCCCGAAAATTGGCGATTATGCCCCGGCCCTTATAGCCCGATCGCTTGCGCTTGAACGCGATCGGCCGGGAGGCGGCCGTTCGATCCATGGTGCCACCGGTGTGCAGACGGGTGCGCGGGCTGCGTTCGCCGAAGTGGTTTCCGGCAGATCAATTTTTGAGACGAAACGTTGAGGAAATTTAGTGACTTGCTAACCGCCGCACAATAGACCTGTCGGAAATAGGGGTGGTCCATGTCAAGTTTTGACGATCTGCCGCACGGCCGCAAGGCCAAATCGGGCACCAGTCGGGGGCCGCAAGGTCATCTGCTCGCGCTTGAACCGCGGATGATGTTCGACGGTGCGGTGGTCGCCACGGCGGCAGCAACGCTTTCCCAGGACGGCGCCTCCGCCCTATCAGACTCCGCCGGAAGCCCGACCGCATTTGGCGATGGCCATGACAATCAGACCGCCTTACCGGCGGCTGTTACGGCAAGAGCAACGGCCGAAGCGCCGCACGCGGTCGATCGCGATTCAATATCCCGCATCCTGGCCGAAGAACGGGCTGCGTCCGAACATCTCCGCCATGACGCGGCGACAGGCGACTGGCATGAACGCTTGCAGGAGCGGGCAATCGATGCCTGGTCCCCGGCCGAGGCGGCCGCTGCGCGCTCGGCCAGTGTCATTTTCATCGATACCGCCGTCGAAAACTACGCCGAACTTGTCAGTGAGTGGTCGGGCAAGGGCGAAATCGTCCTGATCGATGCGAGCCGCGACGGTATCGACCAGATGATGGCGGCGCTGGCCGGCCGGTCGGGCCTGGAATCGATTCATATCGTGAGCCACGGCGCTGCCAATCGTTTCATGCTCGGCACCACCAATGTCGATATCGGTGCGGTGCAGGGCGAACTTGCCGAAGCATGGCGCGCTATCGGCGCAAAGCTGACTGCCGACGGCGATATATTGATCTATGGCTGCGACGTCGGCGTCGACGATGCCGGGCAAAGCTTCGTCGATGCCATCGCCGCGAAATCCGGCGCCGATGTCGCCGCGTCGAGCGACCTGACGGGGGCGGCCGCGTCGGGTGGCGATTGGGACCTGGAATCCCGTAGCGGCCAGGTCGAGGCGCAGGTTCTGGTTTCGGAGCGCTACGAAAACCTGCTTCAGCTGACGAACCCGCCGGGTGCCTGGACGATTGCTGGCAACAGCGCGAGCAACACGATCGATGGCGTCACCGTGACGATCACCTTCACAGGCACCAACGCCTTCACCGCGCTCGCCACTGATACGCTGAACAATATAGCTGCGTTTTCCAACAACGCGCAGACGACAGCGGATGTTGTCACGACCTTCAACAATGCCGCCGCCACCACCGGTGTAACCGGCACGATCACCATCACCTTCAGTGAAGCGGTAACCAACCCGATCATCAATATCGATCGTCTGGGTGGCGTGGCGGGCACCGGACTCAGCAACTCCGCAACGTTGACGCTGGCGACGGCGGGAGCGACGCTGACCAAATTGGCGGGTTCGGGGCATTTGACGGTCGGCTCGACGACAATCGTGCGCCAGACCGGTGTCACGACCACGGGCACCGAATCGAGCCTGACCAACAGCGCCGGCTCGGCGGCCGGCAGCGTGCAGGTCAACGGCACGTTCACCTCGCTGACCTTCACCGTATCGGGTGGCGCTGCCGATGGTTTCGAAATCAGCACGACGATCAACCGCTCGCCCGATGCCCAGAACGACAATTTTACGATCAATCGCGGCGCAACGCTGACCGGCAATCTGTTCGCCAATAACGGCAGCGGTGTCGACGCAGACCCGAGCGGTGATGCGATCACGATCACGCGGGTCAACGGCGCGGTCTTCACGGTCGGGACGCCCATCACGCTGTCGAACGGTACGCTCACGATCACGAATGCGGCGACGGGTGCCTTTACGTTTGTTCCGAATGCGGGTTCGTTTGGGACGCAGACCTTCACCTACATGATTGCCGATGCCAGCGGCGGCAACGACACGGCAACCGCGACGATTGTCGTCAACGACATCCCGGTTCTCGATCTGAATTCGACACCCACGCTGACGAATGTCGTGAGCAATTCTACCTTCTCGACCGATCCCTTCGCAACTGGCGGCGGCTGGACGCGCAGCGATGCTAACTCGCTCTACGGCAACCAGTCCATCCAATGGTCCGTCGATGCGGCGGGTAACCGCGACGTATCGCAGACTGTCACGGGTTTCGCCGGGCCCGGCGCAGGGCCGGGCGGCGGCACGCAGCTTATCACCTCCATCGCGTGGAACAATTCCAGCAACGGGGTGAACGGTGTCGGTCCGGCCGGAACGCTTGATGTCATGGTCGGCGGCGTCACCTATGCCCGCATCACGACGGGCGGAACCGGGGGCGGGCTGACGGGCACAATCACCTATCTCAACGGAGCCTCGGGGCCGAACACGACAATTGCAGGCAATCAGTCCAGCTCGACTGTGGGCTTCAGCGATATCACGATCAATCTGCCTACCGGCATCGCCAACACTGCGGCGCTGACCTATCGTTTCAACAGCAATGGCGGCGGCGCCGACTTTGCAATCGACAATGTGCGCGTCAATACGCTGACCGACACGACCAGCGGACGCGACTGGACGGCGAGCTACACCGAAAACGGTACGCCGGTTTCGATCGCCGACACCGATGCATCGATCACCGATGGCGACAGCGCGAACATGCAGTCGGCGACCATCGTGCTGACCAACGAACAGGCGGGCGACCGTTTCCGTATCGGCGGGGTCGCCGGGACGGTCCTCGCCAATGGTTCGACAGGCACGATCAACGGGCTGAGCTATTCGGTCGTCGACACCGGCAGCACGATCACGATCCAGCTGACCGGTTCGGCGACCAAGGCCGTCTATGCCGACACGATCGAGTCGGTCTTCTTTGAATCGACGTCGGACAATCCCGGCACCACCTCGCGCGTCATCAATGTCACCGTCAACGACGGCACTACCAATTCCAACACCGCGGTCACGACGATCAGCGTCGGCCCCGTCAACGACGCCCCGGTCAACACGCTGCCCGCGAGCTACACAATGGCAGAAGACAGTGGCGCGCTGGCGCTGACCGGCCTGTCGATCGCCGACGCCGATGCCAATAGCGGCAGCATGACGGTCACCCTGTCGATCCCGGCGGGCAGCGGTACGCTCAATGCGACCGGAGCGGGCGGGGTTGGGGTTACGGGGACGGGCACGAACAGCATCGTGCTGACCGGAACGCTGATCAACATCAACGCCTATCTCGCGGGCGCCTCGCGTCCGACCTATACGCAGATCGCCGATTTCAACGGCAGCGTGACGCTGACGATGACGACCAACGACGGCGGTAATAGCGGCTCGGGCGGCGCGCTGAGCGACACCGATACCCGCACGATCATTATCACGGCCGTGGCCGATATCGCGGCGGACGCGCCCAGCGTAAACGAAGATACGGCGCTTTTGATCTCGCCGCTTGCGAACGACAGTTTCGAAAATGCCGGCGCGCAGATCACGGCTGTCGCCGGGCTTGCGATCTCGCCCGGCGGATCGGTCGCGGTGCCCAATGGTTCGGTCACGCTCAACGCCTCGAACCAGCTTGTTTTCACGCCCGCCGCCAATTTCAACGGCACATCGACCTTCAGCTATACGGTCAGCTCGGGCGGGGTGACCGAGACCGCCAATATCACGGTCACCGTCAATGCGGTGAACGATGCGCCGGCGGGCACCGACGCCATACTCGCCGCGACCGAGGATACGCCCTACGCCTTTACCGCCGCCAATTTCGGCTTCAGCGACGCGATCGACGGCAATGTGTTCGCAGGCGTGGTTATCACCAGCGTTCCTGCAAACGGGACGATGTTGCTGAACGGTGTGGCGGTAACCGCCGGAACCTTCGTCACCGCCGCGCAGATCAACGGCGGCCAGTTGACCTGGCAGGGCGCGGCGAACGCGAACGGCAGCGGGCTCGGAAGCTTCACCTTCCAGGTCCGCGACAATGGCGGCACCGCGAACGGCGGTCAGGATACCGACCAGTCGCCGAACATAATCAGTTTCAACGTGACCGCGGTCAACGATGCGCCCGCGGGCACCGATGCGGTACTCACCGCGATCGAGGATACGCCCTATACGCTGACGACCGCCAATTTCGGTTTCAGCGATCCGGTCGAGGGCAATTCATTCGCCGGCGTGGTCATCTCGACCATCGCGGCCAACGGAAGCTTGCGGTTGAACGGCGTCGCGGTGACGGCGGGAACCTTCGTCACTGCCGCACAGATCGCGGCGGGGCAACTGACCTGGCAGGGCGCGGCGAACGCGAACGGCAGCGGGCTCGGCAGCTTCACCTTCCAGGTGCGCGACAATGGCGGCACCGCCGATGGCGGGGTCGATACCGATCCGTCGCCGAACATAATCAGTTTCAACGTGGCAGCGGTCAACGACGCGCCCGCGGGCACCGATGCGGTGCTGACGGCGATCGAGGATACGCCCTACGCCTTCACCGCCGCCAACTTCGGCTTTTCCGATGCGGTGGACGGCAACCTTTTTGCGGGCGTCGTAATCACGACGCTGCCCGCCAATGGCACGATGCTGCTCAATGGCGCTGCGGTCTCGGCGGGAACCTTTGTGACGGCTGCGCAGATTGCCGCCGGCCAGCTAACCTGGCAGGGCGCGGCGAACGCGAATGGCAGCGGGCTCGGCAGCTTCACCTTTCAGGTGCGCGACAATGGCGGCACCGCCAATGGCGGGCAGGATACCGATCAGAGTCCCAACATAATCAGTTTCAACGTGACCGCGGTGAACGACGCCCCGGCGGGCACCGACGCGGTGCTGACGGCGATCGAGGACACGCCCTTCGCCTTCACCGCGGCCAATTTCGGCTTCTCGGATAGCGACGGCAATATTTTTGCAGGCGTTGTGATTACGACGCTGCCCGCAAACGGGACGATGTTGCTCAATGGCAGCGCGGTGACGGCCGGGACTTTCGTGACTGCGGCGCAGATCGCGGCGGGGCAGCTGACCTGGCAGGCTACGGCGAACGCGAACGGCAGCGGGCTCGGCAGCTTCACCTTTCAGGTGCGCGACAATGGCGGGACCGCCAATGGCGGGGTCGATACCGATCAGAGCCCGAACATAATCAGTTTCAACGTGACCGCGGTCAACGATGCGCCCGCCGGCACCGATGCGGTGCTCAGTGCGACAGAGGACGCGCCCTACGCCTTCACCGCCGCCAATTTCGGTTTCTCCGATGCGATCGACAATCATGTGTTCGCGGGGGTCGTGATCACGACGCTGCCGGCAAATGGGACGATGTTGCTCAATGGCAGCGCGGTGACGGCCGGGACCTTCGTCACCGCCGCGCAGATCGCGGCGGGGCAGCTGACCTGGCAGGCTGCGGCGAACGCGAACGGCAGCGGGCTCGGCAGCTTCACCTTTCAGGTGCGCGACAATGGCGGGACCGCCAATGGCGGGGT
>NZ_JBWKNS010000001.1:0-142207 GCF_059415685.1 Sphingopyxis sp. GW821-FHT10B01 | reverse complement strand
GGTCGATACCGACCAGAGCCCCAATACGATCAGCTTCAATGTCGCGCCGGTCAACGACGCGCCGGTGCTCGATCTGGATGGCGCGACGGCTGGCAACAATTACGCTGCCAATTATGTCGAGGACGGCGCGCCGGTTGCGATCGCGACGGCTACCGCGAGCGTGACCGACATCGACAGCGCGAACATGCAGTCGGCGACGTTCGTCATCGCGAACGGTTCGGCCGGCGATATCCTGTCCATCGCGGGCGCGCTGCCGGCCGGAATTACCGCAAACTATAATCCGGCAACCTATACGCTGACATTGTCCGGCGCCGCGTCATCCGCCGCCTATGCGACCGCGATCGGACAGATCCGGTACGCGACCTCGTCCGATACACCCTCGACCGCCGCGCGGACGATCAACGGCACGGTCACCGACGCATCGGGGCTCGCCTCGGCGGTCGCGACGGCGACCGTCAATGTCACGGCCGCCAATGACCCGATCGTCAATACCAGCCGCAGCTATGTGGTTGCGGAAGATGGCGCGCTGACGCTGTCGGGCCTGTCGGTCGGCGATCCCGATGCGGGAAGCGGATCGATTTCGGTGACCTTGTCGGTTCCGGCCGGCGCCGGAACGATCAGCGCGAGCGCGGGCGGCAATGTCTCGGTCGCCGGATCGGGTACGAACAGCGTTGTCCTGAGCGGCACGCTCGCCGAGATCAACGCCTATCTGGCCAATGCTGCGACCCAGCCGGTTTTCCGCCAGACGGTCGGCGACTTCAACGGCACCGTCCAGCTGACCATGGTGTCGAACGACAACGGCAATACGGGAACGGGCGGGGCGAGCAGCGACAGCGATACGACGACCATCACGATCACCGCGGTCGCCGACATCGTCGCCGACACGGCGAGCACCAACGAAGACACGGCCATTACCATCTCGCCGCTGGCCAACGACAGTTTCGAAAATGCCTCGCCGCAGATTACCGCGGTTGCGGGGCAGGCCATCGCGCCCGGCGCAACGGTCAATGTTCCGAACGGCACGGTCATGCTCAATGCGTCGAACCAGCTGGTGTTCGCGCCCGCCGCGAACTTCAACGGCACCTCGACCTTCAGCTATACCGTTACCTCGGGCGGGGTGACCGAAACGGCGAATGTCACCGTTACGGTCAATGCGGTCAACGATATGCCGACGCTGACGGTGCCGGCGAATATTGCGACGAACGAGGATGCGCCGGTGGCGCTGACCGGAATCACATTCGGTGACATCGACGCGGGCAGCGGCGCGGTGCGCGTGACGCTCAGCGTACCTGCGGGCGTCCTCATCTGGACGACGGTGGCGGGGATCGGGGTCAGTGGCAACGGTACCGGAACCGTCACGCTAACGGGCACGATTTCGGCGATCAACGCGGCGATCGCGGGATCGGCGCTTACCTACACGCCCGCCGCCAACGCCAATGGCTCGGTGACGCTGACGACGACGATCAACGATCAGGGCAATAGCGGCATCGACCCTGGAACGTCGGGCGATACGGGTAGCGAGGAAGCGTCGGCAACGACGCTCATCACGATCGCGCCCGTCAACGATGCGCCGGTTGCGGTTAGCGACAGCTTTGCGACGACTGAAAATGCGGCCGTCACTTTCGCCGTGCTGGGAAATGACAGCGACATCGATTCGCCGGTCCTGACCATCACGCAGATCAACGGCACCGCGATCGCGGTCGGGGGCAGCGTAGCGGTCACTGGCGGCAGCGTGCGCCTCAATGCCGACGCCACGCTCACCTTTACCCCGACCACCGGTTTCAGCGGTACACCATCCTTCACCTATACGATATCCGACGGCGCGCTGACCTCGACCGCGACCGTCTTTGGCGCCATCGGTGCGATCAATCATGCGCCGGGCGGTACCGATGCGGTCCTGACACTGACCGAAGATTCCACTCACGTCTTCACCACGGGCAATTTCGGCTTCAGCGACGCGCTCGACGGCAACAACTTTACCGGCGTTGTGATCACGACGCTTCCCGCGGGCGGGACGATGCTGTTGAGCGGCGCTTCGGTCACCGCGGGCACATTCGTGACCGCAGCGCAACTTGCGGCCGGTCAGCTGACCTTCACCCCCGCCGCCAACGCCAATGGCAGCGGGCTTGGCGGCTTCACTTTCCAGGTTCGCGACGACGGCGGGACCGCGAATGGCGGGGTCGACACCGACCAGAGCCCGAACAGGATCAGCTTCACCATCACACCGGTGAACGATGCGCCGGGTGGCACCGATGCGGTGCTGGGCGCGACCGAAGACACGCCCTTTGTCTTCACCGCGGGCAATTTCGGGTTCAGCGATCCCGCGGACGGGAACGGCTTTGCCGGCGTGACGATATCGACGCTGCCGGCGAACGGGACGCTGACGCTGAACGGCGCCGCGGTTGCCGCGAACAGCTTTGTCACCGCAGCGCAGATCGCAGCCGGCCAGCTCGTCTGGACCCCCGCCGCGAACGCCAATGGCAGCGGGCTCGGCAGCTTCACCTTCCAGGTCCGCGACGACGGCGGGACGGCGAATGGCGGGGTCGACACCGATCAGAGCCCGAACATGATCAGTTTCAACGTCGCAGCGGTGAACGACGCGCCGGTGGCGGTCGACGACAGCTTTATCGTCGCCGAAGATACACCCGCGACGATCGAGGTGCGCGCCAACGACAGCGATGTCGACGCGGGTGCCGTGCTGACCGTTACCGCGGTCAACGGGGCGGCGATCAGCGCGGGCGGCCCCGGGGTCGCGGTTACCGGCGGCACTGTGACGCTCGATGGCGCCGGACGTCTCGTCTTCACGCCGGCGGCCAACTACAACGGTCCGACCTCGTTCAGCTACACCGTGCGCGATGAAAATGGTGCGACCGCGACCGCCAGTGTCAGCGGGACGGTCACGCCGGTGGCCGACCCGGTGGTCAACACGGTGCCGGCGTCGGCGACGGGTGCCGAAGATACAGCGATCCTGTTCAGCGCGGCCAACGGACAAATCATTGCGGTCACCGATCCCGACAACGGCGTTCTGACGGTCACGCTGACCGGCACCCGCGGCCTGCTGTCGCTGTCGACCGTAGCCGGGCTGACCTTTACGGGCGGCGACGGCATCTCCGATACGACCATGACGTTCAGCGGATCGACTGCCGCGATCAACGCCGCGCTCGATGGCCTGCGCTTCCAGCCCGATTCCGACTATAATGGTCCCGCGCAGATCAGCATCACGACCATCCGCGCGCCCGACGGGGCCAGCGACACCGACATCATCGCGCTAACCATCGCGCCCGTCGCCGACATCGTGGCCGATACGGTGACCACGTCCGAAGACACACCGGTCAGCTTCAATGTGCTGACAGGATCGAACGGCGCGTCGGCCGACAATTTCGAGGATGCGGGCCGTACGGTCACGGCCGTGACACAACCGCCAGCGGGGCAGGGTAGCGTGACGTTCGCCGCCAATGGCGCCCTGGTCTTTACACCCGCACCCGATTTCAATGGCACCACCAGCTTCACCTATACCGTCACCGCGGGCGGGGTGACCGAAACGGCGACGGTGACGGTCAATGTAACGCCGGTAAATGACGCGCCGGTGCTCGACCTTGACGGTAGTGCAGGCGGAACGGGCTATACGGCAACATATACCGAGAATGGCCCGGGGGTCGCGATCATTGCCGCCGACGGCGTCGTTGCCGATATCGACAGTCCGGCGCTGACCGGGGCGACGGTGACAATCGCCAATGGATCGGCGGGCGATATCCTGTCGGTCGCGGGTGGTTTGCCGCCGGGAATCACGGCCAGCTACGATGCGGCAAGCTTTACCTTGACCCTGTCGGGCGCGGCGTCACCGGCCGCTTACAAGACGGCGCTCGATGCCGTGCGCTATGCCTCGACGTCGGACAATCCCGCGACGGCTCCACGTGCAATCGATGTTACCGTCAGCGATGGCACGTCGAGTTCGGCGCCCGCTCGCGCGACCATTTCGATTGTCCCGGTCAATGATGCACCGGCGGGCACCGACGCGGTGCTGAACGCGACCGAAGATACGCCCTATGTCTTCACCGCGGGCAATTTCGGCTTCAGCGACGCTGCAGAGGGCGATGCCTTCGCGGGTGTGGTGATCTCGACGCTGCCCGCGAACGGGACGCTGACGCTGAACGGCGCTGCGGTTACGGCGAGCAGCTTCGTCACGGCGGCGCAGATCGCGGCGGGGCAGCTCGTCTGGACGCCCGCGGCCAACGCCAATGGCGGCGGACTTGGCAGCTTCACCTTCCAGGTCCGCGACACCGGCGGGACAGCGAATGGCGGCATCGACACCGACCAGAGCCCCAATCTGCTCAGCTTTACTGTCGCGAACGTCAACGATCCGCCCGTCTCGAGCGACCTTGCGGAAACCATCGCCGAGGACGGTGTGCTGACGGGGGCGCTGCCGGGATATAGCGATGCCGACGGCGATATTGCGACCTATCGCGCCGGCACGACCCCAGCGGCCCACGGCACAGTCACGATCAATTCCGATGGCAGTTACAGCTATACACCGGCGCCAGACTTCAACGGCACCGATATTTTCTCGTTCATCGTCGACGACGGCAACGGAGGGACGGTCGAGCAATATGTCACCATTACCGTGACGCCGGTCAACGACGCGCCGGTTGTGACGAGCCCGATCCCGGATCGCGCGCAACCGGACGGCGCCAGTGTCAGCTTCGATACGTCGACCTATTTTGCCGATGCGGCGGATGGAGATCCGCTCAGCTTCAGCGTCTCGGGCCTGCCCGCAGGCCTGACAATGGGGGCCAATGGCCTGATCAGCGGCACGATCGACCGGGCAGCCAGCCAGGGCGGAACCGGGGGTGTCTATACCGTCACGGTCACCGCGAGCGACGGTAAGGGCGGCACGGTCAGCGACAGTTTCACGTTCACGATTACCAACCCGGCCCCTGTCGCGGTGAACGATGCGGTGACGATCGCCGAAGATACACCCGTCACGCTCAATCTGCTCGACGGGACCGCCAGCGGGGGTACGCCCGACAGCGATCCCGATGGCGACCCGCTTGCGATCATAGCGGCCAGCGCAGGCAATGGCGCGGTCACGATCGGCGCCGGCGGCGTAATTACCTATACGCCAAATGCCAATTTCAACGGCACCGACACGATCGTCTACACCATTTCCGACGGCAATGGTGGCACCGCGCAAGCGGTGGTCAGCGTGACCGTGACACCGGTCAACGACGCGCCGGCGACGACGCCGATTCCCGATCGGCTTCGCAATGACGGCGACAGCGTTTCGTTGAACGCTGCGACCTTCTTCAACGATGTCGATGGCGACGCATTGACCTATACGGCAACCGGATTGCCTCCGGGGCTAACGATCGACCAGACGACCGGGGTGATATCGGGGACGATCGCACCGGGGGCTTCGGGGCCGACCGGAACGACCGTCTATACGATCACGGTAACCGCCGACGACGGCAAGGGCGGCCAGTCGTCGATCACCTATCGCAACACGGTGGTGAACATCGCGCCCAACGCCAACGATGACAGCGCGACCACCAACGAGGATACCCCGGTCGACATCGCGGTTCTGGCCAACGACAGCGACCCCGACGGTGACATGAACTTCATCGTGCGCGTTAACAATCAGGTGCTGACGGTTGGTGGACCCGCGGTCGATACGGCGAACGGCCGTGTCCAGCTTGTCGACGTCGGCGGGGTGACGATGCTCCGCTTTACGCCCGACGCGAACTATAACGGCACCGAATCCTTTACCTATACGATCGACGACGGAAACAGCGGCATCAACACCGCGATCGTCACGGTCACCGTCAATCCGGTCAACGATACGCCGATCGCAACGCCTGCGGTTCCCGACCGGGTGCGCGCCGACGGGCAGACCTTCACCTATGACATGGGCGATTTTTTCAGCGATCCCGATGGCGATGCGCTGAACTATGTCATCACGGGCCTGCCCCTCGGGCTGAGCTATAATCCGGCAACGGGTGTCATTTCGGGAACGATCGACCGGAATGCGAGTCAGGGCGGGCCGGCGGGTGACGGAATCTATGCCGTTACCGTCACCGCCTATGACCGTGCGGGCGCCACCGGACTCTCGCAAACACGCAGCTTCGCGCTAACGACGACAAACCCCGGTCCGACGGCGAACAACGATACGGCGACCGTCGCGGAGGATGGCAGCGTCACCTTCAATCCGGTCACCGGCGCGGGCACGACGAGCGGTGCGGCGGGGGTCGATGTCGATCCCGACAGCGATCCGCTGATCATCACCGCGGCGGCGGCCGGGCATGGTGCGGTCACCATCAACGGCGACGGGACATTGTCCTATATTCCCGATCCCGATTTCAACGGCACCGACACGATCATCTACACGATCGACGACGGCAATGGCGGGACGTCGAGCGCATCGGTGACGGTCACCGTCACCGCCGTGAACGATGCGCCCGTCGTAACCCCGATTCCGGCGATCCTGACCACCGACGACGCGGCCATCGATTTCGACGTGGGCAGTTATTTCGACGATGTCGATGCCGGCACCGACCTGACCTTCTCGTTCACCGGCCCGTTGCCGCCGGGACTGAGTTTTGATCCGGCAACCGGAAAAATCACCGGAACGCTGACCAACGATGCGTCGGCGAACACGCCTTATGTCATGACGATCACCGCCGACGACGGCAATGGTGGCACGGTTTCGACGACGCTGACGTGGAACATCCAGAACCTGCCGCCGCACGCCTTTGCCGATACGCTGCGGCTATTCGAGGATGCGGGGCCGACGAGCGGTACCAATGTGCTCGACAATGATGTCGATCCCGACAACGACGGGAAGGTCGTGTCGGCGATCAACGGCGATCCTGCGCGCGTCGGCCAGCCGGTAACGGGGTCGGCGGGCGGCACGTTCGTCGTCAATGCCGACGGGACCTACACCTTCGACCCGGGCACCGCCTTCGACGATCTTCAGGTGGGTGAATCGCGCACGACCGTGATCACCTATCTGCTCGATGACACCGACGGCGGTTTCGACACGGGCTTCATCACCGTCACCGTCGACGGGACAAACGATGCGCCCGTCGCCGCAGTGATCCCCAACTATTCGGGCGCCGACGGCCAGTCGATCACCGCCAACCCGATCGATGTTTCGGGCTTCTTCACTGATGCCGAGGGCGATACGCTGACGTTCTCGGTGGTAGCTAACAGCTTGCCGCCGGGGTTGAGCATGGATGCCTCCGGCCGCATCACCGGCACGATCGCTGCCAATGCCTCGGTGGGCGGTCCCTATACCGTCGTGGTCGAGGTTAGCGACGGCCGCACGACGACGCAGCAGAGCTTCCGGTTCGATGTTTCCAATCCCGCCCCGACGGCGGTGGACGACAATGCCTCGACGATCGAGGATCAGGCGATCGATATCAACGTCCTTGGAAATGACACCGACCCCGACGGCGATACGCTGACGATCGATCCCGCCTTTCCCCCGCAGGCGGCGAACGGCACCGTGACCGTCAACGCCAATGGCACGCTGAACTATGTGCCCAACCCCGACTATAACGGTGTCGACACGATTATCTATCGCGTCACCGACGGGCAGGGCGGCTTCAGCACTGCGGTCGTCAACGTCGATGTCGGTGTTGTCAACGATGCGCCGGTGGGTACCCCGATCCCCGACACCGAACGCAACGACGGCGCGTCGGTTTCGCTCAATGTTTCGGGCTATTTTTCCGACGTTGACGGCGACACACTGACCTATTCCGTCACGGGTTTGCCCGCGGGGCTGTCAATCGATCCGGGGACCGGGGTCATTTCCGGCACGATTGCGTCGGGCGCCTCGGGCCCGACGGGGCGTGCGGACTACAACGTCCAGGTCACCGCGAACGATCGCAGCGGTAGCGGCGGTCTGAGCGCAACCGTCTCTTTCAAGCTGACCGCAATCAACATTGCCCCAGTGGCGAATGCAGACAATGCGAATACGAACGAGGACACGGCGGTCAATATTGGGGTGCTGACCAACGACATCGATGCCGACGGGGACGCCGTGGCGGTGATCAAGGTCAACAATGTAACGCTGACGGTTGGCGGCGCGCCCGTAACCGTCACCGACGGCACGGTGCAACTCGTCGATGTTGGCGGGGTGCAGATGCTCCGCTTCACGCCCAGGCCCGATTTCAACGGCGCCACCACATTCAGTTACAGCATCGGCGATGGCAACGGCGGGTTCGACGATGCGGTCGTGAGCATCAATGTCGCCGCGGTCAACGATACGCCCGTTGCGACGAGTCAGGTTCCCGACCGGTCGCGCCCCGACGGTGCCAGCGTCAGTTTCGATATTTCATCCTATTTCAGCGATGTCGATGGCGACGATCTCGACTATATCGTCAGCGGATTGCCGCCCGGCCTGATTTACGATCCCGAAACGGGCCTGATCAGCGGCACACTTGCCTCGAACGCAAGCCAGGGCGGCGTCGGCGGCGTCTATAGCGTCGCGATCATAGCGCGCGATCCGTTCGGTGCCGAAGTTACGCAGAGCTTTGATTTCACGATCACCAATCCGCCGCCGGTCGCGGCAAACGATCTGGTGACCGTGGCCGAGGACGGGAGCGTGACCTTCAACCCGATCACCGGCGCGGGAACGGTCAGCGGCGCTGCGGGGGCGGATGTCGATCCCGATGGCGACACGTTGCGCGTGGTCACGGTCGCGGGCGGTCAGCCGATCGCGCCGGGCTCGCCGGTCGCCTTGTCGTCGGGCCTGTTGTCGATGAACGCCGACGGCACGCTGACCTTCGCGCCCGTCGCCGATTTCAACGGGCCGGTGACGATCACCTACACGATTTCCGACGGCAATGGCGGAACGGCGCAGGCGGTCATCACGATCAACGTGACGGCGGTCAACGATCCGCCGACGATCGATCTGAATGGTGCGGGTACGGGCGTCGACAATGCCGCCAGCTTTGTCGAGGGCGATGCACCCGTCCTGATCGTCGCTGCCGACGGTGCCGCATTCGATGTCGAGGACGGGATCGTCGGCCTCGACATCGCGCTCGCCGGCTTCGCCGATGCGGGGCAGGAAATCATCCACCTCAACGGCCGGATCGATTTTGTGGCCGGCGTGGCGTCTTCGGGTACCATCGGCTTCGGTACCACGACGTTCCGCTACAGCTATGATGGCGCGGCTGCGCTCCATGTCGAAAACGCGGCCGGACCGGGCACGCCGATGTCGCGCGATGCGGTCACCGCGCTGATCCGCGCGCTGCAATATGAAAATCGCAGCGACGATCCGATCGCCGGCGACCGGAGCCTGAGCTTTACGGTGACCGACGCGCAGGGGGCCACATCGGCGGCGGCAGTCGCGACCATCGCCGTGTCGCCCGTCAACGACGCGCCGACCTCGACCCCGATTACCAACCGTGCAGCGAATGACGCCGACCCGGTCACGCTGGACGTTTCGGGCAATTTTGCCGATGTCGACGGTACGCTGACCTTTGCCGTGACGGGCTTGCCGCCGGGACTGTCGATCGACCCGGTGACGGGCGTGATCTCGGGTACGATCGACCGGTCGGCCAGCATTGGCGGCCCGTATAATGTCACTGTCACCGCAACCGACGACGGGGGCGCTTCCACGCAGCAGGCCTTTGTCTGGACGGTTGCCAACCCGGGGCCGACGGCGATCAACGACGCTTTGACGGTCGGGCAGAACGCTATGGGCAGCGGCGACGTGTCGCCTGGAACCGCCGGACAGGACAGCGACCCTGATGGCGATCCGCTGATTGTCAGCGCGGTCAACGGTGCTGCGACGAATGTCGGCGCGGCGGTGAGCGGGTCCGCCGGCGGCAGCTTTACGATCGCGGCGGACGGAAGCTACAGCTTCGCCCCCGGCGGGGCCTTCGACGATCTGGGAGCCGGCCAGACGCGCGTCACGACCGCGACCTATACGATCAGCGACGGGCAGGGCGGAACCAGCACCGCGACCGTAACCGTAACTGTCACGGGCGCCAATGATGCGCCCGTTGGCGTTACGCTGCCGGCCCGGACGGCGAATGACGGCGACGCGGTCCGGATCGACACCGCGGCCGCGTTCAGCGACAGGGACAATGGAGATACGCTGAGTTTCAGCGCGACCGGCCTGCCGCCCGGGCTGTCGATCGATCCGGTGACCGGAGAGATACTCGGGACGTTGACGAGCGACGCCAGCCAGGCGGGCCCCTATTCGATCGTCGTGACAGCAACCGATTCCGGAGGGCTTGCCGCTTCGGCCGGTTTCACGCTCGCGGTTGCCAATCTTCCGCCGGTTGCCGTCGACGACAGGGCCTCCACGGCCGAAGATACTGTGCTTGCGGGCTCCGTCGCGACCAACGACAGCGATACGGGACCCGATGGCGACCCGCTCGGCTACAGCGTGGTGAGCCCCCCCGCGCACGGCACGCTGACCTTGCTCGCCGACGGGCGCTATACCTATGTTCCCGATCCGGATTTCAACGGGACCGACCGTTTCACCTATCGGGTCGACGACGGAAATGGCGGTACCGCAGAGGCGATCGTTACACTGACCGTGACGCCGGTCAACGACTGGCCGGTGGCGGCGAACGACAATTTCGTGACCGTCGAAGACACGCCCGTCACCTTCGATGTACGGGCCAATGATCTGGACGCCGACGGCCCGGCGTTGACCGTCACGGCTATCGACGGAACGGCAATTGCAGTGAATCAAAGCGTCGCCGTAATCGGTGGCAGCGTTGCGCTCAATCCGGACGGCACGCTGACGTTTACGCCCAATGCCGATTATAATGGCGCGCCGCAGTTCACCTACACCGTGTCCGACGGCATGTTCTCCGACACCGCGACGGTGCTGGGTATTGTGACGCCGGTCAATGACGCCCCACAGGCAAGTGCGCCACCGATTGTGACGAACGAGGATGTGCCGGCGATCGGGCAAGTGGCGTCGACCGACGTCGATGGCGATACGCTGACTTACACGCTGACCGAAGCGCCAGCCCACGGTACGCTGACGATCAACCCCGACGGCAGCTATAATTATACGCCCGATCCGGACTTTAACGGAGACGACAGCTTCATCGTGCTGGTCAGCGATGGCAATGGCCGCTCGGCTCTGGTGACGATCCCGGTTCAGGTTCTTCCGGTGAACGACGTGCCCGTGGCATCGGCACCGCCGGTCGCGACCGACGAGGATATGTCGGTAATCGGACGGGTGACGGCATCCGACGTGGACGGCGATCCGCTGACATACGCCGTTGCCGCACCGCCCGCCAATGGCACCGTTACCGTCAATACTGACGGCAGCTATACCTATACCCCCAACCCGAACTTCAACGGGACCGACCGTTTCACCATACTGGTTAGCGACGGCAAGGGGGGGAGCGTGCCGGTTACGATCCCCGTAGTCGTCAGGCCGGTGAACGATCCGCCGGTGGCGTCGGCGCAACCGCCGACGACTGACAAAGATACGCCGGTCAGCGGGCAGATCGTGGCGTCGGACGTGGACGGCGATCGGCTGACCTTTGCGGTTGCGACGCCACCAGCCAATGGCACGGTCACGGTGAGTGCGGATGGCAGCTATATATACACGCCGGCGCTCGGGTTCGTCGGCTCCGACAGCTTTACCGTGCTCGTCAGCGACGGCAATGGCGGCTCGGTAACGGTCACGATCCCGGTGACGATCCTTTCCGTCACTGATCTCGACATGAACGCGCTGCTCGATTCCGGCGACCCGTTCGGCCGCGATGCCGACCGTATCGATGCGGCGCCGCGCGCCGATCCGTCCGATTTCGGGGCGCCGCTTGTTGTTCTGGATGCGATCAATGGCGTGCGATCGCTGAACGGGACGCCGGGTCTCGACACGAATATTCCGGTGCTGACCGCGGTCAATGGCATCGACCGGCTAAACGGCACCGACGCGCTGTCCGATGTCGCGCATCCGGTCAACGCCGTGGTGCGCGCACTCGATCGTTTCACGATCTTCAAGTCTGACGTCGATCGCCTGTTCGACAATCGTTTCGACCCGTCGCAGGTGCAGGGAATCGAGGGCTTCTCGGCCCGCACGGTCGGCGGCGCGGATCGGCAACTGGTCGTGGAATCGATCGTTCGCGGCAATGTGATCTATCTTGAACTGCGCGACGAGGGCGCCGGGGATACGCCTGCGATCGTTGAATATCAGCTACGTACCCGCGACGGAAAACCGCTTCCCGACTGGATCCGGTTCGATGCGCGCGGGCTGGCTATTATCGAAAGACCGGTCGATGCCGAGCAACTGCGCCTGGTCGCGATCGGCATCCGCGCCGACGGAAGCCGTGTCGAAATACCGGTGATCGTGCAGGGGGCAACGGGGGAAATACAGCTCGACGCGCCGATTGACAGGCGGGAGAGCCGAGCCGCCGCGCCACTGGGAGCCATAATGGCCAGTGCTGGTGCATCAAGTTCTTCGGAAACCGCGCAGCTTTTGGGAGCATTCGGGAATTAGATGGAACGCGCCATCAGGATTTGGGTTTGTAACTTCGTTGATAGTTTGAGGTGGGAGCGGCGATGAAGATCAAATTTCTCCTCGGGGGGAGCTCGATGGCGGTTCTGCTGGCCGGGTGTACGGTCACACCGAAGCCGCTGACGGCAAACGAGATCGCGGCCACGGCCGATCGGAACATTCAGGCCGTCGATGCCGACCAGGAACCCGTCTCGGGCCCGATCGACCTTTATGAAGCGATGGCGCGAGCGCTGAAATACAACCTCGATTACAAGGTGGAGATGGCCCAGGAGGCGCTGCGGGGCCGCGAGCTCGATTCCGCGCGTTTCGACATGCTGCCGCAACTCGTGGCAAGCTCCGGATATGCCAGCCGCAGCAATTATTCGGGTGCCAGTTCGCTGTCGCTCCTGTCCGGCCGGCAATCGCTCGAACCGTCTACGTCATCGGAGAAGAATGTCTTTACCGCCGATCTTGGCCTCAGTTGGGATGTGCTCGATTTCGGTCTTTCCTATGTCCGGGCGCAGCAGAAGGCCGACGAAGTCCTGATTTCGATGGAGGCGCGCCGCAAGGTTGCCAATCGCATCATCGAAGATGTGCGGACGTCCTATTGGCGGGCGGTAAGTGCCGAACGTCTGCTGACGAAACTCGGTCAGCTCGAAACCTCGGTGACCACGACATTGGGCAATTCCGAGCGATTGGCCGAGCGGCGACTGTCCGCGCCTTTGACGGCGCTTACCTATCAGCGCGAGCTGGTCGACATCCAGATCCAGATCCGCCAGCTCCAGCGCGAACTGGTGATCGCGAAGGCGCAGCTGGCGGCGCTCATGAACCTGAAGCCGGGGACTGCGTTCACGCTGGTTCTGCCCGACCGTTCGGAAAAGTTGCCGGAGATCAGGCTCAGCGGTGAAGACATGATGATGACCGCGCTTCGCAACCGCTCCGAATTGCGCGAAGTGAGCTACCGCCAGCGTATCACGGCCAAGGAACTCGACGCCGTGCTGTTACAGGCCTTGCCGAACTTCAAGGCGGTGCTTGGCGTCAACTATGATTCGAACGATTTCCTCTATAACAACGACTGGCTGAACGTCGGCGCACGGGCGAGCTGGAACGTGCTGAACCTGTTCAAGATGCCGGCGCAGAAAAAGGCCGTGCAGGCGCAGCAGGAGTTGCTGCAACAGCGCGAACTGGCCTTGACGATGGCGGTGATCACCCAGGTCAATGTGTCGCGGGCGCGCTTTGGTCATCTTTCGGCCGAGCTTGAGTCCGCCGACCGTCAGTATCAGGTACAGGACAAGATCATGTATCAGATACGCTCGGGCTACAAGGCGGGCGCGATCAGTCAGCAGACCCTGTTGCGCGAAGAGATGAACTCGCTCGTCAGCGAGGTCAAATATGACATCGCTTATGCGGCCGCCCAAAACGCCTATGCAAATCTCTACGGCTCGATGGGTATCGACGATTTCGGTCCCGATGTCAGCGGTCGTGACGATGTCGCCACGCTTGCCGCGTCGCTCAAGCGGCTTTGGCAGGACCGTCAAACCGCCCTCAAACTCGACTGAAGGGTGATCGAATGACCGACGACAGCGAACAACCGGAGCCGGGTGGGGCGGGGAAGCGTTTGCCCTATGTCGCGGGCGGCGTGGCGATCCTCGTAGCGGCGATCGCCGTGGCACAAAGTGGCGTGCTGGACGGGCGGGTGCAATGGTCGGACGATCATCGCGCCGTCGAAGCGCCGTCGGTCCGCGTGACAGCGTCCCCGGCTCCTGCCGCCAGACAGCCGGATCCGGTCGGCGAGGTGCGCGGCATCGTCAAAGCCAAGCAGGAAGCGACGATCGCCTCGCGCATCACCGCGCGCATCACCGCAATGCCTTACGGCGAAGGCAAATCATTCGGAAAGGGCGTCTTGCTCGCCAGCTTCGACTGCTCGCAGACCCGGGCCCAGCTGAATGCGGCAAATGCCGCCGCCGCCGCCTATCGCAAAACCTATGAAACCAATGCCGAACTCGACCAGTATGAAGCCGTCGGCAAGAATGAGGTGGCGGTCTCGCATGCCAATCTCAACAAGGCAGTGGCCGAAGCCGCGGCGGTTTCGGCGCAGTTGAACGACTGTGCCGTCTATGCTCCCTTTGCCGGAACCGTGGTCGAAGAGATCGCGCATGTGCGCGAGGTTGCCGCCAGCGGCCAGCCGCTATTGAAGATTCAGAGCGGCGGAAGCCTCGAGATCGAGTTGATCGTTCCCAGCCGCTGGCTGACCTGGCTCAAGCCCGGGACACCCTTCCGGTTCAGGATCGACGAAACCGGCCAGGAAGCGGGCGGCGTTGTCACGCGCTTTGGCGCGGCGGTCGATGCGGTCAGCAAGACGATCCGCGTCACCGCCGATATCACCGAACAGGCGGGCATGGTCCTGCCCGGCATGAGTGGATCGGCCCTGTTTCCCGAGGCTGGCGCCGGCGCAGCAACCGCCCCGCCCAAGGCGCCGAATGACAAGTCGTCCTGAGCCCCGCGCACCGCCCACGATTCATCGCGCGATCCCGCCCGATCAGGGCAGTCTGGCAGCCTTGTTGCAGTTCGAGGCCGAGCTGCGTCGCTGGCCGACCATTGCGGAACTCGTATATCATATTGCGAATGAGACACGGCGTATCATTGCCTATGACCAGATGTTCGTTCTGCGCCATGCCCGCATCGGGGAAGGGTTTCAGGTCATCGCCGCATCGAGTGTGGCCACTGTAGATCGCAATGCGCCGCTG
The DNA here is from genome assembly GCF_059415685.1 of Sphingopyxis sp. GW821-FHT10B01. Taxonomy (NCBI): domain Bacteria; kingdom Pseudomonadati; phylum Pseudomonadota; class Alphaproteobacteria; order Sphingomonadales; family Sphingopyxidaceae; genus Sphingopyxis; species Sphingopyxis sp. GW821-FHT10B01. Next base: position 126,988 of record NZ_JBWKNS010000001.1, on the reverse strand, counting down.
ATCCAGGCGGTCGAACGGACGGTTGCGGTGCTGGCTGCGGATACGACACTCGACCAGCCCCGCGAATTTGACGCCGATGCGCTGCATGAAGACCCATCGCTCGCCGACTATCCTTTCAAGACATGGCGCTGGCAGCCGCTGCTCGATACCGAAGGCTCGGCGTTTGCGGGGTTGCTGATCGCCCGCGCCGAACCGATGCGCGAGGGCGAAACGATCCGGCTCGACCGTATCGGCGAGACGGCGGCGCACGCCTGGCGTGCGTTGGCGGGGGGTGTTCCGGTTCGCCGTATCCGGAAAATGACTGCGCGCGAACGCAGGGGATTGGGTGTTCTGTTGGCCGGCATCGTGCTTTTTCCTGTGCAAATGACGGCGCTGGCACCAGTCGAAGTGGTCTCGGCGCGCCCCTTTGTCGTCGCCGCGCCTTTCTCTGGTGTGATCGAAAGGATCGAGGTCGCTCCCAATGCAGCGGTCAAAGCCGGACAGCCTGTCCTGACGCTTGACGATACCAAGGTCCGCAATGAGCTGGAGCAGGCAACCGAGAAGCTAGAGGTCGCGCGCGCGCGCGTCGAACGGTCGACCAGCGCGGCCTTCGAGCCGGGTGACGAAACCCGGGACATCACGATCATGCGCGCGGAACTCGAGGTCGCGCAGGCCGACTATGCCTATGCCCGCGACCTGCTGTCCCGATCGCGCATCGTCGCGCCGCGGACGGGCATCGCGCTCTACAGCGATCGCCGCGACTGGGAGGGGCGTGCGGTCAGTGTCGGAGACCCCGTTCTGCAGATCGTCGATCCCGGGGATGTCGAGTTGCGCGTCGATCTGCCGACCAGGGAACAGATGGAGCTGGCGCCGGGCAATCGGGTCAAGGTCTGGCTCGATGCCCAGCCTTTGTGGTCGATCGACGCGCGGCTGGAAAATGTCAGCTATCAGTCGCGGCAGACTGCGAGCGGCGTTCTGGCTTTTACTGTGACCGCAAAGCCTCTCGGCGCCGCGCCGCGCATCGGCTCGCGCGGAACGGCCAAGGTCTATGGCCGCTGGGCACCGCTCGGCTATGCGTTGTTGCGACGCCCGATCTCCAGCCTGCGCCAGTATCTCGGCATATGATCGCCGCGGCCGTCCCCGCGCCCGCTTCGGTAACGATTCCGCCGCTTCGTCAGGAATTGCGGATCGAGCCCGGGCCACCGCTGGTCACCGGCGCGCCGAGCTGGACCTTGTTCGATCCGGTCAAACATGCCTTTTTTCAGCTCGGCAGGACGGAGTTCGCCATATTGTCCGCGTGGGCAAACGGAGCGCTCGATGGCATTCGCGACCAGCTGGCGAACGATGGGGTGGGCCCGGAAGAGGCGGGTGAGGCGGTCGGCCGCGTTGTCGAATTCTCGCTCGCGAACAACCTGACCGTGATGCCGATGGGTGATACCGTCGCCAGCTTCGCCAGCGCGCGCGCCGCCCAGCGCAAGGCTTGGTGGAAATGGATGGTCGACAATTACCTGTTCTTCCGCCTCCCGCTCGTCCGGCCCGCCGCATTTCTGGAGCGCACGCTTCCGCGCGTCGCCTCCCTGTGGTCGTTGCCGGTGCTCTGGGGCTTTGCATTGCTCGCCGCTGCAGGTCTCGTCCTCGTGTCGCGTCAATGGGACGCGTTCATGGCTTCCTTCCTCTATTTCTTCAGTTGGCAGGGGGTGATTGCCTATGGCATCGGCCTTTCGGCGGTAAAGGTCCTCCACGAACTGGGTCACGCCTACACCGCGACGCGCTTCGGATGCCGCGTGCCGTCGATGGGCGTAAGTTTTCTCGTGATGATGCCGGTCCTCTACACCGACACCACCGCCGCCTGGCGCCTAACGTCGCGGCGGCAGCGCCTGCTGATCGACTGCGCCGGGGTCGGTGCCGAATTGATGGTTGCCAGCGTCGCGACGATGCTTTGGGTCCTGCTGCCCGACGGCAGCCTGCGCAGCGTTGCGTTCATCACCGCGACGAGCAGCTGGGTGCTGAGTCTCGGCCTCAACCTCAACCCGTTCATGCGTTTCGACGGCTATTACATCCTGTCGGACCTGCTCGGCGTGCCCAATTTGCAGCCGCGCGCGTTCGCGCTCGGTCGCTGGCGATTGCGCGAGTTGTTATTCGACCTGGGCGAGCCGGTGCCCGAACAGGTGCCGACCTCGCTTCGTCGCCTGCTCATTCTCTATGCATGGGCGACATGGCTGTACCGGCTGGTGCTGTTCATCGGCATCGCGCTGCTTGTCTATCACATGTTTTTCAAACTGCTCGGGGTCATCCTGTTCGTTGTCGAAATGGGCGTGTTCGTCCTGCGCCCGGTGCTTGCCGAGCTGAAGCAATGGAACCTGCGGCGTACCGCAATCTTCCGCTCCGCGCGGGGCCGGATGCTGATCGGCAGTGCCGGTCTGTTGGCCGTTCTTGCAATCCTCCCGCTCGACCGGCACGTCACCGCGCCCGCGGTGCTTGCGCCGATCGGAGCCACTCCGATCGTCGCCGGCGATCCGGCGCGTGTGGAACATGTCTTCGTGAAGAACGGAGATCGCGTGAAGAAAGGCGTGGTGCTGGTCGAACTCACCGCGCCCGATCTGGTCAGCGCCGCGGCGGAAAGCCGGGTGCGTATTGCGCAGCTTCAGGCGCAGCTCGATCGCGGTGGCGCCGACGAAAAGGACCTGTCCGATCGCGCGGTAATCGAACGCCAGCTTGCAACCGAGCGCAACGCGCTGCGGGGACTGGAACGCCGACAGGCGCGATTGCAGTTGCGCGCGCCCTTTGCCGGAATTGTCGCTGATCTCGAAAATGATGTCCACCCGGGCCGCTGGCTGGGAGGTGCGGAGACGATCGCGCGCGTCGTCACGCCCGACAGCTATGACGTGCAGGCCTTTGTCGCCGAAGACGATATCGGCCGCGTCGTCGACGGAGCGCTGGCGCGTTTCATTCCGGACGATCCGCTCATGGCATCGCGCCCGGCCAAGCTTGTCGAGCGGTCTGCAAGCGCCGTGCAATGGATGGACCAGCCGATTCTCGCCTCTACCCAGGGCGGCCCGATCGCGGTCGATGAAGATCCGTCGCGAGCGCTGAAGCCGCACGAGGCACTTTACCGCATTCGCCTGATTGCAGCGCAGGGTGCGGGGCCGATGCAGCCCGTCGCGGGCAAGGTGCGGATCGATGCCGAGGGGCAAAGTCTCGCCGGCCGGTTCCTTGGCTATATGGCGCGTATCTTTCGGTCGGAAGCTTCACTGACGGGGTGAGGCGGTCACCCATTCCACCTTTGGATCGTTGAAATCGACGACGTCGGCGAGTTCGTGGATGTTGGGATAGCCATAGCCGACGAGGTTGATGAAGGTCTGGATATTGAGCGCGAGCGGGGCCGATTTACGCGGCACGGGGAAGCGGTTGTTCGAGAAATTATTGTTGCAATAGATAAGGATAGCGCGGTCGGGATTGGCACCGATGACCGCGGCAAGGCTCTCGGCGGTGAAGTCGGTGAGCGGCAGGTTGACCGCACCCTTGATGTGGCCACGCGCGAAGGCATCCTTTGAACGGGCGTCGAGGAGCAGGACCTCGGGTTTCGCGGCTTCGGCCTTGAAGGTGTCGAAGGCGATCAGGCGCGTCACGCGTTCGGGCGCGACCCGGGCGGTGAGCGCCTGGAACGCGGGATAGTCGATTTGCGGATTGGCTTGCGCCAGCGCGGGGGTGGCGGTGAAGGCAAGAGCAAGAAGCACGGTGCGGCGCATGAGAATCCTCCCTTGAAAGATGGGAAGATTATGCTGCGCGTGCTGGCTGGGCGATGAACCGAAAATGTCGCCGGACCGCGAGGCATGTCGCGGTCCGGCGTAGTGCAGGGGGCTTGAATCTCCATTTCGTCATTCCGGCGAAGGCCGGAATCTCGCCCTGGCGGAATGACGGAACGGAGAGATCCCGGCCTCCGCCAAGATGACAATGGAGGAAATGTTGGCGACAGGCTTCAGGCGGCTTCGCTCGCGTCGTCGTCTTCGTCCCACGGTTCGAAAACCTCGTCCTCGATCAGATTGTCGATCGCGTGAACGCGGACGGCGATGCACCAATCCTGTAGCGGGCCTTCCCATGCGGCCTCGACCTCGGTCAGCGCGTTGGCGCTGGCGTCGGAAGGGCGGTCGCCGACGAGATCGAAATCCTGCACGCCGTCTTCGGGCGGAGTAATATAGACATGCGGATCGAGCCGGACATTGGCCCAGCCGGCGGTGGGGGTGAGGCCCTCGGCCTCGACGATCAGCAGCGGATTTTCCTCGTCGCCGTCGATCGAGGCATTCACTTCGACAATTTCGCGTACCAGTTCGCTCATCACACGCGCTCCTGCGAAAAGGGGCGGAACCCGCGAAGGTCCCGCCCCTTTCTTACGCGGAGCGTGTGACAGATTGGCGCGTGCTTACTGCTTTTCGAACGCCGCGTGGATTTCGAGCTCGACGGCATCGCTGACATAGGGAATGCCCATATTGATGCCGAAATCGCTGCGCTTGATCGTGGTTTCGGCCTGGAAACCGATGGTTTCCTTCTTGTTCATGCCGACGCCCGCGCCGTGGAAATCGACGTCGAGGGTCACCGGCTTGGTCACGCCATTCAGCGTCAGATTGCCAGTGACCTTTGCCTCGTCGCCGTCGTCATCGAGGACGACCGAGGTCGAGACGAATTTGGCGTCGGCGGGCGCGGCGCCGAAGAAATCGGCCTTGCCGCCGTCCTTGCCGGCGCGGAGCAGGTGGCTGGTGAGGCCTGCGCTGGCGGTCGTGACCTTCGACACGGGGATCGTTACGTCGACCTTCGCTGCGGCGAGATTCTTGGGGTCGATGACGAGCGTGCCGGTCACGTCGCCGAAAATGCCGGTATATTTGCTGAAGCCGAGGTGATCGACTTCCCACACGACCATCGTGTGGCCCGCGTCGGCGGCGTATGTGCCTGCGGTCACGCGCGATTTGTCGGGGGCGCCAGGGGCACCGGCGCCCTGCGCGAGGACGATGGGAGTCGCCATGATGGCAAGTGCAAGAGCGGCGAGGGGGACGATGCGACGCATGGGGAAGTCTCCTGTTGGGGAAAGATCAGGCTAGGCGAGGGGGCAGGGCCGCGTCAATAAGCGCCGGAGAAACGCACTGTTTCGCTTTCCTGTTCGCCTCAGGGCGTGCGGCGTTCCTCAAACCAGTTGCGGAGCGCGGCGGCGGCGCAGCCGGTGAAACCGTAAGAGCCGACGGGTGAGCAACTGCCCGGGCGGGTGGCGCGAGCGACATTGTCATAGCCTTCGACCGCCGAGGCCCAGCTGCCGCCGCCGACGGGGGTGTCGTCTTTCAGCTCTTCGCGCAGTTCCTTGGGCACGCGATAACGTTCGGATTCGGGTTGCTGTGCGCAGACGACTATCTCGTCGCCCACAGGTTTGGGGCAGGGCTCGTCGCCATAGGTGTACAGCACCGAGGTGCGCTGTGGCGGGGTGCCCGACTGCGCAAGCGAGCTATCGTTCTGCGCGAGCGCGGGGGCGGCGAAAGCGACGAGCAGCGGGAACAGGAAGAGGGTCGGCCGTATCAAAATCGCATTCCTCCGCGCCAGCCCCTGTCATTCTGTCTATGCCGCGAAGATGAACCTCAGCCGAATGATGCGTCAAGCGAAGCCGATATCACGGTCCAGACCGCAGCGAGATCGTCACCGGTAATGCAATAGGGCGGCATGACATAGATGGTGTTGCCGAGCGGGCGTAGCAAGACCCCGTTATCGCGGTAAAAAGCGATCAGGCATGGGGCGAGGTTCGAAAGATAGCCTGCGTCCTTCACAACGATGTCGAGCGCGGCGATGGTGCCGAGACGGCGGGGGTTGGAAACGCGACTGTCGTGGCTGAGCATCGACAGGTGCGCAGCCTGCGCGTCGGCGAGCGCGTCGATACGCTGTTGCACCGGCTCGTCGCGCCAGATGGCGAGATTGGCGTTGGCGGCGGCGCAGGCGATCGGGTTCGCGGTGTAGCTGCTCGAGTGATAAAAGGTTTTGCTGCGGTCGGTCGAATAATGCGCGGCGAAGATCGGCTCGATGCACAGGGTGACCGCGAGCGGCAGGGCGCCGCCGGTCAGGCCTTTCGACAGGCAGACGATGTCGGGGATGACGCCCGCCTGATCGCAGGCGAAGCGCTTGCCGGTGCGGCCCCAGCCGGTCATCACCTCGTCGGCGATGAAGAGGACGCCGTGGCGCGCGCAGATGCTGCGCATTTCGGCGAGCACCCATGCCGGATAGATGAGCATGCCGCCCGCGCCGAGGATGAGCGGTTCGACGATGAAGGCGGCAGGGCGTTGTGCACAGGCGGCTTCGAGCGCGTCGAGTGTTTGCTGTTCGCGGCCTTCGGCAGGGAAGGGGATGGTGCCGACATCGAAGAGAAAAGGTTCATAGGGCTTGTTGAATACGCCGCGTTCGCCGACAGACATCGCGCCGATCGTGTCGCCATGATAGCTGTGTTCGAGGACGAGAATACGGCTGCGCGGCTCGCCGATATTGGCGAAATAGCCGAGCGCCATCTTCAGCGCGACCTCGACGCTGGTGGAACCCGAGTCCGAAAAGAAGACGCGGGTGAGCGGGGCGGCGGTGATGCGGATCAGCTCGGCAGCGAGGGTTTCGGCGGGCTCGTGCGTCCATCCGGCGAAGATGAGCTGGTCGAGCTTTTCCGACTGATCGCGGATTGCGGTCATGATGCGCGGGTGCGAATGGCCATGGGTGGTGACCCACCAGCTGGAGATCGCGTCGATCCAGTGACGGCCCTGTGCGTCGGTGAGGCGCGCGCCTTCGCCGCGCACGATCAGTGGAACGGGATCGCCGAGCCCGTGCTGGGTGAAGGGGTGCCAGACGGGGGATTCAGCCATATTTCTTTTCCGTTCGTGCTGAGCTTGTCGAAGCACTGCTTTTCTTTGGCGGCGGATAAGAGAAGGACGGCCCTTCGACAAGCTCAGGGCGAACGGTGCTGGACCTAAGCGAAGTCGGCGATTTGGAAGTTCGCTTTGAACGCGGCGGCGAGGGTTTCGTTCGTTAGTGGATCGACGATCGGCAGGCGGCCGAGGCGACGAACGCCCGAGATCCTGGAAATGATTGCCTCGCTGTCGGGCACGGCGTCGCCGAGGAAGGCGAGACCGTGGATCGGGACGCCGCGCGACTTGAGTGACTCGATCGTGAGCAGGCTGTGGTTGATCGTGCCGAGCGCAGTGCGTGCGCAGAGGATGACGGGAAGCTGCCAGCGCGCGAAGAGGTCGGCGTAGAGGGTGGTGCGCGTTACCGGGACGAGCGCGCCGCCGGCGCCTTCGACGATCAGCTTGCCACGCGGTGGAATGAGCAAATCGGGGTCGATGTTAACGCCGTCAATTTCGGCGGCCAAATGCGGCGAGGCGGGGGTGACAAGGCGGTGGGCTTCGGGGAAGATCGGCACGCCCGCGAGGCGTGCGACGACCTCACTGTCGGTCTCCTCTTCGAGCCCCGACTGGATCGGCTTCCAGTAAGGCGCCGCGGTCGCCTGCGCTAAGCCCGCAGAAAATATGGTTTTTCCGATACCCGTATCGGTTCCGGTTACGACGAAGCGCGTCACGCGGCCGCCATCGCATCGGCGAGCGCGTCGGCCATCGCGTCGATGTTATCTTCGTCAACATTGAGCGTGATGGCGATGCGCAGGCGCGCGGTCCCCTGCGCCACGGTCGGCGGGCGAATACCGCGGATGTCGAAGCCGGCGTCGCGCAGGCTGCCTGCGATGCGCATCGTGCGTTCGTTGTCGCCAATGATCACGGGCAGGATCTGGGTGCCGCTGGCTGGGATGCCGAGCGGCACAAGGCGTTCGGCGGCGTGGCGCACGACCGCGTGGAGGTGCGCCTGCCGTTCTGGCTCGTTCGCGACGATCTCGATCGCCTGACGGACGAGCCACGCCATCAGCGGCGACGGCGCGGTCGAGAAGATGAAAGGGCGTCCGCGGTTGACGATGAAGTCGGTGGCGATCGCGGGGGCGCAAAGCAGCGCGCCTTCGGCGCCGAGTGCCTTGCCGCAGGTGTGAAGCGTGACGAGATTGTCGCGGCGCGCAAGGCTGTGCGCGAGCCCGGCGCCGCCCGCGCCGAAAACCCCCGTCGCGTGCGCTTCGTCGACGACGAGTATGGCGTCGTGGCGGTCGGCGATGGCGGCGAGATCGGCGAGCGGGGCGCGGTCGCCGTCCATGCTGTAGACGCTTTCGACCGCAATCCACGGCGTTCCTGCGCCGCCGCCGGCGCGCCAGCGTGCGATGATGTCCTCGAACGCCTGCGCGTCGTTATGCGCCGCGGCGATGGAGCCGGCGCGGCCGAGCTTCATGCCGTCGTGCGCGCTCGCGTGGATCAGCGCGTCATGGACGACGAGGTCGCCGCGCTGGGGCAGCGCCGCGAACAGCGCGGCGTTGGCGGCGAAGCCGGTGGGGAAGAAGAGCGCGCTTTCGCTGCCATAATGGCGTGCGGCGTGCGCTTCGAGTGCCTCATGCTCCGCGTGATTGCCGCGCAGCAGGCGCGAGCCGCCCGAGCCTGCGGGCAGGCCGCGTTCGATGCCCGCGGTGAGCGCGGAGCGCAGCGCATCGGAATCGGCGAGGCCGAGATAGTCGTTCGAGGCGAAATCGCGACCGGCGCGCGGCGCGAGGGTGCGGCGGCGGCTGTCGTGCGCGAGCGCCGCGAGGTCGGCGTGGTGAGCGGAGAAGGGAGGTTTCGCCATGATGTCTTTTCAGCTTAGGGCGTCGGGCCAGTCGGGTTGCGATTGAGCGTTCGCCGTTCCTCGTCTGTCAGCCGGTGCGGGGTGGCGATCGGTTCGAATGTCTTTGCGTCGAAGAGCGCCGCTCGCCGCCGATCGCCCGAGACGATGTCCTTGATCGCGCGCATGAAAAAGCGCCGCATCAGCGTGACCATGCTCAATTTGGGCAGACCGCTCGTATCACCGGCGGCGTCCTGCGTGAAGATGTGGCCGCGCGGCGGACCGAGGAGCCGTTCGCGCGCCGCTGCATCGCACGCGCCGAGCTGGACCGTGATCAGGGGGAGCTTGCCGTTCGCATAGGTGTTGAACAGCGGTACGCGGCAGCAGGTGGCATACCAGCGCAGCGTCGGCGCGTCGGTCAGATGGATGCAGGCGAGCCGCTCGCGGCCGGTGTCGAGCCGCATGCGGGCGCAGCGCGTCTGATAAAGCGCGGTGCCGCCGTGCGCGTCGAGCAGGCGTTCGGCGTGGCCGAGATAATGCGTCAGATCCTGGCAATCGCTGCAATGGCATATCAGATGATCGCCACGCACCGGGCCGACGCCGAGCATCGCCCCCGAAACGGTCCCGCAGTCGCAGGCAAAGGAAAGGTCGGATGTCATCGCCCCGCCCTAGCTCCTTGCCCGCGATTGCGAAAGGCCGTCAGTTCTTCGCCTTGTCGACCAGCTGGTTCTTGGCGATCCACGGCATCATTGCGCGCAGTTCGGCGCCGGTCTTTTCGATCTGATGCGCGGCGGCGGCCTTGCGGCTCGCCTTCAGTTCGGGCTGACCGGCCTGGTTGTCGAGCACGAAGTCCTTGACGAAGCGGCCCGACTGGATGTCGGCGAGGACGCGCTTCATTTCCTTCTTCGTTTCGTCGGTGATGATGCGCGGGCCGGTCTTGATGTCGCCATATTCGGCGGTGTTCGAGATCGAATAGCGCATGTTCGCGATGCCGCCTTCATAGAGGAGGTCGACGATCAGCTTGGTTTCGTGGAGGCACTCGAAATAGGCCATTTCGGGGGCGTAGCCCGCCTCGACCAAGGTTTCGAAACCCGCCTGGATCAGGTGGGTGATGCCGCCGCAGAGCACGGCCTGTTCGCCGAAGAGGTCGGTTTCGCACTCTTCCTTGAAGGTGGTTTCAATGACGCCGCTGCGCCCGCCGCCGACCGCCGAGGCGTAGGAGAGCGCGAGCGCCTTGGCATAGCCGTTGCCGCTGTTGCCGCTGGCTTCCTGCGCGACCGCGATCAGGCAGGGGACGCCGCCGCCCTTCTGATATTCGCTGCGCACCGTGTGGCCGGGGCCCTTGGGCGCGACCATGAAGACGTCGATGTCGGGGCGCGCGTCGATCAGGCCGAAGTGGATGTTGAGGCCGTGCGCGAACGCGAGCGCGGCGCCGGGCTTCATGTGGGGGCCGAGATCGTCAGCATAGATTTTTGCCTGATGCTCGTCGGGCGCGGCGACCATGATGACGTCGGCCCATTCGGCGGCTTCCTTGTTCGACAGCACCTTGAAGCCGGCGGCTTCGGCCTTTTTTGCGGTGGCCGAGCCGGGGCGAAGCGCGATCGCGACGTCGGTGACGCCGCTGTCGCGGAGGTTCTGCGCGTGCGCGTGGCCCTGGCTGCCATAGCCGACGACGGCGACCTTCTTGCCCTTGATCAGATCCTGGTCGGCGTCGCGATCGTAATAAACCTGCATGTCATTCTTCCCCATCGGTTTTTCGTCATGCCGGCCTTGATCCGGCATCCATGGACCCCGGATCAAGTCCGGGGTGACGAGCGTTGAAACGTCATTCTGTAATTCTAAACCGCCTCCGGCCCGCGGGCGATGGCGACGACGCCGGTGCGGCCGACTTCGACGAGGCCGCATTCGCGCATCAGCGCGATAAAGCGGTCGACCTTTTCGCTGGCGCCGGTGATCTCGAAGATGAAGCTGGTCAGCGTCGTGTCGACGACCTTGGCGCGAAAGACGTCGGCAAGGCGCAGCGCCTCGATGCGTTTTTCGCCGCTGCCCGCGACCTTCACCAGCGCGATCTCGCGTTCGACATGCGCGCCCTGATCGGCAAGGTCGATGACCTTGTGCACGGGAACGAGGCGGTCGAGCTGCGCGATGATCTGGTCGATGATCGCGGGCGAGCCCGAGGTGACGATGGTGATGCGGCTGAGCGCGTGGTCGGAGCTGATGTCCGCGACGGTCAGGCTTTCGATATTATAGCCGCGCGCGGTGAACAGCCCGGTGATCTTCGCGAGCACCCCGGCCTCGTTATCGACGGTGATGGCGAGCACATGGCGCTCGCCGGCTTCGGTTTTGATTTTCATAGGATTACACCAGTGCCTTGGCTTCGTCGTCCATCGTGCCGGTAACGTCGCTCGGCTGGAGGAGCATTTCGGTGTGCGCGGCGCCCGACGGGATCATCGGGAAGCAATTGGCGAGCTGCGCGACGCGGCAGTCGACGATCACCGGTCCGGGGGTGTTGATCATCGTCTGGATGCCGTCCTCGAGCTCGCCGAGCGTGTCGATGCGCAGGCCCGTCCAGCCATAGGCATCGGCGAGCTTCACGAAATCGGGCAGGCTGTCCGAATAGCTGTTCGAATAGCGGCTTTCGTAGGTCAGTTCCTGCCACTGGCGGACCATCCCCATCCATTCATTGTTGAGGATGAAGATCTTCACCGGCAGGCGGTACTGGCTGACCGTGCCCATTTCCTGGATGTTCATCTGGAGCGAAGCTTCGCCCGCGATGCAGATGACGAGGCGGTCGGGGTGCGCGATCTGCGCGCCCACCGAGGCGGGGAAGCCATAACCCATCGTGCCGAGCCCGCCGCTGGTGAGCCAGCGGTTGGGGGCCGCGAAGCCGAAGTGCTGCGCCGCCCACATCTGGTGCTGGCCGACCTCGGTCGTGATGATCGGGTCCATGCCGCGGGTCGCGTCGAACAGCGCCTTGACCGCGCGCTGCGGCATGATTTCGGCACCGGCTTCCTTCTTTTCGGGGAAGTCGAGGCAACGCGTCGCGCGCCAGCCGTCGACGCGGCGCCACCATTCGCCAAGGTCGCGTCCCTTGTGGCCCGCGTCCTGCCAGCCTGCGATGATCGCATCGAGCGCACGCCCGGCGTCGCCGACGATCGCGAGGTCGACGGGCACGATCTTGTTGATCGAGCTGCGGTCGATATCGATGTGGATCTTTTTGGAATCGGGCGAGAAGGCGTCGAGGCGTCCGGTCACGCGATCGTCGAAGCGCGCACCGACCGCGATGATCAGGTCGGCGCGGTTCATCGCCATATTGGCTTCGTACGTGCCGTGCATGCCGAGCATGCCGAGCCATTTCTCGTCGTCCGACGGGAAGGCGCCGAGCCCCATCAGGGTCGAGGTGACCGGAGCGCCGGTGAGCGCGACGAGCTGGCGCAAAGCCGCGCTGGCATCGGGGCCGGCGTTGATCACGCCGCCGCCGGTGTAGAAGATCGGCCGCTCGGACGCGGCGATCATCGCGACCGCCTGTGCGATGGCATCGGCGTCGGGATCGACCTGCGGACGATAGCTTTTGTGCGCGATCTTTTCGGGGATCTCGTACCGGCCGGTCGCGACCTGCACATTCTTCGGGATGTCGATCACGACCGGGCCGGGGCGGCCGTGCGTCGCGATATGGAAGGCCTCGTGCAGGATCGGGCCGAGGCGATCGGGGTCCATCACGAGATAATTATGCTTGGTGCAGTGGCGTGTGATGCCGACCGTATCGCATTCCTGGAATGCGTCGGTACCGATCAGCGCGGTCGACACCTGCCCGGTCAGCACGACCATCGGAATGGAGTCGAGCAGCGCGTCGGTGATGCCGGTGACGGCGTTGGTCGCGCCGGGGCCAGAGGTGACGAGCACGACGCCAGGCTTGCCGGTCGAGCGTGCATAGCCCTCTGCCGCATGCGTTGCCGCCTGCTCGTGGCGGACGAGAATGTGCTGAATCGTCGGATGCTTGTAGAGCGCATCGTAAATCGGAAGGACTGCACCGCCGGGATATCCGAACACCGTATCGACCCCGAGGTCGACCAGTGCCTGAACCACCATGTCGGCACCACTCATTTCCGTCACGACAAAACTCCTTTCCGCAAAAATCGCGGCGCTTGTGCGCTGCAACAGGGCTGCGGGCAATAGGTGTATGATTCTATCTTGTCAACAGCTTATCACGTAATATTATTGCTAAATCATCGATAAAATCGATGTTTAATGACTCTTCGTGGCGTGACCAGTCGGCCGGCAGTTGGTGGCGGAACCACGTAAACTGGCGCTTTGCGTATTGGCGGGTGGCGGCCTGGGCGAGGTCGAGCGCCGCGGCGCGGTCGACCTCGCCCGAAAGGAAGGCCGCGATCTGCGGGACGCCGATGGCGCGCATGGCGGGAAGATCGGGATCGAGATGGCGCGCGAGCAGCGCCTCGGCCTCTTCGATGCCGCCGGACGCGAACATCCGGACGAGGCGCTGGTCGCAGCGGTCGCGCAGCCAGTCGCGCGGCGGCAGCAGGATCATCGGAGCGAGGGCGATCGTGTCGGCAATGCCGCCCTCGCGTGCCTCCTGCCATTGGGCAAGAGTGCGGCCGGTCGAACGGACGACCTCGAGCGCACGGGCGACGCGCGTAGTGTCGGCAGCATGGAGGCGCGCGGCGGCGTCGGGATCGGCTGTCGTCAGCGCGGCGTGGGCGTCGGCGACGGGCATGGCGCGCACCGCCTCGCGGATCGCTGGATCGATTTCGGGGACGGGGGCGATGCCGTAGAGCAAGGTCCGCATATAGAGGCCGGTGCCGCCGACAAGGATCGGCACGTCGCCGGCGTCGTGCGCCGCGGCGATGACGGCGCGGGCTTCGTCGGCCCAGCGTGCGGCGTTGTGCGCCTCGGCGCCGTTGACATGGCCGAAGAGATGGTGGGGGACGCCGTCCATCTCGTCCGCGTCCGGGCGCGCCGAGAGGACCCTGAGGTCGGCATAGACCTGACTGGCGTCGGCGTTGATGACGATCCCGTTTTCGAGCGTTTTTGCAAGCGCGACCGCCAAAGCGCTCTTGCCGCTGGCGGTGGGTCCGGCAATAAGCGCGAGAGGCGGCTTGTGCGCCGAAGAGATAAAAGGAGATGTCATGTTCGTCGCGACGCTGATAGCAGCCGGAAAGCTGACCGACGAGGTGGTTCGCGAAGGAATCGACCGGCTCGCGGCGACGGGGCACGATGTCGGCGCGCCGCACTGGCTCGACGAGCATGACGCGGCGGACATCGTCTTTCACGGCAGTCTGGTCAGCGCGCGCAAGGAGCTGGCGCTGATGGACCATGGCGCGCTCGACATCGTCGTCCAGCCCTTGGGCGACAGGACCAAGAAGCTGATCATCGCCGACATGGATTCGACGATGATCACGGTCGAATGCATCGACGAACTGGCCGACTATGCCGGGCTGAAGCCCGAGATTGCGGCGATCACCGAGCGCGCGATGCGCGGCGAGCTCGATTTCCGGGCGGCGCTGGAGGAGCGCGTCGGGCTGCTCGCGGGCATGCCCGAATCGACGCTGGCCGATTGCCGGATGGAGCGGGTGCGCCTGACCCGCGGCGCGCGGACGCTGGTGCAGACGATGAAGGCGCATGGCGCTTTTTCGATCCTGATCTCGGGCGGCTTCATGCCCTTTGCCGGGCCGGTCGGCGAGGCGATCGGGTTCGACAGGATCATCGCGAACGAGCTGGAGATTGCGGGCGGCAAGCTGACCGGCAAGGTGATCGAGCCGATCGTCGACAGCAAGGCCAAGCTGGAGACGCTGAAGGCCGAGGCGGCCAAGCATGGCCTGCCGCTCGCCGACACGCTGGCGGTCGGCGACGGCGCGAACGACATTCCGATGATCACCGCGGCGGGGCTGGGGATCGGCTATTATCCGCATCCCGCGGCAGCCGAAGCGGCGGCGGCGGTGATCCGTCATCACGATCTGACCGCGCTTTTGTGGGCACAGGGTTATCCGCGGCGGAGCTGGGTGCTGGGGTGAACAGGGACGTGGCCGTTTGGCGAAGGTAAGCAACATCCTGTTCGTGTGCAGCCAGAACAAGCTGCGCAGCCCGACCGCCGAGCAGATATTCGCTGGCCATCCGGGGCTCGAAACGGCTTCGGCGGGGACCAACAATGATGCGGAAAATCCGCTGACGTCCGAACTTGTGCGTTGGGCGGATATCATTTTCGTGATGGAAAAGGCCCATCGCAACAAGCTTCAGCGGCGATATCGGGCGGCGCTGAAAGACGCGCGAATTGTCTGTCTCGACATCCCCGACGATTATGAGTTCATGGACGAAGCGCTGGTGCAGCTTTTGAGGGTCAAGGTGTCCCGATACCTGCCGATGTAATGTGAGTGATGCCTTTGCGAATATCAGCGAGCGGAGCATGGCGCCGCCGCGGACAGCGGACGGCGGTCGCGATCCGGGGAACAGGGAGGATTTGAATGCCGGGCGAACCAATCCCCACCATCAGCACCGCGCGTCTGACGCTGCGCGCGCAGACAATCGACGATTTTGCGGCCTATTTCGACTTTCTGGCCTCGCCGCGCGCCGCGGGCATGGGCGGGCCGTTTGACGAGCATGGGGCTTGGGGGATGTTCTGCCACGATGCGGCCCAGTGGCAGTTTTTCGGGCATGGCGCGCTGATGATCGACCTTGCGGATACCGGCCTGTGCGTCGGACAGGTCGGCATCAACCATGGTCCGCTCTTTCCGGAAAAGGAGCTGGGCTGGCTCATCTATGACGGGCATGAGGGCAAGGGATATGCGAGCGAGGCCGCCGCCGGAATGCGCGACTGGGCGTTCGGCACATTGGGGCTCGCGTCGCTCGTCAGCTATATTGCTCCGGGAAATATGCGGTCGATCGCCGTTGCCGAGCGGATCGGCGGCGTTCGCGATCCGGCGGCGCGCGGTGGCGACCCCACGGATAGTGTTTATCGCCACATCCCACCGCCGGAATGAACAGCCGGTGCCTAGTGCCCGGGATAGAATTCGACGTAGAACGGTAGTCGAGGAAGTGGGCAGAGGCTCGCCGGCGACCCTTGTACGGCAGGTCGTGTTAACAGTGGTAACTTTTGGGCCGCGCGGCCACAATCTATGTTTACGACGTAAACACCGGGACGGTTTATCTGGCTGGAAACGCAGGTCGGTGCCCTGGATGGCAGCCAGACGCCGGACGTCAGTCCTTTGCCTTGACCTTCACCCACACATGCACCGTCGCGGCGAATTTTCCCGGGGCGGGCGGGGTGACGTCGATCCGCTCGCTGGTAACGAGCTCGCCGGTTTCGAGATTGAAGCTGGCCCATGGTTTCGGCATGCGGCCGAAGGTCATTTTCTGGATCGGCTGGCCGGTGGCGATGTTCATGATTGTTGCTGTGATACCCATGGGGCGCCGGTAGCGGCGGGGCGGTGATTCTGTCCAGTGCGAAGCGGCGCGGCGTGTCGGTTTTCGAGCTGTGCCCACCGATCGCTCAGCCCGCCGCCATCTCTTCGACGAGCCAGTCCCTGAAGCGTTGCATCGCGTCGCTTTCGGGGCGCGACATCAGGCGGGTGAGCCAATAGCGGCCGGCGTCGATCGTCGTGGCGAACGGCTGGACGAGCAGTTCGGCGGCGAGTTCGCGGGTGAACATCGCGGGCGGCGCGAGCGCGACGCCAAGCCCCGCGGCGGCGGCCGAGGCCATCAGCGCCGAGCTGTCGAAGATGGGGCCGCGCAATATGGGCGCGGGGACGCCTGCGGCGTCGAACCAGAGCGCCCATTCGTCGGCGCGATACGAACGGAGCAGGCGCTCTTGGACAAGGTCGGCGGGGGTTTTGAGGCGCGCGGCGACCGCGGGTGCGCAGACGGGCGCCATCGGCGCCGCCATTAGCGGTTCGGCGTGGGTGCCGTGCCAGGCGCCGTCCCCGAAACGGATCGCGTAATCGAGCGCTTCGCCGGCGAGGTCGACGCGGTTGTTGTTGGTCGAGATGCGCAGGTCGATCGAAGGGTGGGCGCGCGCGAAGGTGTCGAGGCGGGGGAGCAGCCAGCCGGTCGCGAAGGTGCCGACGACGCCGACCTTCAGCGCTTCGCGGAAGCGGCCGTCGGCATATTGGTCGAGCGTCGCGGCGACGCGGTCGAAGGCATCGGCGATGACGGGGACGAGCGCATGCCCCTCGTCGGTGAGCGCGAGTCCGCGCGGGAGGCGGTGGAAGAGCCGCGTGCCGAGGCGGCGTTCGAGCTGCGCGACCTGATGGCTGACCGCGCCCTGGCTGACGCAAAGCTCGATCGCGGCGCGAGTGAAATTAAGGTGGCGCGCTGCGGCTTCGAAGGCGCGAAGGGCATTCAGGGGGAGTTGGGCGCGGTCCATAGCGCGACATGAAATATTCTCATGGCTTTGTCGAGAAATCATGGCTTTTCGCGCGCGGCGTCGATGGGCATCCGGGCGCCGAAGGGAGAATGATATGATCGCAATGATGACAATCGCCGCCTGGCTGGCGGGTGTGAACCACGTTCCGCTGCCGCTCGTCGAGGCGGCGAGCGGGCAGGCGGCCGCGGGTGCCGTGGCGCCGGTGGCCGACGACCCGTTGACGCGGCCGATGGCGGTCGAGCGAGCCAAAGAGTGGCTCGCGCCGCGCCCGCCCGAGGCGATTTTCGGGACGAGTTATCTGGTCGGTTTCGGCGGGTTGAGTGTCGCGCTGATCGATACGGGCGCGGGGCTGGTGCTGGTCGACGGGGCTTTGCCGCAGGCCGCGCCCGCGATTCTGGCGAATGTCCGCGAGCTGGGGTTCGACCCGAAAGACATCAAATTTATTCTGAGCACCGAGCCGCATTGGGACCATGGCGGCGGGTTTGCCGCGCTGGCGCGCGACACTGGCGCCGCGGTGGTGGCGAGCGCGCGCGGCGCCGAAGGGCTGCGCGCGGGGGCGCTGGCGAAGGACGACCCGCAATTCAGCTATGGCGGGAGCTGGCCGGCGGTGACGCGGCTGCGCGTGATGAAGGACGGTGAGGTTCTGAAGCTTGGCCGCACGGCGATCACCGCCCACGCGACGCCGGGGCATACGATGGGCAGCATGAGCTGGAGCTGGCAAGCGTGTGAGGCCAAGGCGTGCAAGGCGATCGTCTTCGCGTCGAGCCTCAATCCGGTGTCGGGCGACGACTATCGCTATACCGCGGCGTCGAGCGCGCCGATCGTGAAGGGATTCGAGGCGAGCTACAAGCTGATGGACCGGCTGGCATGCGATGTCCTGATCTCGGCGCACCCCGACAATGCGGGCGAGGGGCGCTATAATGACAAGCCCGGTGCGTGCCGCGCCTATGCCGACCGCTCGCGCAAATTGCTCGCAAAGCGGCTTGCCGACGAGCGCGCGGGGATGAAATAGCCTTCCAATATTGTTGCTTTTCAACCTTGTAAGGCCCCGCAATCGCGCTAGTCTGGCTTGCGAAATTGCGGGGTCATTCACTATGGCGATATCGGGTTTTGGTGCGCTTCTTCTATCCGCTGCGGCATCGGCTGCCTGGGTTCCGCCGGTCGGCGGGGCGCAATCGGTTCAGCTGCTGTCGTGGAGTCCCGGCGAGGTCCGCTGCGACGGGGTTGCGGTTCCGGGCGGGGCGCTGCAGCGCCCCGCGGTCGAATTGGCGACGATGGACCCGCAACGGTTGAAGGCGACGACCTATCGCTTTGCGATCGATGCGACGGGGCGGACGCGCTCGATCGTCCGCGACGCCCATCCTTTTGGGCAGGATATCGGCCCGGCGCTGGCAGCGAGCCGCTTTCCTCCGGGCACGAAGCGCGAGAATTGCGAAATAGGCTATATGCCCAAGATTGATCCGTTGGCGAGCGCGCCGATTGCCGACCTGATCGCCTATTCGATCCATCCCACCGGCCAAAAGCTGCCGCAGGCGGGGTGGGACCGCTTTAGCACCGTCGGCGATTGCCGCGACAAGCCGCGGCCGGCGACGTTGGTGCGCGCCTATCCCGATTTTTCGAAGGTGACACCAACGCCGGGGAGCCGGGACTGGTCGCTAGTCGCATATGATACCGACGATAGGGGCCGACCGATCAACGCACGGATCGCGCACAGCACGGGCAGCGCCGAACTGGACGCCGCGGCGGTGGACGCGGTGCGCGCATCGGGTTTCACCGGCGGGGCGCGGACGGGGTGCCTCTATCCCTATTGGCGCGCGGCGACGAAGCTCACTCCGCCCAAGCGACCTGCGGAGGGGCAGAAGCGTCCCGCGAATGCCGTCTGTCCGGCGAAGGTCGAATGGGCGGTCTCGCCGACGACCCATTATCCCCCCGCTTATCGCAAGCGTGCGATCGAGGGGTGGGCGATCGTTTCCTTCGACGTCGCGCCCTGGGGCGAGATCGGCAATGTGAAGGTGCTTGACGCGCAGCCGTCGACCGATTTCGGGCAGCAGGCGACCTTCATCGTGCGCAGCGGCCGTGTCGTTCCCTCGCCGCAAGGCGCTTCGGGCTGTGTTAAAACGGTCAATTTCATGATGCCGGCCGACGATTTTTCCGTGGATGAAGAGTCGCCCGCGACCGATTGAGCCCCCGGGTTTTTATGAGGCGTGGGCAACAAGGGTGCGGACAGTCGAATGGTGTCGAAACTCATCTCTCCAACTGGCCGCAACGGGCGACTGAGGGCGGCCTTCGGTGCGTTGTTGATCGGCGCTGCGGCCTTGCCAGTGTCGGCGATACCACCACCGTCCGACCTGCCGATAGAACCGGATCGCCTTGCCGCAGCGGAGGATCTGTGGGCGACGCGGCCACTGTACGGCCCGTCTGTCGACTGGGCGCTCATAACAGCGGCTTCCGAACTGAGCTTTGCCCGGCTGGCCGCCTTCGAAAAACGCCGCGCCTATCCCAAAATGAGTGAGGCGTTGTTTGGGCGCATCCTCAAACGGGGGAGAGAGGGAAAGAAAGAGCTGGAGGAACGAGCGCGGCAATGCATGGCAAGAAGAATGGCGGCAGCATTGACCGTCCAGCAAATCCGGGACCTCCACGGTTTTGCCGAAACGCCGAGCGGCCAAGCCGTCTGGGATAATTATCTGGCCGGGATCAACGACAAAGGCCTCGACATTTGCGTGAAGGAAGGACTCGGATTCCTCACGCTGGGCCATCTGGCGCAGGATACGAACGACGTGCTGAGAATGCGTTGATCCGCGCCGCGGCTTTTGCTGGGATGCTCTGCGCTATTTATCGACCACGAGGCAGGCCTGACCGGCTTTGCTGACCGCGGCGCAGAATGCTTCGGCTTCCCCCTTGTTCGCAAAGCCGCCGGCCTGAAGGCGGGTGAGCTTGCCGCTCTTGACGAGATAGGGCTGACGGTCGGCGAAGGCGGGGTTTTTCTTTTCGAGCGACGCCCAGAGATTGCGGGCGTTGGCTTCGACCCCGAAAGCCCCGAGCTGGGCGCGCCAAGGGCTGGTGGTGGCGCTGTGGACGCGGACGGGAGTCGGGATCGCTTTGACGGGAGCGGTCGCGACCTTGACTGGGGTGGCCGCCGGCTTGGCGGGAACCGGAGCGACCTTCACAGGCTTCGCCGGTGTGTTGGCAGGCGGCAGCTGTCCGCTTTCGGGCGGTGCGGTATAGGTCGTGCCCGGCTGCGTCGTCGCGGCCACAGCCTCGGCGGTGGCTTCGGCCGCTGCAGTCGCTGCGGCGGTGGCGACGGGCGAGGCGGGCAGATCGACGCTGCGGATCGGCTGGGGGACGGTCAGCGACGGCCCCGGTGGCGGCGGCGGCAAGTGGTTGGGCCCGTGCGGCGGCGGCGGTATATTGTTGGGCACGCGCACCGGCGGCGGCGAATAGGTGGCGCCGGGGACCGAGACGGGCAGGCTGGCGGTTTTGATGGGCGAGGCGGGCGCGGGCTTGGCGGCGGCGGGCGGCGCGGCGGCATTCACCGCGGTGAGGCGCGCCTGCTGTTCGCCGCGTTCGATTTCGGGAAGCATCGCAAGGCCGCGCTGGCGCTGGTCGAGCGGGATCAAGCTGTCGAGTTGGGACAGACGGGCCGAGGCGATGCCGAGCCCGGCGTCGCTGGCACGCTTGGTCAGTGCATAAGCGCGCGGCCAATCCTGCGGCGCGAGATCGCCGTTGAAGTGCGCGGTACCGAGGACATATTGCGCGCGCGGTTCGCCGCGCGCAGCCGAAGCCACGATGAACGGCATGGCTTCGCCGCGGCGGTTTGCGGTGAAGAGGATGAGGCCAAGATTGTCCTCGGCCTGCAGATGCCCCTGTTTCGCGGCGCGGCGATACCAGCCTTCAGCCTGGACCAGATCGGTGGGGACGCCGCGGCCAAGCTTGTACGCCTGACCGAGGTTGAACTGGGCATCGGCGTCGCCGGCAAGCGCCAGCGGGCGCCATTCGGCAACCGCGGCCGGATAATCGCCGCGTTGCCATGCATCGACCCCGTCCTTGACGTCGGCAAAGGCGGGCGTTGTCAGCATCGATGCCGCGACGAGCGGCAGGACCAGCGAAACGGCGGTGCGGAATATACGCATCTTCTTCTCCAATGACTTCCGCCGGTCGAACGGCTGCAGTCCCCGGGCATCCCTTAGCGCGAAATGGCTAACACGACGTTAGCGATATGCGCGAGCCGTCAAAGCTGGTCCGTTATGGGACAAGTTGGCCTTAGGGGCTCGTTTACCATAATCGCGAGCAAGGCGTTCACCTTCTTTTTATCATCGTTAACTCAATTTTAGCGCCCCCCATGGCATTTCACCGCCAATTCGTGGTTTTTCAGGGGGACAGTCGTGCGCGTTCTGGCATTGGCTTCACAAAAAGGCGGGTCGGGTAAAACCACCCTTTCGGGGCATCTTGCGGTGCAGGCGCAGCTCGCGGGTGCAGGACCCGTCGTCCTGATCGACATCGATCCGCAGGGCTCGCTCGCCGACTGGTGGAACGAGCGCGAAACCGATCTTCCGGCCTTTGCACAGACCACGGTTGCACGGCTGGCTTCCGACCTCGAAATCCTGCGCCAGCAGGGCTTTAAGCTGGCGGTCATCGATACGCCCCCCGCGATTACCATGGCGATCCAGAGCGTGATTTCGGTCGCCGAACTGATCGTCGTCCCGACCCGGCCGAGCCCGCACGATCTGCGCGCGGTCGGCGCCACCGTCGACCTGTGCGAACGCGCCGGCAAGCCGCTGGTGTTCGTCGTCAACGGCGCGACGCCGAAGGCTAAGATCACCAGCGAAGCCGCGGTCGCGCTGTCGCAGCACGGCACCGTCGCCCCGATTACCCTGCACCACCGGACCGATTATGCCGCGTCGATGATCGACGGCCGCACGGTGATGGAAGTCGACCCCAAGGGCCGGTCGGCCGACGAGATCCGCCAGCTGTGGACCTATATGAACGACCGCCTCGAAAAGAATTTCCGCCGCACCGTCTTTGCTGCGCCGTTGCCGACGCAGGGCAATTATGGCGCGGTCCGCCCGATGGGTGGTGGCTTTGGCCGCCGCATCGCTGGCCAGTGACGGGAGGTATCGGAACCATGGGCGAACCCAAACCCCTCGCATCGCTGAGCGCCGGACTTCTTGCCCGCAAGGGTGGAGCGCGTCCCGCCATGCGTCGCCAACCGCTCGGCAGCGGCCCCGCACCCCTCAACCCCGGTGGCTATGACGACCTGGGCTGGAACGACATGGGTTATGATGTCGATCCCGACCAGTCGGGCGAACCCGCGCGGATGGTCGATCTGAAGCCGTTAATGACCGGATCGGTCCTCGCGCATAACATCGAGGCCGAACATGCGGTCGACGATGGCGCCGGCTACGCGCCGGCTCTGCAACCGACCGGCGAAATCACCGGGCTGACCGATGATTATGGTGCCGACCAGTTCGAAGCCGAAGCGCCGGAAGTCCCCGAAATCGTTCGCCAGCAGGAATCGCTGATCGAACGCGTCGCCGCGGTGGCGCGCAAGGTCGAGGCGCGTCCCGCGCCCAAGCCGAAGGTCGAAAGGGTGCCGCGTGCACTGCGGGCCCGCGAAAAGGCCGCGTTCACGCTGCGCCTCGACGCCGAGCGCCACCTGCGCCTGCGGCTCGCGAGCGCCGTGACGAACCGGTCGTCGCAGGTGATCCTGACCGATCTGCTCGACGAATATCTGTCCTCGCTGCCCGAAATCGACGCGATGGCGAGCCGTCTGCCTGCGGCGCGCCCGCCGCGCCGCGTACAGCGCTGAACGAAGCTTAGGGGAGGGACCCAGTCATGAACCGCAAGATGCTGATGAACTTGGCCGTTTCGGGATTTATCCTGAGCGTTGCCACGGGCTGCAGTGGCATGGGCAAGATGGCCGACGCGCCGTCGCGCGCCGCCGGCAAGCCCGCGCTCGCCGCCAAGTCCGCCGATCAGGCTCGCACCGCGCTTGCGGCGGGTAAGGTCAGCAAGGCCGTCGGCCTAGCCGAAGCGGCGGTTGCGGGAAGCCCGCGCGAGGCAAGCTATCGCGCGCTGCTGGGGCAGGCCTATCTGAACGACGGCCGCTTTGCATCGGCGACCGCGGCGTTGACCGAGGCGATGGAACTTGGCGCGACCGACGGCAACACGATCCTGTCGCTGGCGCTGTCGCAGATCGCGCAGGGCAAGAATCTCGACGCGGTCGCGCTGCTGACGCGGCACCGCGACACCGTGCAGGCGTCGGACATCGGACTGGCGCTGGCGCTCGCCGGCGACAGTGAAGGCGCAATCTATGTGCTGAGCGAAGCCGCCCGGGCCGAAGGCGCCGACGCGCGCACGCGCCAGAATCTGGCACTGGCCTTTGCCCTGTCGGGCCGCTGGGCGCAGGCGCGTATGCTCGCTTCGCAAGACCTGTCGCTCGCCAAGCTCGAGGCGCGGATGGCCGAATGGTCGAAACTGGCCGAACAGCCGGACGCACAGATCCGCGTCGCGAGCCTGATCGGCACCAAGGCGCAGCAGGATGCCGGCATGCCGGTCCGCCTTGCACTCGGCAATTTCAGCGACACGCAGATGGCCGCGGCCGAGCCCGCGGTTCAGCTGGCGAGCGCCGATCCGGCACCGGTCGCGGCCTATGCCCCGTCGCCGCCGGTCGTGCTGGCCGATGCGGGGGGCAGCATTCGCAGCGTCGAACTGCCGATGCCCGAACGCAATGCCGACGGTGCCGTGCCGGTGACCGAGTTGCCGCAGCCCAAGGCTGCGGGCGAAGTGATCCTTGCCGAAGCGGCACCCTATCGCGCCGCGCCGCGCGTCGCCGACGAAGGGCGTATCCGTCCGGTGCAGAAGCAGGCGCTGGAACTTGCGACCGTGCTGGTACCGAAAGCGATGGCGTTCGACAGCAAGAAGCCGACTGGCTGGGCCGTGCAACTTGGCGCCTATAACAGCCTGGGCATTGCCAGAGAAAAATGGAGCAGCCTGAAACAGCGCAATGGCGCACTGGCGGCTTTTCCGGCGTCAAGCCATACCGCGACGGTCAACGGCCGCACTTACTATCGCCTGACGGTGAACGGTCTTGCGTCGCAGGCCGACGCGATGAGCCTGTGCAACCAGTTGAAGGCGCAGGGTCAGACCTGCTTCATCCGCACGATGGGCGGTGGCGAGAACATCCAGTGGGCGTCGAAAGCCGAGCCATTGCGGCTCGCCTCGCGCTAAGCGGCCCCAATCCCAACACAAAGGGGCGTGGCCGCGAGGCCGCGCCCCTTTGTGTTGGGTAGCGGGTAATGGCAGGTTCATTTTCCCGATGGTCTAGCAGGTGGCGATGGAAAATCTTGTAGACTTGTACCGCCCGCTGAGTTCGGCTCTGGGCGAGAGCACCGGGGCTTCGGACAGCCTGCTCCATGTGCACGGCGGCATGGTCATCTTGTTTCTTGCCCGTATTGTGACCCGGCGTTCGCTCGCGACCTGGACACCGTTTCTGTTCGTTTTGGCGGCGGCGCTCGCGAAAGAAGGGGCCGATCGTATCGCCCACGGAGCATGGCGGATGCCGGACAGCGGATTTGATATCCTCAACACGATATTCTGGCCCTTCGTCCTGATGGTCGGGCTGCGGTGGCGCCGGGCGCGGCCTGACAATCGGTAGTCGTTCATTGTCGATGGGGCTTGTGACCGATTGCGCCCCACTCGTTTATGGTTGTCCGCGTTTACCCCAAAGCTGCCAACTGCGTCGCGACTTGCTCGCCTGCCGAAAGAGAACGTTCACAATATCGCTTGCCCGGCTCCGGTCTGGGAGATAGCCATACCGCCATGGATTTTTTCGACGACCTGTTCTGCTTCCTGCTGATGCCGGTGCTTTGCTGGCGGCTGGTGCGCGGGGCGGTGCCGATGGCGGTTCTGCCGATCCTGACCGGGCTCGCGGTTGCGATCGCGGCCGACCGGTTCGGTTTCGACAAGGCGGTGCTCGGCCCTTCAGCGTGGGGCGAGACGATCGGGTGGCTGGGCGTGCTCGCGCTGGCGTTCAGCGCCGGGCTGGAGACGCGCGTCACCGCCGATCACGCCCCGAAACTTGGTGGGCGGATAGTCGGGACGGCGCTGGCGGCGCTGGCCTTGCCGTTTGTGACTGGCTTCGCGGTTGTGCTGTCGGGGACCATGGATAGCGTGCTGGCGCGGCCGGAAGGTGTGTCGCCTTTGCTGTCGGCGGGGGCGATCGGGCTTTGTCTGGCGGTCAGTGCGCTGCCGGTGCTTGTCGGCATCGTGCGCGAACTGCCGATGGCGGACCGGCCGCTCGGCAATCTGTCGCTGCGGATCGCTGCGCTCGACGATGCAATCTTGTGGATCGGGCTGGCGGCGCTGCTGTTCCTGCACAAGGGCGAAGGCGGTGCGATGTTTTCGGGCGGTCTGGCGCAGATCGGCGCGGTGGGCGTCTTTGCGCTGATGATCGGGCTGCGCGGACGGCTGGTCCGGCCTTTGCCCGATCATATCGCGGTCACCGCAGGGCTGGGCATCGCCTGGCTGGCGGCGGGGGCGTGGGCGACGAGCGTGCTGGGCCTGCACGAATTGCTGGGTGCCTATTTCGCCGGGTTTCTGACGCCGAAACTGCTCGCCGAACGGCTGAGGCCGGAGATGCTGGGCAAGGTTGCGCTGTTCGGCCTGTCGCCTTTGTTCTTTGCGCATCGCGGGTTGAGCATCGACGGCGCGGTCGTGACGGCCGGGGCGCTCGGCGCGTCGCTGTTGCTGCTGGTCCTTGCGGGCGTTTCCAAACTCGCGGCGGTGCAGTTGGTGCCGCCCGAACCCGATATGCCCGCCGCCGAGCGCACGCGGCTGGGCCTGCTCCTCCAGTGCAAGGGGCTGATGGAGATTGTGGCGGCAACGATCCTGGTGCAGGCGGGGCTGATCACGCCAACGGTGTTTGCCGTGCTCGTGACGCTCGCGCTCGTGTCGACGACACTGACCGTGCCGCTGTTCCGTTTTGCCTCGCGCGCCAGAGCGGCGCGGCGCGGGCGGACTCCGGCGGGCGGTTAAGCCGCACCCGGCGCGGGCAGGCGCGCAAGCAGCGCGACGAGCTGCGCCTGACTGGTTGCGCCGGTCTTGCGGAAAATACCCTTCAGCAGAAAGCGGACCGCGTTCAGGCTGACCGCGCGCAGGGCGGCATAATCGCGCAGCGTGTCGCCCGCGGCGAGTGCGACGGCAAGGCGGGCCTCGGCCGGGGTCAGCCCGAACCATTGCGCGACGCGGTCGATCTCCAACACCGGGGTTTCGCCCGGTGCGCTGCCGAGCGTCACGATCAGCGAGGCGCCGAGGCGGACTCCGCCGAGTTGCTGCGCCGACTGGCGGGTGATGCGCGCGACGAGCACGGGGCATTCGTTGTCGGACGCGCCGACCGTCTGGAACGCGAGACCGGCGGGGTCGGGGCTTTTGACGAGATCGAGCAGCCGCTTCTGGCTGGCAGGATGGGCGAAGGCGAAGCGGTCGTGCGCGGTGCGGATGAAGCCTGCCTTTTCATAGCGCGCGGCGCGGCTGTTCGCGGCGAGGATATTGAGCTGATCGTCGAGGGTGAAGATCGCGAAAGGCGCGGCGTCGGCGGCTGCACGTGCGGCGCCGGCGGCAAGGTCGAGCATCGCGATGCGGTCGCTGATCCGCATCGCGCGCTGGATATGCGGGGCGAGCACGCGCAGGCCGCGCTTCAATCGCTGGACATCGCGGTCGCCAGGGCCTGGGATCATTAGCCCGAGCCGTTCGCCGCCGCGCTGGTCGAGCAGCACCGCGATCATCCGGTCGATTCCCCAAGGGGCCAGGAAGTTGCGGAAGAATTCGGTCTCGGCGAACTCCTCGCGCGTCATGATGTCGTTGCTGTCGACGACGCTGCCGTTGCCGTAGCGCATCAGTTTGCGCGACCAGGGATGGTTGCCGGCATAAACTGCGGCGTAGATTTCCTGCACTCCGGCGGCGAGGCCGGTGGCGGCGACAAAGCGCGCGGAAGGCGGGCTGATACCCTCCCACAGGATGAACGCCGCTTCCCAGCTGAGCGGGCACAGGGTGCCAGTAATCCGGGCGAGCGTTTCGTTCCAGCTTTCGGGATGGAGTACCGAGTCGTAGATTTGGCCAATCAGCGCGTTGAGTACATCCCATTCGGCCGGCGCATTATGGTCGGACGCAAAGGTCGGGACATTATCCGTCTGCATACACTTCCCCCCAGAAGTTCGGCAGTTATGGCATTTGATAGAAGAGAAATCGCGATGGCAAGCGCTATGCGACAAAGCGAAAAAAACGTGGGCGCTACCCAAGTGGGTAGCGAAACCGTTCGCCGAATCGGCCATTAAGTGGGTGCGACCCGAGTGGGGTGGTCCCAAGGCCATCTTGCTTTCTTGAAGTCCGTCGGCATGCCGGCGGACTTCATTTTTATGCGCGGCGGCTTTGGGGGCCGTCCGATCCCGGCAGGGGGGGGGCGGCGACTATTCCGTTTTGAGATAGACTTCGTGCCACAACGTCACGAGCCCGTCCGCATTGAAGGCGAGCAGCAACATCGCTTCAAAATGTTCGACGCTGTCGTCGATACGGCGGATCGTGGCGGTCATCGCGAGCACCGTCGAAGCCTGTTCGGTAACGGTCCGGTGAATGGCATAGTCGATGGCGGCAATGGTCGCGCGAAACCCGTTGAGAAATTCGAGGTAATTGGCGTGCGTTGCGGGGTGGACCCGGCCGTTCGCGCAGACCGTGAAGGCTGGGGCGAATTTTTCGCCGATCGCTGCTTCGCTGAGCGCCGCGTCGTGCAGCAGATGGCGCCTGTTCCAGTCGAGAAGGTCGCGGGCGAGTCGATCGCTGTTCATGGGGAGCAAAATACGGTTTCCTTGATCGGGCGGCGGCGGCACGGAGGCTAGCGGATACGCTGGCCGCCCTTCCACATCATCGTCGCGCGGCCCTGCACCGGCATGCCGTCGAAGGGGGTGTTGCCGGCCCAGGCCGCCATCTTCTTGGCGTCGACCTGCCACGGCGTGCCTTCGTCGACGAGGATGAGGTCGGCTTCCTTGCCCACCGCGAGCTTCCCCGCGTCGACGCCGAGCAGGCAGGCGGGGGTGGCCGCGAGCAGTTCGAACAGGCGGCCCGGCGAGATATGGCCGTCGCGGACGAGATTGAGGCCGAGCGCGAGCAGGGTTTCGGCGCCTGCCATGCCGGGCAAGGCCTCGGCGAAGGGCAGGCGCTTGTCCTCGGGGCCGCGCGGGTCGTGGCCCGAGGCGAGAATGTCGATCGTGCCGTCGGCGATTGCGGCGAGGCACGCGTAACGATCATCCTCCGAGCGGAGCGGCGGTGACAGGCGTGCGAAGGTGCGGAAATCGCCGATCGCGGTGTCGGAAAGCAAAAGGTGTGCGGGGGTGATGCCGCAGAGGACGGGCAGGCCCTTTGCCTTGGCGGCGCGGATCAGGTCGAGCCCGCGCGCGGTGGTCACCTGCCGGAAATGGACGGGCGCGCCGGTGTCCTCGACGAGCGCGAGGTCGCGCGCGATCGCGATAGCCTCGGCGATGGCGGGGGCGGAGGCGAGGCCGAGGCGTGTTGCCATCTCGCCATCGGTCGCGACCGCGCCCGCGGTCAGCCCTTCGTCCTCGGCATGGATGATCGTGACGAGGTCGAGCGAGGCGGCATAGGCGAGGACGCGGCGCATCACGCCGCTGTCGGCGATGCGCGCGCGGCCGGTGGCGATGGCGCGCGCGCCCGCCTGTTTCATTAGGCCAATCTCGGCGAGTTCCTTGCCTTCGAGCCGCTTGGTTGCGGCGGCGAGGGGGTGGACCCAGAGGTCGGGCTTGCCGCCTTTCGCGGCGCGCTCGACGAGCCCGGCGCCGTCGAGCGGGCCGTTGTCGGGCATCAGCGCGGCGCGGGTGATGCCGCCGAAGTGGAAGGCGGGCTTGTCGGTCGCGAAGACGCCGAGGTCGATGATGCCCGGGGCGAGCCACTGGCCCTTAGCGTCAATTGTCTCGGTGCCGTCGGGGGTTTCGGTCGGATCGAGCGCGGCGATGCGGCCGTCGACGATCAGCAAGCTGCCCGGTCGCGGTGTGTCGCCATCGATCAGCTGCGCGCCGGTGATGAGGAGCGGTTTCAGTTCCATCCGGCGACTCCCCGCTTGCGGCGCGTCAGGATGTCGAGGCAGGCCATGCGGACGGCGACCCCCATTTCGACCTGCTCGGTGATCGTCGAGCGCACCGGATCGTCGGCGACGCTGCTGTCGATCTCGACCCCGCGGTTCATCGGGCCGGGGTGCATGACGATCGCATCGGGCTTGGCCTTTTCGAGCCGTTTGGGGGTGAGGCCATAGAGCGCGTGATATTCGCGCGCGCTGGGCAAATAGGCGCCGTCCATGCGCTCGTTCTGGAGGCGGAGCATCATCACGACGTCGGCATCCTTGATGCCTTCGTCCATGTCGGTGAAGGTGGTGACGTGCATCCGCTCCATCGCGGGCGGGGTCAGCGTCGGCGGCGCGACGACGCGCACCTCGTTGCCGAGCAAAGTGAGCGCGAGGATGTTCGAGCGCGCGACGCGGCTGTGGAGGACATCGCCGCAGATCGCGATGGTGAGCCCCTCGACCTTGCCTTTGCGGCGGCGGATCGTGAGCGCGTCGAGCAAAGCTTGCGTCGGATGTTCGTGGCGGCCGTCGCCCGCGTTGAGCACGGGACAGTCGACCTTGTCGGCGATGAGCTGGACCGCGCCCGAGCTGCCGTGCCGGATCACCATCGCGTCGGCGCGCATTGCATTGAGCGTCATCGCGGTGTCGATCAGCGTCTCACCCTTCTTCACGCTCGACTGCGCAGCGTGCATGTTGACGACGTCGGCGCCGAGGCGTTTTCCGGCGATCTCGAACGACAGCAGGGTGCGCGTCGAATTTTCGAAAAAGGCGTTGATGATCGTGAGGCCCGCGAGCTGGTCGTCATGCTTGGCGGCGCTCGCCCGGTTCAGGTCGACCCATTGTTCGGCGGCGTCGAGGACGTAGCTGATCTCCCAGGGAGTCAGCTGGGCGATACCGATCAGGTGGCGATGGCGAAAGGCATCGCCGCCGGGCGGATAGTCGCTGGCGGGTCGGATTGTTGTGCTTGTCATTAAAGCCGAGCGTCTACGCAGGAGCGGTGAAAATCGCAAGTGCCGCAGTGATCAGCGGTTGTAAAATTCCGAGCGCCCAGAGTGCGAGCAGAATGAGTTCGAGGATCAGCATCGTCGCCATCTGCGCAGCGAAGGGCTGTTTGCGCGTCTTGTGGCGGACGAGGCGCGAGGCGGCGAAGGTGCCGATGGCGCCGCCGACGACGGCCCAGCCGAGCAGGGCGCTTTCGGAAATGCGCCGAGCGCCGCTTTCGGCGAATTTCTTGTCGAGGATCATCAGCGCGAACGCGATCAGGTTCGTGATGCCAAGCCAGATCAGGATATGTGGGCTCAACCGCGCGTCATCGCGTCGATCGCGCCTTGCAGGATGAACGCTGCTGCGGCGCTGTCGACGCGTTCGGCGCGTTTTGCGCGGCTGACGTCGGCGGCGATCATCGCGCGCTCGACCGCGGCGGTCGACCAGCGCTCGTCCCAGAGCAGCAAGGGGAGGGCGAGCGGTGCGAGGTTGCGCGCGAAGGCGCGGGTGCTCTGGGTGCGGGGGCTGTCGGTGCCGTCCATGTTGAGCGGCAGGCCGACGACAAGACCGACGACCGATTGCGCCGCGACGAGCGTTTTCAGCGTTTCGAGGTCGGCGGAGAATTTCTTGCGGATGATCGTCTTGTCGGGGGTCGCGAAGCTCCAGTCCACGTCGCAGAAGGCGACCCCGATCATCTTCGTGCCGACATCGAGGCCAGCGAGGCGGCCGCCGTGCGGGAAGAGGGCGGCGAATTCGGGGGTGGCGGTGGTGATCATGCTCCGGCCCTTATCCCCTAAATTCGTCATGCTGAACTTGTTTCAGCATCCATGGTCCGGTGCCGCGATGTCGGGCCATGGATCCCGGATCAAGTCCGGGATGACGAAGGTGGGGGAGCGGGTGCGGCCGGAGGAGGCGTCGGCGCCGCCGCCGGCGGTACCGGCGACGGCTTGCCCTCGTAGGTCGCGAGGCGGCGGAGCGCGTCGGCGCGGACGTTCGCCCAGAACAGCGTGATGTCGTAGACATGATAATTGTTGCCGGGAAGGACATAGCCCGCGACGACGTAATTCTTCGCGATCGCGGCGTCGCCGATCATCAGGAAACCGCGCGTGTCGTCGCATCGGGCGCCGATCTTGCCGGCGATCAGCGACCCGCTCTTGAACCCTTCGGTCGGCTTCAGCGTGCCGAGATTGGCCGCGGGCGCGGCTTCGGTGTCGGGGATGCCGGTGAGCGGGTTGGTGCAGAGCATCCGCGTTTCGGCGCGCGGGCGGCCGTCGAAGCCGATCGTGCCGTCATAGGCGGCGGTGACCATTGCGGGATCGGCGGGATCGGCGAAGGTTGCCCAGCCGAGGATGCAGCCCTTTTGCTCGGGGGTCTGGCACGCGGGCAGCCCGAGCCCGGCGATGTCGGTGTCGAGGCTGATCGGCCAGCCGATCACATAGGCCGCGACGATGCGCTTCGCGAGCGGGGTGCCCGCGATCCGGGTCTTGAGCAGGGTGGTGAGATGGAGCGCGCCCTGGCTGTGGCCCGCGAGGATGATTGGCTTGTTCTTCGGCTGTGCGGCAAGGAAAGCGTCGAACGCTTCCTCGACGTCGCGATAGGCAGAATCGATTGCCTTGCCCGCGGTTACCCGGTCTTCGGCGAGGAAAGCGCCGAGCGTTGCCTGCCGATAGCGCGGCGCCCAGATTTCGCCGGCATCGGCAAAGGCGCTCGCCATGCCCTGGACGAAGAGATTGGCGCGGTGGTCGGAATCGCGGTCCTCGAGCGGGGCGTTCCAGCTCGAGCGGCTGTAATAGCTGGTCGGGTGGACGAAGAAGACCGCGGCGTCGCCCTTGGGCGTCGCGGGGGTGGTTGCATTGGCGGGCGGAATGAGTTGGTCGCCGGTTGGCGCAACGGCGGCCTCTGTGCCGGGGGTTTCGCTGCCGTCGGCGGCAGGACGCCAGGCCGACGGATCCTTGTCCATGCCAGGCCGCGCGAACCACATCTTCGGATCGCCATAGGCGTTGGGCGCGACGGCGGCTTGCGGCTTGAATTCGGCGCTGGGGACAAAAGCGGTGCGCGCGATCCAACCGGGGAAGAGCTGGTAGACAACCCCGGCGGCAAGGATGAGGATGATGATCGCGGCGATGAAATAAAGAAATTTACGGGCCATTGGGGCTCCATGGGGGGAGATGGATTTTGCGTCTCTTTAGCGGCTAGCAAGCGTCCCGACAAACGACTCGTCGTGCCGGACTTGTTTCAGCGTCATGGCCTTAACTCGCGCCCATCGGCCTTGGATCCTGAAACAGGTTCAGGATGACGAAAATTGCGGTTAGGCCTGGGCCATGACCGAAATTGCCGCAACCGGCGCCGCCGCCGATTCGCCCCGGGTTTCTGCCCGTCTCGACGACAATGATCTGCCCTGGCCGCTGCGGCCGTGGATCATGGCGGCGATCTGCGCCGTTGCCGGTTTCGTCGTTCACATGCTCATCGACCGCGAATATGTCGCCGAACCGGCACCGTTGCTCGACGCGCTTGCGGCGTTCGTGGCGATTGCGACCGTCGTCTTCGTGCTGGGCGTCGAGCTGCGCCGATGGCTCTGGGCGCTGGGCTTTGCGCTTCTGTGGGGCGCGGTGATGGGGCTGATCACCTGGCATTCGGCGGGCTATAATATCGGCGGATCGCCGGTCGAATGGCCCTTCTGGTCGGGGCTGCTCGCCGTGCTCGTCGCGACGCCGCTGTTCCAGACGCGCCGCGACGTCGCCCCCGACTGGCGGTTCTGGAAGCTGTGGCAGATGCCGTACGAGCGATTGCACAGCCATGCGTGGACCGATGCGGTGATCGGCGCGGCGAGCCTCGCGTTCGTCGGGATTACCTTCCTGCTGATCGTGCTGATCGGGCAGATGTTCAAACTGATCGGGATCAATCTGATTCAGGATCTGCTCAACGACGAATGGTTCGGCTGGATGCTCGCGGGCGCAGCGTTCGGCGGTGCAGTCGGCCTGCTGCGCGAACGCGACAGGCTGGTGTCGACCTTGCAGCGACTGGTGATGATCGTGCTCGCGGTGCTGGCGCCGGTGCTCGCGGTCGCACTGGTGCTGTTCCTGCTCTCGCTGGCGGGGACGGGGCTGCAAAAGCTGTGGGACTCGGGTTTTTCGACCGCGGGGCTGATGATGGCGGCGGCCGCCTTTGCGGTGTTGCTCGCCAATGCAGTGATCGGCAATGGCAGCGATGATCGCGCGACGAACCCGATGCTGCGCTGGGCGGCGCCGGTGCTCGCGGTTGCGGTGCTTCCGCTGGCCGGGATCGCCTTTTATTCGATGCATTTGCGGGTGATCCAATATGGCTGGACCCCCGAGCGTATATGGGGCGTCCTCGCTGCGATCATCGCGCTTGCCTATGGCATTGCCGGCGTGTGGGCGGTGGTAAGGGGGCGGCGCGATTTCGACGATATGGTGCGGCCACTTCAGCAGAAGCTCGCGATCGGGCTGGCGCTGCTCGCGCTGTTCCTCGCGCTGCCGATCCTCGATTTCGGAGCGATCTCGACGCGCGACCAGCTCGCGCGGTTGAAATCGGGGGCGACGCCGGTCGAGAAGTTCGACTGGGCGGCGATGGCCTATGATTTCGGGCCGAGCGGGCGGGCGGCGTTGAAGGAGCTGGAGCGATCGCCGCAAAAGGTGCGCGCCGATGCGGCGAAAGCGGCGCTGGCGGCGAAGAATCGATGGGATTTGACGGGCCCCGAGGGACCGACGTTGCTGAAACCCTTCGCCGAACGCTTACGCACCCTTCCAGCCGGGCGTGCGCTGCCCGCCGAGGCGCTCGACCGGATTTCCGGCAGTTATATGTGCAGTCGCGCGGAGGCGTGCGTCGCGGTGTGGCTCGACGACAAAAGGATCGGGGTGCTGGGGCAGAATGCGCCGGGCGAGTCGCTCAATTTCGATTTCGTGACGCAGAATGATGCGGGGCAGTGGGTGCAGGGCGATTGGGCCAAGGCCTCGCCCGCGCAGAAGCCCGAGGTCGATCTGTCGAAAGCGCGGATCGAGGTCGAGACGGTTCAGCAACGCCGTATATTGGTCGATGGCGTGCCGGAATCGGGGGCTTTCGAATAGGCACGGCTTGAAGCGCACGGGGCGGGATGCTAGCGGCGCAGCTTCTCCCGCAAAGGCGACAAATATGGCAATCGATCAGGCAACAGTAAGGAAAATCGCGTCGCTGGCGCGCATCGCGATCAGCGATGCCGAAGCCGCCGCGATGGAAGGTGAATTGAACGGCATTTTGGGCTGGGTCGAGCAACTCGGCGAGGTCGATGTGACCGGGGTCGAGCCGATGACCGCGGTGATCCCGAATGTGCTGCGGCTGCGCGACGATGTGATC
This sequence comes from Sphingopyxis sp. GW821-FHT10B01, assembly GCF_059415685.1. NCBI lineage: Bacteria > Pseudomonadati > Pseudomonadota > Alphaproteobacteria > Sphingomonadales > Sphingopyxidaceae > Sphingopyxis > Sphingopyxis sp. GW821-FHT10B01. Next base: position 92,480 of record NZ_JBWKNS010000001.1, on the reverse strand, counting down.
GACGCCGACCCGCTGACCGGCGGCAACCGCCGCGATGATGTGCTGGCGAACGCGCCGGCGGCAATGCACGGCTTCTTTGGCGTGCCCAAGGTGATCGAATAATGACTGAGTTGACCAACCTGACCGTCGCCGGCATCCGCGACGGGCATCGCGCGGGCGATTTTTCCGCCGTCGAAGTGGCGGAGGCGTTCAGCGCCAATGTCGCGGGCGCAAAGGCGCTCAATGCCTTTATCGTCGAGACGCCCGAGCATGCGCTTGCGGCGGCGAAGGCGGCCGATGCCGATCGCGCCGCGGGGACGCTGAAGCCGCTATCGGGCGTGCCGATCGGGATGAAGGATCTGTTCGCGACCAACGGCATCCAGACGACCGCCGCGAGCCACATGCTCGAAGGCTTTGTGCCGCGTTATGAATCGACTGTGTCGGCGAAGCTGTGGGACGCGGGCGCGGGGATGCTGGGCAAGCTGAACCTCGACCAGTTCGCGATGGGGTCGTCGAACGAGACGAGCTATTTCGGCAATGTGATTTCTCCCTGGCGGCGAAAGGATGGCGGCAATGCCGCGCTCGCGCCGGGTGGTTCGTCGGGCGGTTCGTCGACCGCGATCGCGGCGCGGCTGTGCCCCGCAGCGACGGGAACCGACACCGGCGGATCGATCCGCCAGCCGGCAGCCTTTGTCGGTATTTCGGGGATCAAGCCGACCTATGGCCGCTGCTCGCGCTGGGGCATTGTGGCGTTCGCGAGCTCGCTCGATCAGGCAGGGCCGATGGCGCGCGACGTCAAGGATTGCGCGATCATGCTCGAGAATATGGCGGGCTTCGATCCGAAGGACGCGACGAGCCTGAACCTGCCGGTACCCAATTGGGAAGCGGCTTTATCGAGCGATCTCAAGGGCAAAAAGGTCGGTATTCCCAAGGAGTATCGACTGGAGGGCATCGATCCCGACATCGACGCGATGTGGGATGCGGGCATTGCGATGCTGAAGGATGCAGGGGCCGAGGTCGTCGAGATCAGCCTGCCGCACACCAAATATGCGCTGCCCGCCTATTATATCATCGCGCCCGCCGAGGCGTCGTCGAACCTCGCGCGTTATGACGGCGTGCGGTACGGTTTGCGCGACCTGCCCGATGGAGCGGGGTTGCAGGACATGTACGCCGCGACGCGTGCCGACGGCTTCGGGCCCGAGGTCAAGCGCCGCATCATGATCGGCACCTATGTGCTGTCGGCGGGCTTCTATGACGCCTATTACACGCAGGCGCAGAAGGTGCGGACGCTGATCGCGCGCGATTTCGAGGCGGCGTTCGGGATATGCGACGTGATCCTGGCGCCGACCGCACCGTCGGCGGCGTTCGGGCTCGGCGAAAAGACCGCCGATCCGCTGGCGATGTACCTCAACGACGTGTTCGCGGTGCCCGCGAGCCTCGCGGGGCTGCCCGCGATGTCGGTGCCCGCGGCGCTGAACCGCGAAGGGCTGCCGCTGGGGCTGCAGATCATCGGCAAGGCGTTCGACGAGCAGGGCGTGCTGAACGCCGGGCTGGCAATTGAAGAGCGGGCGGGCTTTACCGCCCGCGCCGGGAAGTGGTGGTAAAATGAGCGATTATCGCATCAAGGGCGAAACCGGTGAGTGGGAGGTCGTGATCGGCCTCGAGGTCCACGCGCAGATCACGACCAACGCCAAGCTGTTTTCGGGCGCCGCGACGGCGTTCGGGGCCGAGCCCAATACGCAGGTGTCGCTGATCGACGCCGCGATGCCGGGCATGCTGCCGGTGCCGAACCGCGAGTGCATCCGCCAGGCGGTGCGCACGGGCATGGCGATCGAGGCGGAGATCAACAAATGGTCGCGGTTCGACCGCAAGAATTATTTCTACGCCGACCTGCCGCAGGGTTACCAGATTTCGCAGCTTTATCATCCGCTTGTCGGCGAAGGTTCGCTAACGATCGAGGTCGATGAAAAGGCCGGATTGCCCGAAGCCAAGGTAATCGGGGTCGAGCGTATCCATGTCGAACAGGACGCCGGCAAGCTGATGCACGACCAGCATCCGACGATGTCGTACGTCGACCTCAACCGCTCGGGCGTCGCGCTGATGGAGATCGTCTCGCGCCCCGACATGCGCTCGCCGGCGGAAGCTGGCGCCTATGTGCGCAAGCTGCGCTCGATCCTGCGCTATGTCGGCTCGTGCGACGGCAATATGGAAGAGGGCTCGATGCGCGCCGACGTCAACGTCAGCGTGCGCAAGCCCGGCGACGAATTCGGGACGCGCACCGAGACGAAGAACGTTAATTCGGTGCGCTTCGTGATGGCGGTGATCGAGGGTGAGGCAAAGCGCCAGGTCGAGCTGATCGAAAGCGGCGGCACTGTGGTGCAGGAAACGCGGCTGTACGATCCCGACCGCAACGAAACGCGCTCGATGCGGTCGAAGGAAGATGCGCATGATTACCGCTACTTCCCCGATCCCGATTTGCTGCCGCTGATCCTCGACGATGACTTCCTCGCCGAATGTCGCGACAGCTTGCCCGAACTGCCCGATGCCAAGCGCGCGCGCTATCTCGCGGCCGGGATTTCGCCGTATAACGCCGATGTTCTAACCGCCGAGGTCGAGGCGGCGCGCTGGTTCGACACGCTGCTCGACGCGGGCGTGAAGCCCGTTGCCGCGGCGAACTGGGTCACGAGCGAATTGTTCGGTGCGCTCAACCGACTGGGCCGCGATATTTCGGACTCGCCGGTCAGCCCGGCGCAGGCGGCGGAATTGCTCGGCCTGGTCGCCGACGGCACGATTTCAGGCACCATCGCCAAGGCTGTGTTCGAAAAGATGCTGGAAAGCGGTGATGCCGCAGGCGCGATCGTCGAGCGCGACGGGCTGAAGCAGACGAGCGACACCGGCGCGATCGAAGCCGAAATCGCCAAGATCCTCGCCGCCAATGCCGACAAGGTCGAGCAGTATAAGGGCGGCAAGGAAGCGCTGTTCGGCTTCTTCGTCGGACAGACGATGAAGGCGATGCAGGGCAAGGCAAACCCGCAGATCGTCAACGAACTGCTGAAAAAGGCGCTCGGCTGACGGTGTGTGAGTGATCCAATTCACAGAGAATTCAGAAGCTTCGGTGGCATAGGCACATTCATCAGTGCTTATGTGATGACGAAGGACAGGATGATGATGAAGCGGACTTTGGGTTTGGTTGGTGGTGCGCTCGTGCTGGCGCTGAGTGGCGCCGCGAACGCTGCGCCTGCAGTGAACGACGGCTATGACTGGGTGATGCGCGTCAATGACGAGGAGCGTTCGCAGAGCGCGATCCTTGCCTATGAAGTCGCCGACACCGACGACCAGCCGCTGAACTTCAGCTGCGAGGAAGGCGGCAATCGCATCTTCGCCGGGATTTCGGGTAATTCGCCCGATCTCACGGTGATCAATCTGGCAAGTGGCGATCAGAAACTGCGCCTGACCGGCACAACTGAAGCCGAAGATATTCCCTATTTCTCGTCGGAGGAAATCGCCGGCGGATCGCCCTTTATCCGCGCCTTTGCCGCGAACGGCTGGTTGCGGATGACCGCCAACGGCGCGACGAAGGACATGGCCGGAACCGCAAGCGGCAAGCAGGCGATCGCGCGCTTCGTCAAATTCTGCGCTGGCTGACGCGGCGCGCTACCGGCTGCCCTGAAGCTTTCGGCAAGCGGCCGGAATCGAGGCGTAATCCCGCTTGCGAAATTGCACGGCGCGGCGCATTCAGGGGCGGGTAAGGTTCCGGGGGGCGCCGATGAAATTGCTGTTGTGCATCGCTGCACCGATCGCTGCGCTGGTGCTGGCTTCGCCGGCGGCCGCGCGCGACTATTATTATTTCAACAAGCCCGGGGTCGACCGGCAGGCCTATCTGGATGACCGGCTGGCGTGCGATGCGCTGGCGGGCGGGGTCGCGCGTGTATCGACCAACACCGTCGCGATCGACCAGCAGATCTGGAACAACCGCAATTTGACAATGGGGCAGTCGGCCGCTGCGGCGGGGATCGCAACGCTGATGATCGCGTTGCTCGATGGCGGCGCGAACCGGGCCTTGCAATGGCAGGTCGAGCGCATCTGCCTCGCCGACAAGGGCTATCGCCGGTTCGAAATGGACAAGGCCGACTGGAAGGCGATCGACAAGACCGACGATGTCGCGGCGCGCATCGACAAATGGTTCGCGCTGGCGTCGAGCGAAGCGCCAAAAGGCAAGGAAATGTACGAATGACGGGGATGCGCTTGCCGCTGGCCGCGGCGTTGCTGACGATCGCGCCGGCGGTCGATGCCAAGATCGAGTCGGCGGAGGAAATGCAGGCGGCGAAGGCCTATCTTCTGGTGCAGGTCGATCCGGTCGAGATGAAGCTGCTCGGTACCAACAAGATTACCACGGGTATCCTGTTCGCGCCCTATGACCCGGCGACGAAGCAGGTGCGCGCGGGCGTGATGGCGCTGAAGGACCCGGTCGCAAAGGACGAGAAAAGGCGCCTCTATCTGATCGAGATCGATCCGGGAACGTGGGTGATCGCGGGAACGGGGGCGAGCGGCGCGTCCCTGGGATCGGCCGACACGAGCTTTTCGCTCGGCAGCTATCATTTCGAGGCGAAGGCCGGAGACCTCGTCGACCTTGGCGTTTTTGAGCCGAAGCGCGAGGAATCGGACAACCCCGATACCAAGATGAACGCCGTAAAGCTCTTCGGAGGTCCGCTCTTCGGTGGGCGGGTGGAGCCCGTGCCGAACCGGCTGGCGATCCGGCCGCGGGGCGACGGTGACGTGCCCGTGCCGGGCTGGCTGGCGGCGAAGCCGCTGGTCCATCCGGCGTTCGTCTATGGCGGGACGTTCGGCAACAGTCTGGGCGGGCTCGTCAACCGCGTGGACGGGAAGAATGGGCGAGGGCGGGCCCCGGGCGAGGCGGCCTATCTGTCGAAGCCGGGCCAGCCGCCTGCAACGGCGGCAGCGGACGAAACGGTCAAGGAGCCACCCGCGATGCCGTCTTCGCTTCCCTGATCGCGGGCAGCCGGTCCCGTCAGAAGCGTCGCTGTCCCGCGCCCCAGTCGCCGCTGTCGCACTGGCCGGAGAAGTTGGTGATCGCATTGATTGTAATGCGACCCGACCGGCGATCGACCGTCAGTTTGGGCTTGTTCAGGCCGTTGATCCGGTAGCTCGCGGTGATGCGATCGGGGGTGACTACCAGATTGTCGAGATCCCACCAGCCATGATCGTCGCCGCTGTGGATCGGCGCCACGAGCTTCGGCCCCAGGTGGATGCGGCCCTGATCGCCGTAAAGTTCGATCTGGACATCGCTGGTGAAGCCTTGCGCGCTATTGCCGACCTCGTTGCTCCATTCCCATTTATGATCCCAGGGATTCCATCTGTAGGTCGGCTTGACGTCGACGGTCGGCCGCGTGCCCGCGCCGTAGCAGACGAGGACCAGCGAACCGGGGTCGCGGTATCCCGGCTCGCTGCGCGGAACATCATGGTCGGCGGGCCGGGCATCATCCCGCACATCGGGACCGTTCTCGCAATTGGCGGCGGGAACGGCGGTGATCGCCGAATAGCGGCCGTCCGTCGTCGCGACCGAGATGCAACGGCCGGTGCGGGCGTTCCACCAGAAGACGAAGCGCGTCTCGCCCACCAGGTTCGACATGCGGCTTTCATAGCCGCGCGCTAGCAATTGCGTTTCGCCGCCCGCGCCGCGGGCGCCGACCAGATCGGCAACATCGGGCGCCGACTGCGCGGCAGCACCCAGCGGCAACGCGGCGGCGGCGAGGGCGAGAATGAGGACGGTCGAACGCATGGCGGCGGCTCCTGTTGACGGGCAGACGCCCCGATTAACAGCGAAAAGCTGGAGCCGGAAGCGCGATCTTGCCGCATCTGCGCAAGGCGATGGCTATGGTTTCGGTCGCCAGGCCGAACGCCCCTCTTTGATCGTTTCGAGGACCTTGATGCCCCTGATATTGCCGACGGGCGTCGTCAGCGGATTTTTGTCGAGGATCACGAAGTCGGCGAGCAGGCCAGCCTTGATCCGGCCTTTACGATCCTCCTCGAAGATTTGCCAGGCGGGACCGGTGGTGAGTGCCTGAAGTGCTTCATAGGCGTTCAGGCGTTCGTCGGAGCCGCTGACGGCACCGGTCGGCGAGACGCGCGCCATCGACGTCCAGAGCATGAAGCGCGTGTCGAGCGGGGTGACGCTGTAGTCGCTGTGGTTCGACGGGGTGAGTCCCGTCGCGCGCGCCGAGCGGAACGGGCTGATGAAATCGACGACCTCTGTGGGGAAGTTTGTGCGGTGGACGTCGCCCCAATACCAGCTGTGGTTCGAGAAATAGGCGGGGCCGACGCCGATACGGACATAGTCGGCGAGTTGGTCGCGGCGCTGGAACTGCGAGTGGATGACGATCGGGCGGCGATTGTCGGCGGCCTTGATACCCAGCGCGTCGAAGCCCCGGATCGCCATGTCGATCGCAGCGTCGCCGTTGGCGTGGACGAACAACTGCCAGCCGCGGTCATGGACCTTCTTCGCCTGTGCGATGAATTCGTCTTCGGAAAGCACGGGTTCGCCGTGCCAGGGGTGGTGGCCTTCGGGGCTGCCGCGTTTGTAGTCACGAGTGAAATAGCCGGTGCGGCCCTGCACCGATCCGTCGAGGACAAATTTGATTCCCTGCAGTTTGACGTGGCCCTGATAGCTGCCGAACGTCAGGCCGGGATTGGCGAGCAGCGCGTCGAGACCGGTCGAGAAGGGGAGGAGCGCGAGGTCGATTTTGAGCCGTTCGCGCGCGGGCGCGCTGGTCAGGAAAGCGACGTCGGGGGGCAGGGTGGCACCGTCCTGCGCATGGGTATAGCCCTCGGCAAAATAGGCATTCTGCGCGGCGTCGAGCGCGGCCAGTTTCTGCTCCGCGGTCGGCTGCGGCATTTTTGCGAGCATCAGGAACATCGCCTTTTCGAGCAGCACGCCGTTGAGATCGCCGGCGTCGTGGCGGAGGATCATGCCGCCGGGCGGAACAGGGGTGCTTTCGTCGATGCCCGCGGCTTTGAGTGCGGCGCTGTTCGCGACCGCGCCGTGGAGCGAGACGTGCAGCACGACGAGCGGGCGGTCGGGCGCGACGGCGTCGAGTTCGGCGCGGGTGATGTAGCGTTTCTCGGCAAGATTCTCCTGATCGAATTGCCAGACGGTCGTCCAGCTGCCGGGCTTGGCCGGCGCGCGCGCAATCTGGTCGCGGATGACAGCCTGAACGCCGGGGATATCGGTAACCGGGCCAAGCGATTTGTCGCGCAGGTCGATCCCGCCCGCGCTCATCGTGGCGACCGTGAAGTGCGAATGCGCGTCGATGAAGCCCGGGAGCAGGGTGGCGCCCCCCAGGTCGCGGATCGTGGCGTCCTTGCCCGCGGCCTTGCGCGCCTGTTTTTCGGTACCGGCAAAGGCGATGCGGCCGTCGCGGGTGGCGACCGCTTCGACGGTTTGCGGCGCGTCGCCGTCCATCGTGATGATCGGGCCGCCGCGATAGAGGGTGGCATCCTGAGCTATGGCGGGTGCGGTCGTTGCCAAGAGCAGCGCGACGGCGGCGGTCAATCTTTTCATAAAGTCTCTCCCCTGCGGCGCACCGTGCGGAGGGTGTGGGGAGAGGTCAAGTATCCCTGAGTAATCTAATTATCAGCATACCCGTTCTTGTAGGAATGACGATGATCGGCGATCAAACCTGTTGCGGCGGCATTTCGTCGGGGCCGCGGCCGGGCTGGTCGATATCGCCGCCGCCGGGACGGCCGGGGATTTCGCTGGGCTGGCCCGCGGGGTCTTCGAGCGGGGTCGGCTGGGCGGGGTGCTCAGGCGGTGCCATCGGTTCGATCGTGTCGGGCTTGGGCTTGGGAAGCGGGTCGGTGGCGTTGGTCATTGTCTCTCTCCTTATCTTAACCAACGAACGGCGACGGTGCATGTTCCGCCTGCGAAACAGGGGGCTTTGTGCCCTTGCCCTTGGCCGCGCGTCTGCTATAGCCCCGCGCGGCCCGCACGGGCGTGCGCGGCACCCCGCGCCTATCCGTGCACCCGGCCGAAGCTCTGAGCGGGCGTGGCGGAATTGGTAGACGCGCTGGTTTTAGGTACCAGTATCGCAAGATGTGGGGGTTCGAGTCCCTTCGCCCGCACCACCTTCGCGAGCAGCAGGCCGGGATAGGGAACTTCGCCGCAATGGCTGGGTTCGGATACGAGATTTTGAGCAAGGATAAGACCAAGGCAATGAAGACCGTCGAAACGCTGAACGAAGGCCTGAAGCGCGAATATCGCGTGACCATCACCGCCAAGGATATCGACGCACGCGTCGATGACGAAGTGAAGAGCATGGCTCCGACCGTCCGCATGCCCGGCTTCCGCCCCGGCAAGGTGCCGCCGAACCTGATCCGCAAGATGCACGGCCCGGCGCTGTCGGCCGACGCGCTGAACAAGGCGATCGACGCCGGCGTTCGCGACCTGATGGGCAAGGAAAAGCTGCGCCCCGCGCTGCAGCCTGCGGTAACGCTGGCCGAAGATTATGAAGCGGGCAAGGATGCCGAGATCACCGTCTCGCTCGAAGTCCTGCCCGACATCGAGACTCCGTCGATCGAAGGTCTGAAGCTGGAGCGCCTGACCGTTCCCGCCGACGACAAGGCCGTGATGGCCAAGATCGAAGAATTCGCCGCGCAGATGAAGCGTTTCGAAGACGCGCCGAAGACAAAGAAGGCCGCGACCGGCGATCAGGTCATCATCGACTTCGCCGGCAGCGTCGACGGCGTCGCCTTTGACGGCGGCACCGGCGAGGACATGGCGGTCGAAATCGGTTCGGGTCAGCTGATCCCCGGCTTCGAAGACCAGCTTGTCGGCGTCAAGGTCGGCGACGAAAAGACGGTCAAGGTCACCTTCCCCGACGATTATCCGGTCGCCGATCTGAAGGCTGCCAAGGCCGAATTCGCCGTCACGGTGAAGGAAATCAAGATTCCCGCCGAAGCGAAGATCGACGACGAGTTTGCGAAGACGCTCGGCCTCGAAAGCCTCGACAAGCTGAAAGAGCTGATGAAGGGCCAGGTCGAGCAGGAACTGAACGGCCTGACGCGCACCTATATGAAGCGCAAGCTGCTCGATCAACTCGCCGCCGCGCATGATTTCGACGTGCCGCCGACGATGGTCGAGGCCGAGTTCAACCAGATCTGGCAGCAGCTCGAGCATGAAGTCAGCCACGAGGAAGATCCCGAAGCGGCGAAGGCCGAACTCGAGAACGACCGGGACGACTATCACGCGATCGCAGTGCGCCGCGTCCGCCTCGGCCTGCTTCTGTCGGAAATCGGCCAGGCGCATGGCGTGCAGGTCAGCGGGCAGGAAATGCAGCGTCTGGTCTCGCAGGCCGCGCAGCAGTATCGCCCCGAAGATCGCCAGCGCTTCGTCGAATATGTCCAGCAGGACGCGCTCGCCGCTGCGCAGCTCCGCGCGCCGCTGTATGAAGACAAGGTCGTCGACTTCCTGTTCGAAAAGGCCGAGATCAGCGACCGCGAAGTAACGCGTGAAGAGATCGAAGCCGCGATCGAAGCCGACGACGACAGCGGCCATGTCCATGGTCCGGGTTGCGGCCATGACCACGACCACAAGCCGGCGAAGAAGGCCGCGGCGAAAAAGCCCGCAGCCAAAAAGGCCGATGTGACCGAGGACGCCGCCGAGGCTGCTCCTGCCAAGAAGGCGCCGGCGAAGAAGGCTGCTCCGGCGAAGGCCGCCGAGGACGCGCCCGCGGAAAAGAAGGCTCCGGCCAAGAAGGCCGCGGCGAAGAAATAAGCTTCAGCTGACGCACTACAAAAAGGCCGGGTGGAGAATACTCCACCCGGCCTTTTTGTTTTGGGTTGGGAGGAGGGAGCGCCTCCCGCTCTCAAATCACCTCCATATTATAGCAGTGCCAGCTGAAGATCGCTGCAGCGCCACGGTGCGGGCGCCAGGGTTCGGCGAGTTCGCGCGTCAGTTTCTCGCTCGGGCGCACGCCGAGTTGGAGGATGCGGCCGACGGCTTCCTGAACCGCGAGGTCGCCCGCGGGCCAGATGTCGGGGCGGCCTTCGGCAAACAGCAGATAGATTTCAGCCGACCAGCGGCCGATGCCCTTGACCTTGGTGAGCAGCGCGATCGCGTCCTCGTCGTCGATGGGGAGGGCGTCGAATTTCAGCTCGCCGTCGAGGATGAGCTGCGCGAGGCTTTTGGCATAGCCCTGTTTCTGCCCCGACAGGCCGCATGCGCGGAGCGTGTCGAAGTCGGCGGCGGCAACCGTCTCCGCGGGGCAGCCCTCACCGAACTGCGCCTCCAGCTTGTTCCAGATCGAGTTGGCGGCGGCGACGCTGACCTGCTGGCCGACGATGGTGCGCAGGAGGGTGGTATAGCCCGGCGGGCGGATGCGCGGTTCGGGATAACCGACATTGCCCAGCGCGCGCGCGAAGTCGGGATCGCGTGCCGCTAGCGCGTCGATTCCGCCGTTCAGCTGCTGCTGGCTCAGGTCCATCGCATATTCTCCTTTTGTTCCATCGGTAGCCAATAGCAACGCTTGATTTGCCGCGCAACGCGCGACATAGCGCCAGCGACAACGAAGATATGGGGAAGAGCATGGCCAAGCTGATTGTCGTGACGCGCGACGGGACCGAACATGAAATCGAAGGCGACACCAGCCTGACGGTGATGGAAAATATCCGCGACGCCGGGTTTGACGAATTGCTCGCGCTGTGCGGCGGTTGCTGCTCGTGCGCGACCTGCCATGTCCATGTCGAAGCCGGCGCGACCGACCAGCTGCCCGCGATGAGCGAGGACGAGAACGACCTGCTCGATTCGACCACCGACCGCGATGACAGCTCGCGCCTGTCGTGCCAGCTGCCCTTTACCGATGCGCTGGATGGCCTGAAAATCCGGATCGCCGCGGAAGATTGAGGCCGTGGCCCCCGCAAAGGCGGGCCCCGCTGCAGATGTAGTGTAAGGCCAACTGCGACCCCCGCCTTCGCGGGGGCGACGTTCAGCTTTGGGCCGTCGCCACCGCGTAGAGCGCAACGGCTGCAGCATTGGAAATGTTCAGGCTTTCCATGCGCGGCGAGATCGGCAGCTTGGCCAGCACGTCGCAATGTTCCATGACATTGTGGCGCATGCCGTCGCCTTCGGAGCCGAGCACCAGCGCAACCTTGCTGCCGTCGAGCGTTGAGCCGAGCGTCGTCTCGGTGTCGCCCATCAACCCGATGCGCCAATATTGCGCCTCGGCGATTTCTTCGAGCGCGCGCGACAGATTGACGACGCGGATCCACGGTACGATTTCGAGCGCGCCCGATGCCGAGCGCGCAATGACGCCGCTTTCGGGGGGGCTGTGGCGGTCTTGCGTGATGATCGCGGCGGCATCGAACGCGGCGGCCGAACGCAGCACGGCGCCGATATTATGCGGATCGGTGACCTGGTCGAGGACGACGAGCGGGCGCTTGCTGTCCGCGTCGACCTCGGCCTGCAGCAGATCGCCAAGAAACACGTCCTCGAGCGGATCGACTTCGATCACCAGCCCCTGATGCGGCGCGTCGCGGGCGACGAGTCGCGCGAGGTCGGTGACCTCGGCGTAGGAGATGGGAATCACCGGTGGCAGGTCGAGCTGGCCGAGCGCTTCGCGGGTACCCCAGATGCGCTTTACGGTGCGTTCGGGGTTGGCGAGCGCAGCCAGAACGGCGTGGCGACCCCAGAAGCGAATGGCTTGCCCGCGCGAGTTTTGGCTGGCGGGGCGGCGATGACGGGAAAATTGTCTCATAACGCCGCGCCTTTCCCATGACTGGCATTGACAGGCAAGCCTCGTTTCGCCATTGGACCGCTTCCCAAAGCGGACCCCATGGACAGGTGGCCGAGTGGTTAAAGGCAGCAGACTGTAAATCTGCCCGGGTTTCCGTACGCTGGTTCGAATCCAGCCCTGTCCACCATCCTCCCATCCGAGGATGTCCCCCAAACCCCCTAGAAATGGCAGAAAACCTAGCGTATTATCGCTGGGTTCGGTCCTCTGCATCCCATTCCATTTCACTGCAGCTCGGCAAAAACTGTGGGGGGAATGTGGGGGAAGATTTTTTGACCCTCCAGAATCGGCCTCCCAAGTGTGGGGGTAAAAATATGGGGTAACCCTATGAAAAAGCTCACAGCTTTGGCAATTAAGGCAGCTTTGGCGAATCCTGGTACCTATCAGGACGGCGACGGGCTGTTTCTGAAGGTCGACAAGCGAGGCGGCGCCTCTTGGCTGCTGCGCCTGCAACGCGACGGCAAGCGTCAGGACATCGGCTTGGGCAGCGCGAAGTTGCTCCCCCTCGTGGAGGCTCGGCAGAAAGCCTATGAACTTCGCAAGGCCATCAAGATCGACCGTCGCGATGTGCTGGCCGAAAGGAAAGATGAAGCGGCGGCCAAGGTGACGTTCCGCGACGCAGCGCGTCAATATCATGCAGAGAATGCGGGGGGCTGGAAAAGCGCCATTTATGCACGCCAATGGCTTGCCAGCCTCGAAAGCCACGCCTTCCCGAAGCTGGGCGATGTGGCAACCGGAGGAATCGCCGCGGCGGATATCATCGATGTGTTGTTGCCGATTTGGCAGGAGATCCCCGAAACGGCGCGTCAGGTACGCAACCGGATCTGCGTCGTTCTGGACTATGCGCACGCGAAAGGCTGGCGTTCCAGCGAAGCTCCGTCAGGCAATGGCAGCTTGAAGGCGGGGCGCGGATTGCCCCGGCAGGTGAAGTCGCGAGAGAATCGCAAAGCGATGCCTTACACCGCGCTTCCCGCCTTCATCGCCGCTTTGCGACAAAAGCCTGCTTTTGGCCGACTTGCGCTCGAACTGCTCATCCTGACGGGTATACGCAGTCAGGAGGTTCGGCTTGCGACATGGAGCGAGTTTGATTTCGAGGGGCGACTTTGGGTCATTCCTGCCGACCACATGAAGCGGGGTAAGGCACACATGGTCCCGCTGTCCGATGCGGCTCTCGCGGTATTGGCCAAAGCAAACGCGTTTCGGCTTCCGGACACGGATGTCGTTTTTCCGGGCGTGGCTGGAAAACCAATGTCCGACATGACGCTGTTAAAGGTGCTGCGCGATATGAAGCAGCCTTTCCATGTCCATGGCTTTCGTTCCACATTCACCGACTGGGCGGCCAACGAAGAGTTCGCCGACGCCGTGGTAGAGGCCGCGCTGGCTCATAAGACACCCGACGCTGTGCAGGCGGCCTATCGCCGCACAACCTATCTTGGCACGCCAAGCCAGCCCGGCGCACGCGTCAAACTGATGGAGGCGTGGGGGAGCTATTGTGCCGGCGGGCTGCCGGATCAAAAAATATAGTGGGACCAGTGGAAATGAGCACGGCCTAAATTGAGCGCACACTGGCGGCGTCGAACTGCCGCCGGTCGCATCTTTGCACGGTGGACCGCGCCGCGCTCTTGGCCGGAGCAGCGGCCAAGCCCATTTGCGGCGCGCGGGGCTTTGCCATGCTTCATCCTTATGCAGCCGCGCGCGGCAGGTCGGCCACCGTGAAGGTCATCGGGTTGTTCAGCCACAGGGTGACCTCGGACTCGCGCCAGCCGCAGCAGCGTTCAGCGAGCTTGTACTGCGGCGGGAACGTGCCAGCCTGGATTTTCCGGTAGAGCGTTGCCCGGCTTAGGCCCGTGCGATCGAGGACGGTGGTGAGGCGAAGAAAACGGTCGGTCGGTTGCGATGCCATGGCGATATTCTCCATTTTCCGGTGTGTCGTGGCGCTTCCCACGCCAGCCATGCAAAAACCGGCCTTCCGATCAATGTGGTGAGACGAGCGGGCGGCGCTCGCCGCCCTGTGGCGCCTGATCGCGCGCCAAGAGCGTACCCCGACCTTGGGTCGGGGATGCGGTCGCCGCTGCGCGGCGGCGTGCTGCGTTCCGGCCTGGAGCGTGCCGGTGGGCGTCATCCGCCTCTATCCCCGCCCGGACGCGCCGCAACCCGCTACGCGGGTCCTCCATTGCATTGCGGTCCTTGCGGATGCGGCCCGCCCGCTGACGCGGGGCTGCCGGCTCCTTCCTGCCGCCCACCGCCGCCCCTCCCGGGGCCGGGGTGCGGTGTTGGAGGAGGAGAAGGCACATGCAACAGGATCGGCTTCGGCGTCGGCGCATAATGCGCGCGATCCGCCGGATGTGCGGTATCGAGCGCAACATCTTTCTCGCGGTCCGGGTCGACGACATGGGCTATGATGCGATCGCCGCGCGGTTTGGCATCAGCGTCGCCGAGGTCGAGCGCCACTTCGCGGAGAGTCTGGGCACGCTCATACAAGCAATGCAGGAGAAGAATCCATGGTGGTGGCGCTTTTGGCCGTGGTGATCGACCGCTTGCCGGATCACACTTGCCATCCGTCCCAAGCGCTTACAGGGTGAGCAGGATGCGAACCGGTCTCGATCATCTTCCCGAAAGCAAGCGCGCCGAGCTTGCGCGCATCGTCGAAATCCTGTTCGCCGAATTCGAGGATGCGACTGCGCTCGCCACCCAAAAGTGGAAGAAGCAGGGCCGCATCCTCAAAGTCATTCTTTACGGCAGTCACGCGCGGGGCGACTGGGTCGCCGATCCCAAGGGCGGCTATTATTCGGATTATGATATCCTCGTCGTCGTCAACGACGAGCGGCTCACCGACCCGGTCGAATATTGGTACAAGGCCGAGGACCGGTTCCTCCGCGATTATGGCGTGACGAAGAAGCTGTCGGCGCCCGTTGGCCTAATCGTCCACAGCCTGACCGACATGAACCAGCAGCTATCGCGCGGCCGGCCTTTCTTCATCGATATCGTCCGCGACGGGATCGTGCTCTACGAACTGGGCACGCAGGCCTTCGACATGCCGAAGCCGCTGTCGCCCGAAGAGGCGAGGAAAGAAGCTCAGGCCTATTTCGATAAGTGGTTCACCAGCGCTGATGATTTCCTTGAGGCTGGGAAGTTTATGATTTCCCGAGGCTCTAACAGTCTCGCTGCTTTCCAGCTTCATCAGGCGACCGAGCACTTCTATCATACGGTTTTGCTGGTCCTGACACTCTACAGCCCGAAGTCGCACAAGATCAAATTCTTGCGCGACAAGTCGGAAGATATCGCGCGCGACCTGATCCCGATCTGGCCGCGCGACAGCAAGTTCGCGCGGCGCTGTTTCGAGCTTTTGCAACAGGCTTATGTCAATGCGCGCTACTCGCCGCACTACAAGATCACCGGACCCGAACTCGAATGGCTCGTTGAGCGCATCGAACTGCTCCAGGCTGAAGTGAAGGCTATTGCAGAACGCTGCTTGTCCTTACTCTGACAGCTTGCACGGGACGTTTTTTAGCGCGAAGACCTAATTTCCTGACAGCTGCCTGCCCGACATCCGCAGGTAAAAAGGGGTGAGTTATTCGCACGACCCCACGGTTGGGTACAAATTTTGAAATATAGATGTTGACAGAATCACCGGCCGGACCGCACTCCAGCCCGGAGGGCTTCTCCTCACGTATCACCCAAATGACGCAAGCCGAATGGCGCGCAATTTTTTGGCGATGAATCCGTGAGGCGAGAATGCAGAACAAGCCAGTTTCCCCTATCGATGAGCGCGTGCCGATCGATCCCGACGATCGGCCGATGATGAATCAGCACGAGGCCGAGACCGTCCAGTTTCTCGCTTTGCTCGAATTGCGTCGTCCTGTGCTGGCGACGATCCTTGCACTATGCCGCACACCATTTGCTCTTCGCGCGCTTTCGGTCATCGCGGCGATCCTTTTGGTCCTGCTCGACGTTCCCCGGCAATCGATCCGCGCGCTGCTGAGTGTCCTGTAGAATTGGTCGCGCTGGTGGCGGCTGCTGCCAACCAAATTCGCCTCCTAGCTAGACAGGCAGTTCGAACTGGCGTCGACCGCGCCGTCTCCACAGAATGATCTGTTGTTCACGCGCCTCGCCGCGCAGCTTCGCGGCGGCTTCGACGAGCAGTCCGAGGATGACGGCACGATCGTCGTTGGTGATCTCGATCAGATCGGCCTTGGCGATGAGCCCGCCGAGCTCAATCAGCTGGCGCGTGCGTTCGCGGCGCTTCACTTGCCACTCGCGCTTATCATGCCGCGCCGCCTTCGCCTGAAGGCGATTGCGAGCCTGCGTTACTCGCCGGTGCGCCGCTCGCGTTGCGGCCAGCGCCTTTACGAGTGCGGGCGCCGTCGCCACGAAAGAAGGCCACGCCGCTTTTGCGCCACGCCTCCTTCCGACTGGCGTCGGCCTTGACGGCATCGAGCAACGCGCCAGCAAGCTGCTCGATCGACAGGCCGTCGGCGCCGGTCGCGATCACCAACTCGCCGAGCTGGCATTGCTTTCGTGTCTTAAGCGCCTTCGCCTTGTCGGTGAGCGCCTGAAGTTCGGCGTCGAAATCACGAGGTTTGCGCATTGTCTGTCCTTCCTTGTTTGAGGGCCGGACGAACCAGCTATGGCAAGTCTCGCCGCCCGGCAAGGCGCTGAAATCTAACGAGACGCTGCGATCCCGAGCGCGATGAAATCGTGTGAGGGCGCGCTTATACGTCGTGCCGACGTGCCCGTTTTGCCGTAAATGGTACGCCGTCATGGCGATCTACCATTTCTCGGCAAAAGTCATTTCCCGCGCTGTCGGCAGCAGCGCGGTCGCGGCCGCCGCCTATCGCTCGGCCGACCGGCTGCACGATGAGCGGCTCGGTCGTGCCCATGACTTCTCCAACAAGGCGGGCGTCGTGCATAGCGAGGTGCTGCTTCCCGAGGGCGCCGACGAGCAGTGGCGCGATCGCGAACGGCTCTGGAATGATGTCGAGGCGGTGGAGATCCGCAAGGACGCGCAGCTGGCGCGCGAGGTCGAGTTCGCGATCCCCCGCGAGCTGACCGAGGAACAGGGCATCGAGCTGGCACGTGATTTTGTGCAAGCCGAGTTCGTCGACCGGGGCATGATCGCCGACCTCAACGTGCATTGGGACATCGGCGCCGACGGGCTGGCGAAGCCGCACGCGCATGTCATGCTGACGATGCGCGAGATCCGCATTGGCGAAGATGGCAGCGCCGAGTTCGGCGCGAAGGTGCGCGACTGGAACCGCACCGAGCTTCTCACCCATTGGCGCGAAGCCTGGGCAGCCCATGTCAACGAACGGCTTACCGCGCTCGATATCGGCGCGCGTGTCGATCACCGGACTTTGGAAGCGCAGGGCATCGACCTCGAACCGCAGCACAAGATCGGCCCGGCCGCCTCGCGCATGGCGGCGCAGGGGCTCGATTGCGACCGGGCTGGCGAGCATCGCGAGATCGCACGAGCTAACGGCGCGAAGCTGCTCGCCGACCCGGCGATCGCGCTCGACGCGATCACCCATCATCAAGCGACGTTCACGACCCGCGACCTTGCGATGTTCGTACACCGTCACAGCGACGGCAAGGAGCAGTTCGACGCGGTGATGTCGGCGATAAAGGCGTCGCCCGAACTGGTTCCGATCGGCAAGGACGGGCGAGGCGAGGACCGGTTCACATCGCGCGCGATGATCGAGACCGAAGAGCGGCTGGAACGCGCGACGGCCAGGCTCGATGCCCGCCGCAATCATGCCGTCGCCGACCGTCATCGCGGGCTTGCCCTGGACCGCGCGCGACAGCGCGGCCTTGATCTGTCGATCGAGCAGCGCGGCGCGCTCGAACACGTGACCGGCGCGCGCGGGATCAGCAATGTCATCGGCTATGCCGGGACGGGGAAGAGCGCGATGCTCGGCGTCGCGCGCGATGCCTGGGAGGCGGCGGGCTATCGGGTGCAGGGTGCAGCCTTATCGGGTATCGCTGCGGACGGGCTCGAACTGGGTTCGGGCATCGCCTCGCGCACGCTCGCGAGTCTTGAGCATCAATGGGCGAATGATCGCGAACGCCTGACCGACCGGCATATCCTCGTCATCGACGAGGCGGGAATGATCGGGACACGCCAGTTGGAGCGGATCGTCGGCGAAGCCGAGAAGCGCGGCGCCAAGGTCGTGCTCGTCGGCGACCCCGAACAGTTGCAGGCGATCGAGGCGGGCGCAGCGTTCCGTGCGACCGCAGAGCGGCACGGCGCCATCGAGATCATGGACATACGGCGCCAGCACGAAGAATGGCAGCGGCTTGCGACGTGCTGGCTGGCGACCGGACGGACCGATGAAGCGCTCGCGGCTTATGAGCACACCGGCCATGTTCATGCCACGGCCACGCGCGCCGACGCACGCGATGCCCTCATCGACCGGTGGGACCGCGAGCGCATGGCGCGGCCCGGCGATAGCCGCATCATCCTCACCCACACCAATGACGGGGTTCAGGCGCTCAATATGGCGGCGCGCGCGCGAATGCGCGATGCTGGCGCGCTTGGCGCCGACGTCGCGCTCAGAGTCGAGCGCGGCGACCGCATGTTCGCTGCCGGTGACCGCATCATGTTCCTGAAGAACGAGCGCGGCCTTGGCGTGAAGAACGGCTCGCTCGGAACGGTGGGTCAGCTCGATGCGCTTCGTATGTCGGTGCTGCTCGACGACGGTCGCAACGTCGCGTTCGACCTCAAAGATTATACCCATATCGATCATGGTTATGCGGCGACGATCCACAAGGCGCAGGGAATGACGGTCGATCGCACCCATGTGCTCGCGACGCCGGGCCTCGACCGGCATGCGACCTATGTCGCGCTGTCGCGGCATCGGGACCGAGTCGACCTTCACTATGGCCGCGATGATTTTGCCGACCGGTCAAAGCTTGCGCGCGCGCTCGGCCGCGAGCGCGGCAAGGACATGGCGAGCGATCATCGCGAACGCACGGTGCCGGCGCCGCAAACGAAGCGGCGCGACATATTTGCCGGTTTGAAGCTCCGTCCACCTGCCGAGCCGGTGAAGGCGCCGCCGCCGCCGAAAGCAGAACCGAGGCTCGATCCCTCCAGCCCTGTGCTCGGCGCTGCGGTGACGCGCCATGCCGGGATCGTCCGCGAGTTGCTGTTCGCGCAGTCGATCGGCGAGCCGGCGACGCCTGCGCAGAAGGCGTTGCTCGCGGAAAGCCGAAGGGTGCTCGATACGCTGCATCCTCAGGGTGCCGTTCACCTCGAAGGAGCGTTCGGGGCCGATCGCTCGCACATATCCGAGGCGATCAACGGGCGGACGCAGGCGGCGATCCGGGCGATGCAGCTCGAAGCCGACATGGCGAGGGACCCAACGCTTCGGGCCGATGTGTTTGTGCAGCGGTGGCAGGCACTCGATCGCACGCGGCGTAGATTGCTCGCCGACTACGAGGAGAACCGGGCCTACAAGGTCGCTGACCGGATGATCGGGATGGCGAAGAGCCTGGAGCGCGACCCGCAGGTCGAGAGCATCCTGCGCAACCGCAAGCAGCAACTTGGGCTGCCTCCGGTTATCGACCGCAGCGTCGGACAGGCCCTTGCCGAGATGATGGGGCGAGGCCGCAACAGAGAGCTCGGGATCGGGATGTGAACCGGCGGCTTTGCGCCCCATATCGGTCTTTCAATCGTCGTTTTCTAAACTCTAAAAGCAGAAGTTCGTTCTGCCGCTAATAATTTTGCTCGATTGTTGGGGAGGCGAGCCGGTGCCCATTGGGACGCATCGCTCGCAATAGCGCCTGAGCCTTAGCTGGTTTCAAAATCGTCGCTGAAGAACGGGGGCTTGAAGTCCGCTCCTTTTCGTACGGTCACTGGAATATCATCCTGCATCCACACCGAAGAGGGGGCGCTCGGGTTTCTGAATTCCATACAATGCCACCAGTTCTGGGGCATTAAATCTCTTATACGCTGTGCCACTCCACTACGAAAAACGCTAACCGTGACAAAATATGAATCGTAGAGTTTTCTACTTTGACGAAATGCCCCAATGACTTGTAGGTCCGCATAGTAACCGGTCTGCATCTCTCGGATCGCCAGAAGCATTGCGGGGCATGCATGTCGAATGACGGGCCAACTCAGATATTTGCGCAGCAGCGCCCAGAATCTCCTCCGACAGCTGTACTCGACATCATATTCGTCCACGGGCTTGGTGGCGACCGGATCGAGACTTGGCAAAAGACCGAAAGTGCATTCTGGCCACGCTGGCTAGCCGAGCAGTTCCCAAACTGCCGGATTTACATGATGGGCTATGACTCGAACAAGTTCGCTGGCATCCTCGCGGGCGAAGGTGCTTCGGTCCAAGATCTGGCGCTGGCTATGGCCGACCAAGTCGCCAGTCGTGAGGAAGGCGCGCCGCACGCGCTGTTTGTGGCCCATAGTTTAGGCGGTCTTGTCGTCAAACAGATGCTGCGACGGTTTGCGGAAAGCGCGAATCCCGATTTCAATGCCATCGGTCGATCGGTGGCGGGGGTGGCGTTCCTAGGCACACCGCATCAGGGCGCACATGTGGCGACGGCGCTCGATATCTTATTGCGAAGCTTCAAGAGCAAGCAAGTCAAACAGCTAGCATATAGCGACGATTCGCTGATCGATCTGAATGACTTTTTCCGCTCATGGGTGTCGCGCCAAAATGCAATGGTCCGCTCGTTCTATGAAACTGAGAAGACCGGCACTGTGCACATCGTCGATAAAGTCACCGCCAATCCTGGAATTGTGGGCAGCGACCCGGTCGCCGTTCAGGCCAACCACATCGATATCTGTAAGCCCGCCAGTAAAACGGCACCAGTTTACGCCTCAATGTGCGCGATGATCCGCCAGATACTCCAGAAGGTCTCGCGGGTTTCCGGGGCAGGCGTCGGTGGCTCCGGTGGCGAAGTAAACACAGATGGATCTCAAGGTGACGGCATCGACACGGTCGCGGCATCCGATATCGCGCCGGAGGTCCGCGCGGATTTCGAATATTATACAACCATGGCAGAGCATGACCGGCGCGATCTCGCACAGAAGCTGGCCGACGCCGGGCGATCCTACGCAATTGCAGGTGCAAAGCGAAAGAAAGAGCGATTCAATATGGAGCTTCAGCGGCATATTGCGCAGCCGTCCGCAGTGGTACGCTACACACAATTGTTGGCCGACGTTGAGAGCCGATTCCATCGGCATGTGGCGCGCGTCGTCGCGGCCGATGGTAGTGGCGCCGAAATCGATCAGGTGGTGCAGGACCAAGTGATCGGTCCTTGCACGGAGGCCCATTCAACAAGCAAAAACGAGATTACGGCGGGATTGGTAGACGGAGCGCTCTATTATCTCGCCGGCAATTGCCACTTGGCGTGGGACAATGGCTGATTTCCGTGTCTGGTACGCTTCGCGCGACCCCTATCATTGTATCTTTCGTATGATCCGTCTGATGACCGCGAAAGGTGAGCCCATTCCGTTGGAGCAACTTCGCGTCCTGGACATGTTCTTAATGTTTCCGATGCTACTCCACCGATTGTCGCTGCCAGCGGAGATCAAAGAGCGCTTCCGCGCGCTGAAGATTCCGGCGCCAGCCAACTTCTTCGTCCGGCTTCCTGGCACGGCATCGGTCTGGCAGGATCTGCAAATCTATCAATCTACGGCACTGAAGCGCTTAACGGGCCTGGGCCTTCTGAAGCGCGACGCACTCCGCGACCGTTATGCTAGCCTTGAAACGAAGATGATGCCCGAAGAGATCATGAAACAGGCCGTCGTTCAGAATGAGGTCGATAAAGCCCTGATACGGTTCTTGATAGACGACGTCTGTTCGCTGCCGATGACAGGTCGGAATGGCCTAATCAAACGCGCTGGCTTGCCGGCGCGGGGGCCGGTTGTATGAGCGCCTTCTTTCGTATTGAGCGCACGCTCGTCACGCGCGCCACTCATATCCTTTATGACGAAGTGTTTCATCAGGGTGTGAACATCATTCACGGCTCGAATGGATCAGGCAAATCGACGATTGCTGATTTCATATTCTTTGGTCTTGGCGGAGACCTCCGCGATTGGAAGCAGTCGGCTTCACGCGCTGAGCAGGTCTATCTTCAGATCATCACTCCGGCGGGCGTGTTAACTCTGCGGCGGGATATATCGACCGATGGCGGCCGGCCCATGTCGATTTTCTTCGGCACGCTCGACGACGCTCTCTCGTCGCCGGCTGAAGGTTGGCAGACACTTCCGTATCGGCGGCCAGATCATGGTTACAGCTTCAGCCAAGTGTTGTTTAAGGCAATTGGCCTACCAGAATCGATCAGTGATGGCGGTAGCAACATCACTATGCATCAGTTGCTTCGGTTGCTCTATGTTGATCAGCTGACGCCGGTGCAGCGGATTTTTCGGGTAGAGAATTTCGACACTTGGCAGACGCGTCAAGCCGTTGGTGATCTGCTTTCGGGGGTCGGGGGCTACGATCTGTTCGATAAGCAGATAGCGCTTAGAGAGACCGAAAAGCTCTACAATGCGGCGGTCACCGACTACCGTAGCCTCGTCGCAGTCGCGTCCGGCTATGGCGAAAACATTCTCTCCGAACATATCAGTGCAGCGATCACCAAGATGATCGAGGACCGCGGCCGCCTGCTGGCATCGATCGACGAGCTTGTTGGCGCATCTGAGCTGCAGCTCGAGCGCGCAGATCTCAAAAAGATGCGTTCTGATGCCATCAAAGAGTATAATGGCGCACGTAAGACGTTTGTGAATCTCAAGGAAAGCATCGAGGTGCTCGAATATGAAATCTCGGACGCCGAGGATTTCATCAAGCACCTCACCCAGTCGCTCGCAGATTTCGATGACGCCTCGACCACCTTCTTCGCGCTCGGCCATCTAGCCTTCGAATACTGCCCGTCCTGTTTTGCGCCGGTGGCCCCCAAAGAAGCGGCACACTGTCAGCTCTGCGATACTAAACGCGTAGATGGTGGTGACGATAGCCGTACGCTTGCCGTACGCCTCGACCTTCAAATGCAGCTGAAGGAATCCGAAGCACTTCAAGGCGAGCGCAACGCCGAGCTCATACAGATGAAGAGTGCGTTTCGTATCGCAGGCCAAGTGCTGCGGCGCGCGTCATCGACGATTGAGCTCGCTCAATCGGGGACGGTGACCGGGCGCGAGAGCGCGATCGCGGAGCTGAGCCGCAAGGTTGGCTTTATCGACAGCGAGTTGGAAAGCCTCCAGAAGCGGCTCGAACTTGCTAAGCGGATTCAAGCTGCGGCCGATGCCAAGGAAGATCTCAACACGCGCGTTACGCGGCTCAAGGCGGAAATAGACGCAATCCTACGCACCCAAGGAAAGCGCAAGTTGGAAGCCTATACGCTCATCTCTAACGAGACCAAGGTGCTCCTCGACAAAGACCTTCAGGAACATAGTGATTTTGGTGAAGTGACGAACGTCTCTTTCGAGTTCTCGGGCGATTGGGTCGCGATTAACGGCGACAAAAATCGCGCCGGCAGTGCGAGCGGAATGGTCATCCTCAAGAATAGCTTCGCGGCCGGAATTCTAAGTGCCTCACTGCGAGACCAGCGCTTCAACCTGCCGCGTTGGATGCTATTTGACAACGTCGAGGACAAGGGGATGGTCGAGGAGCGGTCGTGGAACTTCCAGCGACTGCTGGTAGCCCTGTCGAAGGCGTCACAGACCCCTCATCAGATAATCTTTACCACCTCCAAGATCGCGCCCGAGCTCGACCTCCCGGAATTGGTCGTTGGTCGGCATTACCACCGCGCGGCACGCTCGTTGAACTAGAGATGCGCTATCATTTACGACTATCGACGAGAAAAAGGGTGGCTCTTGATTTGCGTTCGGCGAGGGGCGTCTCGCTGCCTCGATAGTTTTAGATAGAACCGCGGGAGCTAGTTAGGAGGGGAGCGATTTGGAATCTATATTAATGTTAGAAAGCTCCCGAGCACGCGTTTAGATCCAGCCAAATCGAAATTCACCTCGATCTTGTTTCCATCGACCTCGGAAATTGTGCCGTCACCGAACTTCTCATGGTAAACCCGGACCCCAATCTGAAGATTGGGATCAATGGAGGGTGACAGCGCCTTGCCGATCAGGCGGTCAACATTGTCAGAAGCTACCGATGCGGTGGTTCTCGTTAAAGTTGAAAGGTCCATAGGGGAATTGATGATAGCGAGCCTGCCGTCCAACTTCGCGAGTTTGATATTCATCTCGTCTAGTCGATCAGCAATCGCCTCCTCGCCAGAGATTGTAACGTTTGTAGGCTTTACAGTTTCGAACTCGAAATGCTCTAAGTAGGCATGATATGTGCCGGACAAAGACGATTCCCGCGTGTCCAAAAGGATCTTCGTCAGCTTTTCGACAAAGGCTGCAATGTCCCCATATTTCAGCGTCGGATCGTAGAACTCAGTGTTGATTATGCTCGTGTCGAAGGGCAGCTTCGTGCCTGTTTCAGCAATAATGATGGTCGGCCGCTTCGTGGTCAGACGCATCCCCAATTCGAGCATCACATTTGGGTTTCTGGTGGAAACGTCGCAGACGATAATTTCGTTCTCGAACAAATTACGTAAAATCTTCGCGTGTATCACATCAAAGTCGGCGTTATGCCAGACTGGTTGAGCCGTCATCTCTGCGCGATCGATTGCTTCAGAAATGAAATTAAGAACCGATCTCCAGTGATCTTCCGTATGAGCATCATCTGTGTAGCTGATCGGCATGATAATTCCGCAGGTACACTTTGTTTTCGTCGTCTGATTCATGCCATACACTACCATGCTCTAGCGGGGTTGCGCCATAGGGCAGCGCGAGCACGCCCTAGAACACTTCAACCAAAGCTTTAGACAGGCAACGCTCGGCAATGCGATACAAATTTGCTCCGAATAGACGTGGCGCCTGAACGGGAAAGCGACGTCGCCGGAGCGGCTATCAACTCAATACTCGCACTTGGTTATGTCGCCAGTTGGTCGTCCGCTTTCGCCATTCTCGCGCCAAAAGCCGCATGTCCTGAACCGGCCAGGTCCCGCATTTATATTCTTCCTGCAGACACGCCTGGCGAAATATCTCCTGGGAGGGGCGGTCGGCTTTCCGGGGAGAAAAGCGGTTTCGCTGTCGTTCACTGCCTTCTTTACATTGTGGGACGTACTCGCTTATTGCCAGCGGACTCGCGTGACTGACGCTGAAAGATGGATACCCATCGGGAAGCGCGAGGACGTTTAGTCGCGCGTCTGGGCATCCTTCTCGAAATGGAGAAAGCAGATGCCAGAACTGACCAGCTTGCTCACCTTCGCCGCTATCGCACTGGGCATGGTCCTGACTCCGGGGCCTAACATGGTCTATCTTATTTCGCGGTCGATCTGCCAAGGCAGAACTGCCGGCCTGATCTCGCTCGGCGGGGTCGCGCTTGGCTTCATATTCTACATGCTATGTGCTGCGTTCGGTATTACCGCCCTCGTCCTGGCGGTGCCATACGCCTATGACGCAGTGCGCTTCGCTGGCGCCCTCTACCTGCTGTGGCTCGCATGGCAGGCTGTCCGACCCGGCGGGCGCTCGCCTTTTCAGGTCAAAGACCTCCCGGAGGATAGTCCGCGAAAACTCTTCTTCATGGGGTTCCTAACCAATCTGCTGAATCCGAAAATCGCTGTCATGTACCTGTCCCTGTTGCCGCAGTTCATTGATCCGTCAAACGGTAGCGTGCTGGGGCAGGCTGTTGTTCTCGGAACGGCACAGATCGTCATCAGTCTGTTTGTGAACGCCTTTATCGTAGTTTCTGCAGCGTCGATTGCAGCGCTCCTTGCCCGGCGCCCGACAGTTGCGCTCGTGCAGCGGTGGGTGATGGGGACGGTGCTCGCTGGCATGGCTGTCCGGATGGCGACGGAAGCACGCCGGTAGTTCGGTAAGGACCGCTTCCAGCGCCGCTGCTGTGACCCGCCAACGGCAACAATTGGTCGATGTTGTTGAAAAAGTCGGCCTTCGGAAACGGCTTGAATAATGGTGCGCTCTCGGCGGATGACGGGCACCATCGGTTCACAGTCGCGGGCAGATTTGACCCAAAGATTCATCGCATTGACAGAAAATTACAGGATCCGACTTTTTCAACAGCATCGGTCGATTCCGGTCATTGGATCTAGATCGGCAGCAGATGGTCGGAATGGGGTGGAGAACTGCCCTTCAAACTTCGTCATGCTGAACTTGTTTCAGCATCCATGGTCGGGCCTCTTGTCCAGCGCCGCGCCCAAGGAACCGGCAGGCCGTGGACCCTGAAACAAGTTCAGGGTGACGAAATAGGGATGGTCGGTTTGGGTCGTTTCCGGCCATTGCGGCCAGATCGGCCACAAACGGCGCAAATGGGATGG
Organism: Sphingopyxis sp. GW821-FHT10B01; assembly: GCF_059415685.1. NCBI lineage: Bacteria > Pseudomonadati > Pseudomonadota > Alphaproteobacteria > Sphingomonadales > Sphingopyxidaceae > Sphingopyxis > Sphingopyxis sp. GW821-FHT10B01. Next base: position 66,348 of record NZ_JBWKNS010000001.1, on the reverse strand, counting down.
GAAAGCGGACTGGCGGGTTTGCTGGCGACCGAACGCCAAAGCGGCCAATGACGAATTAGCTGAGCGATTTCTGCAAGGCGGTGCGAGCGAACAATCTGTCAACATACTCAAGCGTTTTGGGATGCGTATCAGTGAGCAGTTGAAGCCACTTCGCTGAACCTAGTGTAAAGCCCATCATGATGTCAGCAGCCGTAAATTCGCTTCCGGCAATATAGGGTTGGGTGACGAGAGCCTTTTCAACCTTGCCAAACACCGTGTTTGCACTGTCACGAACCGCCCCGATGATTTCCTGATGTCTATCTGCATCATCTCGATAGACTGTCAGCCAAACGGTCGTGTTGATGGAGCTAGCGGCTGTGCCTTCCGCAAAGTGCAGCCAGTAGAGATAGGGGGCACGGTCCTTTGTACCGATCGGCGGCTCGAGCTGCCCATTTCCATACCGCTCCAAGATATATTGGACGATTGCCCCTGACTCTGAAAGAGCGATGTCTCCGTCTTCAATGTAGGGATAATTGCCTGAAGGGGTATCCTGCGCGAAGCCCCTGCTTCCGTCCCGATTATATTCTGTGGTTACCAGTTCATATGGAACACCAAGTTCCTCCAACAGCCATCGAACCCTGATAGATCGAGTGAGCGGCGCAAAGTGAAGCTTTATCATCGGTAACCTTCAGGCTTGGTCGATGTCGAAGTATGGCAGCTTCCGAAGGGTGTGCAATTAGGTTTCTCTGGCTGCAACTGGTCGTTCCCGTCATCGATAGTCGTCACATCGGGAAGGTCCGCTATTCCCCATTCGGCGCCCAGAAGCGGTCAGTCTCCTGCCGGCCACAAGCGCCTGGTGGCCTATGATTTGAGTTCCAGGCACAGTGGCGTGCGATTTGGCGTACCCTCGAGCAACCGCTTCATTTGCTATGGTCTCTGCTGCGCGCCTTGAAAGCAGGCTCCAGAGCGGGTGATCGATGTCCGATCCGTGGCTTCAATATTGCACAGTTCTCGGCCGCAACCGGTCGGCTTCCTTCGTGCCCGTGGAAGCGAACCGCAGCCATGTTGAAGGGCATTCATTGCAAAAACTGGATTGCAGCCAGAATCGATCGGATCTGAATATTAACGGGGACATCGAGTGGCAAAGCGGTGAGCGAATTTTGACTTTCAAGTAGACGCAATTGTGTATCGATCGCTCTTTCTGCCGCAGCCTCTGCCGAACGGAGGCGGCGATCGTCGTGGCGGGCGGATACCAGCCGGGCCAAATGTCCCAACATTGCAAAGGGGCGGAGGCTCGCGAGGCGCAGGGTCATGCTCATGCTGGCATGGACGTTGACGGGAAGCGGAACCGACCATGAGGCTTCGCCGGCGCCGAGCGGCTGGTCGCGCTCGAGCGGCGCCTTTTTATGTGCTTCCTCGATCGCGAGGAGTAGCGCCTGTTCGTCGGAGGTCTCGACGAGGCCGCGGAAGAGCGGCAACCATGTATCCAATATCTCCCTGATCCCCGCATTGGCGTCGCGATGCATGGCAAGAAGGTCCTTCAGCGTGAAGGGCGAGATGCTGGTATCGCGCAGGCGCGCATCGTCCCAGAGCGGCACCTCGGCAAGAAGGTTGAACGTGCCGTAGCGCTGGGTCGCATAATGCGCGCTGGACTCGCCCGCGGGCCACACCTCCTGGGGCGAAATGCCAGCGGCCTGCGCGTTCCGGATCACCTGATCAAAATGGGGCAGCGCGAAGATCCCGGGCATGTAGGACGGCATTTCCGTGAAGGGCTCGCCCACGGTGCTGAGCGTCAGGCCATGTTCCGTCGGCTGCTTTCGCAGGGTCTGGAACAACTCCGGCGCATCGCGGCTCGCGATATAGAAGACCCCTCCGGTATCGGCGCCATGAAGCGAGCATTGCAGCGTCGGCCGCGCGAAATCGATCGCGGCACGCCAGCATTTATTCTCTGGCGTTGGATGATCGAAACGATAGCCGTCGACCTCCAGCGGGAACGTATAATCGGGCTGCTGCGCGAAAGCCGGGCGGAAGAAGTTGCCGAGGTAATTTTGTAGCGTGCGCGGCTTTTTGAACCAGCCTTCGTTGAGTGCGACGCCGTCGATGTCGATCGCCTTGATGAAGTGCCAGCGATAGCCGCTTTGCTCGCGGAGCGCGGTGTCGCGGACGAGCCGGTCGAGCAGCCGCTCGATCATCAGGCAGCCTATGGGTTCGTTCGGATGCGGGGCGCCGACGATCAGTGCCGATTTTTCACCCTTGCCGATCGAAATCAGTTCGATCGGCCGCCCTGAGCGGCTCGCGCCCAGCGGGCGCGTCTGCACAAGGTCGGGGAAGGCTGCGACGAGCGCGCGGGTATGTGCGGTCATTTCCGCGATCGTCGGAAGCGTGTCGGCGGTTCGTGGCAGCGCCGTGGCTCCGATCCTGGAAGCGAGGCCCGCGGCAATGCCGCTCGCAATCAGTCCGCGCCGCGACAGGCACGGCATGGTGGGAATCAGGGTCATGGATGAAATCCTTTGATGATGGGGGAGGGGTCAGAAGCCGCCGCGCAGCGTCAGGCCGAAGGTGCGGGGACGAAGCCGTATCGCGGTTGCACCTCCCGGAAGCCGGAAGGCATTCTGGATCGCGCGGCTGTCGGTGAGGTTGTTCACATGGAGCGAGACGCCGAAGTGTCCGAAATCGACACCAGCGCGCAGATTGAAAATTTGATAGTTGCCATAGGTCAGCGCGGCCGGGTTGTTGAGGTCGCTGAATGCCTTGCCGAAATATTGATGCTCGCCGCGCAGATAGGCATTCGCGTCGCCGGAGATCGCGGTTTCGAACTGCAGATAATTGGATGCGGTAAAGCGCGGGGTTCCCGGCAGGCGGTCGCCGACCAGCGCGTCGACGCCGGGCGCAACCGCGGTAAGCCGCGTTGCCGTATAGGCGAGCGCGGTGCCTGCCTCGAAACCCGGCGCCGGGCGTAGTGTCAGTTCGAGTTCGCCGCCGCGCGAGCGCGCGTCACCAGCATTGGCGATATAGGCAAAACCCGTCGCCGACCGTGCCTGAAGCTGGATATTGCGGAAGTCGATCGCGAACAGTGCAGCGCTCGCCGAGAGCGCGCCGTCGAGCCAACGCCCTTTGAGTCCGACCTCATAATTCCAGAGCGTATCGGCATCGTAAGTGCCGGGGATCGCGGCCCCATCGGTCGGGTCGGCGAGCGGGGTCAGATTATTCTGGCCGACGCGATAGCCCTTGGCCACTTGCGCATAGATCCGCGCATCGTCGCCGATGCGATAGGAGAGCGCGAATTTGGGCGTTGCGGCGCTTTCGCTTTGCCGCCGGGCGATCGCGGTCGGGCCGCCATTGATTAGCCCGTCGGCGGTGCCGGCAAGGCGAATATGGTCGCGGAAATAGCGCAGTCCCGCGGTGGCGGTCAGCCGGTCGGCGACGGTATAGGATATTTCGCCGAACAGCGCGGCCTCGCGTGCCTTGATGATCGATCCCGAGCGCAGAAGGTCGTCGGAAGGAAAGCCGATCGGTGCCAATATCGCGCCGGCTCCCGGAATATGGATCAGCTCATTGCTGTCGCGATCGGTGTTCAGATAAATGCCGCCGATCAGCCATTGCAGCGCGGACCGCCCCCGCGAGGCGATCCGGACTTCCTGCGCAAAGCTCTTGGACGTGCCGAAGACCCGCGCCGGATAGGGGCCGCTGACGCCAAGGTCCGACAGTAGCGGGTCGAGACGCCTGGTGAAGTCGCGTATCGCAAGGTCGCTGCGGTCATTGTAGGTCGTGGACGCGGTGATCGTGAACGCCGGCAACGCATATTCGGCTACCAGATTATAGATCGTCGATTTTGTCCTGACCGGCTGCGCCACTGCACCCGAATAACTATAGCCGGGCGCGTCATAATCGCTGAAATTCGAATCCCGTGGCCGGTCGCGCTGATAGCTGATCGTGCCCATCAGGCTGAATTCGGGTGTGGCCTGCCATTTCAGCAGCAGGCGTCCGCCGATCGAGGTCTGGCGTTCGACATTCCGGTCACCGCGCGCGACATTGTCGACATGGCCGCCGTCGCGGCGGGCATAGCCGACAGCCCGCACCGCCAGCTTGTCGGCGACCAGCGGGATGTTGATCATGGCATTGCCGCCGAAGCTCATGTCGCCGCGGCGTGTGGCCTCGGCGGTCGCTTCGCCGCGCGCATCGAATGCTGCCGCGTCGGGCTTGTTGGTGATGATGCGGATTGCGCCGCCCGCCGCTCCCGAACCGAACAGGGTTCCTTGCGGGCCGCGCAGCACCTCGACGCGGCCGACGTCGAACAGCCGCAAATCGGGGGTGATGAGCGGGGCGAACATGTCGAGGGTGGGAAGGTCGTCGATATAGATGGCGACCGGCGATTGTGTGTTTCCGGCAAGCGAGCCGGTCGCGATCCCCCGGATCGCAAAGCTGCCCGAATTCGCGCCGCTCTGATTATAGACGAGGCCCGGCACCGTCCGGACATAGTCCTGAAACCGGTCGGCATTGATCCGCGCGAGCGTGTCTTCGTTCAGCGCGGTGATCGCGATCGGCACGTCGATCAGGCGCTGTTCGCGTTTGGTAGCCGTCACGATGATCTCGGGCGGCGAATCGGAAGCGGCGGCGTCACCGGTGCGCTGCGCATCCCGCGCCAGCGCCGGTTGCACTACGGCCAGGGCCGCCCCGGCCATCAGGCCCGCATATCTCGAACATTGTTCCATTGCTCCGCTCCCTCTCATATTTCTATATAATGACCGACTAGTCGGTTTTTTAAAACCATGCAAGACGGAGCTTGGGCGTTTAGGCTAAGGCCGGGAATAACCGGAGGAACTATGCCCAAACTGAGCGCAGGAAAAATGGCCGAGCGGCGCGAGCACATCATGTCAGCTGCGCTGGGATGTTTCGAAAATCATGGATTTTCCGCGTCCACGGTCGATGACATATGTGTCGAAGCGAGGATCAGCAAAGGTGCATTCTACACGCATTTCAAGAGCAAGGACGCGTTGATCCATGCTCTGCTCGAACAGCGTCACGATACACTCGCCGGAATTGCTGGGGAAACATTGGAAGATTTTGAGCAGTCGATTTTCGACGAGCTCATCGTTTCGACATGGAAAGAGGGGAGCGGGCGACTTGAGCTAGAAGCTATCGCTGCCAGTGCGTCGGACGGGGAATTGAACCTGCGCGTGTCCGCCAATATTGCACGCATCCACGCGCAACTTGCCAGCGGCCTGATCCGCCTTCGTGATAACGGGATCGTACACTTGCAGGGCGATCCGGAGGAGATCGCAGAGGTCATCCATGGCTTCGTCTTCGGCAAAATGGTAGCTCGGGTGGTTCAGCCGACGCTGTCTCCGGATGGGGCTCGTGCCGTGCTCCACGTGCTGATCAGCGGATTTGTGGTCCCGGCGCGGAAATAATCCGGATCGCAGTAGCCTTCATCCAGCGCACAAATTGTCTCTTCGCCGCTATGGCCGTTTTTCGTGAAACGGGATCGAAAGGCGACCGTTTGTTATCGGCCATGTCACGATTAAGGCGACCTGCCGGGTTCTAATTTTCACTGGCCCCTGAATTCGCCGCTTGTGCGCCCTCCAGGAACAAGCGGATCTTCAGCGCGATGATTTCGTGGTCGTGCGGTACCGGAAGACCGAAGACATGCTCGCGGATTCCGAGGAAGAAGATCGCAGCATGCAGCCCCCACACCGCTTCGATCTCGGCGTGCGTGGATGGCTGCGCGTCAAGCGTTGGCCTGCCGAAGCCAGCGCGTAACTCGGCAATCACCGCCGGATAAATGTCCTGACCGATGCGCGCAAACAGGCGCTTGTGAAAATCGACGTTGGCGAGGGCGGCATGGAGGAGCAGCCGCGTATAGTCATGATCGAGAATCAGACGCGCATAGTCGCGGTAGAAGGTGATCAGCCGTTCCTCCAGCGGCCTTGTCCTGTCGCGCAGCGCCTCAAAGTCGAGGTGCCAGTCATGGCCGAACACCTCCTCATAGACGCGCAGGAGAAGATCTTCCTTGGTCGGAAAATAGCGGAAGAGCAGGGCGTGCGAGACTCCAGCCTGTTTTGCGAGTTCGCGCGTCTGCCCGCTGAAGCCATGTTCGGCATAGTAGGCGATCGCCGCGCGGACGATCTCGCGCTCGCGGTCCTCAGGCGCAAGGCGTTTGCGCGTGCTTTGTTCGGCCATGACGTATCGCCCTTCTTCCGGCGGGGCCGGGCAGCTTCATTACCTCTCTCTTGACAGAGACTTCTCTATTGAGCAAATGCTCAATAGTTATCGCGCAGACGGATCAATGGGCGCGGAAGCTTTCTTCCTTCAGGCAGGACATTCGATATGCTGGAAATGGTTCCCTTCTCGACGGCCACTTATTGGCTGAACTATGCCGCGCATAATGCGACGTGCGCGGGAGCCTCGATGGGCGATGTCGCGCGCGCAATGCGGCCCTATCTGACGCATGTCGAAGCCAATCGGGAAGCGTTCGAACGCGCCAAGGCGTTGGCGCCGCTCGTCTTCGACGGAAAGCCCGCCTCGGTTCCCCCTGAAATTCTTCCCGTCCTGCTCGATGGCAATCCGATCTGGTGCCAGGGCTGGCTCGACGAAGGGGAGCGGCTCGCCGCGATAGCGGACGATTTTGCTGCGAAGGGCGCGCGGCTGACCTCCGGCGATATTTATCGCCGCGCGGCGGTGCTCACCACCTATGCCGAGTGGACGATGCTGCTCAGTCCCGAGAAATATGCGGCCTTCGACCGTGGGCGCGATCTCAGTCTCAAGGCGATGGATATGCTCGGCGAGCGCTTCGAGCCGGTGCGAATCCCTTATGAAGGCGTCGAACTCGAGGGCATGTTCTGGCCTGCGCCGGGTGAAGGGCGCAAGCCCGCCGCGCTGTGCTTCAATGGCCTTCATTCCTCGATGGAATGGTTCTGGCAGGTCGGGCTGATCCGCGAGCTCAACCGGCGCGGCATTTCGGTGATGGTATTCGATTGTCCGGGATCGGGAACGTCGCGTTTTCACCTCGGCGTCCATATGGAACCGGAAACCGAGCGCTACGCTCGGCCCGCGCTTGATGTCCTGCTCGCGCGCGACGATGTCGATCCCGACCGGGTCGCGGCGGTCGGATGCAGCTTTGGTGGCTATCGCACCGTGCGCGCGGCCGCGACCGATCCGCGATATCGCGTCTGTCTCGCTTGGGGTGCTCTTTACGGCTTCGCGCGATCGCAGGATGGCGGTTCGGGATCGTCGGGCATGAACGGTCTCGATGCGCGGACCACGGCCTGGTTCTTCGGCGTGACCGATGCGGAGGAGGGCGCGCGCAAATTGTCGAAGTTCACGCTCGCGCCGGTCATCGCCGATCTCGCCTGTGATCTCGTGGTCTTCCACGGCGCGGCGGACATGCAGGTTCCGGTGGCGCAGGCGCACCAGGTCATCGCCGAGGCGACCGGCGCGCGCAGCAAGGAACTGCATATCTACACCGCCGAGGATGGCGGCGAGCAGCATTGCCATCTCGACAATGTCGGAACGGCGCTTGGTCACATGACCGATCGGGTCGCGGCCCTGCTGGCGGCCTGACAGAAGAGCGGGCCGCCGCACGCATCGCAAAAGTGGGGTTCCACGCGAGGCGGCGTTCGTCGGGGCTTGCGCTCCGCTGTCCCTCCAATGCCGGTCAGCGACGGGTCGTGCCGCAGTTGGCGGCGAAGCTCGCCCCGAGCAGGAGTCCAAAATGGACTTCTTGCCCGGTGCGGGGGGGCGTTTCGGGCCTAGAAGACATTCGGGACAGGACGGCGATGGAGCCATGAATGATCGATAAAATCATCCCCGCCATCGACCGCGCGGTGGCGGAGATATGTGATGGCGCGTCCATCATGATCGGCGGGTTCGGGACGTCCGGGATGCCCGACGAACTCATCGACGCGCTGATCGCACGCAACGTCGGCGATCTCACGGTCATCTGCAACAATGCCGGAAATGGCGAGACGGGCGTCGCGGCGCTGATCCGCAACGGCCGTGTTCGCAAGATGATCTGCTCCTTTCCGCGTCAGGCGGACTCGCACCACTTTGATGCCGCCTATCGCGCGGGGAAGATCGAACTCGAACTTGTGCCGCAGGGCAATCTGGCGGCGCGCATGCACGCCGCGGGCTCGGGGCTCGGCGCCATCTTTACGCCGACCGGCTTCGGCACCTCGCTCGCCGAGGGCAAGCCTACCGCCGAGATCGATGGCAAACATTATGTGCTCGAATATCCGATCCGAGCCGACTTCGCGCTGATCAAGGCGCTGAAGGGCGACCGCTGGGGCAATCTCGTCTACCGCAAGGCGGCGCGCAACTTCGCACCCGTGATGGCGATGGCGGCAACGGCGACGATCGCGCAGGTCTCCGAAATCGTCCCGCTCGGCGCGCTCGACCCCGAAGTCGTCGTCACCCCCGGCATTTTCGTCCAGCGCCTGGTCGCTGTGTCCACGTCCGGCGGGATGGAGGGATAGACCCATGAAATTGTTCGATCGTGCCGAACTTGCTGCGCTGGTGGCAGCCGACATTCCCGACGGCGCCTATGTCAACCTCGGGATCGGCCTTCCGACCCTCGTCGCCGACCATCTTCCCGATGGCCGCGAGATCGTGCTGCAGAGCGAGAATGGGATTCTCGGCATGGGGCCGGCGCCAGCCAGGGACGACATCGACTGGGATCTGATCAACGCCGGCAAGCAGCCGGTCACGCTGCTGACTGGCGGCTGCTACTTTCATCACGCCGACAGCTTCGCGATGATGCGCGGCGGCCATATCGACATTTGCGTGCTCGGTGCCTTCCAGGTCTCGGTAGCGGGCGATCTCGCAAATTGGCACACGGGTGAAGCGGGTGCGATTCCGGCGGTCGGCGGGGCGATGGATCTCGCCGTGGGCGCACGGCAGACTTTCGTGATGATGGAGCTTTTCACCAAAGGCGGCCAATCGAAGCTGGTCGAGGCCTGTACCTATCCGCTCACGGGGCTGGCCTGCGTTTCGCGCGTCTACACCGACCACGGCGTCTTCGAAGTGGGGTTGCAGGGCGCCGGGATTCTGCGCCTCGCCGATGGACTCGGCGCCGCGCAATTGCAGGACATGATCGGGATCGAACTCCCCGACAGGCGACTGAGCCGCTGAGCAGGTCGCGGTGCATCGCCGCCGCGTCGCAAAATCAAAAAAATGGATGGGAGAGGGCGGTGATGAAGCCAGTCGAGGAGCGTCGGAACGAATTTGCGACCGCATGGCCGGTGCTCGTCGCCGCCACGATCGGGCTCGCCATTGGCGTCCACGCGCTACCCTTCTACACGGCGGGAACCTTCATGGCTCCGCTCGCCGAGGAGTTCGGCTGGACACGCGCCGAATTATCGATCGGTCCCATGCTGCTCACGCTGGTCCTCGCGCTCGGCGCCCCGGCGGTGGGTGGTATCATCGACCGCTGGGGTGACCGCCTGCTGATCCTCTTTTCGCTCGCGAGCCTTGTGATCCTTGTCTTCCTGATGACCCGTCTCGACGGCAACATTCGCGAATATTGGCTGCTGTTCGCAGCGATGCCGCTCCTCGGTGCCGGTTCGGGAACGCTGGCCTTTTCGCGTATCGTCAGCGCTACTTTCTTTCGCCAGCGCGGGACCGCGCTCGGCATCGCGCTCACCGGAACCGGTCTCACCAGCGCCCTCGGGCCGGCCTTCTTCTCCGGGATTATTGAGACCGAGGGCTGGCGGCACGCCTATATGGTGATGGCGATCATCATCGCCGTGATGACACCGCTCGTCCTTCTGCCGCTCTGGCGGCGACCGCCTGCGGCAGCGGCGCCGGGAACCTCCGGGAAGGCTGCGCCGTCGCTCGATGGCGAAGCCACCTTCGGTGAGGCGCTGCGCAGCAGCATCTTCTGGCGCCTCGCCATCGCCTTTCCGCTCGTCAGTTTGAGCTCGATCGGGATGGTCGTCCATTTCGTGCCGCTGCTCCGCGATTCGGGCATGGCGGCCGCGGAAGCAACCGCGACCGCAGGGCTCATCGGTGTTGCGATGATCGGGGCGCGCCTCGTGTCGGGCGTGCTGATTGACCTCATATTCGCGCCCTGGGTCGCATCGGGCGTAATGGCGATCTGTGCCGCCGGTCTGGTTTTGCTCGCGCTCGATCCTGTAACCTTTGCGTGGTGCGGGGCGGTCGCGGTCGGCTTCGCGATCGGCATCGAATTCGATCTCATCGCTTATATGGCGGCGCGCTATTTCGGCTTGTCGGCCTTCGGTCGCATCTACGGCGTGCTCTACGGGCTCACCGCGCTCGGGGTGTCGGGATCCTCCCTGGCATATGGCTATTGGTCTGAAAGAGCGGGAAGCTATTCACCGGCATTGCTCTGCGCCGCTATGCTGCTCGTCGGTTCGATCTTCATTTTCCTGACGCTGCCGAAATTCCGCCACGAGGAATAGATCCGGCGGCGAACGCGGTTTTTCCTGAACTCCTCCCTGCCTGCGCCGGCGTCTTTCGCCGGAGCAGGCTTTTTTATTCTCGGTCGATTTTCCAGCGGGGATGCAGCGGCCAAAAGGATGTCGGATGGCCCCGGCGCCAACGCGCCGCCGGCCAATCGCTTGTCGAGCCCGCCGCCAGGGAATCCCGTACGGCGCCTGCCGGTTTTTGCGCGGTGGAAAAGGCTCGCAGGCCTGGAGGTCGGTGGTCATTGAGGCCGTCGTCCTCATTGCCGAAAGTTCGATTGTCCGAATTGGACATCTTGCCTCTCGTTCGGGCGCGCGGCCCCAATATGCTGGCCTCAAGTCCGAAGAGACGGTGTGAGCGTAGCGGCCCCGGCCCGCGCTCCGCACGGGAGAGGGAAGCAAGATGGATCGACAAGACCCGAGCGCCGCGCTTGATCGCCGCAGCGTCATGACCGGCTTTCTCGGGGCGGCGGCCGTGCTCGGCGGTGGGCGTGCGATGGCACAGGTCACGGGCGTATCGCCGGAAAGCGGACATCTACCGCTACCGCGGCCGCTCGGATCGCTGCCCTATCTCGACAAGCGTTTGTACATCCAGAATATGGAGGTGATCGCCGAAGTCGATGCGCCCTTCATGTCGGGCGGCGAACCATTGATGACGATGTGGGCCAAGGGTCACCGGCGGATGATCAACTGCTGGTTCGGCGGGTGGGTCGATGTCACCGACGCCCGCAACCCGGTTCACATCAAGACCGACTATATCACCGGGCTTTCCTCGATCGCTTATAATGAGAAGCTCAAAAAGTGGCTGTCGATTGAGGCGGCAACCCAACCCTTTTCCGACCCCATGCCGAACGCCCCGCTGGGAAAATATCAACATGACGTCGCCGAGCGCGTGCGTGCGAGCAAATCGCTGCGGGGCATCCGCGTCCGAGACGTCACCGATCCGTTGAACGCCAAATTGCTTGGCGAGTTTAGCGTCGGCGACGGCGCCTATGGCACCCACATGAATTTCTACGACGGCGGCCGCTACGCCTATCTCGACGCCGGCTGGGGCGACGAGCTGCGGAGCGAAAATGCCGCATCGCTCAGCGGCTCGGGCATGATGGTCGTCGACCTCTCCGACCCGGCGAACGTCAAGGAAGTGTCGCGCTGGCACATCCCCGGCAGCCTCCTCGCCGAGCAAGCCGAATATGAGCAGCAATGGTGGGCCGGAAGCCATGCGGCCTGGTCGCAGTCGCACGGCGGCCCGAGCGTGCCGATGCGCGTCGAGGAGGGGGGACGCTGGGGCTATGGCGGTTTCGGCCATTTCGGCATGGTCGTCTTCGACCTGTCGGACATCCGCAACCCGCGGGCCGTGGGCCGGGTACGCTCGGATCATCAGGGTCTCGGCACCATTCCCTTCCATACTTGTCTACCGTTGATCGCAGATGCCCGTTTTCCGCAACTTCGCAACAAGGTCGTCGGACTTTGCGAGCCGCTCGATCCCGACTGCCGCGAGAGCCCCGCGCTGAGTTGCATCGTCGATGTTGCAGACCCGGCGAAGCCACGGATCGTGAGCTATCTGCCCAAGCCCGCCGCGCCCGTGGACGCACCCTATAGCGATTTCTGCCTCGCGCGCGGTCGTACCGGCCACCACAACAGCCAGACCTTCGTCGCCCCCGGCAAGGCGCGACCCGACATCCTCGTGATCGCATCCTTCAATGCGGGGATTCGCGTCCTCGATATCGCCGATCCGACCAACCCGCGCGAGATCGCCTATTTCGTACCTCCGCAGACCGGCGACATCGAGAATTATCGCAGTTGGTATCGCGGCCAGGGCGAGAATGTCGTGGTCGAATGGGATCGCAACATCATCTGGTTCGGCACGGCGGGCAAGGCCTACGGCCTGTCCTGCCCGGCGCTTGGGGCTCCAAAGACGGCGCCGCAGAAAATAGCGCGCTGGACGCTCCCGCATCACAACCGTGGCTGGGATGGCTGAGAGCATCCCGTTCGCAGCCATCGCCCGTTCGGCATTCCGTCGCGCATGACAAGGGCCGCTCACATATTTGCCCGGTCGAACTGTCGCCGAAGCGGGAAAGGCCTCGCGCCGCAGATGCACGCAAAACCCCACGAAACACATCAAAACCAACGGTCTGAACAGGCCGGAATAAGAAGAAAGAGGAGGATATATTGTCTGATTTCAATCGCATGAGAAGCTATCGGGGGGCGTTGTTCGCTTGCTGCGCTTATGGAGCGCTGCTCGGCGCTCCGCCCGCGGCGCACGCACAGGCCGAGGCAGCGGAACCTGCCGCCCAATCGGAAACGCAAATCGAAGACATCGTCGTAACGGCCCGGCGCCGTGCGGAATCGCTCCAGGATGTGCCCGCCACCGTCGTTGCCGTCACCGCGGACCAGCTTGCCGAGACCGGTGCGCAGCGGCTCACCGACATTCAGTCGATGGTTCCCGGGCTGATCTTCAAGAATTTCGGCCCCGGCCTCAGCGTGATCTCGCTGCGCGGCTCGGGCAACCGTCTTGGCGCGGGATCGACTGTCGGCGTGTTCCAGGATGGGGTCAATCTGGGCGGAAGCCAGCTTTCGAAGGGCGCGATTGATCTCGAGCGCGTGGAAGTTGCCAAGGGACCGCAGAGTACTCTCTACGGACGCGCAACCATGGCCGGCGCGATCAACTTCGTGACCAAGAATCCCACCTCCGACTTTGAAGGGTCGGCGGAGATCGGCATTGGCGGCAGCTCGGCCGGCGATGAAATGCTGTGGCATGGCCGCCTGATCCTGTCCGGGCCGCTGGTCAGCGACACGCTGCTCGCCCGCCTCGTCATCTCGCGCGACAAACGCGACGGCTTCCTGCACGACCCGGTCACCGACTGGCGCGGTCTGGGCTATGACCGCACCTTCGTACGCGGCAAGCTGCTCTGGTCGCCAACGCCCGATCTCGATGTCAGCCTGACGGCCGAGTTTACGCGCGACGAACCCACGCTGGGCGCCGCCTACACCTATGCCGATCCGCCCAATACCCAGGTTCCCTTTGCCCCGTCATCGGGAGCCAACGCCTGGGATTATACGGCCAAGCCGCTGTTCTTCGGCAAGGACTTTTGGGACACGCGCTTCACGAGCAAGCCCTATGGCAAGCTTCGCGACAACAGCTATGTCCTCCAGGTTGACTGGCGGACGCCGATCGGAACCCTGACCTCGACGACGGCCCTGTCCAAATATAGCCAGGACGGGCAGAATGATGTGGATATGAGCCAATATCCGGTAGTCGAGTTCCAATATCCCGGCAACGGGAAACGCTTCAATCAGGAACTGCGGCTCGCAGGGGGCGATCGGCTCCGCTATCTCGTCGGCCTCTACTATCTCCGGACCAAGGGCTTCATCGGTCAGAGCATCGTCTTTGGACCGGGGGCGTCAGGCTATATCTCGGGTCTTACCAGGCAATATCAGCCCAGCGACCAGACGCTGCACTCCTATGCCGGCTATTTCGATCTCGACTATGATATCAGCGATCAATTCAGCATCTCGGGCGGTCTTCGCTTCGGTCGCGACAAGATCGAGCAGACCAATCAGGTCGTCTGGACCACGCGAGCCGGTAACGTTGTCAATGTGTTCGGACCGTTCACCCGCGATGTTGCCTTCAACACCTACGAAGGCAATGTTTCGGCGTCCTACAAGATCAATTCCGATGCGCTCGTCTATGTGCGCTATGCCCGCGGTACGCGGCCGGGCGGTCTTAACAACGGCAATTCGGTCGCGATCGCGTCTCTGCCCTATGATCCCGAATATGTCGACGCCTTTGAAATCGGGACCAAGGCCACGCTGTTCGACGGTCACCTTCGCACCAACGCGGCGCTGTTCTACAACAAATATCATGATCTTCAGGTCGGCCGAAACCAGGCGATCGGCAATCCTCCGGCGGTGTTCAACACCACCGCCAATGCCGCGGGCGCGCGCTCCTTCGGGCTCGATCTCGACGGCGAGCTGATCGTAGCCGACGGTCTGAAGCTGACCTTCGGCTACACCTATAATGACGCCAAGATCACCAATTTCGTACTCGCCGGGGCGACATCGGCGCGTGAGGATCTCAGTGGCCTGCCGATCCTCCGCTCCCCAAAAAACTCGGGCAACATCGGGTTGCGGTACGGGCATGAGTTTGGCGATGGCAGCGAACTCAATCTCGGCACCAGCCTCTACTTCAGCAGCCGCTATGCCAATGACTATATCGTGCCTCCGACAGCCGGACTGCCCGTCCAGCTTTTCGAGACGAAGCCCTACCAGACGGTCGGCCTGAACGCGTCCTACAAGTCGGGTCCTTGGGAACTCAGCGGCTATGTGAGCAACCTCTTCAACGAGCAATATCTCGCCTCGGGGTCGGCCAACTATTATAATCAGCTGACCTTCGGAATGCCGGGCGAGCCCCGGGCCTTCGAGGTGACCCTCAAGGTCAATTTCTGATAACTTGGTGATCGGCTACAACAAGGAAGTAGGCCGGGTGGACCCATTCCACCCGGCCTTTTCATTGCGGAGACCCGAAGACGTCGGTCGCGTTTTTTGCGAAGGGCGCTCGATGGTGTCGCGGATCATTCGTTCCGCGTTGCCGATCCGGACTCCAGTGTGAACGGCCCCGCTCTGCCGACTGCGCTGACTTGCCCAATCGGGGTCCAGTGAAGGAACGGACGGAGAGGGAAGGTGGGCCGGTCGACTATGCGCTTCGGTCCGGCACTTTTCCGCCTTGGACGGCGTGAGGCTGGCCGCTGCCGATAGATGTAATGATCGCTTCGAGAAGCGCAATATTGTCGATCATTTCCTGCCCGGTGATCGGATAGGGGGCTTCGCCGAGTATGGCGCGAGCGAAGGCGTCCAGATTGTCGCGCACCGGTTCGGCCTTGCCGACGGTAACCGTCTCGATCGGTTGGCCCGTAACGCCCTTGATGACGACCCACCCGTCCGGCGCTTCGACATGCGCGCGATCGCGCACCTCAACCCAGCCCTTGCTCCCGTAGACCGCGAAACGCGAAACAAACGGCGTCGCGAGTGTTGCGGATATATAGGCGGTGCCCCCACGGGCGAAGCGGACATAGGCGCTCATGGTGTCGCCCGACGGAAGCTCCGAGACCAGATTTTCGCTGGTCGCGCTGACGCTCGCGGCAGGACCCATCAGCCTGACCGCGAGGTCGGTGAGATGAATACCCGTCGCGGTCATACCCCCCGCCGGCGCCTGCTTGGGGTCGAGGCGCCAGTTCGCACTGTCGAGCCCCAGAAATTTGTCATGGCTGAAATTCGCCTCGATCTGCAGCAGACGGCCAAGCTCGCCGTCGGCTGCAGCGCGCAGGATGTCGGCGATCGGCGGCTCGAAGCGGCGCTCATGACCCATGCCGAGGACGAGCCCGGCCGCTTCGCACAGTCCGACCGCCCGCACCGCGCCTTCGCGGGTCAGCGCCAGCGGCTTTTCGCAGAAGATATGCTTGCCCGCCGCCGCGGCCGCTTCGATTTGCGCCGCGTGGAGTTCGTGCGGCGTTGCAAGGATAACGGCGTCGATCGCTTCGTTGGCCAGAACCGCGTCCATCGTCGCATGAAGCGGAATGCCATGCGCCTTCGCGAAGGGTTCGGCACCGGCAAGGTCGGGCTCGACTATGGCGGCAATCCGGAGCGTTCCAGCCTGTTCAAGGAGCAGTTCCGCCATCTTCCGGCCCCACCATCCAAGGCCGACGAGCGCCGCGCTGACTGTCTTCATTTTGCTATCCTTCGACTGAACATGGAGAGGGGCAGCCAGAGGGGCCGCGGGTCACAGGCGAGATAGGACGAGATCCTTCTCGACGCGCCAGGGCACGTCCGCTTCGCCCGCAGGCTCGAACCGGACGATCAGGCTGTCCTTGACGCCGAAGACCGCGTCGGACTCGAGATAGGGATCGCCTGCTGCGAAGATATGCGTCGTGAGGGTTTTGAAGCCGGGCGCCGAAACGATCATGTGGAGGTGGGCAGGGCGCCAGGGATGACGCCCGAGCGCCGCGAGCATTTCGCCCACCGGCCCGTCGTGCGGAATGGGGTAGGGGACGGGTTTGATCCCGAGAAACTCGAAGCCACCATCGATGCCGGTGACGAACAGTCCGCGATTGTTCCATCGGGGCTGCGTGTCGGGTTGCTGGACGTCATAGAAGCCCTCGGCATTGTCGGACCAGATGTCGAGCGTCGCTCCGGCTATCGGATGTCCTGCGAGGTCGAGAACACGGCCTCGGTAGCGGCAGGCTTCGCCGCCGCCATCGAGCGAAATGCTCTCGCCCATTGCTCGTCGCGGCGCCCCCACGACATGAAACGGGCCGAGAACGGTCGTCTCGGTCGCGCCTTCGGGGCGGCGATTGGTGATGGCATCGACGAGCATCGACACGCCGAGCGCGTCGCTGAGCAGGATGAACTCCTGCCGCTCGATCGAGCAGATCTGGCCGGTCCTGGTCAGGAAATCGATCGCGGTCGCCCATTCGCCGGGTGTCAGCTCGACGTCCCTGATGAAGGCGTGGAGGTGCCGCACCGCCGAGGCCATGACCTGGCGTAGCCGGGCGTCGGTCTCCGGTGCGATACGGTTGTTTACCGCGTCGACGGAATTATGCTCGGTAAAGCGGCTGGTCATCGCTCGCTCCGGGTGGATCGGGGGCGGTCGCCTGCCCAGGCCCGCTGGAGCAGGCCGCGGAGCGCCGTGCGCTCGACGGCGCGCGGGTTGGCATAGGGATTGGCGGTCGCGAGTTCGCCGGCCCGGTCGAGGTCATCCTCATCGAGACCGAGCGCGCGAAGCGAGGTCGGGGCGCCCAGCGAGTCCGAGAAGGACCAGAGACCGGCCGCGAAATCCTCGCCGAAAATGGAAACGAGCGGCGCCAGTTCGCGCGCCGCGGCGGCTGCGTTGAACGCCACTGCATGGGGCAATATGACGGCGTGGGTCTCGGCGTGCGGCAGGCCGAAACTGCCCCCCAGCGTATGGCAAAGCTTGTGATGCAGCGACATGCCGACCGCGCCGAGCACGCTTCCGCAAAGCCAACTCCCGTAAAGCGCGTCGGTTCGCGCTGCGAGATCCTGCGGGTTTCGGACAATCGCCGGCAAGGCGCGATGGAGCGCGCGGATGCCCTCCTCGGCCATCGCCGAGGAGACGAAGTTGGCGTCGGCAGCGTAGAGCCCTTCGATCGCATGCGCCATCGCGTTCAGCCCGCTGGTGACGCTCATCGCGACCGGCAGGCTCAGACTGAGTTCGGGGTCGTAGAGCACGAGGCCCGGAAGCAGCCGCGGTTCGCGGATCGTCGTCTTGAGACCATTTTCGGTTTGACCGAGAACCGGCGTTACCTCGGAGCCCGCGTAGGTTGTGGGCAGCGCGATCTGGGGCGCTCCGGTTCGAAGCGCAATCGCTTTGGCAAGGCCGGTGGTGCTGCCGCCGCCGATGGCAAGCACGGCATCCGCCTCCAGCTCTCCATATATCGCCACCGCCCGTTCGGTGATATCGGTGGGCGTGTGCATGACCGCGCCGTCGAAGATCCCCGCGACGCGGTTCCCGAGCATGGCCGCGACCGCTTCGGCGCCATCGCGCTGAACTTCGGTAGAAAGCAGCAGCAGGCGGCGGACGCCGAGCGCGTCTATTTCCGCCGGAAGCCTTGACGCCACCCCCGCGCCGAAGACGATCCGGGCGGGGAGCGTCGTGAAGACGAATGGCGCCTTGATGGTCACCGATTGTCGACCCGCTTGCTGAAGGGGTGAATCTCGATCCGTTCCCAGATGTTCGCGACGTTGAAGGGGTCGGCCGCGTTGAAGGCTTCGACTTCCGCCTTGGATCCGGCCTCGACGAGGAAGCAGGATCCGATCATCGTCTCGCCATCGTCGGCAAGCAGCGGCCCCGAGACGAGCGTCTTCATGGCCGCGCCGGCAAGATAGGTCTTGTGCGCATCATAATGGGCGAGCCGCCGTTCGGGGCCGCCGGGATAATCGAGCGCATGGATGATGAAGAACAAGAGCCTCTCCTGATCGGTTGTCGTCTGTTCGCCAAGATTATCCCGTCGCCATCGGGCGGGCAGCGGACGAGATGTCCAGTTTGGACATTTCACGCCTTCCTTTGAGCGGCCGGGAAGGGTCTCCATCGTTCGCACCAACGATAGGAGGGAAATGAGGATGACGGATCGGCCGCAGCGCGTAGGGTGGATCGGCATCGGCAAGATGGGCGCTCCGATGAGCCTGCGCGTGCTGCGCGGTGGCTATCCAGTGACCGCGCTTGATCCGTCGCCTGCCGAAATCGACACGCTGGTTGCCGAAGGCGGACAACGGGCCACGAGCCTCGCCGAGCTGGTGCGGGCGAGCGACCTGATTTTCCTCACCATTCCCAACGATCATGCACTTGAGCGTGTCGTTTTTGGCGACGACGGCATTCTTGACGCGCTTGATGCGACGAAGCTGGTGATCGAGATGAGCACCATATCTCCCGCATTGTCGGCGAAGGTCGCGGCAGCGCTCGGCTCGGCCGGAGCGGGCTATCTGCGTGCGCCCGTGTCGGGCAGCACGGTCACGGCGATGGATGGAAAGCTGACCGTTCTCGCGTCAGGGAGCGCGGCGGACTATCAGGCCGTGCTGCCTGTCCTGTCCTGCTTCTCGATCCGCCAGTTTCTGGTCGGCGCGTCCGAGGAGGCCCGCTATCTGAAGCTCGTGCTCAACCTGATGCTCGCCGGCACCGCGGCGCTGGTTGCCGAAGGTCTGACCTTCGGCGAGAAGGGCGGGCTTTCGGTCGCAACAATGCTGGATGTCATCGGGGAGAGCGTGGTGGGATCGCCGGTTATCGGCTATAAGCGCAATATGCTTGTCCAGCGCGATTTTACGCCGGCTTTCGCCGTTTCGCAGATGATGAAGGATATCGATCTCGCGCTCGATTCGGCGAAGACCGACCATGTTCCGATGGCGCTCACCGCGCTCATCCGGCAGCAATATGAAGCGGCGCACGCTCAGGGTCATGGCGCGCGCGACTTTTTCATGCTGCTCGAACAATGCGAGCGTGCCGCCGGCCTTACCGTGTGAATGACCATGAACTCCTTCGGCTGATCGACTTTCTCGCCGAAACGCGAGCGCCGTTACCGCGCCTTCTGCCGGTCGCCGACGACAGCCCAATATGGAATGTGACGCTCCAACTCGTGACTCACGAGATACGTGGGCAGCCCATGACCATCTCGTCGCTCGCGCAGGCGTCGGGCGTTCCCCACGCAACCGCGATGCGTCTGATCGCCAAGATGACAGAACAGGGGCATATCGTACGCCGACCTGTCGGCCGAAACGGGAAACGGCACACATTGCATCCGGCCGAGCATCTTTTGGCGGGGTTTCGGGACTATGCCGGCGAGGTCAAATCGCTGTTGGCGCGGGTCATCGGCATGCGCGAAAGCGGCGAGGCCGAGGCCGATTTCTACTTTGGCGGGGCGCCGATAGCGCCAGTCAAGCCGCGACAATCCGCTCCGATCCGCTTTCTCGTCAGCGATGATAATTATTTCCAAGCGTTGCGCGGAGCGTGGTCGGACCTTCGCGTCAATCTCGCTTCGACGCGCGATTTCGATCTCCGGCCGCTTCCCGACCTGCGCGCCGAAATCGTCACGAACGCGGCGCGCGCCGTGTCGAGCTACGACATCGTTGCGCTCAACGCGCCCTGGCTGGCCGAGCTCGCATCGCAGGGGCTGCTTCTCCCGCTTGAGGAGGTTTCCGAGGCGTTCAGAGAAAATCTACGGCAGGTGCATCCGGTCCTGCTCGGCCGCGGATGCTGGGATGGCCGGCGCTATGCGATCCCGATCTATGCCACGTCCTATATCGCCGCCTTGCGCCGGGATTTGCGCGAGGAGCAGGGCGTCCGGACGCCGCGCACGCCCGACGATCTCCTGGCGCTCGCACGCCGGCTGCACCGGCCTGCCGACGATCAATATGGCATCGTCTGGGATGCTGCGCGCGGCATGCCGCTGGCTTCGAGCTTCCTGATTTTTCTCGGTGCTTTCGCTGGTCCTCCCGATGCGGGGCGGGACGAGGCGGAGCAATTGGTGACGCGACTGCGGTCGCCGGCGGCACAGGAGACGCTGTCCTACATGCACCGGCTGCTGGAGGTTTCGCCTCCCGGGCAACTCGAGCGGGCATGGGATGCCAATCTCGATCTCTTCAATTCGGGGCGCGCCGCCATTGCCTATGGCTGGTCGATGCGGGCTGTCCGCATGGAGCATGACGTCCAGTCGGTCGTGAAAAGGCGTGTCGAATATCATGCGCCGCCCGTCGCTCGCGGCAGGCCGGTGGGTCCGCTCGGCGGCTTCTATCTGGCGGTTCCGGCCAATATACCCGAGGCAAGGCAAACCAAGGCGATCGCCCTCCTCGAGCGTCTTGCGGAAGATGTCGGCATCACGTCGGGATCGCAGAGCGGCTATCCGCTTGCACCGCGGTTTCTGGCGGCCGCCGAACCCGGCACCCGGGCAGGGTCGCCTATCCTCCGGCTGGTCGAGAAGCTTGCGCACGACCATGCGCTGGTCGGATGGCATCGACCCCAGCTTCCCGGTTATACTTATTTTGAACGCGTAGTCGGCGATGCCGTGTTTGCGGCGCTGAGCGGCGGTGCGAGCGACCTTGATGCGCTGGACGTCATATCGAAATCACTCGAATCGGCGATGCGCGCGCCTTAGTTTTCAGCGTTGCTATTCCTGTGTCTCAGCGACTGCGGCGCGGATCCAGTTGGAGAATTCGCAGGCGAGATGCCAGCGGTGGCCGCTGATGACCGACGGCAGGATGAGCGAAGGGAATTCCACCGTCAGCTTCGCGCGAAAGCCCCCGCCTTCATTCCGGAACTGGTGCCGCACGCCGCCGATCGCCGCGCCGTTCGGGGCTCGCGCGACGCCGGCCACCTGGACGGGGTAGGCGGGGTCCGGTTTCGACCGGAGGCTTGAGAGATCGGCATAGTCGACGAAGAAACGGGCGGGCAGGGGAGCGCCGCCATTGGTCTCGATGACCTCTTGACGACCGGAAGCGTCGGTCGCGATCAGATAGTGCTCCGGCAGCGCCGAGATCATCATATCTTCGCGGTTAAGTCGGGCCGCTTCCTCGAACCATTGCACAAAGGTCTCGGCCGTTCCGGTGGGCGAGAGTATCTCGATGACGCTGTAACGGCGACGGCCGCGCGACAGCCACGCAACGAAGCGTGCCAGCGCGTCGGACACGGCGAGTTCGCGGGCGAGAAGCTTGCGGATTCCGGAATGGCCGAATTCTTGTTTGCGTGCGACCAATTGCTCGCGAAGCCCGGCGATATCCTGGCTGGCAGGACCACCGCCGAGCTTGCGAAGTGCTTTCAACGCGCTCCGATGCTCCCATACCGTCACGCGCTCCTGCGAGACAGGCTTCCCTTCGATGAAGATTTCCAGATCGATCCCCATTTTCCTGTCGCTCCTGCCGCCTTTATGCTATATAGCAACTATAGTTGCTTTAATGATCGAAGGCAAGAGCTATGGCGCGAGTGAGTGAGCAGGAAACGAAATCAACGGCTTTCGACACAAGCGTGCCGCGTGCGCGACCGGGCGGCCGTGCGGCGGCGGTTGTCGCGGCGATCAGGAAAGCGACGTTCGAACTGCTGGCCGAGCGTGGCTATGATGCGATCGAGATACCGGACATTGCATTACGCGCCGGGGTAAACCGCACGACTGTCTACCGGCGCTGGCCGACGAAAACTGAGCTGTTGCTCGACATGATGCTCGGCGAGATGCAGACGAAAGTGCCGACGCCCGATACGGGATCACTGCAAGGGGATCTGGCTGAGCTTCTCACGAGCATCGCCCGGGTTTTGGGGGATCCCGTCATGCGCAGCGTGTTTCACATATTGACGACAGGCCCCCGTAACGATGGTCCGGTTGCAAAGGCGCGGGCGACTTTCTGGGCCGAGAGATTTGCGGTAAGCGGCGTGATCATTTCACGCGCGATAGCGCGCGGCGAAGTGCCCGAGGGCGTTTCGGCCCGCGCGATCCTCGAGCTCGCCGCTGCTTCACTCTTCTACCGCACGCTGATCTTGGAGGAGCAGGTGGATGATCAAGCGACGGCAGACCTCGCGGCGTGGGTGGTACGTCAGGATTTGCTGAGCTTTCCAACACTGGCCATCGCGAATTCCAATCCGGGTCGCTAGGGGCTGCTTTTGCGGGGGCACACCCAAAAGCCGACAGACGGCAATCGGCCAAATCGGCTCGGGCTGTACAGAAATAATTGTTTAGCTTCCATCAATCGAGCCGGAAAATTTCCGGGCGTGGGCGATAACAAATGGTCTTGTCAGCCTGCCTCGGTGAAACGCGTCGACGCGATGCACACCTGCTATGCGCGCGTTACGACTTGCAACCGTGGCGGTTGCCGATCATCATCCCGAAGGGCGGCACCGCCGGATTGAAGGGGAACCGACATGAAGCGTTCTGCAATAGTTGCTATTGGCCTTGCCACGATATTTGTCGCAACCGGATGCATGGAAAACATGCCGGGACCGGACCGCCCGCGCCCTGAGAGGCCGAAGGTCTGCACGCAGGAGTATGCGCCGGTCTGTGCGGTGAAAGGACGCCAGCGCAAAACTTTCAGCAATGCCTGTATGGCACGTGCCGAACGCTATACGGTCATAAGCGCAGAGCCCTGTAAAATCAGCACCCAATAGATCGGAGCCGGGGCACCGCTGCCGCGGATGCCGTCGCTATGCAAAACCGATCGCTGGAGTGCGCGGGCAGGTCATCGTGCGCGTTCCACGAAGCGGCCGGATTCGATTGTCTGTCCGCTTCCGGGCGGCTCGGCGCTTCCAACCAGCCTTGTCGCGGCGGAAAATTCAACGCAGCGCCCTCGTCAGGAAGTCGCTCATCTCACTTACGAAGATCTCGGCGTCGCCGGGTCGGCTGCCGATGGTCACACCCTTGCGCACGAAGCCGCCCGACACCGCATAGTCGGTGAAATCCCTAGGTGTCAGCGCCGAGTTCGCCTCGCCGGTGCGCAAGTCGTAATAGACGCCCCCGTCGTCCATATAGACGGTCGGAAAGATGGTGGAGGTCACGGCCTCGGCGATCCGGATCGGCGGCACGTCGGCGCGGTCGAATGCGTGCGCGGCGCCGGCGACGATCTTCATCGCGGCGTTCTGGCGCGCCACGATCAT
Organism: Sphingopyxis sp. GW821-FHT10B01; assembly: GCF_059415685.1. NCBI lineage: Bacteria > Pseudomonadati > Pseudomonadota > Alphaproteobacteria > Sphingomonadales > Sphingopyxidaceae > Sphingopyxis > Sphingopyxis sp. GW821-FHT10B01. Next base: position 42,816 of record NZ_JBWKNS010000001.1, on the reverse strand, counting down.
TGCATGGACGGCGTCCTGGCACTGCTGGACCGAGACCCAGTCGTCGCGGTCGCCCTGGAGGACGAGCAATGATGCGCCGGTCGCGAGCCGCGCGCTGCGGAACTGGGTACCGCACCATGGATAGCCCGCTACGGCCGCGCGCAGTCCTTTGCCCTTGCCGAGAATTGCGTCGGAGAAAGGGCCGGCGACCGCCATCATCACTGCGGTGCCGCCGCGGCTGCCGCCGAGCGCCCCGATCCGCGCCGGGTCGATGTTGCTGCGGGTGCGCAGATATTTGGTCGCGGCGAGAACGTCGTAAGCACTCGCGGCCCATGTCAGCCGCCCCTGATCGGCGATCGTGTCCGCGATGCCGCGCCCTTTGAACGGGTCGATCAGGAGGACGGTCAATCCCTTGGAAACCAGCTCTGAAGCCTCGGCCAGATGATGCGTCCCGAGGTTGCCGCTGCCGGGCACCATGATGACGGCGGCGGTCTGGCGTCTCGCGCCGGCGGGGCGGAACAGCTGGGCGTTGAGACGTACCGCCGGGCCAACCTCGCCGCGCAGCGCCGGCGCCCAGTCGGTGGGCGACCGGCTTTCGAAGGCCACGATCTCGCCGCGAGCGCCGTTGGACAGCGTGACGGGCCGGGCCGCAAAATCAGCGCTGCTCACGGCGGGCAGGGGCGCTGCCGGGTTTGCCGCCGCTGATGTCACGGAAAGCGCCGACAGGGTCATCGCGAAAATGGCGGCTCGGATCATGGCATGGGCTCCCTCTCGATATAGTTGATCACAGGGCGCTAGCAGCGAAGCCGTACGGCATATGTCATCGGGGGAACAATTGCCGTTCAGCCATCGCGGGCGAAGCGGTCGAGCTCGACCGGGTTGACCACCGTTATCCGGCCATACCCCAACTCGATCAGGCCTCTGGCGGCGAAATCGCGCAGGATCTCGTTAATCCGCGGACGGGTGGCGACGACCGACATTGCCAGTTCCTCCTGGCTGATGTTGCGGAGCGGTGCGACGGGCCCGACCGGATATTCATAGGGCGACCGGCCGAGATCTCCGAGCCGCGCCGCGACGCGCTGCGCCAGCGGCAGGCCGACATCGTCGACGATATAGCGCCCGAGTTTGCGGCGGATCGCGAGATCGGGCGCGATCAGCAGCCGGAAGGTCGGGACATCGCGCTCGAAGATTCGCGTCACGTCGGCGGGACGAAGCGAAAGGACCTGCGTCCGCTCGCGTGCGATTCCGGAATAGGCATGCGGCAGCGCGTCGATGCAGCTTAGGAAACCGGTCCAGTCGCCCGGCCGGATGATGCCCAGCGTGACCGCATTGCCGTCGGGCGACAGCCCGATGACATGAAGAATGCCGGTAATGACGGCGTGCAGCCCGCTCGGTTCATCCTCTTCCTCGTAAAGATATTTGCCGGGCGCGACGGTCCGGACCGTCCCCGCGGCCAGGACGTCGGCGCGAACATCGGGGGGGAGCGCCCTGAACCACGCCCCGGTGCCCAGCACCGCTTCCAGTTCCGCACGCACGTTCATCCCCAAATGTCTCCCCGAGAACAGTTATCCGGCGGGCACCGTGCAACAGTCGCGACGGGATGCGGGCTCAACCAGGGCCGCAGCATGAAAGATCAACGAAGCCGGCGCAAGCAAGCCGTCGGCACATGGGAGGGAAAACCAATGCGTCAATTCGGCCGGCTCGCCTTCATTCTGGCGACAGGAGCATCGTCGTTCGCCATCTGTCATGCGGCGGAGGCCCGGCAAGCAGAGCAATCCGCCCCGGCCGCAGCGGAGGATGGCGCCACCGGCGGCGACATCGTCGTCACCGCGCAGCGCAAATCCGAAAGCATCCAGAACGTCCCGATCGCGATTACCGCCTTTGATTCGGAAGCAATGGAACGGCAGCAGATCCGCTCAACCTCGGACCTGCAACTCTCGATCCCGAGTGTCACCTTCACCAAGAGCAATTTCGCCAGCTCGAACTTCACGATCCGCGGAATCGGCGATGCGGCGATCGCGACCAGCGGCGATACCTCGATCGGGATCGCGGTCAACGAAATGCCGCTGGTGACGACGCGCCTGTTCGAAACCGATTATTTCGACCTCGAACGCGTCGAGGTGCTTCGCGGTCCGCAAGGTACGCTGTTCGGTCGCAACGCGACGGGCGGCGTGATCAACTTCGTCACCGCCAAGCCGAACCTGTCGGGGATCGTGGCGTCGGCGACACTCCAATATGGCAATTACGACACGCGCCGCGCGGAGGCCATGGTCAACCTGCCGCTCACCGACACGCTCGGCGTTCGCGTCGCTGGTACATACCTGAAGCGCGACGGCTATACGAAGAATCTCTACACCGGAAACCGGATCGACGGGCGCGACCAGTTCGCGGTGCGGGGTTCGCTGCGCTGGCAGCCCACCTCCGATACGACGCTCGATTTCATGGGCTATTATTTCAAGGAAGATTCGAACCGCTCGCGCATCCAGAAACAGCTCTGTCATCGTGATCCCACCGGCGTGCTCGGCTGTTTGCCCGACCGGCTTGCCAACGAGACCGTCAACAACAATGCAACGCTCGGCACGACGCTGTCGTCGAGCGAATTTTTCCGGATCGTCAGCGGCAGCCCCGCCGTCGCATCGGTCGGCCTCGGCAGCGTATACGGCGCCGACAGCTTCGCGGGTGTCGTCAATCCGGCGGACATGCGCACGGTCAATATCGATTTCGAACCAACCTACCGTGCCAGCGAGCTGCAACTGATGGGCAAGCTCGCGCACAATTTCGGACCGGTGTCGCTCAATCTGACGGGCGGCTATACCCGCAATTCGGTGAGCTCGCGCACCGACTATAATCTTGCGGTCCAGAATGCGCCCGCGACGGGCCCCGGATCGGGCATCTTCGCGCTGCGCAATTTCCCGACCCCGCTCTTCGCCAAGGCGGTGTCGCATCTGTTCCAGGGCAATAATCTCTGCGTGTCGGAGGTCGATCGCAGCTATACCGGCTATATCAACGGCAATATCAACAGCTGCTCGCCGCAGGGTGCCGAATATGACAATTCGCGCGCGAAGAACCGCCAATATTCGGTCGAGGCGCACCTCGATTCCGATTTTGACGGCCCGTTCAATTTCCTCGTCGGTGGCATCTATGTCGATAACAAGGCCGACGTCGATTATTTCGTCGCCTCGTCGGGGCTCGACTATGGCACCGCCGTCGTCGGCGCGATCCAAACCGGCGGGCAGGGGGCGACCGCGTCACCGTTCGCTAACATCGAAACCAATCTCTACCGACTGAAATCCTATGGCCTGTTCGGTGAAGGATATTTCGATATCTCCGACAGGCTGAAGCTGACCGGCGGACTGCGCTATTCGCACGACCAGAAGTTCGTCCGCGACCGCGCGATGCTGTTCAATTTCACCATTCCTTATGACACCGTCGACGCTTTCGGGGCGCCGAATGCCGCGAACTATGACGCCGACGCGGCCATCGTCGGCAAGCAGCAGTTCCGCGAGACTCAGGCGACCTTCGGCAAGGCGACCGGCCGCGTCGTGCTCGACTGGACTCCCGATACCAGCTTCAGCGACAAGACGCTCGTCTATGCGTCCTTCTCGCGCGGCTATAAATCGGGCGGCATCAACCCCGCCTTCGACCCCAGCGTCGTGACCGCCCCCGCGCTGTACCGGCCAGAGATGCTGAACGCGCTCGAGATCGGCACCAAAAACACCTTCCTCGGCGGCCAGCTGCGGGCCAATCTCTCGGCCTTCTATTACGACTACAAGGGGCTCCAGATCAGCCGCCTGATTGCGCGGTCGGTGTTCAACGACAATGTCGATGCGAAGGTTTATGGCGTCGAGGGCGAGTTCGTGCTGGCGCCGACGTCGGCGCTGCAATTCAATGTCACCGCCAGCTATCTGCACAGCAAGGTCGGCAAGCTGCAACTGATCGACCCGCGCGACCCGAGCGGTGGACGGCCCGATTCGGTGATTATCAAGGATCTGGCGGGCGGCGCGAACTGCGTCGTGGCGCCGACCGCTGCGGGCAATGGCGCGCTTGCGAACGCCTTCGTCACCGCGGTGAATTCGGGACTAGGCCTGCGCGCGCCGGTCGCCGTCCCCGGCACGGGGACCACCGGCGCTTTCTCGATGTGCGCGGCGCTCGCGGCGGCGGCGGCGAGCCCGTCGACCGCGCTCAGTGCCCTGCTGGGCGTGGGGCCGGGACCGCTGCCGATCCAGTTGGACCCCAATGTTGCGGGCGCGAAGCTGATCGACGGCGTGCCGGTCGATCTGACCGGAAACCAGCTGCCCAACTCGCCCAAGTACAAGGTCGCGCTTGGCGCCCAATATACCGCGGATTTGGGCAAGGGCGGCATGAATGCTGTGTTCCGCGTCGATTATGCGCTGACCGGCGACGCCTATTCGCGCGTATTCAACCGGGCGATCGACCGCGTGCCGAGCTACGATGTCCTGAATGCCCAGGTGCAGCTCAACGGCCCCGACGATCGCTGGTTCGCGCGCGCGTTCGTCCAGAACCTGCTCGGCAATGACGCGATGACGGGACAGTTCGTCTCCGACGCTTCATCGGGGCTGTTCACGAACATCTTCACGCTCGAACCGCGCCGCTTCGGCCTCGCGCTGGGCGTCCGGTACTGAGGATCGTCATGCCCAAGCCTCCCGAAACCGTGTCGGCGCCTTGGCGGGCCTATTTTGCCGCAGCGCCCGACCCCGCGCTGACGCCAGCCACCCCTGCGCCGGGCGATCTTGCAGGCTGGGCGCGAACCCGGGCGGCGGTCGATGCGCCGATGCTGATCGCGACGGCCGAGGCGCTGAAAGGCTTCGGTGGGCATGTTATCGACCGGGTGCTCGGCGACGTGCCGGTGATCGAGATGCACCCGGCGACAAAGACGCCGGCGCGCGGCGCGATCGTCTATGTCCACGGCGGCGCCTACACATTGTTCAGCGCGCGGGCGCGGCTGACTTCGGCGCTGCCCATCGTTGAGCGGACTGGCATGCAGGTGATCGCGGTCGACTATACGCTGGCGCCCGCGGCGCGCTGGCCGGTCGCGATTGATGAAGTCGTTTCGGTGATCGAGGGTCTCTATCGTGAAACGCGCGGCCCGGTTGCCATCTATGGCGATTCCGCGGGCGGGGCGTTGGCGGTTGCGGCGGCCCTGCGGATGCGCGATCGCGGGCTGAAGCCGCCCGCGGCGCTCGTGCTTTGGTCGCCATGGTCGGATATCGCTGACGTGGGGGACAGCTATGCGACGCTGGCGGACGCCGACACCAGCTATCGCTACGACCTGCATCTCGCCAATGCGGCGCTCGCCTACGCCGACCGCGAGCGGCATCGCGATCCGCTCGTCTCGCCGGTCTACGCCGATTTTGCGCCGGGATTCCCGCCGACACTGATTCAGGGCGGCACACGTGAAATATTCCTCAGCAATTTCGTGCGTCTTTATCGCGCCTTGGTAGACGCGGGGCAGGAAGCGGTCCTCGATCTCTACGAAGGCATGCCGCACGCCTTCCAAGCGCATCCCGCACAACGCGGCAGCCCCGAAAGCCGCACCGCTCTCGACATGACCGCAAAGTTTCTGACCGACCATCTTCGGTCATGAAAGCCGGGCACTCGCAGGGGCGCGGGGCCGGCCTCCGCGCCCCTGTCTTTTTCGGACAGAGGCCGGCAGCAAGGAAATACAGATGACGACCGACCAAACCGCAGGCCCGTCCGCGGCCTTTCCCGACACGATTGTGAATGAAGACAGCGAAGGCTTCGCCGGCCCGTGGCGCGCGCCGCGCCAGATGCTCGCCGACCAGTCCTATGACCATCATACGTCGATCCACGATGATGAAACCGCGCAGAAGCTCGGCTTTAAGGGCGGCACCATCGAAGGACCGACGCATTTTAGCCAGTTCGCCCCGCTCGCGGTCGCCGCATGGGGCGAGCGCTGGCTCGAGGCGGGGTGCATCTCGGCACATTATCGCGCGCCCGTCTATGAAGGCGAAGAGGTGCGGGCGCACATGGCGCGCGTCGAGCCGGGGCAGGCGATTGCCGAAATCCGGATGGAGAAAGCCGACGGCGTCGAGGTGCTGCGCGGGTCCTGCTCGATCGGCCCGGATCATCCTGCAAGCGCTCTCGATATCCGCCTCGCTTCGCTGTCGGCGCTGGAGCAGCCGGTCATCCTCGAAGGCGTCGAAATCGGGACGCGGACGCCGCGCCGCAAGGTTGCGATGGGACTCGACCAGCATATGGGGCATCTCTATCCGTTCACGCTTCGGCAGAAACTCGATGTGATCACAGAGCCATCGCCCTTTTACGATGCGAAATCGTCACCAGCTGGCCGCGCTATCATCCCGGTCGAGATGATCAGCGTCCTGCTCAATCACGCATGGGAAAGTAGCGGCACTTTTTATCGCCGCGGTCCGGTCGTTGGCCTGTTTGCCGATCAGGAAATCCGGTTGCACGAGGGCCCGTTGTTCGTCGGCGAAGCGTATGAGATCGAGAGCGAGGTCGTCGCGATCAGCGGCAGCCGCCGCACCGAAAGCCTGTGGATCAGGACGCGCGTCTACCGTCCTGGCGAATACCAGTTGCTTGCAACGATGCTGCTCAATCAGGCGATCATGAAGGACAGCTATGCCGAATATGAGGCGGAGCGAGCGCGCCTATACGGTGCCAGACGTTAGTATCAGCACGAGCTAAGGGGTATGCGCAAACCTAACGATAAAGGTAATAACCAACGTCAACTATCCGGCATTTGAATTTGGAAGCCGACTATCTCCAGTCGGCCATCTTGAGCCGAAGAGAAACCGAGCAGAAATTGGTCGCTGGACTCCCGACATCCTCAAAAATTCCAGGAGAAGGTGGCCCGGCCATAGTGGGACTCGGCATGTCTCGCGACGTCGCCGCTGTACGCGATGCCGAATTTCACCTGCTCCGACAAGGCGATGTCCATTCCAATGTCGGCCGCAAAAGCATCGCGCGCGATCGGGGTTCCGGCAATGGCGAACGGGGGCGAACCGCCGAAGCGGTTGATAGTCGCCGGCATACGGTCGCCAAAGGCGTGGCGCCAGCCCGCCGACAATTGCAGGCCCGCATTCAGCGAGCCGAGCGAAAAGCCCTGATCCAGACGCGCGCCGAGCGTCGAGACGCTGGCCGACATCTTTGCACGCGCGACTTCGAGCGCCGCCGCGCCGCCGTGTTCGCCGAGCCGCTCGCTGTCGACCCATATCCGCGCGATCTGCGCAAAAGGTTCGATCCGCGTCGCCCCGATATCGAGCCGATAGCCGATCTCGGCAAAGGCCTGCGCGGTCGAAGCATCATAGTCCGCCGTGACCGTATCGGCGAAATTGGCGAATGCGATGCGGCGGGTGACGTCGGCCTGGTGCCAGCTGAACGCATAGCCGGCACGAAGGCTGAGCGCGCCGAGGTCGGCGCCCGTATAGACCCCGAGATGATAGCTGTCGATGTCGGCATCGGACGCGGCGTCGCGGACGCTGGCGTCGCCCTGCTGATAGCCGCCAAAGGCGCCAAGCTGTACCGTCTCGTCGGCAATCGCATCGACCCCGAGGAGGAAGCCGGCCGAATCCTGTTTCAACCGGCGTGCGTTGCCATCGCCGTCGAGATGTCCTCTGGATCCCAGTCCCTGCATCCAGAAGCGCAGGCCCGGTTCGGCATCGGCGGCGGCACCGGCATGGCGCATCCGGTCGAGCGCGGCGCCGCGCACAAAACGGCTTTCCTGAACGAACGCCGACTGCAGCGACGCGTAGATTTCCCCGGAGAGCAGGTCGAAGGCGCCACGGGCACTGGCTGCATCGAGAGTGAGGACGGTATCGAAGACCGCGTTCCCGAAGCCAAGCGCCTGTACCCCCGTTGCGGCACCGCGCTGATTCAGCGTGGTTGCCACGTCGGTAAAGTCGATGTCGTTGCGTTCGAGCGTGAGGGTGACCGCATTCGCGCTGTAACCCAGTTTCGGGTCGAGAAAGGCGAAGCGCGACGATATGTCGGCGAAGGTCCCCTGGACACCGCCTGCAGCGGTCAGGATCGCATAGGTCGCCTGGGGGCGATAATTGCCATTGAGGCCGATGTGCACCACCGACCCGCCGTTCAGGATCGCGCGGCCCGTGGCGGCGATCAGATCGGTCGCAGTGCCGGTCGGGTCGACCTCCACCTCATAGATCGAGCCTGCTGCGAATGTGATGTCGCCGTTGACGTTCAGCGTGCCGATTGAATTGCCCGGCGCGATTGTCGCACCGTTTGCCAAGGTGACAGTACCGACCGTCCCGGTGCCAGAGAGGCGCGCACCTGCAGCAACAGCAAGGCTCGATTGGGCGAGCGATCCGCTGACTGACAGTTCACCGCCTAGAAGGCGCGTCTGCCCCGCAAAGCTTGAGTTTCCGGTTAGCGTCAGGCGGCCGGCGCCGGTCTTCTCGAACAGCCCGGTGCCACTGATCTGGCCGGCGTAGCTGCCGGCTGCAGCCTGCGCGAATTCGATCGTACCGTCGGCGCGAATAGTGTTGACGCCGAATGCGACCGTGTCGCCGCGCAGCCGCCCGTTCGACACGACAAAGCCGCCGGTCAGATTGTTGGCGCCAGACAATATGGTCGTCCCCGTGCCCGCCTGAACAAGGCTACCCGTTCCTGACAGCGCGTTGGTCAGCGCATAGCTGTCGCTGCGATCGACGATCAGCGTGCCGTTGACTTCGATCGGGCCGCTGATCGAGCCCGAGGTGCCGCCATTGCCGAGACGCAGCGCGCCAGCCGAAATCAGCGTTCCGCCGCTGTGGCTGTTTGCGCCCGTCAAGGTCAGCGTCCCGGTGCCTGCCTTCACGAGACGCCCACTGCCAGTTACCGCTCCCGCGAAGAGCGAGGAGGACGCGTCGCCGACGGTGAGTGCCGACCCGGCGTTGCTGCCGAGCTGGACCGTTCCTGCGCCACTGAGCGCGCTGATGGTCGTGCTGAAGCCGACAAGGTCGAGCGTCGCCCCAGCCGCCTGATCGAAACGGGTGATGCCGCCCGTGGCTCCGGTCAGGGTGATCGTGCCTGCGAGGTTGCTGATATTGCCCTCAACGCGGTTCTGCAGCGATGCAGCACCGCTGTTGACAAGGCCGCCCGCAAGAATCCCGGTACTGGAAAGGGTGCCGGTGTTGCGCAACGCGCCCGACACCGTGCCGGCATTGTGGAAAGTCGCGTTGTTTTCGACATCGCCTGCGAAACTGCCGGTCGAGGCCAGCACCAGCGTGCCCGCACCGATCGTCGTGATGCCAGCATAGCTGTGCGCACCGGTCAGCGTTAGCGTTCCGCTGCCCACTTTCGCGAGGCCCCCGGCGCCGGCGATGGTGCCGGCGTAGAGCGTCGAGGACGCGTCGCCGACCGTCAGTACCGATCCGGCGTTGTTGCCGAGCTGGACGGTTCCTGCACCGTTCAACGCGCCGATCGCGGTGCTGAAGCCGGCGAGGCCGAAAGTCGCGCCTGCCAGCTGATCGACGCGCGCTATGCCGCTCGTCGTCCCGGTCAAAGTGATCGTTCCGGCTAGGTTGCTGACATTGCCATCGACGCGGTTCTGCAGAGAAGCGGTTCCGCTGTTTACAAGCCCGCCGGCAAGAATGCCGGTGCTGGTGAGCGTCGCATTGTTGGTGACGCGCCCCGCCACGGTCCCGGCGTTGTTAAAGATCGCGCTGTTCTCGACATTGCCCGTCAGGCTTCCTGTCGGCGCCAGCGCGAGCGTGCCCGCGCTGATCGTTGTGACGCCCGCATAGCTGTTCGCACCGCTCAGCGTCAGCGTGCCAGCGCCGGTCTTGGTCAGGCCGCCCGCACCGGCGATCGGGACCCCGATCGTCGCGCCGAGGCCATTGTCGACATCGACCACCGAGAACCCGCCCGTCGTTGCGAGTCCGCCGCTTCCTGCCAGCGCATAACCATCGGTCACGAAACGCAGTTCCTGGAAGCTTTGCGTGCCGTCGATCGTCACGGAGCCGCCGGTGGCGCCGCCGAAGACGCCGACCTGGCTTTGCCACCGGTCGTTGACCGCATAGCCGGTCGGGGTCGTCCAATTGGTCCCTCCCGCGCTCCAGATGCCCGCACCTCCGTTACCATTTGCAGCCGCGCCGGAGCCGGTCATGTCGGCGCCATCCCAATATTGGACGATCTGCCCCGCGCCATCACCGAGCAGCAGGTTCACCTGTCCGTCGATATTGGTGAGAAGGGTCGGGGTGAAGCCGCCGGCGATCGATCCGATCTGCAGGCCGTTGTCGGTCAGCGTCCCGCCATAGTTGAACAGACGGTAGTAGCCGGGGCCATAAGCGGGCGTTGCAGCAATGGTATTGAGCGTGCCGTCGAGGATCAGATTGCCGCCGACGTTGACCAGGTCGTTGTCAGGTCCGCCGACCGTGCCGGCTTCACCCAGTTCGAAATTGAGGATCGTCCCTGCACCGAGTGTCAGATTGCCGGCGATCGTCAGGGTGCCGGGACTGTTTCCGGGAGCGAGCGTGCCGCTTTGCGCATCGACATTGCCGAAGAAGGTGCCGTTGCCGCCGAGCGTACCTGCGGCACCAACCACGAGCTGCGCACTGTTGCCCGTCACGTCACCGAAATCGCCGTCGATCGCGAGGCGCCCGGAATCGACGAACGCGGTACCGGTGAAGGTCTGCCCGGCGATATTGTTGCCCGTCAGGACCGTCGTACCGATACCCGACTGGCGCAGCGTGCCGTTGCCGGTGATGCGGTTTGCGGCGGTGAGGGTATCGGATCGGTCGAAGACGAGCTGACCATTGTCGAGGCTAAGCTGACCCGTCCCGAGCGACCCTGTCGTGCCACCATTGCCGATCTGCAGCGTCGAATTGCCGTTGAAGGTCGTCGCGCCCGAATAGCTGTTGGTGCCCGTCAGGATTAGACGGCCGCCGCCGCGCACCAAAAGCGATGTCGCGCCGACCCCGTCGTTGATCGATCCCGCGAATGTGCTTGTCGCCGTCTGCTGGGCCTGGAATTGCGCCAGCCCGGCGAGTCCATTGGTGATCGTCCCGCCGCCGGTCAGGTTGACGCCCGCGCCCGTTGATCCGTTGATGTCATATGTCGCACCTGACGCGATGCTCATCCCGCCGTTGGCGTTGAGGAAGCAAAGCGCGAGCGACGAGTTTTGCCGCAGGGTTCCGCCGTCGATAGCGACCGACCCGGCGTTGGGAACAAAGCCCAGACTCGTGAAATTGGCGTTGACCGTGCCGGTCTGCGTCGCCGATCCGAACCGCAGCGATGTTCCCGCGGCCGTTGCCATTTGCAGCGCGCCGGCGAGCGTCAGCGTCTGGCCGGCAGCAGCGCCGACCGTTGCAACCGCCCCGCCACTGATCCCCAGATTATTGACAGTGGCGGAGACGCCCGCCGTCGTGCCGAGCGTCCCCGTTCCGGCGAACTGCACCAGGCCCGTGCCGAGCGCGCCGTTGGCGCCGATCTCGACGGTACCGGACTCGATGATCGTTCCGCCGCCATAATTATTACCGGCATTGGTGAGCCGCAGCGTGCCAGAACCGCTCTGCGTCACCGTTCCGCTGCCGCTGATCAGATTGCCGAACGCAAGAGTATCGGAACGGTCGATGACCAGCGCCGCATTGTTCACGATATTGCCCATGCCCAGCGAGCCCGTCGCACCGCCATTGCCGATCTGGAGCGTGCCCGCGCTGATCGTCGTCGTGCCGGAATAGCTGTTCGTGCCGCTCAGCGTCAAAGTGCCCGTGCCAATCTTGGTAAGGCCGCCGGCCCCGAGCTGCTCGACGCTAATTCCCGAAAATATCGTCGAGCCATTGTCGCCGCCGGTCGTCAGGATTGCGCCGGATTGCAGAATGAGGCTTCCGGTGCCCGACAACGACCCGATCGTCTCCGACGCTGAGACCCGCAGGGTGCCGGAACCGTTCACGACGACGGTGCTGCCATCACCTATCGCGCTGCCGCTGTCGAGTTGGAGGGTGCCGGCGTTGACCGTGGTCGGGCCGGTATAGCTGTTGGCGCCGTACATCACTGCGATTCCGGTGCCATCCTTGGTCAGCGACGAAATGCCGTTGATCGTGGCAGAGAAATACACACCGCCTGCGCCGCCGACCGTCAGGCCGTTCCCGCCGCCGTTGACAGCATTGGTGATAATGAAACCACCGTCCCCATTGATCCGCGAGTCCGAGCCGAGCGTGATGACACCGGAATAACCGCTGGTGCCCGTGCCACCACGCAACGCACCTCCATCGGCCTGGCCTGTGCCGTTGATCGTCAGCGCCTCATTGGCGACCGTGTGGCCGCCCTGGACTTGCAAAGATGCTCCGCTCTGCACGACAGTACCGCCAGCGATTGTTCCCAGCGCCAATGCATTGGCGGCGACAAGCGTGCCGGCTTGAACGATGGTCGCGCCGGTGTAACTGTTCGCGCCGGTCAGTGTCATGGTACCGGTGCCGGTCTTGGTGAAGGCGCCGCCCGGGTTGCCTTCCAGAAGTGCGCCCGAGAAGGTGGTTGAACTGTTGTTGCCCCCGGCCGTGAGCGTGGTTCCGGAGAACATCTGGACGTTGCCGCTACCGGCAAGCGAGCCGATCGTCTCCGAATTGGCGAGTTGAATAAAGGCGGGCGAATTGACCGTAACGGCTGCATTATCGGCCACCGCCGCCCCGCCGATGAACTGCAATATTCCCGCGTTAATCGTGATCAGAGCGTTGACGTTGGTGTTTGTCAGGGCGAGCACGCCGGCGCCATCCTTCGTCAGCGACGCGATACCATTGATCGCCCCGTTCGCCGAAGTGCGGCCGGAGCCCCCGAAGGTGAGGGCGAAATTATTGCCGGTGAGGGGGCCGTTCAGCACCAGTTCGTCGACGCCGGGGCTGGTCGTGGGGCCGTCGCCGTTGATGCGCGTGTCCGACTGCAATGCGATCGCGCCGTCGATGAAATTATAGCCGGATACGCTGCGCAGCGCGCCACCATTGGCAACGCCGATCCCGTTGAGTGTCAGCGCGTCGCTGAGTATGATGCTGCCCTGTACCTCAAGCGCGGCGCCGCTTTCGACGACTGTACCAGCCGCCGCTGACCCCAGCGCGCCGCTGCTGCGGACGTTGAGCGTGCCGGAATGGACTGTTGTCAGGCCGGAAAAACTGTTCGCTCCGGTCAGCGTGAGTGTACCCGCGCCGCTCTTGCTGATCGATCCCGCACCCGAGATCATGTTGCCCAGAGTGACGTTGGTCGGCTGCGCAAAATCGATATTGCCGCCGTTATCGACTGCGATCTCGCCGACAACGCCCCATCCGGTCCCCAGCGTCAGTTGGCTCGATCCGCCCAGCCGCAGCGCCGTGGCGCGCGTGACGCCATCGCCTGCCAGTCCGCCGGACACCACGGCGTTGAGGGCCAGATTGACATTGCTGCCGACGATCCCGGTGCCACCGCCACCATTGTTTCCGGTGGCACAGCAGCCGCTGGCGACAAATGCTCCGGCCGCGCCGCCATTTCCGCCCGAGACCGCGCCGTTGATCGTCGCCGTCGCGCCGCCTGCGAAGGCCAGGCCGTGCCCGCCATCGCCGCCGCTGCCGCCATAGAAATAGCCGTTGCCGCCGCGGCCGCCATTGCCGCCGGTGATCGCATTGTTGAAGACAAGGGGACCGCCGGTATCGACGACGATACCGTAACCGCCTGCGCCGCCGCCGCCGCCGTCGCCGTCGGCCGAATCTCCGCCGGTACCGCCCATGCCGCCGATAACGGCGCCGCCGGGCGTGCTGGCGGAGACGAGGACCGCACCATGCGCGCCGCCGCCGCCGCCGCTTGCCCGGCTACCGATTCCACCGCCGACGCCGTTCCCCCCCGACGCGCCCGGAGTGGCGCCGCCCGCGCCGCCGAGGCCGCCATTTGATGCGTCGCCGCCCTTGCCCCCGATCGCGCCGGCCCCGCCGCCGCCAGCGCCTTCGTAGGTTTCACTGGTGCCGGAACCCGCGCCCCCCGTCCCGGTCAGGCTGCTGGCTCCGCCCACGGGCAAGGAGGCGGGGTTATTGCCTTGCCCGCCATTGCCGCCCCTGGTGTTTTGCGCCAATGTCGGCACCGCGAGCAGGGCCGTCGCCACCAGGCCACTCACTGCGGCGATGCGAACGGTGCTTTGCAGGGCGGTAGTGTAAAGCAAGCGTGCCGGGCTGCGGGGCGGCGTAACCGGCGATCCCATGGAATGGCCCTTTGCCAGAATCGATCGTGCCTGCAGAACGCCGCTCATAAATCCCCCCCTGTTAGCCGCCCACGTACCGGCCGCGACGGCGAAACCGTCGGTCGCTAAAGGTGCGATTCGCACGACGGCGGCGAAAGCTAGCGTCTGCGCGAAGCGAAGGCCAGCCGCTAAGGCTTTGAAAAGGACAGGTCAGGAGCAGGGCGGAGTCAGACTGCTGCTCCGCCGGTTTTTGATCGATGGGCTCATACAGAAGCGATCTGCGGAGCTCTACAAGTTCATCGGATATTGTCGCGCCTATTGGCAGTGTAGAATGCTGGCCCTTCGTTCGAACTCCATGCGCAAAGGATCAAATGACGACAGACTGTCTATTGAGGCATTCGCCTCGGCGAGAGGTCGCAATTGGTCGATCGCTACGGCAACGTATCCAATGTCCGCTCCCCGCGATTTTTTGTCTCAAAGTGGCTGACCGCCAACGGCCAGTTGCGCTAATGAGCTTCGGTCTGCGGAAACACGTCACTGGATATTGAGCGTGTCGCTGCTCCGTCGTTCCGGAATGGCATTCACCTGACCTTTACCAGGATTATAGCATCCCTTCCCACCAACCGGATCGGGAATCCGATTTTTCGTCATTGGTCGGGTGTATGAATTATTATAACGTCATAGGAATTTTGAACACGAGCATGGCGGCGATATTCTGCATCGCGCTGCTGGCGATATGGCGAAACAACCGCACTCTGAATTATATCAGGGTATTCGGCCTGTCGTACGCGATCAGGTCGCTGTGCTTCGGCATATTCTACTTCGCCTTCTCGTTGGAAAACCCGGTTTTGCGCTATTCGGCGAACATCTTCCTGCTGTTCGCGATCATGCTGCTGTCCATCGGTTTGTCCAATCGGCGCGGGCGACGGCCTCGCTACGGTGCTCTCCTTGCTATCGGAGCGCTCACGCTGGGGCCTCTCCACTATTATCAATTCATGGATCCGAACCTGCTGGCCCGGGTCATCATCCTCAATTGCGGGCTGGCTGTCCTCAGCCTTTTGATGCTGCTGGATGTTGCAAGGGCACCGCGCCGTACGCCGGTAGAGCAGGTGCTTCTCGGTTTGCTCCTCGTCTCCTTCGCCGGCTATCTTCTTCGGCCGTTGTTCCTGATTGCATCAGGCGCTTCGGGCCAGCGGTTCGAGGGTTCGTACTGGCTTGTGGTTTCGATTTCCGATGCGCTCATCTGTGCGATGACGGCGGTTGGGATCCTCGCGGTTATCGCCAGCGACGTGATGGACGGCATCAAGTCCGACGCGCTGATCGACACTCTGTCGGGATTGTTCAACCGGCGCGGTTTCGAACCTCGCGCGCTCAGGGCAATGGCGAGGCAGACGGCCGGAAAGCCGGCGGCGATCATTCTCAGCGATCTCGACCATTTTAAATCGATCAACGATCTGTTCGGTCACAGCAGCGGCGATTTGATCATCCGGCACTTCTCGGACATCCTGAAGGAGGAAGCCCCAGGCGGTGCGATTATGGCGCGTCTGGGCGGTGAAGAATTCGCGATCATGCTACCTTCAGGCGCGGCCGTCTCCGCGCACGAACTGGCCGAAGAGATCAGAACGTCATTCAAGCAAACCGCTCCGGCTCTTATGTCCGGCGAGGCAAATCCTACGGCAAGCTTCGGCGTCGCAATTGCGAGGGAAGACGAAAACCTGCAGGCTCTGATGGAGCGCGCCGATCGTGCACTTTACAGAGCCAAGGGCGACGGTCGCGACCGCGTGCAACTGTCCGAGTAGACCAAGCCCACACGGTTCCGAGAGATTGCAAACGCGCGAAGAATGTCCGCTCTCTCGCTTGGATTTCTCAAAAGCGGACCGGCCGTAGCCAGCCAACACTGGAGCGAAGCGCATCGGGATATCGCATCGATTCACGCCAAAATGGACAATTTTTGCTAATCGAACTATCGTTATGGCATAAGAAATGTGGGGAAAAGTGTGGGGGTACGAGAGCTTATTGACAAAATAAATCTATAGAAAACATATGGATAATATATAGGTTCGATACAAGCCCTGCCACCATTTTCCTATTCACCAGTAGCCGCAGGGGTCTGCAGAAAGCCCTGGACAAACTGCGGAAGCAATGGCGGCTGGACATCCCATGCCGACCGTCCACGGATGATTTGCTTTCGCCCGGAAGCAGCCATTCCATCGACACCAGGTTGAACCCTTCGAGCTCGGGCCATTTGTGCCTCTACGATCTAGCCGCCGCCGTCGGACTTATCGCGATAATCGAGGGGCGGGGCGCGATCGCCAACCAGCGCCTGGTAGCGGAAGTCCGGCCCGCGCTTCCTGTCGAATTCCGCGCGCGCCGCTTTCAGCACCTCGGGTTGGCGGAACAGGTCGGCCGCCGAAAGCGCGAGGGTCTTGGCGGCGACCACGGCGCCGCGGGCACCGATCGGCGCGCCGCTCGCAGCAACGGCCTGCCAGCTATGCGCGGGCGTGCCCGGAACCCAGGTGGCGACCGTCAGGCCAATCGTCGGGCTGGCCCAGCTGACGTCGGCGACATCGGTCGAGCCGCCGGTGGGGTCCGAGCCGATCGCGCCGATCTCCGAAACGCTCGTCAGCGGCTTGCGGGTCGGCAGCCCCGGCTGGATCTGCTCGGCCCAGGCGCGGTCCGCGTCGGTCCAGCGCGGGCCGCCGACTTCGACCAGGTTGCGGTGCATCACCGCGGCCAGCGCTTCGTTGCCGAGCATCGCATAGACGCCGCCGGTGATCTCGGGCTCGACCTTGGTTTCGGTCGCAAGCGCAGCGCCTTCGCCCGCCTTGACGACACGGCCCCAGACCGAACGCACGACATCGACGTTGGTGCTGCGGACATAATAATAGGATTCGGCGAAGTCGGGCACCACGTTGGGGGCTTGCCCGCCGTTCGTGACGACATAGTGGATCCGGGTCCCGATCGGCACATGCTCGCGCAGATAATTGGCCGCGACATTCATGATCTCGACGCCGTCAAGCGCCGATCGCCCTTTGTCGGGCGCGGCCGAGGCGTGCGAGGCGACGCCGCGAAAGCGAAACTTGCCGCTGATATTGGCCTGGCTCGAACCGATGCTGACGCCGTTGGTATCGGACGGGTGCCAATGTAGCGTCGCCGCGACGTCGTCGAAGAGCCCGGCGCGGACCATATAGACCTTGCCCGAGCCGCCTTCTTCGGCGGGCGTCCCATAGACGCGGACCTCGCCCTTGATGTCGTTCGCCGTCATCCATTCCTTGACCGCGATCGCCGCGGTGACCGACGCGGCCCCGAAAAGATTATGGCCACAGGCATGACCTGCCGCCTGACCGGCGATCGGCGCGCGTTCGGGCTTGGCGTCCTGCGCGAGCCCGGGCAGCGCGTCGAATTCGGCGAGGATGGCGATGACCGGCCCGTCGCCGCGCTTGAAGGATGCCTTGAACGCCGTGGGCATGCTGCCGATACCGGTCGTCACCGAAAAGCCCGCCTTTTTGAGCTCACCCGCGAGCAGCGCCGAGCTGCGCTCTTCCTTGTAGCCGACCTCCGCAAACTCCCAGACCGACCGCGCGAGCGCGGTGAGCGAGGCTTCGCGCTTTTCGACCAAGCCAGTTATCGCCTTATGGTCTGCGTCGGCGGCATAGGCATAGGGAGCGCCGAGCGAGGCGGCGGCTGCCGCCGTCAGAAGATAAGTAAATTTCATCGGATTTCTTCCTTTTCAGCGGACGCCCGCGGCGAGCGCGTCGGGGCGGCGGGTGTCGGCGGCGCCCAGGAACAATTCGCCCTCGATCATGATCGATTGCGTGCTGCCCATCGTGTTCGACGGTTTGACGTCATGGCCTTTGGCGCGAAGCAGGTCGCCGAGGTCGGGCGAGAAGCCCTCTTCGAGTTCGAGCGCCGCATCGCCGCCGCCCTGATTGATCCTCGGCCGCATCGCCGCCTCGGCAATGTTGAGCTTGTGATCGATCACGTTCGACAACATCTGCACCATCGTCGCGACGATATATCCGCCGCCCGGCGTGCCGCTGACGAGCCACGGACGCCCATTCCGGAAGACGATCAGCGGCGTGATCGTCGACCCCACCCGCTTGCCCGGCACCGGCAATGTCGCCTTCTGCTCTTTTGCGCGTGCGCCCCAAGCGAGGTTGCCCAGCGAATTGTTGAGCAGGACCCCGGTCCCGGTCGCGACGACATGCGCGCCGTAGGAGGCCGAAAGCGTATAGGTGTTGCTGACCGCATTGCCCTGCGCGTCGGCGACCGAGAAATGCGTCGTATCCTTGCTTTCGAAAGGATAGGGATTGCCGTCGGGCAGGGTCTTCGCATCGAGGACTGCATCGGGTCGCACCAGCTTGGCACGTTCGGCGGCATAGGCCTTGCTGGCGAGCCCGGCGACGGGCGTCCGCCAGTCGGGGCCGCCGCCGAGGAGGCGGCGGTCAGCTGCCGTGATCTTCAGCGTCTCGGCAAGGATATGGAGGCCCGCGGCGCTGCCCCATTTGAGCTCGCCGACGGGAAAGGTCTCGAGGATGTTCATCGCCTCGGCGACGCTCACGCCCGACGAGGTGGGGGGCATATAGGCGATCCGGTAGCCGCGATAATCCGACCAGATCGGCTCGGAGACCACCGCCCGGTAATTGGCCAGATCTTCAAGGTCGATGATCCCGCCGCCGGCCTTCATGCTCGCGGCGATGCGGTCGGCGACCGGGCCCTTGTAAAAGCCGTCGGGCCCTTTTTGCGCGATCTGGCCGAGCGTCCACGCCAGATCGGGCTGTTTGAAGCGTTCGCCTGCGGCATAGGGCGTCCCGCCCGGCTTGAAATAGGTCGCAAGCGCGGCAGTATCGCGGCTCATGACGTCCTTGCGCGCCGCGGTCGCCTGCGCTTCGTCGTCGCTCAGGATGACGCCCTTTTTCGCGAGTTCGATCGCCGGCGCGACAAGGCTCGCCCATTTCATGCTGCCAAAGCGCTTGTGCGCTTCCCACAGCCCCATGACCGTGCCGGGGATAGCGACGCCCTTCATCGACATGCCCTTGCGGCTGTCGAATTCGCCCTTCTCATTGAGGAGGAGATCGGGAGTCGTCGCGTGCGGCGCTTGGCCATAATAGTCGATGGCGATGGTCTGCGCCGGCGCCGCGCCATGCGCCGCCATATGCACGACCATATAGCCGCCGCCGCCGACATTGCCGGCGCGGGGCAGAGTGACCGCGAGTGCGAAGCCGGTGGCGACCGCGGCATCGACGGCGTTGCCGCCCTTGCGGAGGATGTCGACGCCGACCCGGGTCGCGATCTCATTCTGGCTGACGACCATGCCGCCGCGGCCGATTTCCGGGTTATGGATCTGGCCATAGCCGACCAGATCGCCTCCGCTTGGCCCCCGCGCCGGGCTGGCGGGGGAAGCGATTTCCGCCGGTGCGGCCTGTTGCGCCAGGGCGATATGGGGCGGCGCGATGAGCGCCACCCCGATCATCCATCCAACGGCGCGCGTGCGCAGCCGCGCCGTCCGCATCAGAAGGACACCTTCACATTGGCGTACCAATAGCGGGCATAGGGGTTGTAGAGGCTGGCAAGATAACCGCTCGACGATAGGGGCGGCTTCTTGTCGGTGAGGTTGCGGACGCCGATCCGGACCCGGTACCGGCCCGCGGTATCGTCGCCGACCTCGACCTGCCCATAGAGGTTGAAGGTGAGCTGGTCGTCGATCACCCAGCGCGTGCCGGTGGCGTTGACGAGGCCGGTGTCCTCCACATCGCCGGTATATTGGGTATAGGCACCGATCTGGAACTTGTCATAGTTCCAGACGAGCGATCCCGACGCTTTCCATTTCGGCTTGCCGTTGCGGCGGATGAGATTGCCCTGTTCGGCAATGATCGTGCCCGCGTTGATCGTGCCGGCTGCGCGCGCTTCCAGAAGGGCCTGCACTTCCGGCGAGGGCTGGAGGAAGAATTTGTCGAGATAGGCCGCGTTCAGATTGAGGGTGAATTTCCCGATCGATGTCTCGGGCAAACGCCAGCTCAGCCCAAGGTCGATACCGGCGACCTCCTGCGGCAGGAGGTTGCGATACTGGTCCTGGACGAAGAGGACACGCCCTGCGGGTGTAAGGCCGGTGCCGGCAAACAGGGTCGTGTCGTCGGCGGTCGGCGCGGCGCGGACGACGTTCGGATCGGTGCCGCCGCCGACGCGCTGCAGATAGTCGTTGATCAGCGCGTTGCCCTCGCCGAACAGACCGACGACCCCGGTTTGCCGGATGTTCCAGTAATCGGCGGTCAGCACGATCCGGCCCAGTGCGGATTCGAGAAAACGCGGTTCGACAACGATGCCCGCCGACCATGCCCGCGATTCCTCGGGTTTCAGGTTCGGGTTGCCCGACCGCTGCGCGCTGGTCGAAAAACTGTCGGTGCACTGGGTGAAGTTGGCGATCTCGTTTTTGCGCAGCCGCGCCTCGCAGCGGACATAGTCGGTCCGCGTGTTGGAGCGCGTGACCACCGTCGCGTTGACCTGCTCGAGATTCGGTGCCTTGAAGCCTTCGGCATAGGAGCCGCGCAGACGCAGCCCATCGACGATGTCCCATGCGGCGGCGATCTTGGGCTTGGCGACCGAGCCGACGTCGTCATAATGCTCGAAACGGCCCGCGATCTGGACATCGAGCCTGTGGACCAGCGGGATGTTCATTTCCGGCGAGACGAGCGGGATCGCCAATTCGCCATAGGCCGCGAAGACGGTACGCTTTCCGCGGGTGTCGGGCGAAGCGCTCGACCCCACGAGGTCGCTCGGATTGACGAAGCCGGTGACCGTGTCGCGGAAGGTGATCGTGCCGTCGACGTGCGGATCGCGATCGTCGAACTGGGTCTCGCGCCGGGCCTCGGCGCCGAAGGCTATGCCGACATCGCCTGCCGGCAGCGCGAACAGATCGCGCTTACTTGCTTTGATATCGGCGAGCGCCAAACTCGACTTGCTGAAGCGCTCGGTCGTGATCCGGATCGCATTAAGCGCCGCCGCATTGCTTGACGTCGTGTCGAAACTCGCGGGGTTTGCGAGATTGCTGCCGTTGAACGGGTTGTACGCGTCGGGCGTCGAGAGCGCCAATTGGCGCTGGAGGAGCGTCTGGCTGATGCCGTCCGAACGGTCGCGCACCGTCGCTTCGGAATAGAGCGCCGCCGTTTCGACATCGAAGCCAAGCACCTCGAAACGCAGGCCTCCGAGCAGGCGGAACTGCTCATTCTTGACCCGGACGATATTGGGTCCGACGTCGGCGAAGCCATAAGTGCTGAGCGTCACCGGCACGCCCTGCGCCGGCGCATTGATTCCCGGCAGGCGATTGGGATTGGGCTGGCCGTTGGGCAAGGTGACGGCGCCGAACGGGTTGTAATAATTCGATGCCGGGATCACGACCGGCCCCGCTGCGAGCGTTCCGGTCGAGCTCTGCACGCTACGCGAATTCGCGCTATAATATCCCGCTTCGCCGAAAAATTCGACGCCTTCGGTCAGCTCATATCGTCCGTTGACGAAGATATTGGTGCGCGTGATCTTCGGCATCACGCTGGTGTTGAATGCGGCCGGTGCGTCGAAGCGAAGATTGCGGTCGCCCGCCGCGGCGTTGGTCCCGTCGTCGATGCAAATGCCATTGCCGAGCGAGGTCTGGCATCCCGCATTGGTTGCCGGCTGGATGTGGAACTGGCCCGAGGCGTTGGTGAGCGCGGTCGCGCCCTGGCGCACGACGAAATTGCCCACGGTCTGGAACGAGCCCCAAGGCGAAATGGTGGTGCGTCCGTCGACGGATGTGTTGTCCGCATAGGCGGTGCCCGCGAAAAGCGGGCGCAGGTCGGCCGATGCCGTATAGTCCTGATCCTTGGCCTCGAGCGCGGTGCGGCGGTCGTGGCTCACGAACAGCGAAATATTGCCGCGATTGCCGAGACGGGTTCCCGCCAGCAGGTTGAGGTTCATTTCCTGAAGGCTGGTGCCTTCGGCCCAGCCGACTTGGGCTTCGCCGGTAATGCCCTGATAGTCCTTGCGAAGGACGGTGTTGACCACGCCCGCCACGGCATCCGATCCATAGATGGCGGCCGCGCCGTCGCGGAGCACCTCGAGGCGCTCGATCCCGAACACGGGGATTGCGTTCGTGTTGTAGGTGAGGACGGGCACGAGATTGTCGTCGGCGCGGCTCGTCGGATGGGCGACGACGCGCCGGCCGTTGATCAGCACCAGCGTGTTGCCAACGCCGAGGCCGCGAAGGTTGACCGAACCGATGTCGCCGCGCGCCGAGTTCGAGCTGTTGGGCAGATAGGCGCTGTTGAAGCTCACATCGCCCATCTGCGGAATCGAACGAAACAGCTCGTCCCCCGAGACGGCGCCCGTCGCCGCGATGGCCTGCGAATCCACGACCGTCACCGGCAGCGCACTTGTGATCGAGCTGCCCTTGATCTGGGACCCGACGACGACGATTTCGTCCTCGGGCGGCGCCATCGCTTCAGCCGGTGCCGACGTCTGTTCCCCCGGCTGAAACGCGCCGCCGGGTTGAGGGGCCTGAGCATAGGAGACGCGCTCCGCAGCGCTGCGCGACTGCTCTTTGCCAACGATCCGAACGACATTGCTGCTCGCGAAACGGTAAGTGTAGCGGGTATTTTTCAAAAGAGCCGAAAGTGTTTCGTTGATCGTCAGGTTTCCCGAGATCGCCGGTGCCTTCAGCTTCGCGATGGCCGGATCGGTAAAGACAAGCTGAACGCCCGTCTGCTGCGCGACCGAAAACAATGACCTGTCCAGACGCTGCGCTGGCAGTTCCAGCGTGTAGCGTGTCTCCTGCGCAGACGCCGGCGCCGCAATTGCGCAAGCAGCCAGACCAGCAAGAAAATATCCCCTCATCATATGAGCCCCCATATTTTCGCAGACCATCTGTAGCGTCTGCTTCCCTGGCGGCCCCGGCCCTGTCGGGTTCGGTTACCGCCTACTATGACGAGGCAGGCATCCAAATGCGAACCTCGCGCGTCAGTTTTGTTTATTTTTTTGTGACGATGTTTTTGAGGTTCGCTTTTGATGACCTCAACCGTCATACTTCCCAAATGCCATTCTAACGGGGAGAAGGGGTTGGGCCTGTTCGCGAATGGACGCGATGCTCCGCGCGAAGGCGTGCCGCTGGATGCGGCGCGGCTCGCGTCGCTTCGGGCGGCACTCCATGCGTTCGTGTCGCGCCGTGTTTCGAATCCGGACGAGGTGCAGGATCTGGTCCAGGAAGCCTGCGCCCGGCTCATCCAGTCGTGCCAGGAGCGCCAGGTCGACGAGCCGCAAGCTTATCTTTTTCGTATCGCCGCCAACCTGATCACCGACCATCATCGAAGACTGAAGAATCTCCAACATGCGACTGACGCCGACGAGCCCATGGCGCGAGCCGAGCAAGAAGACGGAAAACGCTATGTCGACCTTCGGGAAGCCCTTGAGGCGGCCCTCGGCGAGTTGCCTCCGCGCTGTCGGCAGATCTTCATAATGCGGCGATTTGATGAGATGTCGACGACATCGGTGGCGTTCAAACTCAGGATCACGCCGCGCATGGTTCAAAAGCATCTGGGGCGGGCGCTCGAACATCTCTACGATCGCCTCGGGCCGTTGAGGAACGGGCTGTGAAGCGATTTTCGAAGTCCGACCTGGGCTCGCGCGCTGCGAGCGTGTTCGAGGCGGCGCTCGGCGACCGGCGGCATCAGGTTCATCCCGACGACCTTGAGGAAGCCGACGCCTTCTGGCAATGGCTGGGTACGATCGAGCGGCCGGCCGACCAGCCCGATGCGCCGCGGCGCAGCTGGCGCCGTCTTTCGCAAATCGCGGCCGCCATTCTCCTCTTCGTGTCGGCGACGCTGGCCTGGCAGTTTTACCCGCGAAATGGCAGCGACTTCGCCGAGACCTACCAGTCGGCACGGGGCGAGCGGCGCGTGATCGAACTCGCCGACGGTTCGGTCATTACCCTTGCGCCTGAAAGCAGGGTCGAGGTTCGTTATAGCAAAGCTCAGCGCCGCATCCTGCTGTCGCGCGGACAGGGCTTGTTCGACGTCGCGTCGAACAAGGCGCGGCCCTTCATCGTGCAGGTCGCGCAAGGCGAAGTGCGGGCGGTAGGGACTGCCTTCGATGTGGTCGCCGGCAAGGACGAGGCGATCGTGACGGTCGTCGAAGGGGTGGTCCGCATCCTGCTGGCCGATGCGAAGACCGGGGTGGTGAATGGCGGCAAGGAGGCCCGAAAGGGCGAACTCGTGCGGTTCGGCGTCACTCGCGGCCAGAATAATCAGGTCAGCTTCATTTCGCAGTCGAACGGCGCCGATGTCGAAAGTGCGACGGCCTGGACGCGCGGCATTCTGATCTTTCGCGGCGAACCGCTGTCGCGCGTGATCGAGACAGTCAATCTCTACTCACAGGAAACCGTGCAACTCCGCGACCCGTCGCTCGCGGAGCTTCCCATCTACGGCGTCATCAAGCAAGGTGACGCAACGGCGCTTAAGGACATCATCGCGAATCCCGGCACGATCGAGATCAGCGACGAATAGCGATATGCGTAAGGGCCGCGCATTGTTCTGCGGCTCGATAGACACGCGGATGAGTCGCGTCGATTGACCAGAGTTTTTCGAAGATGTTGGGAGGGCACCGGCAGACGAATCTCCTCACCAGGCCCCGCATCGGTGGGGCAGGGGGAGTGATTGGATGGGCTGCCGGCGACTGTGCCTATTTGGATCGGGATGATCTTCGGGGTCTCCATCGGCTATCTGGTGCAGGTCTAGTTGCGAACACGACCAAAAGATCGGCCGCGTCTCCTTTCCAAAGATGTGTTTCCAAATGCCGCCGTTCCATGATCGGCCGTCAAGGGGCACCCAGCTTCACCCCATAAAGTTCGGCCGGTCGAAACGCGCCGCCTTCTTCACGTTCGCCGGTCCCCTCGATCCAGCCCTTGTCGAGCATGCGGCGGCGGAAGGCGGGTTTGTTGAGGCCGATCCCGAGGATCGCTTCGTGGACGTCCTGCAGCGCGCGTAGGGTGAAGCGCGGCGGGAGCAGCGCGAAGGCGATAGGTGAATAGTCGAGCTTGCCGCGCAGCCGCTTCACCGCATGGCCGAGGATGTCGTCATGATCGAAGGCGAGGGGCAGGGGGCGGCGATCCGGACCGAGTGCGGCGACTGGACCGCCCTGTTCTCCCGGCCAAGGAATGTCGAGCGGAACGAGCGCGAGATCTTGGCGCCTGTCGAGCGCCTTCGCCAACGCCTCGTGCGGTAGCAGCGCAAAATAGGCGACGGTGACGATGCGCATCCGCGGGTCGCGGCCGGGATCTCCGAAGCTGTAAAGCTGTTCGAGCCATGCGTGCGAGAGTCCGGCCTTATCGGTGAGGATGCGCTCTGCGGCCTCATCGAGGCTTTCTCTCACGCCGACAAAGCCGCCCGGTAGCGCCCAGTCGCCCTTGTGTGGCGGCTCGTTGCGCCGCTGCAGCAAAACCGCCAGCCGGCCGTCCGAGACCGTCATCAGCACAAGGTCGACGGTGACCGCGAGCGATGGAAAATCAGCGGGATTATAGGCATCGGACATGGCATCTTCTTATATCTTGACTAGATATATGTCAAATGAATATAAGTTACCCGGCGCCACCGAATCGGAGGCGGGCCGCCCCGGGGAGTCCGGGGCGGAAGTTGGATCGAGGGAGTCTCGAGCGATGAAAAAGGCAGATTTCGGCGTCTTCATCGGGCGCTTTCAACCGCTGCATGTCGGGCACGAACATGTCATCCGGGAGGCGTTGCAGCAGGTCGAGCGGCTGATCGTGCTGGTGGGGTCGGCAAATGTCGCGCGCGACCCACGCAACCCCTTCACCTTCGACGAGCGCGCCGCGATGCTGCGTGCCGCCTTTCGCCACGAAATGGCCGAAGAGCGGCTGATCGTCGAACCACTCGACGATCATCTCTATTCAGACACTGCGTGGGTGACCGAGGTGCAGCGGCGCGTGAACCGGATCATCCTCGATATCGGCAATGGCCATGGGTTCGGCAGTCACGGGATCGCCGATTTCAAAGTCGCGTTGACCGGCTACGGGAAGGACGCCTCCTCCTATTATCTCCGTCTCTTTCCCGAGTGGGACAACATCCAGATCGACAGCCAGTACGGTACCTTCAGTTCGACCGACGTGCGGCGGCGCTATTTCCAGCGCATCCCGGAAGTGCCTGCGTCGATCCTGACCGCCGACGTCGCGTCCTGGCTCGACGCGTTCAAGCTGGGTGACGATTTCCGCTCCCTGCTCGACGAATGTGAATATCTCGCGGACTATCCCGGCCAATGGGGCAAAGGGCCGTTCGTCACCGCCGACGCCGTCGTTGTACAGTCGGGGCATATCCTTCTCGTCGAGCGCGGGCGGCTGCCGGGCAAGGGACTGCTCGCGCTGCCCGGCGGGTTCGTCGATGCCGGCGAACGCATCCGCGACGCCGCGATCCGCGAACTGCGCGAGGAAACGGGGATATCCGACAGCAAAGGGCAGATCCCGCCCGCAATGCTCGGCAGCTTCGTCGAAGATCATCGCACGCGGGTGTTCGATGCACCGAACCGCAGTCTTCGCGGCCGCGTGATCACCCACGCCTTTCTGTTTCGCCTGCCCGAACGGCGCAAGCTGTTCGCGGTCAAGGGTGGTGACGACGCCGCGCATGCGCGCTGGTACCGGCTCGGCGACCTGTCGCCGCAGATGTTCTTCGAAGACCATTGGTCGATCATCGAAGAGATGGCCGATCTCTAATTACTGGCAGGGGAGTCCTGCCGACAGACACGAATGTGAGGAGTTCACATCATGAAAAACCCGATCCTGGCGACTGACAGCTACAAGCAGAGTCACTTCCTGCAATATCCGCCCGAGGCACGCGTCATCAGCGCCTATGTCGAGGCGCGCCCGAACCCCTTTTCCGACGAGATAGTCTTCCTGGGGCTCCAGCCGCTGTTGCTCGACTATTTCACTCAGCCGGTGACGAAGGCTGACGTCGATGAAGCCGAGGCAATCTGCGCCGCGCACGGTGTGCCGTTCAACCGCGGAGGCTGGGAGGCTATCGTCGCCGACCATGGCGGATATCTGCCGCTCGAGATCAAGGCGCTGCCCGAGGGGGCGATCGTTCCCGCAGGCGTACCGCTGGTGCAGCTCGAAAATACCGATCCGCGCATGCCTTGGCTGACGACCTTCATCGAGACGGCGATGTTGCGCGCGATCTGGTATCCGACGACGGTCGCAACGCTGAGCTGGAAGTGCAAGGCCGTGATCCGCGCGGGCCTCGAGAAGAGCTCCGACGACGTTGAGGGGCAATTGCCGTTCAAGCTCCATGATTTCGGTGCGCGCGGCGTATCCTCTGCGGAGAGCGCGGGGCTGGGCGGCTTGGCGCATCTTGTCAACTTCCAGGGCACCGATACGATGGAAGCGCTGGTCGCGGCACGGCGCTATTATGGCGCCGACATGGCCGGCTTTTCCATCCCGGCGGCCGAGCATAGCACGATGACGAGTTGGGGCCGCGCGCGCGAGGAAGCGGCCTATGCGAATATGCTCGATCGTTTCGACGGCGAAGGACGGATCGTAGCGGTCGTGTCCGACAGCTATGATCTCGACGTTGCGGTTGCCGACATCTGGGGCGGTAGCCTGCGCGAAAAGGTGTTGGCGCGGCAGGGCACGCTTGTCGTGCGGCCCGACAGTGGCGACCCGATCGAAACGCCGCTGCGCACAGTCAAGAAACTGTGGGAAAAGTTCGGCGGCAGCGTGAATGGGAAGGGTTATCGTGTGCTCGATCCGCATGTCCGTGTGATTCAAGGCGACGGGATGACGGTCGACAGCATCGGACTGCTCGTCGATCGGATGATCGAAGAAGGCTTTGCGATCGACAATATCGCTTTTGGTATGGGCGGCGGGATGTTGCAGCATGTCAACCGGGATACGCTGCGCTTCGCGATGAAGGCGAATGCGATGCTCGGCGCCGACGGCGAGTGGCACGACGTGTTCAAGATGCCGAGCACCGACCCCGGCAAGGCGAGCAAGGCCGGGCGGCAGGCGGTGGTGATGAAGGACGGACGGATGGCGGCGGCAAGGCTCGATGGGATCGCGGTGGAGGAAGATCTGCTCGTGCCGGTGTGGCGGAACGGCGACCTGCTTGTGCGTCATGACTTCAGCACGGTGCGTGCGCGGTCCGAAGGCCGATGATGGCCGATCCGTTTGGGAAGCCGACATTCGCCCAGACGGATGTCGGCTTATTGCAACTTGGCCCCGAAAGCCGCCCGACCGCCAGCGGCCAGATTGCGACTGGCAGCTTTGCGCCTCATACCGGACATTCCGGATGTCAACTTGAATGCTGGGATTCGGGCATTCGCGCGACCTCAACGCCCACTACCACCCCGCGCGCGCCAAACGGATCAGGCAAAATAGTCATATGCGACATTTTGTCGTTCATGAGCTCTCCCAAGGTCGCCCGCGCCCGGTTTGGCCCCGAACGAGGCCATATCCTGGCGCATCAGGTCGATGCGGCGATCAATCGCAGTCGCGCTATCATAGGAGGTGACGGACTGCGGCTTGCGCGCCGAGGCGTTGGTGCCGCCGGCCGACATACGTAACATGCCTTCGCTGACATCCGCGACGGTGATTGCAATCGCCTGTGTGTCGGCGAGGCTGCCGTCGCTCCCCTGGACGACGACGTCATAGATATTGTTGCCGTCAGCATCGGCGGGCGCTTCGAAATCGGGCGCGGCGAGGAATTTGAGCGCTCCGGTCGTCGCATGGATCGTGAACAAGGCGGCATCGGCGCCGCCAGCGATGCTGTATGTGCGCGCCGTGTTTTCAGGGTCGGTCGAGGAGACCGTCGTGACAGCCGTGCCGTTTTCGTTGAGGGTGATCGCTGCGGTTTCGCCGCCGCCGTTGGATGTAATAAACGGCGCTTCGTTGACGTTGGTCAGGGTGATCGTGAGGTTTCTGGTCGCGCTCGTCGTCCCGTCGCTGGCGGAGACGTTGACGTTGTAAACGCGGTTCGCGCCCGAATCATTCGGCGCTTCATAATTGGGAGCGGTCACAAAGCTGAGCGCGCCGGTTGCCGGGTCGATTATGAATCGCGCGGCGTCGAGCCCGCCCGAAATCGAATAGGTTCGCGTCTCGTTTTCGGGGTCGGTCGAAGTGATCGTCGTCACTGCGGTTGTGTTTTCCGCAACCGAAAAGCTGCTTGCTAGGCCAATGACGGGCGTTTCGTTGACGTTGGTCACGGTGACAGCGATCGCCTGCGTGTCGATTAGGCCGCTATCGCTGGCCTGCACGATCACGTCATAGACATTGTCGGTTCCGGCATCAGTCGGTGCCTCGTAGTTGGGCGCGGTAATGAAACGCAGGGCACCAGTGGGGCTATGGATCGAAAAGCGCGCGGCATCGGCGCCGCCGACAATGGCATAGGTAATGCTGTCGGTCGTCAAGACTCTCCCGACGGACAGGATATTCTCCGCGACTGAGAAGGCGCTGGTTGTGATGACGGGCGTTTCGGCGACATTGGTGACGGTGACTGCGAGGCTCTTCGTCCCGCTTGACGTCCCGTCGCTCGCTGCAACGATGACATTGTAGATGTTATCGATGTTGGAATCTTTTGGGTCCTCATAATTGGGTGCGGTTACGAAGCTGAGCGCGCCGGTCGCGGAATCGATCGCGAACCGCGCGGCATCGTTGCCGCCAGCGATCGCATAGGTTCGGGCCTGGTTTTCCGGATCGGTCGAGGTGATCATCGTGATCGAAGTGCTGTTCTCCGCGATCGAATAGGTACCGGACGAGGTGATGACCGGCGCTTCGTTCGCGTTCAGCACGCTGATCGTGATCGCCTGTATAGCGATCAGGCCGCTATCGCTGGCTTGCACGATCACGCCATAGACATTGTCGCTCCCGGCGTCGGCCGGCGCCTCATAATTGGGCGCGTTGACGAAACTCAGGCTGCCCGACGCGGTGTTGATCGAAAAACGCGCGGCGTCGGCACCGCCGACGATGGCATAGGCGATGCTGTCGGTCGCCGCGATGGTTCCTACGACCAGATTGTTTTCCGTGACCGAAAAGGTGCTGGACGAGGTTATGACGGGCGTCTCGGCAACATTGGTCACTGTGACCGCGAGGCTCTTTGTGCCGGTCAACGTCCCGTCGCTGGCGGCGACGTCGATATTATAGATGCGGTTGCCCCCCGAATCGTTGGGCGCCTCATAATTGGGAGCAGCCACGAAGCGGAGCGCGCCTGTCACCGAATCGATCGTGAAACGTGCAGCATCGAAACCACCGGCAATCGAGTAGGTCCGCGGCTGGTTTTCGTCATCGGTCGAGGTTATCGTCGTCACTGCGGTGCTGTTTTCTGCGACCGACAAACTGCTCGCCGAGGTGATGACCGGTCGTTCGTTGACATTGGTTATTGTGACCGCGATCGCCTGGGTGTCGGTCAGGCTGCCGTCGCTTGCCGCGACGATCACATCATAGACATTGTCGGCCCCGGCATCGGTCGGGGCTTCGAAATTGGGCGAGCCGATGAATCTTAGGCTGCCCGACGTTGCATTGATCGAAAAGAGAGACGCGTCGGCGCCGCCTATGATCGCATAGGTCGGGACCACGTTTTCCGGATCATTTGCGTAGAGCGTCAGTACGGACAGGTAGGGATTCTCCTCGACCGAAATGGACACCGTGTCGCCGCCACCGTTGGAGGTGATGCGCGGCGCTTCGTTGATGTTCGTTATCGAGATCGCGAGCGCCTGCGTATCTGTTTGCAGGCCATCGGTTGCGGACACCGTTACATCGTAAATCCGGTTCATTCCGAAATCGTTCGGCGCTTCGTAATTGGGCGCGGTGATGAAAGTAAGAACGCCGGTCGTTGCGTCGATCGCGAATTTGGCGGCGTCATAACCGCCCGAAATCGAATAGGTGATCGATGGGCCGACTTGGTCGCGTGCGACGACGGTCGTTGCGATCGTCAGGTTTTCGGCGATCGAAAAAGCGGCGGTGGCCCCGCCGCCGTTCGACGAGATGGTCGTCCCTTCGGCGACATTGCCGATCGTGATCGTGATCACCTGTGCTGTCGAAGGGGATCCATTCGCGTCGGTCGCGCGGACGAGGAGATTATACACGTTATCGCCGCCAAAGTCCGCAGGTGCTTCATAGTTGGGCGCCGAATTGAACGTCAGCACCCCGGTCATCGGATTCAGGTAGAATTTCGTTGAATCATAATAAGCGGCGGTGGAATGGGCGAGAGCTTCGGAGCCACCTACGATCATGTAGGTGATGCCGTCACCTTCCTTGTCGACCGCTGTGATCGTCCCGGCGACCGGGTTGTTTTCCGATGCCGCAAAGGTTGTAGCGGACGTGATCGTCGGTCCCTCGTTGAGGTCGGAAACAAGGACGGTAAGCGTCTGGCTGTCGCTCAGCACGCCATCGCTCGCGGTTACGACGATCTCGTAGCTGTTGTCGCCGTCGAAGTCTGCTGGGGCCTCGAAATCGGGCGCCGCGACAAAGCGTAGCAGTCCGCTGTTTGCGTCGATCGAGAAACTCGCTGCATCGCCGCCGCCGGTGATGGAATACTGGATCGGGCCGCTGGTCGCTGCCGGGGTCGCGCGGACGAAGGCCGCCGCCCGCTCATTTTCAAACACCTCGACCAAACCCTCAGCGCCGCCACCTGCCGACGTGATGATGACGTCGGTGGCGGGCGTCGTGCTTGTGTCGGGCGTGAAAATCTGCGCGCGCACGGCGTCATTGTCGGCGCCTGATGCGTTGAGGTCGGTCCAGTCGACGACGAAGCCGCCATTGGCGAGCGCCACGATCGACGGCAGGACCTGGTCGCCACCGATCTGGCTGTTGACGAGTTCGTGCCCCCCGACCGGCTGGCCGCTGGCGTCATAGGTCTGGATGAAGATGCCGGCACCCGAACCATCCGAAAAAGCGCCTGAATCTGCTTTCCAGCCGATAACAAAGCCGCCGTCCGACAATCCGGCGATAACCGGCCCAACCTGTATCCCGTTCAAGCTTGTCGGCACGCTGATCGGGGTTCCAACGGCAGTACCCGTCGCCGAGAAAATCTGGATACGGTGCTCCGAGCCGCCGCCGTACCACGCTACGGCAAAATTCCCGTTTGCCAATGTGGTTACCGACGATTCGACCGAGCCGGTGGTAGTACCATTGATGTCGATCTGGAATTCGGAACCGACCTTGTTGTGCGACGCGTCGAACAGCTGCCCCTTCGCGCGCCATGGCGATATGCTGCGATCGGTCCAGGTGATCACATAGCCGCCGCCGGGGAAGGCCGCGATCGACGCATCGCCCTGATTGCCGCTAGTCACCGTATTGACTAACGTCTGGCTAGTGACCGCCGCGCCATATTGATCGAAGGTGCTGACCCTTATGCCGGTTCCCGAAGCATCGCTGCCGGTCGTCCGCGTATCGTGCCAAGCGATCGCAAAGCCGCCGCCCGCAAGCGCGGCCACCTCCGGATACTGCACCGAGTTGCCGGCGGGTACGGCCAGCCGCGAACTCATGGCCACGCCGCTGGCGTCATAGACTTGCGCGTACATCGTCGCGAGCGAAGTCCAGATCACGACGAAGCCGCCACCCGCCAGTCCGGTGATCACCGGATTGCTGCTGCCGTCGTTGGAGCTGTCGAGGGTGAGTTCGGTCCCGACCAGTGTGCCGTCGGGCTGGAAAATTTGGGCTCGGACAAATCGACCGGCAGTTGTGTTGAAGTCTGCATCGATCCAGGTGATGACGAAATTTCCATTGGCCAGAAGCGTGCCGTCGGACTGCGCCTGACTTCTTGGCATCGCCGTGTTGACGATAAATTCGGATCCCGAACGAATGTAACCAGCCATCGAATAACCCCCCCGAGACTATTTTGCACTATGTCGATACGATCTTATTATCTCAGAGTGAACAGTAAGTTACAGTGATGCTTGGCCAGGACCAAATCGAGGTTTACGATATCTAGTGGCCACGTTGCCGCACGTGCCCGAGAACATTCGTGCGGGCGGAGCAAAGTTGGCGCAGCGCTCGCGTCCGCTTTCGCCAATTTCGCTTCAAAGGCAGACCGTCTTCTACCGGCCAGATCGCGACTGGCCGACTTGCGCTTGATCTAAGTCGTAGCCGGCCGCGAGACCGCTGCCCGAAACCTGCCGTTCGCGCGTGTGGAAACAGGGTGTCAACACCGTGCCCTTGGTAACATTTGCCGTCCACATGATCCAGAAACCGCCCGCCAAGCCGCCTGAGTCCGTCGATCAGGGCTGTTGCCCGACCCGCAACTTGTAGCCGCCAATTGCGCGCTCGCTGCCCGCGCTGGTTGCGCGGACGATATACTCGCCGCTTTCTTCCGGCGTGAAGATCAGAAAGGCGTTCATCCCGTCACCGCCATCGTCGTCGCTCGCGATGGGGTCGGTGCTATAGCGGTCGCTGCCGGCATGGACTTCGACGACCGGATCGAGGCCGTCGGCATCGCGGTCCATGAAAATCATGATCTGCTTGCCTGCCTCGAAGCGGAACAGATAATCATCGACACGGCGACCGCGAATTTCGCCGTCGGTCCGTGTGAGGGCTCCGGCATAATGTTTGAAGGCGATGGAACTGCTACCCACTACGGTCGGCTGCTGCGGCGCCGGCAGCGGTGCCAGCTCACGCACGTTTAGCGTATAGCTTCCCATGCTGTCGCCCACCGAGACCACACGCAACCGGTATTCGCCGCTCCGTGCAGGTACGAATTCGAGATAGGCATTATTGCCTTCGCCGCCATCGTCGTCTTCGGCGATTTCCTCGTCCCCGGCATTGGCGAAAGAGAGTCTGAGTGCGGGATCAAACTCTTCCGACTCCGCGGTGAAAGCGTAGCGTTTGCCTGCCTCAAGCGTCATTGTGCGTACCTGATAAGGCCGACCGTCGCGCTGGCTATTTTCGTCGAGCTGGCCCGGCAATTGCCTGTCGCCTTTCTGTGCGAGCGCCGGGGCGCTGAAGCTCAAAGCACCTACAACCACAGCGCCGGCCAGCCATTTCATTTGGGTCCCTATCATTCCGATCCTGTCCTCTTCAAACCACAAAACCCCCGCGATCATAAGGCTCTAAGGCATCAACACCATTCTGGCCAACCATGAATCCGGTCATTGCCGCCTGGCGCCTATGGCGGGCCTTGATCGAGTGGTCCGCTTGGATTGTTAGGGCATTCGCCGCGTCACCTCAGCGGGAGGAGATCCTTGAAACCAACGCCAGTGATGCCTATCGAATGTCGGCGCTGTTCAAAATTCGCCTGAAAGCAGAACGTCTTCAATCGGCCATATTTCGTTATCGGTGTCACAAGATTTATGAAATTTTCGGTCTTCCACTGATGCCGCGCCGCGCCGGACTTCTTACCATCGGAGTGATAGTCCTCAGCGCAGTTCTGGCTGCGATTTACTGGAGTCGCGAGGAGAGCTGCCATCGGATGCTGCAGACCGTGGAACTGGCCCAGGGTTCGGAGGTTCGCGCAGCGATTTTTGGCGGGTGCCACATTGTAGGACCTGAGGAGGCCTCCGAGTCCCATCACCGATAAGGGCCAGCGATCATCTGCGCGCCGCTCACCGCCATAGCCCCGCCGAATGCCAGCAGGGTGAATTCGATTGAGATATTATTGCAAATAATTCGCAAGAGCTATATCTGATATCCGGCCGGCTCGTTGATTCACTCAATTCGCGGGCAATGCGATCGGGGATGTGAAGTGAACGCGAGAGCGGCACAACGGGAAATCGGCTCCCTTTACGAAGCTCACGCCGATTGGCTGCGTGAGTGGCTCTACCGGCACACGCGCTGCTCGCACCGGGCGGCGGATATCACGCAGGACGCATTCTGCCGGTTATTGGAACGTCCGTTATTTGCCGCGCCGAACACGCCCCGCAGCTATCTTGCGACGGTCGCTCGGCGCCTTCTGATCGATGACATCAGGCGGCGCGAGGTCGAGCGGGCGGTGGTTGACGCGATTGCGATATCGGGGCCCGACGCGGAGGACATCACGCCCGAGCGGATCGCCGACGCAATCCAGCTCCTCCAGGCCGTCACGGACTTGCTCGAAACCTTGCCTGCGCAAACGCGGCAGGCCTTCCTCCTTCGACGCCTGGAAGGGCTGGAGCAGAAAGAAATCGCCGTTCGGTTGGGAATCTCGCTAAGCTCTGTGAAACGGCATATCGCGTTGGCCTATGCACGTTGCTATTCGATCGCCTACATGGGCTGAGTGACCGAAACTTTCCAAGCACATCCGACGTCGGACATGATCGAGCAGGCCGCGCAATGGGCAGCTGCGCTCGACGCAGGCGATATGAGTGAGAAGGAACGGCTGGCGCTTGCGGCCTGGTGTGCCGAGGATCCGCTTCACCAGACTATACTCGACAATATGCGCGCGTTCGATGACAGGGTGGACCGTACGGAGGATTTCGAGCGCGCTGCGTTGCATGCCATGCTGGAACGAAACAGCTCCAGCTATGCCCGCCGCGGTGGGAGATTGCTCGGGATCGCCCTGCTTGTCGCCTTCGGCTGGGCCGGAATACGCAGTGATTTTGTTCGCGATCATTTTCCGGACTATCAAACGGGACGGGGCGAGCTGCGTACCCTCGCGCTGGCGGATGGCAGCGAAGCCGTCATCGATACCGACAGCGCTATCGGGATCGACCTGGACGAGGGGCGGCGGGAAGTTCGCCTGATCAGCGGCCAGCTTTTTGCAAAAGTCGCCAAGGACGGGCCCGCTCCCTTTGTGGTGAAGACGGCTCACGGCTCCGCTACGGCGATGGGGACCGCTTTCGCTGTGCGACGCGAGCAAAACTACACGCTGGTTACCGTCATCGAATCGCATGTCCGCGTCTGCCCTGGCAGCACGGCGGCGAATGAAAGGGAATGTCGCGTCCTTTCCGCAGGCGAGCGGGCGCGTGTCACGCCCGCACGGGTCTCGACCGAAACTCCTGTCGATCCGTCAATGGCTGCCATGTGGTCGAGTGGCTGGCTCGAAGTCGATGATGAGAATGTTGCCGACGTGCTGGTCGAACTGAGCCGCTACAGTAAGCGGCCTATCCGCTTCGACGCGGCGTTGCTCGAGGGCGTCAGAATAACGGGAAGCTTCCCATTGCGCGACATCGACCGCGCGATCGAAGGGGTTGGCAGGATCGGCAATCTTCAGGTCCGCCGCTCTGCACAGGAAATCCTTGTCACGCGCCGGTTCTGAATTTTCTTTGAGCCGTTTGCCGATCCGCATCGTCCCCTTTGTGAAAGCAGTGACACAAGGGGGTTTTGAATGCATGATTTCCGCACGCGCATCCTGCATGGCGCGGCCGCGATAGCATTTGCCGGTGCTGTCGGTTTGACGGGGGCCGAGGACGCCCGGGCACAGACGCAGATGCAAGCGCAGTCGACGCGCAGTTTCGATATTCCGGCCGGCTCGCTGGGGTCTGCCATCGCGCGATTGGGGCGGCAGGCCGACGTCATGGTAACGGTGGATCCGGCACTTGTCCGGGGGCGGCGCACCGGTGGGCTGCGCGGAAGCTTTACGCCCGAGCAAGCCTTCAGCAGATTGTTGGCAAACAGCGATCTGATCGCGCGCTACGACGGGAAGGGCGGCTTCTCCGTGGTCGCCGCGCGCGGTGCCCGCCCGCGCCCCGTTGCCGTCCGCCCGCCGAGGCGTGCGGCTCCTTCGTCTGTGTCGTCGAATGCGGAGACCGCGCAGCTAGACGACATCATCATCGTCTATGGCGCGCGCGAAACGGCCACATTGGACAAAGTCGCATCCAGTGTCGGCGTCGTCACCTCGCGAAATATCGAGGACGGCCAGATCCGCAACACGCAGGAGACATTCCGCCGTCTCGGCAACGTCATGGATTCGGCGTTCACCAACTCGGGCTTCGTCATCCGCGGTATCAGTTCGGAAGGCTTTACCCCGGCCGGCGCGCCGACCGGGTCACTCTATGTCGATGGCGTGCTGCAGACCCGATACGGTGCGCGCTTCGGTGCACGCAACCTCTGGGATACCGAGCAGGTCGAAGTTTATCGCGGGCCGCAATCGACGCTCAGCGGCCGGGCGGCTTCGGCCGGTGCGATCTACATCAAGACCAAGGATCCGACATTCGAACGCGAAGCCGAACTATCCGGCCTGATCGGAAACCGCGATTTGCGGGGCGGCGCTTTCATGGTCAACATGCCCATTCTCGACGACCAGATATCGGTTCGCGTCGCTGGCGTATATCAGGTGCAGGACACCGACGTGCACTATCCGCGATATGCAAATTACAATTATCTGGATGATCTCAGAACCGAATTGAGCGGTACGATCAGGGCCAAGGTCCTGCTGACGCCATCGGAGATGCCCGATACCCGGGCGGTGGTGAGCTATTCCTATTCGGATGATCGCCCTAATGAACGGCTCATTTTCGAGAATGGCGACTTCACGCTCGATGATCGGCGCGGCGATGGCTACAATCTCAGCGGAATCCTGCTCGACAGCTTCGCCGAATATCGCGAGATCAAAGTCCACAACGTTGGTCTCGAAATCACCCATGATTTTTCCGACAGGCTGAAACTGACCTCTCAGACGGGTTTCACGTCGGGCAAGACCCGCCGCCTGTCGGTCGATGCCGGAGAGCCGGGAGTTCCTGACGGGATGAGAGGCATCGTCGTCGACGAGATGGTCTCGCAGGAACTGCGCCTTAACTATAAGGGCGACCGCTGGACCTGGGTGGCGGGGATATTCGGCAGCAGCCAGAAGTTCGATTCAGCGCTGAATCTCGTCTCGACGCCCTTTTTTACCAGCCTTGATGAAATTTTCATTCGCAAGACCAACAATGTCGCGCTCTTCGGTGAGGTCACCTATGAGTTCGTACCCACCTGGCATCTCACGGTTGGCGGCCGTCTCGACTATCTGGAGGAGGAGACCACCGAGGTCAGCGACAGCATTTTTGCCGGTGCCCCTCAGCTATTCGGGAACTACAATAAATTCGACGAGACCAACGCGGTTCCCCGGATAGGAATCGCAAAGGACCTATCGAAGCAGCATCGGATAGGTTTTACCTATTCGGAAGGGTTTCGCACGGGTGGCTTTTTCCTCGACCGCGACACCGGCGACAACGTCTATTATGGGCCTGAAGCCGCCCGGAACTACGAGCTCTTCTACAAAGGACAGATGCTGGGCCGAAGACTGACGCTCAACGCCAACATCTTCTTTACGGAGTATAGCGACCAGCAGGTCGAGATTGCGCCGGACTCGTCGAGACCCGGCTACACGATCACCGTCAACGCAGCATCTTCGCGGAGCTGGGGTTTCGAAATCGAACCGACCCTTATGCTGGCCAGGAATTTCTCGCTCTTCGCGTCGCTCGGCTATCTCAATACAAAGTTCAAGGCGTTCGATACCGCAGCATTCGGTGACATGTCGGGAGAGCGGTTCCCCGACGCGCCGGAATTGAGCCTTGCTTTCGGCGGACGCTATGCCTTCGAAAATGGCCTGTTTCTGGGCGGCGATGCCAAATACACGACCGCCTACACCGCGCGTTTTGGCGAAGGAACGCCTGACGAGATCGCTTCGCGCATCATCGTCAATGCGCAGGCCGGCTTCAAACGAGGCAATTGGGAAATTGCGGCTTTCGCCGAAAATCTGTTCAACAGGAAATATCTGGCCTTCGCTGATCGCGACGCCGCATCGGTATATGGACAGGCGGGAGCGCGGCGTACCTTCGGCGTCAACGTCAAGACGAAGTTCTGAAGTTGGACCCGCAGCGCGCGCCGCTCGCCGGACCGGCCTTGAGGATCGCCGGCCGCGTGGCGGCCGCGACAGTGGGCGCTTATGCGACGACCGCGGGCGCGGCGGCGTTGATCGGCGTTTCGCTGGTCGTCGGAGCCGGACTTGGCCGGTCGGACGCACTGATCATCGGCAGCGTTCTGGGCTATCTTCTCTTTGCTTTCCTGATGCTGTGGTGCTTTGCCGAACGGCGTCTCCTGCGCGTGTGGGCCGCCCTGATCGTCGCGGCGGCGACGACGCACGGCACGGCATGGATGATCGCCCCCGCCATGCCCGTCGGCGGGGTCATGCCATGAGCGCGCCGACGCTTCCCGATGATCCGGGCGACCTTCGTCTGGCGCTGAACTGGTTCCACACCTGGTTCGGTCTGGTCGTCGGCGCTTTGCTCTTCATCATTTTCTGGACCGGGACGCTCGCGGTTTTCGATCGCGAAATCGATCGCTGGACGATGCCGGCCACCCGGTTGCCGATTGCTCAACCCGTGTCGGCCGATGCGCTCGTGCCGGTTGTGCGCGATCTGGTCGCAGGATCGCGCGGGTGGCGGATGATCCTCCCCGACGAACGCGTTCCGGTCGCGGAGGTGCAAGCGAGCTTCGCTGACGGCTCCCATCTGCGCCGCTTCATAGATCCGGCCGCGATGAAAATCCTGCCCGACGAGGGGACGGCGGGCGCGACCGATTTTTTCTATCCCTATCACTATAATCTCAACTCGGGCGGTATTGGACTCTTCCTCTGTGCGTTCGCCGCCGTGATCATGGTCGCGCTGTGCATTTCGGGAGTGATCATTCACCGCAAGATATTCGCCGATTTCTTTACGCTGCGTATCGTCCGAAAGCCGCAGCGAACGACGCTTGACCTTCACAATCTGTCGGGGGTGCTCTTCCTGCCCTTCCTCTTGATGATCTCGTTCACCGGCGTCGCGATCTTCACCTACACCTATCTGCCGTCGGCGCAGGCGATCATGTTCAGGGGCGATCCGCAGGCGATGGCGGCGGGCTATTTCTCGCGCGAAGCTGCAGGGAGGCCCGGAGGCCCTCCCATAGCCTTGGACGCGCTGCGCGATCAGGCGGAAGCCTATTGGGGAGCGCGGCCCAACTATGTCCAGATCGTCCACCCGGGCGATGCCAACAGCTACATCGAGCTTCGTCCTCCGAACGGTGGAAGCATTTCGTTCAGCACCGAAGCCATGTGGTTCGATGCGGCAACCGGTGCGCGTCTTGGCGCATCGCCGTCGACGGGCACACGGCGGGCCTATGATTTTCTCTATGGTATCCACCTCGTCCAGTTCGACCATTGGCCACTGCGCTGGCTCTATTTCCTATCGGGCCTCGCCGGATGCTTGCTGATCGCGACCGGCATGCTCTTCTGGGTTCAATCGCGCCGCAAGCGGCACGCAAGGGAAGGGCGTCGGGGCGTTCGGTTCGTCGAGGGTTTCGCGATTGCAGCGACGGTGGGGCCACTGCTGGCAACGCTTGGCTTCTTCATCGCCAATCGCTTGCTACCGATCGGTCCGGCGGACCGGGCAGCGAACGAAATATGGGTCTTCCATCTGGTCTGGATCGCTTCGGCCGTTCACGCATTGGCGCGCGGCCATGCCGCATGGCGCGAGCAGGCGTGGGCGGTTGCGGCAGGATGTGTCCTCGCGGTCGCTCTCAACGCATTGACGACGGATACGGGCCTTTCGGCAGCGATTTCGGCGGGGCTCTGGCATAGCGCCGGTGTCGATCTGTCCTTGCTGGCCGGCGCCATGCTTGCCGCCGGAAGTGCCTTCATGCTGGGCAGTGGTGACAAGGCGGCTGCCTTAGCAGCGCGGGGCGTAGCTGAATGAAGATGCTCCTTCTTTCTATCGGGGTCCTTCTTGCATCGCTTGGCTTTGCTGCGCTGGGGCTGAGCCAGGTGCAGCATTGGCGAACGGTGCGGCGTGACCTTGGGGCTCAGCCGCCACGCCTGCTTCGTCCGGCGGGTTGGATTCTGATCGGGGCGTCGAGCGTGCCACCACTGCTAAGCGACGGCATCGCCTTTGGAACCTTGCTTTGGACCGGATTGTTGAGCGTGGCCGCGATCTGTGTCGTGGCCATCAATGTGTGGCGCACGAAGATATTATGAAACCAGCTTTGTTGCGTCGGCAATTAGAGACTTTTTGTAAAAGCTGCCTTTCCGCCAACGACCAGTAAACACCCAGCGTCGGGCGGCGAGGTAGGCCGCCCGACGCTTGACGAAAGTTCGTTTCGCAGCGGGTTGACCCCGCATCCGGAAGCCGTCGAACGCATGGGCATCGAAGAAGGCGAACGCCCGAACGATCCGTCCGTCCTTCAGCGTCAGGATCCACGCATAGCTGTTGATATAGGGCTTGCCGTTGCGCACCATGCCTTTGGTATCGGAATGCGCAACCACCGTGTCGCCTTCGGCATAGAGCGCGTAGACGTTCGGGATCAGCCGTGTGCTCATCCGCGCATTGAACGGGCGGATCGCGCCGTGCCGGCCGCCGCGATCGCGATTGCGCGCCCGATGCGCCGGTGACGATGACAGTCTTGCCTTTGAGAATGTCGCTCATTGCCTGTCTCCAGAGGTGGGTGGTGAGGTCAGGCGGCCGCGGCTAGGCGGAACTTTGCCATGTCCTGCAGCACGCTGTTTTCCTCGGTCTTTTCGGCGAGGCGATATTTGGTGATGTCGCCAATGCTGACGAGGCCGACGACGAGGCCGTCCTCGATCACCGGCAGGTGCCGGGCGCGCCGGTCGGTCATTAGCTTCATGGCCGCGGCGATGCTGTCGGTGGGCGCTGCGGTCGGCACCGCGAGCGTCATCACATCGTCGACCGACTTGCTGAGCACGGCAGCACCGTAGATGTCGAGGCCCAGCACGATATCGCGTTCCGACAACACGCCGATCAGGCGGCCGTGGCCAGACTGGACGATCAGGGCGCCGATCGCTTCGGCGCGCATCCGCGACAGCGCCTGACTGATCGGGGCGCTGCCCGCAACGGTGACGAGCCGGTGGTTCTTGTCCCGCAGGACGTCCGAGATACGCATGTTTTTTCTCCTTCTGAGGGGGGCGTTCAGCCCTGCTTGATCAGGCTGTGGACCATCAGCGCGCCACCGAACTGCTGAAGCCGGCCGCCTTCGTCGATCCGGCCGAGTGCGAGCGGGGCAAAGCCAAGCGCATCGATCAGGTTTGCGGCGGCAGCGGTTGCTTCGGCATCGTTGCTCGACACGAAGATCGTGCGGCGACCGCCGGAGGCTTCGGGCTCGGCAGCAAGGACTGCGGCGGGGAGAGTGTTGAAGCCCTTGACCAGCCGGGCGCCGGGAAGCTGTTTCGCGACAAGGTCACTCGACAGTTCGCCGCCCAGATTGGCGGGCGAGAAATCGGTGAAGTCGATCGCGTTGGTCGCATCGATCACGACGCGGCCCTGCCAGTCATCCACCGCGGCGACCGTTTCGCCGACCGCCGTGAACGGCACCGCCAGGATGACGATGTCGGCGGCCAGCGCTTCTTCGAGTGCTGCGGGCTCGATTGCCGATCCGAGCTCGGCGGCAAGCGGCGTGATCGAGGCGGGGCCGCGGCTGTTCGCGACGCGGACGGGGATGTTCTTGCGTGCGAACTGACGGGCGAGGGCGGTGCCGATCGCACCGGATCCGATGATCGAATAGGTCATGATGTTATCCTTCTTT
Source organism: Sphingopyxis sp. GW821-FHT10B01 (assembly GCF_059415685.1). Taxonomy (NCBI): domain Bacteria; kingdom Pseudomonadati; phylum Pseudomonadota; class Alphaproteobacteria; order Sphingomonadales; family Sphingopyxidaceae; genus Sphingopyxis; species Sphingopyxis sp. GW821-FHT10B01. The sequence goes on along the minus strand of NZ_JBWKNS010000001.1, from coordinate 292 downwards.
CTTTGGGGTTGGTTGGAGGGAGTGTTCACGCCGCGCGGCGCGGGGTTTCGGGAAGCGGGATGAACTCGGTTTCGCCGGGGACACCGGGGAAGCGGCGCTCGCGCCAGTCCTCGGCCGCCTGTTCGATCCGCTCCTTGCGGCTCGACACGAAGTTCCAGAAGATGTGCCGCTGGCCGTCGAGCGGCTCGCCGCCGAGCAGCATCAATCGGCTCGGCCCATGGCTGCGCAGGATGATTTCGGCGCCGGGTTTAAAGACGATCAGCTGGTCCCGGAGGAAATGCCCGTTCAGGCC